>NZ_CP015438.1:2183162-2834744 GCF_001634285.1 Anoxybacillus amylolyticus
AGCACCAAAGCGGAGCCCCCATTTGCGCGCTGCTTGATTGAGCATTTTGCTTTTTGAAATCGATAAAAATACATTTTTCGATACCGTTTCGATCACGCTGCTTCCCTCCTAAAACGCCTCACATACCGTTTTCGCTTGCATGTGAAGAAGTAAATAGTCAGGACCGCCTGCTTTTGAATCCGTACCAGACATATTAAAGCCACCAAACGGATGATACCCGACAATGGCACCTGTGCAGCCACGATTGAAATAGAGGTTACCGACATGGAACTCTTCCCGCGCTTTTTCTAAGTGCGCACGGTTGTTAGAAATGACCGCACCGGTTAAGCCGTAGTCCGTATTATTCGCGACTTCTAACGCCTCATCGAACGTTTTTACTTTCGTAAACGCAACGACCGGCCCGAAAATTTCTTCTTGCATAAGGCGTGCCGTCGGTGCAACATCAGCAAACACCGTCGGCTGGATAAAGAACCCTTTGGAGTCGTCCCCTTCGCCGCCTGTCATAAGCTTTCCCTCTTGCTTGCCAATTTCAATATAGCTCATAATTTTATTATACGCCGCTTGGTCGATGACCGGTCCCATCAACGTGCATTGTTCTTCTGGGTTGCCGACCGTTAATTGTTTCGTTAATTCTACCACGCGATTCAATACTTGTTCGTACACGTCTTCTAGCACAATTGCCCGCGAGCATGCCGAACATTTTTGTCCGGAAAACCCGAACGCTGACGCGACGATCGATTGTGCTGCCAATTCTAAATCTGCTTCTTTGTCAACGATAATTGCATCTTTTCCGCCCATTTCGGCAATGACGCGCTTGAGCCATTTTTGCCCAGGCTGAACGATCGCCGCGCGCTCGTAAATGCGGCAACCGACCGCCCGCGAACCAGTAAACGAAATAAAACGCGTTTGCGGATGCTCGACTAAATATTCACCAACTTCCGCCTCTCCACCTGGCAAATAGTTTAAGACCCCCGCAGGAAGCCCCGCTTCTTCCATCACTTCGACAAATTTTGCCGCAACGATCGGCGCGCGATCGGATGGACGTAAAATAACGGTATTGCCAGTGACGATTGCCGCCACCGTCGTTCCTGCCATAATTGCAAGCGGGAAGTTGAATGGAGAAATGATGAGTCCAACACCTAGCGGAATGTAACGGAACGTATTACGTTCGCCGCTTCTGCTAAGTACCGGAACACCATTTTTTAGAGAAATCATTTGCCGTGCATAATATTCGAGAAAATCAATCGCTTCTGCCGTATCGGCATCTGCTTCTTTCCACGGCTTACCGACTTCTTTCACTAAGTAAGCGGAAAACTCATGTTTTCTGCGCCGCAAAATGGCTGCCGCACGGAATAATACGTTAGCGCGCGCTTCTGGCGTTACGTTTTTCCACGTTTCAAACGCATGAAGCGCTGCTTCCATCGCCTCGTCTGCGAGCGCTTTCGTCGCTTTGGAAACAATGCCAACGACTTCTGTTTTGTTTGCTGGGTTATAGGAAACTACTTTCTCTTCCGTCGTTACACGCTTTCCACCAATGATGAGCGGATATTCTTTTCCGAGTTGTGTTTGCACGTATTGCAATGCTGCGTGAAACGCTTTTTCGTTTTGGTAGACTGAAAAATCGGTAAACGGTTCGTGTTGATAACGTACTGCCAATGCCCTCGACTCCTTTTGTCCATTTTATGAACATTATAATGAATATTTTGTGAAAATTCTTTGTTCACGGTCGATAAGGATAGTACGTTTGATTTGTGCACAGCACACAAATTAACCCTTATATTGGAAAAAAAGCAAGTCAAGGTAGAGCATCATTCGTTGTTCAAAGTCTGATAGCGAAAGACCGGTAAGCTCTTGAATTCGTTTTAGCCGATAATGCAGCGTGTTCGGGTGCACATATAAATGTTCCGCTGTTTTGGTCGCGTTGCCATCATATTTGATGTATTGCCGTAATGTTTCCAAAAGCTCTGTTTGGTTTTCCTCGTCATATTTTTGTAGTTTCTGCAGCTGCTCATTTTTATAGCCTTTTCGCTTATATTGCTCATAAACCATCGGAAGCCAACGGTAAATGCCAAGCGATTCGTAAAAGTGGGGAAGCGGGATTTGAAATTGTTGCTTAATGTTCATTACTTCCGCCGCTTCGGCGTAACTTTTTCTTAAATCAAGCAAACTTCGGTATTCCTGGCCAACACCGACAACGACATCCCGTTGCAAATCGCAAAGAAAATCATTTTCTAACTTTTCAAGCAACGTTTTCGCTTGATTTTTAGCCACAGTTGCCTCGCTCATCGTTCCAATGATGACCATCCACTGGTCGTGATGTTCGATAAAAAAGACCGAGTTGCCGAGCAATTTCGTTAAAAACGTCATATATTGGTGGAGCGTTTCTTTTTTGTCCGCTGCTAACACACGAAAAAGCATGACAACGAAAGCAGCGGGCAACTGAATCCCTTTGAACTGTGCTTCCATTTTCACATCGTGCTCGCTAACGTCATCCGGTTGAAGCAACCGTAATAACCAGTGCTGAATTTCTTCTTGACGCTTTTTCGTTACGCTCACCTTTTGTTCTAGCAGCTTTGTGGCTGTTTTCGCCGCCTTCAGCAAAAACCGCTCCCCTTCTTCACTAAGTTCACCTTTCGTTTCTTGCACCCATAAATATCCATATATATGTTGACCATTTTTCAAACAAACAACAGTGCGTGCGCCAAGCCCGATTTCTGGCAATGGCGGAATTTTGACGACACCGTCCGCCGCCTCAATACGCTCAATCCAGCCTGTTTCATGCAAATAATGGACGACGTGCGCTGCTGCTCGTTTGCTTAAAATCGTACTCATCCGCACCGCATCAGGCGCATTATGGTTTCCACTGTATGCCATTAATTCTAAATCGCGCGATTCAATCGTCACTGGACAATGAATCGCTGCCGAAATAAAATCGACGAGTTCATGCAAGGAAGAAAACTTCCTTTCATCGGATGGCCAATCAAGGTTTGTCCCCTTCATGTTTATTCTCCCTTCTGCAATCCCCTTTTCTTTATTATACATGACGCCCAAAAAGAAAAAACGCCCGTTGTGCGAACAGGCGTTATGTATTCGCTTTCATTCTGTTGGTTGTAAAAACGTCTTCGGCATGACGACCGCGATGACTTCACCGCGAGCGCAAAGGGTATCTTCTGCATACACTTCCGTCTTTACTTTCCATTTTTTCGGATGAATTTCTTCGACCGTTCCAATCGCCTTGAGCGGAACACCTTGTGGAGTCGGCTTGAGAAACTCGACATTCAACGAAGCGGTCACAAAGCGTGGCGGTGCTTCTCCACTTCCTAGTTCATAGCCGTTTTTACGATGTAAGGCAAGTGAGGCAGAACCTGTTCCGTGGCAGTCAATGAGCGACGCAATCACCCCACCGTATACAAAGCCTGGAATGGCCGTATGCTCTGGACTTGGTGTGTAAATCGTCACCGTCTGTTCTCCTTGCCAGCCAGTGCGAAAATGATAACCATGCTCGTTCAAACGTCCGCACCCATAACACCACGCAAAATCATCTGGATACTCATCTTGCACAGCATGTACAACTTTTTCTTCCATGAATCATCTCCCCCTTCTCCATAGTATAGCGTAGTTTTCACACGCAAGACAATAAGCAGAGCGGTTCTTTTCTCGAACCGCTCCTTACGATTATTCTACTTCCGGCTTCTCTGCAGTGACCCCGACATCTTTCCACGTTAACTTCGAACTCGGGTCAACCGTAAAGTTTTTCACTCGGTTGTTCACTGCATAAAGCGCCGAGCGATACAACGTTGGAATAACAGGAACTTCCTCGTTCATTAACGCTTGCCATTCGTTATACACCTTTTTCCGATATGCTTTATCAAATGCTTGTTCCGAATGTCCCTTTTCTAATAGTTCATCGTTTTTCTCGTTCACCCAACGCGAATAGTTGAACATGACGTTGCGACCGTATAAACCATATGGATCGACGTCCGTTCCTGTTCCCCAAGCTGCGGCGAATACATCGACTTTCGGATCGTCTTTTTCGACCATATCATAGAATGAGTTAAACTCCGCTAATCGACCGTCGACTAATTGAACATCCAATCCGACATCTTTCCAACATTGCATATAAAACTTCGCTAACGGTTCCGCTACATCAGAGCCGCTCATCGAAAGGAAATGAATCGTGAATTTCTTTCCATTTGGATCTTCACGAAGTCCGTCACCGTCTTTATCTTTATACCCTGCCTCATCTAACAGTTTTTTCGCTTTTTCTGGGTCATACGAATACCCTTTTGCTTCTTTATCATGGTAGCCTGGGAAAGACGGCGGAATTAATGTTGTCGCAGGGAAACGCAGCCCGTGGTACAGTTTGTCGCCAACTGACTTGTTGTCAATCGCGTATGCCATCGCTTGGCGCAATCGTTTGTCTTGGAATTTTGGATTGTCCATGACGTTTTCTTGCTTTTTCGCATCCCAATGTCCTAGTTTAAAACCAATATAGTTGTACGCTAAGTCGATTTTGCCAACGAATTGAATATTTTTCGTTCCTTTTGCTCCAACGTATTGGTCGGTTGGGAACTCCGCGAGATCGATTTCGCCTTTTTTCAACGATTGTAGAACAACTTTCGGGCTGACGACTTTCACAATGACGCCTTTTAAGTTTGGCTTTCCGCCATAATAGTCATCGTTGCGCACCATTTCCACCGATTCCCCTGGGACGATTTTCTTCACTTTGAATGGTCCGAAACCGATCGGATTTTTACGGATTTTATCTGATTGAGCCAATTGCTTAATTGGAATATCTTTTAAATAATGCTTTGGCAGCGGATATGCCCAAATTCCAGTTAAAACCGATGGATTCGCGTGTTTCCACGTAATTGTAAGCGTTTTTTCATCGACTACTTTAATGCCAGAAATCGTTGATGCTTTTCCGCTATGGTACTCATCCATGCCGACAATATCTTGGATGAGCGCATCTCCATAACGCACCCCTGTATAATCTTTATTGCCGATAACTAAATACGCATACTCTAAATCTTCTGCCTTCACCGGCTCCCCATCATGCCACTTCACGTTGTCTTTAATTTTAATTGTCATCGTTTTTTTGTCTGCAGAAAGCTCGTACGTTGCGGCACCATCATTCGTAATCTCGTAGTCTCCGTTTGTGCGGAATAGCGATTCATCAAAAAACTGCAAAATTTCCGCATCCGGCTGCCCTGTGTAAAAGGCGTAGTTTAGTGTCCCCTCAAACGGTGTATCTGACACTAACCCATACGTAAGGACTCCGTCGACAATCTTTCCATCGTTTTTGACCGTCATCGGGAAATTGCCGATGTTTTCTTTTGGTGCGGTTTGCTCTGTTGGTTTTTTTTGGATTGCTGCTCGTGGAGTCGGTGCATGCGGACAATACGAGTGACAGTCCGGCTAGCACGCTAAAAAACTTCCAATACCTTTTTTTCACTTCCATCTCCCCCTTTATCCTAATCGTTGTCTTGCATCAGCCGCACGTTTTAACGCTTGGCCGATAAAATTTATACACAACATCATTACTAAAATAAGTAATGATGCAGGTAACCAAACCCACCATTTGTTTTGCAACACATCCGGATTTGTCGCATAGCTGACTAACGTCCCTAAACTTGGGGTACTTTCTGGCAGGCCGAATCCTAAATAACTTAACCCCGATTCAATTCCGATGTTGCCCGCAAGATTCAGCGTTAAATTAACAATAATAATGGAGCTTAAGTTCGGTAATATTTCACGAATGATGATTTTCCAATCGGGCGTGCCGAGCGTCTTCGAGGCGCTCACATAGTCCAACTCTCGTTCCGCTAACGTCTTTGCCCGAATGAGCCTTGCTTTTCCTGTCCATAGAAAAGCGCTCATAATCAAAATAAACGTAAACACGTTGTATTTCGGAACGATCGCCACAAAAACAATCACTAACATTAAAAACGGTAAGACGAGGATAAAATCGATGATGCGCATAATGGTATTGTCAATGACACCGCCGAAATATCCCGCGATCAAACCAACCGTTAGACCAATAAACCCGGTCATAAGTGTGATGGCTAGACCAATGGTAAACGAATTTTTCGTCCCAATAATGAGTTGTCCTAAAATATCCCTTCCACCATAGTCTGTTCCTAGCCAATGCTCGGCAGACGGCGGGGCGTAGATGGACAAAAGATCAACTTTGACAATTTCTTCTTGATCCAATGCAATGGAAGCCCCGTATACAATTAATAGAATGAGCGAAAGAAGCAAAAAAGAACTAAGCGCCAGTTTATCTTTCACTACTTCCCGCCACAGAACAGAAAAGGGTGAATGTTCTGTTTTTTTCACTCTTATCCCCCTCCCTATTTACACTTGTGAGAAAAATCAGTCAATCAATGGTGTTTGCATATCTTTGCACAGGAAACCGTATTGCTTGTCAAGTACATGCTGTAGTGATGAAGCAATAATTTTGAATTGATTAAAAAAATTGGTAAAGCGCATAATATAAAAACAATATACTATTAATAATAAGCGTAACAAACAAGATGTTATGGATAGTTGTTTTTCTCTCTCTAACCATCAAAAACTTAATTTGGAAAAATAAAAGTAGGATATTGAAAAAGGTAGGCACCAAAGTATAAAAATATCTTTCATCACTAATTGATACTACGTTTGGATTAAACCAATAAATGAACGCATCGGAATTTTAAATCATCAAGCTGAATAAAATAATAAACCATGAAATAACTAATAAGAGAACTTTCATGACTATTTCCCTTTTTTCAGAAAGTCTACGTTTCGTAAAAGCAAAATGCCACCTACCTTATAATGTTTTGGATTAGTCACACCTTTTTCTTGTTGCTGTTGCATCCCCCCTTTTTTTCATAAAACATCATCATAATCTTATACATCCCTCTAGAAATGTTGATATATCAAGGTTTCTTGGCATCTTAGGGGTGCCAAAAAAATATTTTTCGACAAAACTCATTACATACTTTTTCATTTTTGTTGATATCTAACAATCCATGGTGCGCTTCGCGGTCACTGCTGGGTATTTTTTTCTGCAGTGGATGGATGTGTATGTGATGCACCTTGGATCTCTGCATAGCTGATGAGGACGAACCCTCCCATGTCTCTGGGCATCCTTGTGCCTACATTCCTTCGTTCGGTCTCTTCACCAGGCAGAGGCCGGCTAAGCTTTCTTAGGGACTCGAGGTCGAATGTATAAAATCGTGCCAGCTTCTCCGTGTCATCTGGTTGTTTAGACAGTTTTTCTTGTCAAAGGAGGCGGCTCTAGGCTGCCTGTGCTTGAGTGGAGGAGAAGATATCTTGCATCATTCGTTCCTCATCAAATGCTTGTTGTTTCACACAAACCGCGTATAGAATCTTCAATAGCTTGCCACATAACACCACAATGGATTGCTTCTTACGCAACGGATTGACGGGACGTGTCGTATAGTACTCGTGCAACGTTCGGAACGCCTTGTTATGGCGGATGAGTGGTATCATCACCCGAAAGAGAAGGGCGCGTAGCCGTCTTCGTCCTCGCTTCGAGATTCGTTTTTGCCCCTTGTGTTGTCCAGACGAGTGTTCTTTCAACGTCAAGCCCGCTAATTTGATCAATTGCCGCGGATCTTGGTACTGATGAAAACTCCCGATTTCCGACAACAGTTCAATGATCGTCGCCTCTCCTAGCCCCGGAATCGTTTGGAGCCATTCATATTCGACCGTCGTTTGTGCAAGGGCAGTTAACTCTTCCGTCAACGCTGCGATCTCTTGTTCCAATTGGCGATATCGGCGGACCAACGTGGCGATTTCGATACGGGCCATCTGTTGTCCTTCCGTGATGCCAATCGAATGGCGAGCCATCTCTAACAGCTTTTGCACTTTCGGTTTCTGTGGGCATTTTAGCGCCTCGCTTTGCCGATAACGCTCCATGAGCCCCTCTATCGTCTGACTTGCGATGTCCATCGGAAATGGCGTTTTTTCTAACACCACCAATGCCATTTTGCCAAACGACGGAAACACCTGCACAAACTCAGGGAAGTACCGATCCAGCCAACGAATCATTTGATTGTGGACGGCATTCCGTTCCTTGATTAATGACTCTCGAAACGTACTTCCTGCCCGCAATTCCGCCTCCACCTCATGGAGAATACGTGGATAGCTAAAACGTCCGTCTTTGACCAGTCTTGCGATGACTAGGGCGTCTTTGGCATCATGCTTCGTTGGCAAGTTGTCGTCGAGTTCTTTCGACCGTTTGACGTGCATCGGGTTAACCATCACCAACGGGATCCCTTTTTCCTCGAGGAAGTAGGCGAGGTTCAACCAGTAATGTCCGGTCGGTTCGATTCCGACGATCACTTCCGTTTTGCCAAACTCCCTCATCGCCTCTTGGATCAACGCATAGAACTGTTCAAATCCGAATCTCGACTGGAACACCGGAAACGACTTTTTCAGTACCCGACCTCGTGCGTCCACGATCGCTGCGTAATGTTTTTGCTTGGCAATATCCATTCCAATCACTAATGTTTGATCGGTGACTTGTTCAATTTTGCGATTTTGTGTACAATTCATAGTAAGTCCTCCTTGGTTGGATGATAGGTGTTTGTTGGTACCCCTGCATCATACCAAGAGGGCTTTTTTCTTTCAAGTCCCCCAAAACCTTTCTAACAGGAATGCTTTCTTTTTTCGAAATGATTCAAAGAAATCGAACCCGAACAAGCGATTAAACAAATGTTGTTGCACAACCCGTATAATCACCGCAATCCAAGTGCTGTTTCAAAAATCCATGAACCGATCCATGTTCGTGATTACTGTCTTTTTCTCACTAATCAAGAAAAATTCGAGTAACATACATTGGCGCACTCTCTTCCCCCGTATATAGTGTCTTCATAGGTAGATCTTGATTTTGTGTCAATACATTCCTCCGCCCTGCTCTACTCGATTCTTATCCTCGGATCGACAGCGCTTAAAATGATGTCGGATAACAATGTCCCGACTAATGTCGCGAGCCCGGAAATCATCACAAGTGCTGTGACGACGCTATAATCCCGCTGCATAATCGACTGAAGAAAAAGCTGGCCGATACCTGGGTAACTAAAAATAGATTCTAAAAAAACAGATCCTCCAATTAATCCAGTAATTTCATAGCCTAAAAAAGCGGCGATCGGCAAAAACGAGTTGCGCAAAATATGACGCGAATAAATTTTCGCTTCCGGCACTCCTTTTGCCCTTGCGGTGCGAACAAAATCTTTTACTTTCGTATCAATAATTTCGCTTCGCAAGTATTGAATGATTCCGACCGTACTAATTAACGCGCCTGATAAAGAAGGCAATAAAAGATGGTTAAACTTACTTATGTAATAATCCCATGTCCCTTCTTCTAGTTGAATATCGACGCTACCGCCCGTTGGAAACCATCCGAGCTTAAACCCGAACAGAAAGAGCATAATGAGGGCGAAAATAAATAGCGGAGTCGCAAAGCTAACATAGCTATATCCAACAATGAGCTTATCTGCCCACGAATCTTGCCAACGACCAGAAATCACTCCTAACGGTACAGCAATCGCATACGTTAAGACAAGAATGCATAAGGAAAGCAACACCGTATTCCACATTCTCCCTGCCAATAAATCGGTCACAGGCTGTTGATGGACGTATGACAAACCTAAATCTCCATGAAGTAAATTTTTTATCCATCGTGTATATTGAACATATAGAGGGTCGTTTAGCCCTAATTTTTCTCTCATCTCGGCTAACGTTTGCGCATCCATTTTTGGGTTGTTCGCTAGCTGCCCTGTTAAAGCGTCCCCTGGCATCGCTTTTGCCAGCAGAAAAATAAGTACACTTAAAATAAATAGTTGCGGAATCATCATCACGATACGTCGCAATATAAATTTGACCATCCTCTTCCCCCCTCTCTTACGGAATCGCCACCAAATGGGTGTTGGAAATACGTTTTAGCGGATACGCTCTTCCTTCCGCATCAAAATAGCGAGCATACGATTGTTCATAGTCTTTCTCGATTTGTTGTCGTAGTTTTTGCTGCTCTTGCCGTTTTAACGGGTCAGCGTTCGGAATAGACGACAGCAGTCTCTTTGTATAAATATGTTGCGGATTTTGAAATATATCTTCGCTCGTCCCTTCCTCGACAAATTGTCCTCTGTACATAATGCCAATCCGATTGCACATATGGCGAATTATTCCTAAATCGTGGCTAATAAACAAATACGTAAGCTGAAATTCTTTTTGAATGTCTTTCATAAAATTTAACACTTGAGCCTGCACCGACACATCAAGCGCAGATACCGGTTCGTCAGCAATGATTAGCTTTGGATTGAGCGTTAACGCACGGGCAATGCCGATACGTTGCCGCTGGCCACCGGAAAATTCATGTGGATATTTATAGACGGAGTCCGGATGCAATCCTACTTTTTCAATGAAGTATTGTACTTTTCGTTTTTCTTCTTGCGGAGATAGTTTTTCAAAATTGCGCAGCGGCTCTGCGACAATGTCTAATACCCGCTTCTTTGGATTAAGAGAAGAGTACGGATCTTGAAAAATCATTTGAATGTCTCTTCGGTGCTGAGCGAATTCACGGCGACTTAGTTTCGTCAAATCTTTTCCGTCAAACAAAATTTCTCCCCCTGTTGCTTTCACTAAGCCAACAATCGTTCGTCCCGTTGTCGTTTTCCCACATCCCGATTCCCCGACTAATCCGTACGTTTCCCCTTTTTGTAATTCAAAGCTAATTTCATCGACCGCTTTCACATGCCCGATGACCGTTCGAAAAAACCCACCGCGCACCGGATAATATACTTTTAGTCGATTCACTTGGAGAAATGTCATGCCTTTTCACCCCCGTCGGGAAAGTAAAAATGTTGGTAGCACGTGCAGCGAACCCAATGATTAGGTTCGACTTCCCGCAATATAGGATGCGATTCATGGGTGGACTCGTCTATCCAACTAATTCTTGTACGGAATCTGCAGCCAGTTCTCGGAAGTTTCGTCAATGGTGGAACGATCCCTTGAATAACATGAAGTGTTTCTTTTGGAGTTTGCAAGGAAGGGATGGACTGCAATAACGAACGGGTATACGGGTGCAACGGGCGAGTAAATAGTGTATGTACATCTGCGAGTTCGACAATTTCTCCTGCATACATGACAGCGACCCGGTCGGCCATTTCGGCAACTACCCCTAAATCATGGGTAATTAAAATAATTCCCGTGTTCATTTGTTGCTGTAAGTCTTTTAATAAACGAATAATTTGTGCTTGAATCGTTACATCTAACGCAGTCGTCGGCTCATCGGCAATGATTAACGTTGGATTACAAGCAATTGCAATCGCAATTACTACGCGTTGTCGCATCCCTCCTGACAATTCATGAGGATAACGGTTATACACCTGTGCGGGATTTGGAATGCCAACACGTTCAAGCAATTCTAGCGTCCGGTTTCGTTTCTCAGCAGCCGATAGCGCAGTGTGATAGTCCATGCTTTCTTCAATTTGCTTGCCAACGGTCATGAGCGGATTTAACGCTGTCAGCGGATCTTGAAAAATCATGCCGATATCTTTTCCGCGAATTTGATTTAATGCTTGTACCGATTGTGCCAAAAGGTTGTTCCCTTTAAACATGACGGATCCTTCTAATTTTGTCCGTTCCGGCGGATGTAATCCAATAATCGAAAGGGCAAGTGCGCTTTTTCCACAACCTGACTCCCCAACAATCGCAAGCACTTCACTTTCGTGAACAGTGAAAGAAACATCATCGACCGCTGCGTAATATTCCTCATGAATTCGGAAAGAAACTCGTAAATGTTCAATTTGTAACACTGACTGTTTCAACAAGTGACCACCTTCTATTAAACTGAAAATTGTTTATTTTTTGATTTTATATAAGTATATTATTACAATCTTTTTGTTATTTCAACATTTTTTATCTTTTATTACATAAATAATATAAAAATTGAAATTGAAATCTTATTTTCAATTATTTTATTATTTTCCCATAAAAATTCTCCCTTAGCCACGCTAAGGGAGAATGCATTCTAAAGCTTAAATCTCTCTACCGCTTCAAACAAGTCTTGCGCTTTGTCGTTGAGTGATTGCACAGAAGAAGAAATTTCCTGCATGGAAGCGAGCAGCTGTTCGGAAGCCGCGGCAACCATTTGGGTTTGCTGGCCCGATTCTTTCGAAATGTGCTCAGTTTCTTGAATCGTCGCGGAAAGCGTTTGAAGCGATGTTTCCATCAACGAAAGTCTGGAGGACACATCGTTAATTTGCTCAGTTACGTCATGTGTTGCTTGTAAAATTTTACTGAAAATTGCACCTGTATGGTTTGCAACTTCAACGCCTTTCTCCGCTTCCTGTAACACATGCTCCATCGCTGTCATTGAATTCGACGTATCATGCTGAATTTCGCTTAATAGGTTATGGATTTGTTTCGTAGATTGCGACGATTGCTCTGCGAGTTTCCGCACTTCATCAGCAACGACCGCAAATCCACGACCGTGTTCGCCAGCCCTTGCCGCTTCAATTGCCGCATTTAACGCCAACAAATTTGTCTGTTCGGCAATCGCTGTAATCATTTGCGTCATTTGACCAATATTGTTCGAACGCTCATGAAGCGTTTGAATGAGGTGTGACGATTGCGACACAAGCTCGTTCACATTCGCCATTTGCTGAATCATTTGTTGCACCGAATCGCTTCCACTTTGTGCCTCGTTTGTCATGGCGACAGAAGAAGACGCCACTTGTTTCGCACGCTCCGCAATATAGTGCGTATCATGCAGCAACTCTTGAATCGATTCCGTGTTTTGTTCTGCATGTTTCAGTTGTTGTTCGGCGCCAATGGCCACGCTTTCGATCGTTGCCGCGACTTGTCCCGTTGCTTGCATCGTCTCTTCTGTAATCGCCGTTAACTCTTCAGAGGCTGCCGATACTTCTTCCGTCATTTGCTGGTTAACAGAAATAATGGAGCGGAACGATTCGATGAGCTCATTAAACGATTTGGCAATTTGGGCAAATTCGTCGTTCGTTTGAATATTCATCTTCACCGTTAAATCGCCGGTTGCTGCTTGTTTCATGTTTGCTTCAATGAGCGTAATATGATGGCGAACAGAAAAATAAAACGCTACAAACAAATAGACCATCAACAACGATGCAAGCACAATTATCGAAATCGTCAGCCATTTGCTCGTATGTAACGAATCATAACGATCGTTAATTCGCTCCGCTAACAATTTCATCATAAATTGTTCCATGCTGTATAGCTTTTCATGTGCTCGGTTCGTACGTTCGTACAGCTCGGTCGGTTTTATGGATACTTGTCCGACCATTAAAAACTCTTTGTTCATCATACCGGACATGCTAATGACTTCCGTCATCGCCGTACTTTTATATTCTTCAAATTTATTTTTCAGCGGCTTGTCGTCCATAAACATGAGTGCTGCCGAATGGTTCAACGAATTGAGCGAATTGTCGATAGCATTGAGAAAATACGTCATTTTTGATTGATCCATCTCGTAAATTTGTGTACTAAACGCCATTTTCACACCAAGCGCCTGTGCGGAACTAATCAGTTCCGTTAACGCTGGCACTTTTTCGACCATGACACGGGATAAATAATTGTTATCAATGTTGTTATCAAGCGTTAAATTGGAACGGTCCGCCACGGTCATCATTATTTCTATTAAACTATTGACAATAATGTTATGGCGCGACACCGTTTCATCCATCGTGTACGTTTTCCAGCCGCTTTTCATTTGTTGCCAAGTGTTCGCTAAATCTTTCCATTGCTTTTGGACAGAAAACGGATCATTGTATCGTTGTTGGATCGTTTGTACATGCTTTACGAGCTGATCTAATTGTTGTTCTGCTTTTTTCGCCTTCTGTTCACTCGCTGTATCCCCAGATAGGTAAAGCAATGTTGCTTCTCGATGTTGTTGTAACGCCTGCAACCCGATTGAAAAATCTTCCATATATACTAAACCCATCTTTTCGTATTCAACAAATGCTGCTTTTTCCCCTAGCGAGCGAATGTAAAACGTTCCGATCGTCACAAGGGAAAAAATAAAAATAATAAATAAGAGCATAAATTTTTTTCCAAACTTGAGTCGATTTAATAATAGCGACCCTGGCTGAAAAAGTTGCATGTTCTTCCTCCTTGCCCCTTCTATTTTATGAAAATTAAGATTACTTTTTATTTTATCAAAAAAGTAACCAAATGAAAAATACTATTTTTTTAATAAAAACAAAATGCCCCTGTCCATCAATGAACAAAGGGGACGAGCGTGATGAACGCGGGCTATGCAATTAGTGAATTTGCATATTTTTTTCGAATATTCTCATGATCTTTAGTAAAATGAAAGTGCCCTTGCATGGGGATTCCCCTTTCGAACGATGGTTGGCACTTTCATTCTACAGGAGATCCGCAGGCAAGGGCTATTTTTATGCTTACTCGATTTTATCTAGCACTAGGGGTTATATTTCATGAGTGTTGATTATCCATTATTTTACTAAAAACATAGGAATCAGGCTCTTCACCAAAAGTTGTGCTTGATTTTTTATAACAGGCTCTTCTGACGCTTGCGAGGAAGAATCAGCAAACCAATGATTTTTGCACATTCTTGTTCAAGAAAGCGTATCACTTGTCAAGTACATGTTGTGGTGATGAACCTAGAATCATATAGCTGAACACAAGCTTTTCTGCCTTTTCGATTTTTCGTTTCTGCTTTTATCTCAATACGAGCTGATATGGTATAACGTGGGAAGTAGTAAGCTAGATGTAAAACAAAATTTCAACTTATATAGTTCATGTAAGCGTATCTGTATCAATCTCAATATTTACAAGGCTGGCACCGTTAGGCAAGATGTCCTTTAGCTTTTCGACAGAAGAAGCAGCAGGAATGTCCTCTCCTACATCTTCCATATAGTCGAGCATCGTCAACAATACATCCTCTGCCATCTCTACTGCCTCCACCAACGTGTATCCTTGGGTAAAGCAATTGTCTAGATCAGGAAAAGTGACGATATAGCAGTCGTCCTCCTCTACTTTTTGAATGATTGCGTAAAATTGATATACAGCCATTTATTATCCTCCTGTGTTTCATTGTTCATGGGCGTCTTGCCAATAAATCGATAATTTGTCGTTGCCGTTCTTCTAAAACCTTTGGTGTCCACTCGTCTTTCTGGTCAATAAATACCTTGCTCCCTTTGAAAACGTCCATATGTCCTTTTAAGTAACGTTCCTTTTTCTGTTTAAAATCTAGGTTGCTTAACGAACTATTTTTTCTCTTGCTAATGAGGACCAAGTTCGCAATTTTATCTGTCCAATACTTTCTCTGCAAGCGTCAAATTCTTCCCACCTAGTTTTGCCCCTATATCCGTGCCATCATTTCTTTAGAAATCTTTATTAAAGGAGTTTTGGTATGGACAAAAACGAATGAAGACAGGAGTGGGAACAGCAAATTATCTCCTACCGAGCGAGTGGGCTTACCCAAGCAAAATGGTGTGAAATCCATGATGTAAAAGTTCATCAGCTGAAGTACTGGCTCAAACGGCTCGAAGGTTCCAACGCTACACCAAACCCCTCTACAAAATGGGCATCCGTTGTGATGACAGATCCATCGATCCATGAAGACGATTCCATCCAAGTGAAAATCGGCGAATTTTCTATAGAAGTGAAGCAAGGATTTCATCCTTCGCTTTTTGCCGATGTGGTGAAGGTGTTGAAAACGTTATGTTGAATGCGGCAACGGTGACCCATGTGTACCTCGCTCGAGGGAGTACCGATTTGCGAAAATCCATCGACGGGTTGGCAGCCATCGTCCAAGAAGAATTTCAGCTCAATCCCTTTTCTTCTAGCCTTTTTGTGTTCTGCAATCGTGGACGGGATAAATGGAAAATTCTTCATTGGGATCATAACGGTTTTTGGTTATATTATCGCCGACTCGAACGTGGAACGTTTGATTGGTCTTCTGATCATAGCTTAGAACCTTTAAAAATTAGTCCGCGCCAATTACGATGGTTACTCGATGGACTATCACTGGAACAGAAACAAGCCCATTCGGCGGTAACCGCAAAGAAAGTTATTTAAATAATAAAAATTCAGGGAATTCCGCTGTTTTGTTGTATAACGAAGAGATGAAAACAACAGTGAAATTCCCTCATTCCAATCTTACACCGGAAGATCTCCTCCAACGATTGGAAATGCTGGAAAAGCAAAATGCAGAATGACAGGCGAAACAACAGGAGTTGGAAGCCAAATTAAAATAGTATGAAGAACAACTTCGCCTTCTGCAACATAAACGTTTTGGCGTTTCGAGCGAAAAAACCCTTCCCGGTCAATCGGAACTATTCAACGACGTAGAAAACGAATCCAACCTTGAGTTGCCGGAACCTACGTTGGAGTCCATTCGTTATCAGCGCCGTCGGAAAACACGCGGTCACCGCGAAGCGATGCTGGAAAACCTGCCGGTGGAAACGGTCGAATACCGTTTATCCGATGAAGAGCAGGTCTGTTCGTGTTGTGGTGGAGACCTGCATGAAATGAGTACGGAAGTACGCCAAGAACTTGTCTATATTCCTGCGGAATGAAAAGTAGTCAAACACGTGCAATATGTCTATTCTTGTCGCCATTGTGAGCACCATGAGATCGAAACACCTATTCAAACAGCGCCTAGACCGAAATCCGTCATTCCGGGCAGTTTTGCCTCTCCTTCTATTTTGGCGCATATTATGACGCAAAAATATGCAGAGGGGCTCCCGTTATATCGCCAAGAAAAACAGTTTCAACGAATGGGCATGCCTCTTTCTCGACAAACCTTTGCCAATTGGATGGTCAAAGGAGCGGAACGATGGCTGAGTGTGCTGTATCATCGGATGAATGAGCATCTTCTAACGCTTGATATTATTCATGCCGATGAAACCACCCTTCAGGTTCTTCAGGAACCTGGAAGACCGGCTACTTCTACCTCCTATTTATGGCAGTATCAGACAGGAATAGAAGGTCCGCCTATCATCCTTTATGATTATCAGGAAACGAGAGCTGGGGAAAACCCGAAGAATTTCCTAAACGGTTTTCAAGGCTATTTGCAGGTGGATGGATACGCAGGATACCATCAAGTGCCAAACGTAACCTTGGTTGGTTGTTGGGCTCATGCGCGTAGAGGATTTACAGACGCCCTAAAATCCATGCCTGCCCATAGCGTGACACCAGTGACCGCAACGGAAGGTCTGAATTTCTGTAACCAACTGTTTGCGGTGGAACGTAAATGAAAAAAATTAGATCCTAAAGATCGGTAGGAAGAACGTCTAAAACAAAGCAAGCCTATCTTAGACGCTTTTTTGTCATGGCTTCAAAAGCAAAAACAGCACGTGTTGCCAAAGAGCGCATTAGGAAAAGCCATTGCGTATTGTCTGAACCAATGGGATAAATTAGTGGCCTTTTTAGAGGATGGGCGACTGGAGATCGATCATAATCGTAGCGAACGCTCGATCAAATCGGTGGTCATCGGGAGGAAAAATTGGCTTTTCGCCAATACACCACAAGGTGCACGAGCAAGTGCCATCATCTACAGCATAGTGGAGACAGCGAAAGCGAATCAATTACATCCATATTATTACCTTCGCTATCTTTTTGAGAAGCTTCCCAATATGGATTTGTCAGACAAGAACGCATTGGATCAAATGCTTCCTTGGTCAACCACACTCCCTGTTTCATGTATTGCTTTTCAGCAGCTAACTAAATAATACCCCAAGCCCCGGCCTTCAAAAAGGTGGGGGCTATTTGACGTTTACGGGCAGAGAAAGTTCGAAAATCCAACGCTCTCCTTCTTTTCGCACCTTTTGAATCAAAACATCTGGTAAATCGATGAGTTCTTTGATAAACTGAGAGTACATGCGAATTTTCCTTTAATGGTTTGGTTTGGTCACCTTTACCATACAGGAAAATTCGCATTTTTTGTACCCTCTATTCTCTCTATGCACACCTATCTTAAATGATCAAGTACAACTTGTGGTGAAGAGCCATATAAATTAGATTTTTCCTTTATTAACCAACATCAAAACCAAGTTTCACCATCTTCTGGATCTAGTGGCTCTAATAAATATTCTCCATAAAACGTATGCTCATCATCGCCTTTTCCGCAGTAGAACCAAGCAATGTCGTCATCTATTCTTACTTTTAATTGTACACCACATTCATCACATGTAAGATTTTCTTTTTTTACTTTTTCTTCAAATATATTAATTAAACAATCTTCACACACCATTTCGATGTGGTTTATTCTTAAATCACCTGTTTCAAATAATTCGACATCTACACGATTACATTTTGTACATTTTTCCACAATAATAATCCCCTTTCAGAAATGTTTCACAAAACATAAATACTTTCCTCACATACTTCTCATTGTAGTTGAGCAATTTTTATAGCAATAACCCTTGGTGCTAGTTGAGCGCTAGCGATCAACCAGCTGTTTTCTACAAAGAAAAAATACAGAGTTTTGCAAGGAAAAGTGTAGAGAATTACAACTTGACATAGAGCCTCTGGGGGGGTGATTAAAAAGCCAGGAAGCCAGCAATATCAAGGGCCGGCTATGCCTAAAAAGGCTATCACACCCCCGCTCCATGTAAAGTTGGCCTAAGACAAATTCTCTGCAGATCTCTGCATTTTTATTTTGCAATAAACACCCTGTTTCATGTACTGCTTTTCATCAGCTAACTAAATAATACCCCAAGCCCCGACATTCAAAAAGGTGGAAGCTATTTGACGTTTGCTGAAAAAATATCTGTTCATAAACAAGAAAATGGTTAATTCACATCAGTTACCCTACTGCAACATATTCACGAATAAGAACATACACACGGAACTGTATCATCTTCTTTTTTCAAAAACTTCTCTATCCCTTCACATTCCATCAGTTCTCGATATTCTTTTAATGTGAACGGCTTCCCATCTTTTTTTAATATTGATACATTTTTTTGAAAATAACTACGGAATCTTTCTTCCATTTCCTCTTGTTCTTTGTAGCGCTCTGGCCAAATTTTATAAAGTTGTGCATAGTGTTGGAAGCCTCCTCGTACACAACGTCCACCACAATTGGCATGTGCAAATCCCAACTCATACATACGAGGTAACCTAATTCCCCACTCATTTTGAATAATCGCCTTCACATCAATATCAGCTATAAATGTTTCAATCATTGGAAACCTAGTTTCCACCGGTTCGAGCGGAACATGTTGATAAAACTCCCTCAAATTATCCGCCCGATGCTTCTCATGAGGTCCTATACCAAAATATAAAATAGGTTCTAGGTTTTGTTCATCTCGTAACTCTTCGATAAACATAACTGTTTGCCTTACTTTTAATTCTTCTGAACATTTAGCTAGACGTGAATTACCTAAAAAACGGTAATCATAGAAAACCTCTTCTGGAGTGCGCCCATCTATCCTTTCAGTGATCTCAATCCCTATATACTCTGCTACTTCTTCCATAAAACGATAGTTATCTTCATCTTCCCAAAGCGTATTCGTAAAAAAGAGAATGCAATTTTCTTTTCCATATGTCTGAACCATTTGATATGCTACATAAGCACTAGCTGCGCCACCACTAAACATAGCGACATGCACTTTTTTTCTATCAGTCACAATAACACCCCTTTACTTAACAAACTCTTTAACTAATTGATAGATTAAATACTCAATTTCCTCTTGCGGAACAGTTTTCCCACCATTTCTAATAATTCGATTAATATTTTGATACAATGTCTGTGATTTAGGTGAAAGATTTACTCGAGAAATAACCTTGGTGTCCCCGTCAATAATTAAATGAATATTTTGCTCTTTGTTAACGTTTCCGTTCGCTAACTGACTGTACTCATTACTTATCTGATTAAAAAACATTTGCACAGTATTATCAGACCATGTGTCAAAACTTACTCCTACCATGCGATCAGTTAGCAAATCAAACCAATTTTCAGAATCTGAGTCCAAAATAGCTACCACAAGACGATTTTGCTTTTTAGAAACAGGATCTTGTTCATTAGCCCAATTAACTAGTTCTTCGTAAGATGAAACATTCATCATTTCATACACTTTGTTCTTAACCTGTTCTTTCTTGTTTATATAAAAACTCTCTATAGCTGATACATGTTCTTTTAAAAGCTCTAGATTATTTCCATATTTTTTAATTAACGCTTCAAGCGATTGATTAGGGTTCACTTCAATCTGTCGAATTTTTTCTTTAAGTTGGATCAACTCTTCTTCCATATCAGAACTTACTTGAGCAAATCGCGACAACGATCTCATCCATCTTAATGAAGCTTTAGCTATTTTTAGATGTTTAGGCGCTGCTGCTAACTCATCATCTATATATCTTTCAAACAATCCTTCTAATAATTTAAACAGTTCTTCGTATTCATTTCCAAATTCATAGTAAAAATAAATATATTGTTCTGCCTCTTCAATCATCTTAAACAGATTTTCTCCATTAATCTCTGCAACATACATATCATTTCTATAAAAAGAAATATTATCCCATTTATCACGAAGTAGACTGACAATATAAATAGGTATTAACGGCTCACGAATCCCGAACGGAGGATTTCTAAGTATATTTACTAAATCACTTAAATCCCCAGATGGTTTCTTTTCTAACAGTTCTATTAATGATTTACGCAACAAGCGAAAACTCTCAGATTTAATATTGTCTAATTGTCTAATGTCCAATTGATTGTTCTTAAATATAGTCGCATAAATTAAATAGTCAGGACCATTTCCAGCGATATTCAAACTAGGTTTATCATGATATTTAATAATATGGTCAACAACGGTATATGCAGCCTTTAACTGAACACGATTAACAAACTTTCTATTAAAAGAATCATTTCGCACCTCTGGAGTATGCGGATAAATATCAAACATAACATTAGACAGCAATTTTTCTAAAATATACTCGTTTTTAATTTCCCTTTTTTCTCCACATACAACCCATTCTAATTTTTCTTGAAAGTTAGAGTACCGTCCCACAAATCTCCGAATACCGAAAGATATCTCTTCTCTTTTCAAAATTAACTCTTGTTTTAAGTCTAAATCGCTTTTTAACAAATCGCTATCTTTTAAAAGTAAGTTAACAATCTCGTACTCTTCAACATATTTATTTACCGAAGCATATTCAAAAGCAGGGACACAATAAAAATTATAAGAATCTTTCTGGTTAAACAATATGGAAATCACGTTTTCTCGATCAGTAGCTGATTCTAGTAATACTAAATAAATTAATGAGTCAGCTTGCTTTTTGTGATTTAAAACCGATAGATTTCCATTTAGAATGTCAGAGCTAAAAATAAAATGGACGGAAGCAAAACGAGTCATACTTTTGACATCATTATATTCATTTGCTAAATAAAATTTTTTAACAATATGCTCTTCAAGAATTTGCAGTCTTTTTTCTCTAGACAAATTTAGGACTTGAAGTTTGTTCTCTATCATTTCATCAATATTAAATGCACTACCTTCAAACAATTCCCAATAACCACGGATTGAATTAAAACGAATGGCTTTCATTTTAGTTAGCTCTTTTAAATATGCTTCAACCTCAGACTCTTCTCTGTCCATGGCAAAAGAAATAAACTCTAAAGTCAATGGGCATTTTGACTGCATTCCAGCAATATTCCATAATGTAATAAACTTTAAAATATTTGAATGCTTTTCTGATAAATTAGGGATTTTTTTAATTAACTTCTGATATACATTCAAATCACTAAACTCT
This sequence comes from Anoxybacillus amylolyticus, assembly GCF_001634285.1. Lineage (GTDB taxonomy): Bacteria > Bacillota > Bacilli > Bacillales > Anoxybacillaceae > Anoxybacteroides > Anoxybacteroides amylolyticum. The sequence goes on from NZ_CP015438.1 coordinate 2,204,931, forward strand.
TCATATACCTCTATCTCTTCTAGAATTGGGAAGAAATAATCAAACAAATTAGAAGCAGTATACACACTATCATATTTAGATACAAAATTTAGTAACCCACCTACTTGAGAACTTTCTAAAAATGTAAATAACGTTCTTTCATTCTGACCAAAAAGACTAGAAAGAGTAGGTAACAAAGCCAGAGATACAGGATGAAGTGGATATGCACCTTGAACCACGAGATTTTCGATCTCAACCTGATTTAATTCTGGAAAAATAGAAAACCTACGTAGATAGCGTATGTACTCTTTTTCCTTATCTTCTGTAATCTTCTTCCCGCTATACAACTCACGAAGAACATTTTGTATTAACCGCACATACGTTGCACGGTCATTTTCAATATGGTAAAGGACATACCTTTTCTCAATTCTTTGAAATTCACTTCGGTATTCATCACTATACCTAAAGAAATAGTGTCGAAGATTTTTGTGAGTAATATACATCAAATGAAAATTATTAGTATTGTGATCTGCAAGTTCGGCTAGATCTTGAATATCTTGCATTGTCTGATGAATCTGTTCAACAGGCATATTCTGGAGAAATCTCCCGAATTCGTCGTAAACCATAAAAATCCCTATATTTTTTTTATCAAGCTCTTTTAATACGTACTGCACCTGCGATATAAAATCATCTTCATAGTCTATGACAAATTGTGCTCCGGACGTAAGGGATGGATAAATGGTTTTGAACCACTCAATTTCCATTTCATTGAAACTAAGTAATTCCAATCTCCATAACTCTAGGTCTTTCTTACACTCACGTAACAATTTCAAAAAATGATCGTATGTTTTAGGATAGTCATTCTCCCACATATCGATAATAGATAAAATTTTACTCACGATTCCTGGAACAACAATCGGAATTTTATTTTCTTTAAGTGTTCTGACTATTGCTGATAATACCGCTTGTCTAAAAGTACCTTCATACCCGTTTAAAATTACTGGTAGATATATTCTTTTTTGATTTCGTACTTTATCTAGTTCCCTATAGATTTCATCATCCACTTGATTAAACTTCTCTACAAGAACATTAAATGTTTCTTTTTCAACTACTTTCGATACAATGCTACTTACTAAAGTTCCGAGCAAAGATTTACCGGTTCCGTACGGACCAACAACAATGTGCGCCTTTGACCCAGTACCGTTAAAGCCTTTCAACAAACCTCTAAGAACTTCCGCATGCGAAGGGGTCGGAATATACCTTTCAAAAAACTCCTTTTTTCCAAAGTCAAACTTGATGTTAACGCTAGCTTTAAAAGTCATACTAAAGTCTCAACCTTTCTTTCGTACTCATATCTGAGATAATCAATTGCAGAAATAGACGGAAGTTTCACTGTATCGAGATTGTTAGTACGTGTGAATGAAATTTTATAAACCGGGTGATTGGTGAGAATCTCTAGAGCATTAACAACTGTTGCCCGATTCATATTAAAAATTCTTCCCCATAACCCCTCTTCAGTAACAATTTCATCCACCGCTATTGTTTCTACACCTTTTCTTTCCCGATAATCCAGTAGTGAATACATTAAAGCGGCAACACCTATATTCTCTATCCTTCCATCTCGTTTACGCACCATTCCATTTTTCTCTTCTAACAAACTTATTTTATAGATCGGACTCTGAATTACTTCTTCCGGATCAAACGTGGTTTGTCCAGCAGTATACAATTTTATTAAACACTCAATATCACGTTTTAAAGATTTTGTTGATATTTCGCGTTTCTCTTCTCTACTTACCCACTCAACAAACAACTGTAACAATTCCTCTTTCAAAAGAGATTGTTGACGCAAAATATTAAAAAACCAGTACCAAGCAGTAGCAGGCTCTCTTTCTTTTGTAAGTTCATAGTGCAAAATAGAGGCTGTATCAGAGAATCTAACAAACCTATCAAATCTATAAATAATCTCGCCCAGCGGTGTTACATGATGTACTTTTTTCTGCTCACCATTAAACTTTTCTTGAACTATACGTGTAGCTATTAACCAAAACCGTAAAGACTGTAGCATATTCTTTCCTAATCCAATTATTTCAAAAGAATCTTTATTATAGAAAAAACGTTCATCTTCCATTAAATTCTTTATCCCTTTACTTAACCATCGATCGCGTAAATAAAAGCTTTGATGTTGACCATAAGCCATTGTCTACTTCCTCCTACTGTTGGAACATTCTGTCCAAATACAAAAATACATAGAAAAGAAGACATCTAGATAATTATTATCTAGATGCTCCCTTGTATCTATAACACAAAAATACAGTTAAATGGTTCATCACCACAACATGTACTTGACAAGTGATACGCTTTCTTGAACAAGAATGTGCAAAAATCATTGGTTTGCTGATTCTTCCTCGCAAGCGTCAGTAGAGCCTGTTATAAAAAATCAAGCACAACTTTTGGTGAAGAGCCAGTTAAATATATTAATGGAATTATTAAGAAACGGCACTCACCATATTCTTCATCTTTAACAAAGCAATCTCCTTCTCCTCATCAGACAACTTTGAAAACAAAATAATCACTGCTTCTACTTGCAGTTCACTTAACCGATTATTCACTAACCCTCTTGCCTCTTTGAGAGAATAAAGAGTTGATTCACTTAAGTATGGTGGGATTATATTTGTATCCTTTATCCAAGTCGCGCAACGTGACGCATCCCAATTAGGAACTTCATTAGTTAATGACGAAAGATAGTTTTGTTTCCATCTTTCTTCAAGATCATTCAAGCGCTCAAGCAAATATTTTTCATGCGCATCAATAATTAATGAAAAATCAACTTCTGACTCATAGTCTCCCCATTTGTCTCGCAAAGCATTGAATTCATTAATTAGTTCTTTTCTATTATCAGAGAATTTTTCAAGATTATAAACATCATTTAGGAAGTTCTGTACATCGTTCGCCACTTGCTCTATCCCCTCTCGATCAATATCTCTAATCGATTTTCCAAGGATTGTTCTTACTCGAGACAAAAATTCTTTACAATCTTGAACACTTAGTAAATTATATATCACATCATATATTTCTGAAACTTCTTCTTTAAGTTTATTCAAATATTCATCTGCTTTATTTATATTTGATTCGATTTTTTGATAGTATTCATGTAAATAACTTTTATTCACCGGATAGTTTTCTAGTAATTTCAAAATTTCTTGTCCATCATTTTTTATTTTCATCAGTTCATTGTATCCGGATGTTGGAGATGGCTTGTTATTATTAAGATAATTTTGTACTGTTTCATTAATATTTTGCAATTTTTGTATAATCGTCAAATCATCCAAGATTTTATCAAGCTTTGTTCTTAATTTGCGTGCCAAATCTCGATAATCGTATTTAGTTAAAGAATCTATTAAGTGAAGAACCCATTTTTCAAAAGCAGATACTTGAGCGTAGCTTTGACATTTTAAATTATTTATAAAATGCTCAAATTCCTCTTGAATAAGGCTATGGCATGCTAATTCCATTTGACGAGCTTCCTCAAGATGCTTTTGATTGTACAAGTATCTCGTTGAATCTCCAATCATCCCTTGGATGTTTTGACACTCATCTAACACCTCGAATATTAGCCTAAATTGCTTCTCTCTTTTTCCATCCTCTAATTTAGATCTTAAACTCCCAAACAGTTCAGTATTATTTTTGTGTAATTTCAACCCCTCTTTCAAAATCAACTCCATATTAATTATTTTGTCCTCAAGCTCTTTTGGTAGATCTTCTTCTTGCTTTAGTTTTTGATACTCTGCCCATAATGATGGGCACATATCTATATCATTATTTTTTTCAACTTTATTATACAAAACTAAATATCGCCCTGCAGATTTTTCAGGATCGACTTTAATGACTGTAGTATCAAACAGCTTCTTAAAATCTACCTCTTTATCTGCAAATACCTCATTCCCCCATTCCTCGAGGCGTAAACGCACATTGCCAATACTTACCCGAATCTCAAGTTTTCTTTGCATTAAGTACGTAGCAATTAGTAAAGCCAAAGCATAGTCATTAATTCCATAAGGCGGTTTCTGGTAAACATCAAAAATTTTACTTACTTCTACCTCTTCGCTTTGAGCAACTAACTCGTCTATTTCTCCATATATTTGTCTTATTTTTAAGTTAGTTGGAGAAATAACTTGATAATCACTGTTGAATATTCCCCATGATCCTGTTCTTCCCTCAAACAAAATCCCTTCGATGCGATTCCTAATTTCAGTTGTTTCTGAATGAATAATTTGGAAAGTTGCACCTGATAAAATAAGTCTTCCTATTCGGGATAAATTTTTCTTAGCTTTTCCTAATGATTTATTGTTAAATTCTGTAAAAGGAAACGAAATAACATCTGGATACAATTCTTCGAACAACGCTTCAAAATAGAGTTTAGGACGTTTATCAACTCTACTAACTCCGTCTCCAGTCAATATTGTACGCTTTGACATAAGCTCATTAAATCGATCTCTAACCAAATTCTCTGTCTTCTCTCTAAACTCCGGAATAAATCGATAAAACTTCGCTTTTTCTTGTTCTGTAAATAAATTAGAAATCTGATATTCGACTAAACTATTATAGAAATCGCTGTTTTGATCATCCAGTACAAAGAAAACAATAGGTATTTTGTCAAACTCAAATCGTTTTAACAACTTTGAAACTTTTTCAATTTCTTCTGTATCAGTTCCCGCCGGAACATAGAGCCACACTAATTTTCCCTTCGGTTTTTCTGGAGAAGTTGATAATTCCCAATCATTTTTTAATCGAAGCAGAAAATCTTTCCCTACATCTCCAATGTGAACTATTTGTTGACTAAATTTCCACTCATTTGTGGTTATATTGTTTTTTATCCCAAACGACGTATCTGTAACCTCTAATGGTAAGACTTGTTGCACAGCATTATCGAAAAATAAGCTAAGGTTCAACTCTAATTTTCTTCTTTTCTCGTTGATTAGCCTTTTGAAATCATTAATCCCCGTGGCATCAGCAATAAAATCAAATACATTAGCACTTTCGTCATAACTAATAACACCAAGTTCGTGTTCTAGCTCAGTTACAATTTCATTTACTTCTTTGAATGTCAATTGTGCAATATAGGCAAGTAACTGTTTCGTTTCTTCTAGAGACCTAGTTTTAAACTTTCCGATTCTAGCAACAAGGTTTGCCGCTAAAACTTCCTTCTGTCTTTCATCCAACTTATCTCCGTGTTTTATTAATATTTGATTGTAAAGAATACAGTATTCACTCTGCTTTCTCCCTTCTTGTTCAGCAGCTAAAAGTTCTTTAAAAAACTCTGATCTTACTATCCTCGTTGCTGGAACAGTGCATAGATCCCCGAACTCACTCAAAATGTTATTTGCTTCTAAATCTATTTGTCTTTCTAAAAAAGTTAAAGAAGATCTTTGCTGAAGCCAAGAAGAAAGATTGGATAGCATCCATGTAGTTAATGGATGTAATGGATAGGCTCCTTCTAAAACTATTTTTCTAAAATGCTCAAAATCCCCCCATACACTAGAATTTTTCGAGTGAGGAGACCAAGCTAAAAATTTTTCATGGAATAACTTCCACTCATCCTTATTCTTCTCGATTTTGTTAACAACTAATCTTTTGAACTCATTACTATCTTTTCTTTCTATTAAATTAGCGAAAATAGTTTCTAGATTTGATGACAAATGTATTTTTTCACTCGCTTCGTATCTACCGATATAGCGACTTATATTTGCTGTTCTATCTACCCTAGTGAGGTACGACTTTAGATCAGATTGTATAAAACCAACAAAAACGATTTTATCACTACTGTCTTGAACAGCCTCATAAATCTGTTGGAGGGCGGAATCACCTGCTCTTGTAGGGTAGGCAGAAGCAAACTCTATATATCTTCCAAACTCATCAAAAAATACTAAGACTTTATTAAATTTTCCTCTATCCCCACATAAATGTTCAGCTATTTTAGAAAGCACATCCCCAGCTGAAATTCCTTCATCCCATCTAATATATGTTCCGTTTATTTGGTAATAAACCTTATTTATAACTTCAAACACATTAGGATCTTGTAAGATATTTTCTAGAAGATAATTTTTTAAATTTACGTAATCCGCTACACTAAGAATTTCTTGTGCATATTCCTCATATAAGTTTTCGTAATTTTCATAAGTATTGTTGACGAAATTTTTAGCAATATCATACGATTTTGTAATACTTTTCAAAAATTCTCCGTCTACGCCTTGCAAATCTAAAACTTTCTGCGTTGCATTTAATATCTCATAGTTTAAGTTAAAATCTCTCATCCCATTTAGAACAAGCACTAAGTTAGGTTTCAATGAATATTCTTTAATTTCTTTCCCTATTTTGCCATCTACTTTTTCTATGTTTGAGATAATATCCTTTTGTGTTGATGCATTCCCACTAAATAAACTTGCTAAAGTTAACGCTAAATGTGATTTACCTGTTCCGTACGGAGCAATAACCATAAAGAAATTAGATAGGCTACTATCACCGTATAACTTATTAGCTAAAATATTAGCGAAGGTGGCCGTATCGACTAAACGATGGGTTTTATACGTTAGATCATCTTCAAAGACACCGAAATACTCCGGTCCATGAAACACAAAACTTTTAGCTACTTCTTCTTGTTTTTCCTTGTTATAATACCAATCGACTTGTACCGCACCGTTGAAATATAGTTCCTTTTTAAATCGAATGACATCCTTAAGGTATATCATAGTCTCCCTCTTTCCTATATCAAAAAACTATATATTTTTCCTAATAACATTTTCGAAGAAGCTTGTTTAACTAACGTAATAGGAGATAACTGCCTATTAATAAGAATTACCCTTTCTTCTTGAAGTATATCCAATACATCCATAGTAATAAAATCATCCCAAAGAAAAGGCATTCCAAAACCTAGATCTTTTCTTACATGGTCATATGTCAGTTCTGTTTGATGAGGAAACACCTGTTCCCATTCACTAATTAGTGAATATGCATATAAATACTTAAACACCCTATTAGGTTGATGTTGTCTGAAAAGGTATTTCTTTTTTTCAATCTCTAATATCCCTAGATCCCTGAAACTTTTTTCAGTTGTATAGCATGTACGAAACGGAGTAGTATTGATATTACTTACATTAAAATATTTAGAAAGAGCATTTTCTAAAAATTGTTGATCTAACTCGAATCCAGCACTAGGTATGATTGTATTAAAAATATAAGACCACATTGCTGCTGGGGAGTTAAGAGTACATAAATTATAATGACACAACCAGTGTGTTAAAGTTTCTGTAAAAAACGGATCCTCTCTAACAATCACCTCTCCTAAAGGGGTTAAGCGAATCGAATAAGTAGCCCCCTTTTTATGAACGTTTATCAATCCCATTGCTTGACAATACAAGATGTTAGGCTCAACTTTTCCTGAGCGTTGACCAGTTGGAATTGTCGTGATAGCTGAAATTTCTTCTTTCGACAAATAATCGTTTGTTTTGGAAGCGAGTTGCACTAATTGTGCAATCGCTTCCTTCTCTGGTGCAAATGTCTGATGAAAATTTAACGAAAACTGCATAGCTACTTAATCCTTTCTCCTAACGAAGTAATATTAATAATCATAGGTGTTCCTCTCTCTAAGTTACCGTTCGCACCTAATACAGGCCCAGATACTATACATTGTCCCTTTCCTAAACTCGCCAGTTTTAAAGCCCATTCTTTTCTTTTTTGATTATCCATACTTAAGAAAGAAGCAATATCATTTATTTCAGACTCCGGAGGTGAAAAATAAACTTTTTGACTTGCATTTTGCAACCTCTGAATCTCATCCTTATTTAGCTGTCCTTGTAAGAATTGAGTAGCATACCACCCAGACCAGCCAAATTTACGCCCCTCTGTTAAAATTTTAGCACTTGGTGAACTCTCGGAATGATCTAGATTTTGCGCCTCGTCTAATATTACCGGAAAAGGTTTTGTTTTATCTCCATGTGATAAATTAAAATTCCATAAATCCCAAAGTATAAACTCAGTTACAATTAACTGAACTTCCCTGACAAATCCAGACAATTGAACAACAAAAATAACTCCTTCCTGTTTTCGATGTTCCTCCCAGTTATATTCCGACTTATAGTCAAATGGATTCCTGTCAATAAGTGGCTCAATTTTTGCTAATGCTGTTTTGGCGTAACTAGATCCGTCTGCTTCCAGTTCATCTCTCAAATATTGCAAATTCATTTTAGTACCATACTTTTGAAGACCTTTCATTGTAGCTCTATATATAGCATTAGCTTGCTGATCCCCCATCCCTTTATACACAGCTGCAAAAACACTTCTTATTCTTTCAGCTACATCTGCATTTTCTTCCTCTTTATAAAGTCCCTCATCAATTTCCTTTAAATTTTTTTTGAAGGGATTGATTGGGAATCCTTGCATTTGTACATGGAATTGTTTAATTCTATCTCCTAAATATTCCTTAAACTCTGCCTCCAACTTAGAATTTTTGAATCCATCTGTATAATCAAAAATAATACTTGAAATATTATGACGAGCTAGTTCAAGCAATAAACACTGAATAAAATACGTTTTTCCTACCCCTGATTTTCCAGTAATCAATATATGTCGATTCTCGAGTTGTGGATGTCCATATTCCCAATAAACTTTCTTTTTCGTTTTAACTTCTTCACCTAATAGAATTCGAATATTCTCCAAGCTGTTAGTCATTCTCTTAGGAGTATCTAAAGTATTCTTATTTGAGTTAGTGATTTCTATAGCTTGGGCTGTTGTTTCGTTAGAAAGGCAATATTTTGGTGTCTCAGCTAAGGCTTGGTTAATTACATTTTCTTCGTCACCTCGATTATAATCTTTCTCATTTCCAAAAGATTCCGTGTTCGTAATATCAACTCTTTTTTCTACTCTCTTTAAAAATATGGATAGGTAAACCTTTGAAGTCATCTCTGGTTTTTCCCCCCATTCACACCGTACGTGAGAGTTTCCCCTCATACGGCGTTCCATCAATCGGGTGTATCGACCGATTGACTAGTGGCCATCCCTCCATAATGTTTCCATCACTTCTTCAGTACTGTGCCACCGCTCTCACTGGCATAAAGATGAGTTATAGCATTTTGCCTTTCCTCATCACCGTTTCATCAGTGGGTAAGACCTCCACGTTACCAGCTTTCCACGTTCCGATGGTTCTATCTGTACATATGCACTTTTAGGTGAATCCTCTGGCCCCGCTGGCTGGACAGCGCCTATAACGCTGTAAGGTGTTTCATAAAGACGATTCTTACTCCACCTCACCAGCACCACGAACCGTGGCAATACCATTTCTGGTACTCATACCTCTAGAGCCGTACATTCAGATTTTCGTCAGCTGGTTTTCGTATCCCAACATTCTCACCATGAGTGCTTTATAGACCCCCGGCCTATCCGCTGCACCCCCACCTCTGGAGAGCTTTCGTCAGCCTTACATGTTACGGCAACGTTCAGCCGACTTCACCGAGCTTATAACGACTAGATGCTTCCCCATCTTGTCGCTATTCGGAGTATTAGGGAGAGCCTTTCGAGGCGTTACCCTCTCATTCGACTCTTCGAACCATCAGTTCTCCTAGCTTTTTACGCTAGTGCCTAACCTTTTCAGTTAGGAACGTGTCGCACCGTCTTGGTAATCATCTCTATCATCCGCAAAAAGTTCTATTTCTTCTTGATCTATATCTACAAAGGAAATACCGTCTCGCAAATCTTGAGGCAATAAATGTTTCTGAATGTAAATCTGTCCAAATGATTTATGAACATATGAAATCTCACTATCTTTTAAATTAAGTTTCTCCTCACCAATGACCTCTTGATTATAGTCTAACCAATAAGTAAGTAACACACAGTTCCACTCAATTTCAAACTTTCCTTCGATTATCTTCAACAAACTTTTATTTAATGTTTCTTTATCATTTGGATTGTTAGTGATATAGACAGGCGAAAAGGACAGCAATCTATACAATTGTGAATACCAATATCTTCTATCATGTTTCTCAGACGAAGGATCGAAGATAGATTTTAGAAATTGTACTCCTGCCTCTAGTTGGGTAATCCCTTTTTCTACATGGAAAGCACTTTCTTTCCCCATTTTACATTCTACTAGCGTTGCCTTAATCTTAATAACATCTTCTAATCGCAACCCATTCCTGTCTATTTCTAAGAGTAAAAAATCCGGCCTATTTTCTAACGTATGTTGCATTTTCCCTTCATGAAACCAATGTTGATAAGAATCTAGCGAAATATAGTTTCTAACTACCAAGCTATCAGTTACTGTTTCTACCTCCAGTGAATAAACAGATAAAAGACTAGATAAGAAATTATGAATCTCATAATTATAAGGATTCAATGCCTTTAAAACCTTAATTCCATCTAAAAGGGAAGATTTCTTTACACAATAACTTGCCGATTGTTCGCACGTTTTTAAATCCCAAGAAGTAAATATGGATTGTAAGCGAGATTTTAGTTTTGAACATATGTCATTTTTCACTTCTGGCGATGACGAAACTGCAACATTTAGCTCTCCGAACGGGCCCTCTCCAGTTGAGAAACTTATGATATTTTCACGATCATAAAATGTTTTATCTAGACAAGTATCTATAGTAACTACCCAGCGAGCTATTTTATGAAGATAATTCAATAACTCTCTAGATTGGTCAGATAAAATCAACTTTCTCTCTACTCGGTAAATATCTTTTTCACTATATGGCTGCTCAATCCAAAACAACAGCTGTGAATGACTAAATGAAGCTTGAAACTGTTTTTGGCTAATTGATATATTTCTTACCCTGTCTTTTCTTGAAGCGGGGAGGGGATGAAACGTCATCGGAAACCGAGTGTCACTAGGATTAATAGATTTTTCCCATGTGCGTTCGTAATCAACTCCTGCTGTCTCAAGTATGTTTTGGTAAAAAACAATATCGTAATTATCTAACGCCCTTTTCCAATCATTTAGTGAAACATTTGTAAATGTCAAATAGCCCCCACCTTTTTGAGGGTCGGGGCTTAAAGTATTATTTAGTTAATGAAAGGCAATACATCAAACAGGAAGGAGCATCGGACTATGGCAGGCTCCGATCAAGTATGCTCGAATTTACGGGAGAGGTATTCCTAATTTTGGATAATCAACAACCGTGTTAATTCTTCGTCCAACCCAATGAAAAAACGCTCTTTCATATGGTTTTCCTTCCCACTATAATAAGAAGATGATGTTCATGCTCAGTTGATTCTCCCGGATGAGACTCCAGATAGGAGAAAGGTTTAACTTCTTCAATATCAAACACATCAAACTCATCCAAATGATCCTTAGAGAGGAAATACACCGGACGGTAGGGTCGATGCGGTCGTTCGAACATGTTCTTTTCAATTTCCACTCCGATACCAAATTCAGCATCATGTACCGACAAGTCCGACAAAAACAAAATTCCATTATCTTTTAGAACTTGATGACACTCTTTGATCATTTTTTTCGTAAACGTCAAATAGCCCCCACCTTTTTGAAGGCCGGGGCTTGAGGTATTATTTAGTTAGCTGCTGAAAAGCAATACATGAAACAGGGAGTGTGGTTGACCAAGGAAGCATTTGATCCAATGCGTTCTTGTCTGACAAATCCATATTGGGAAGCTTCTCAAAAAGATAGCGAAGGTAATAATATGGATGTAATTGATTCGCTTTCGCTGTCTCCACTATGCTGTAGATGATGGCACTTGCCCGTGCACCTTGTGGTGTATTAGCGAAAAGCCAATTTTTCCTTCCGATGACCACCGATTTGATCGAGCGTTCGCTGCGATTATTATCGATCTCCAGTCGCCCATCCTCTAAAAAGGCCACTAATTTATCCCATTGGTTCAGACAATACGCAACGGCTTTTCCTAATGCGCTCTTTGGCAACACGTGCTGTTTTTGCTTTTGCAGCCATGACAAAAAAGCGTCTAAGATAGGCTTGCTTTGCTTTAGACGTTCTTCATACCGATCTTTAGGATCTAATTTTTTTAATTTACGTTCCACCGCAAACAGCTGATTACAGAAATTCAGACCTTCCGTTGCGGTCACTGGTGCCACGCTATTGGCAGGCATGGATTTTAGGGCGTCTGTAAATCCTCTACGCGCATGAGCCCAACAACCAACCAAGGTTACGTTTGGCACTTGATGGTATCCTGCGTATCCATCCACCTGCAAATAGCCTTGAAAACCGTTCAGGAAATTCTTTGGGTTTTCCCCTGCTCTCGTTTCCTGATAATCATAAAGGATGATAGGCGGCCCTTCTATTCCTGTCTGATACTGCCATAAATAGGAGGTAGAAGTAGCCGGTCTTCCAGGTTCCTGAAGAACCTGAAGGGTGGTTTCATCGGCATGAATAATATCCAGCTCCAGAAGATGTTCGTGCATCCGATGATACAGCACACTCAGCCATCGTTCCGCTCCTTTTACCATCCAATTGGCAAAGGTTTGTCGAGAAAGAGGCATGCCCATTCGTTGAAACTGTTTTTCTTGGCGATATAACGGGAGTCCCTCTACATATTTTTGCGTCATAATATGTGCCAAAATAGAAGGAGAGGCAAGACTGCCCGGAATGACGGATTTCGGTCTAGGCGCTGTTTGAATAGGTGTTTCGATCTCATGGTGCTCACAATGGCGACAAGAATAGACATATTGCACGTGTTTCACTACTTTTAATTCCGCAGGAATATAGACAAGTTCTTGGCGTACTTCCGTACTCATTTCATGTAGCGTTCCACCGCAACACGAACAGACCTGCTCTTCATCGGATAAACGGTATTCGACCGTTTCGACCGGCAGGTTTTCCAGCATCGCTTCGCGGTGACCGCGTGTTTTCCGACGGCGCTGATAACGAATGGACTCCAACGTAGGTTCCGGCAACTCAAGGTTCGATTCGTTTTCTACCTCGTTGAATAGTTCCAATTGACCAGGATGGATTTTTTCACTTGAAACGCCAAAGCGTTTGTGCTGCAGAAGGCGAAGCTGTTCTTCATACCATTTTACTTTCGCTTCCAACTCCTGTTGCTTTTTTAGTTTCGCCTGTAATTCTGCATTTTGCTTTTCTAGCATTTCCAAGCGTTGGAGGAGATCTTCAGTTGTAAGATTGGAATGAGGGAATTTCGCTGTTTTTTTCATACTCTCATTATACAATAAAACAGCGGAATTCCCTGAATTTTTATTATTTAAATAACTTTCTTTGCGGTTACTGCCGAATGGGCTTGTTTCTGGTTCAATGATAGTCCATCGAGCAGCCAGCGTAATTGGCGTGGACTAATTTGTAAAGGTTCCGAGCTGTGCTCCGAAGGCCAATCAAACGTTCCACGTTCCAGTCGGCGATAATATAGCCAAAATCCGTTATGATCCCAATGAAGAATTTTCAATTTATCCCGTCCACGATTGCAGAACACAAAAAGGGTAGAAGAAAAGGGATCAAGCTGGAATGCTTCTTGGACGATGGCTGCCAACCCGTCGATGGATTTTCGCAAATCTGTACTCCCTCGGGCGAGGTACACATGGGTCACCGTGGCCGCATTTAACATAACGTTTTCAACACCTTCACCACATCGGCAAAAAGCGAAGGGTTAAACCCTTGCTTCACCTCGATCGAACATTCGCCGATTTTTACTTGGATGGAATCCTCTTCATGGATCGATGGATCTGCCATCACAACGGATGCCCATTTTGTAGAGGGATTTGGTGTAGCGTTGGAACCTTCGAGCCGTTTGAGCCAGTACTTCAGCTGGTGAACCTTTAACCTATTCCTTTCACACCATTTTGCTTGGGTGAGACCACTCGCCCTGTAATCAGCAATACGCTGTTCCCATTCACGTCTTAATTCGTTTTTGTCCATACCAAAACTCCTTTAATTAAGATTTCTAAAGAAATTATGGCACGGATGTAGGGGCAAAACTAGGTGGGAAGAGTTTGACGCTTACAAACATTTTTTATGTCCATATAACTATAATAAGTTTCTATATTTACATTATCATCCTCGCTAAAGAAATTATCTAGCCAAAAACTCAAGTACCTTTTTCCGTGTTGAGTATTTAATGGCGATATGATGTTTATTTTTAAATTTACATACCGAAATGACCCTTTATATTCTTCGATAAATTTATGAAGAGCAGCAACTATGATTTGTAATTGTTCAAAGTTAATAAAACATACCGATAGAGAGTCAACATTAGATGGGAAAGTTTGAACATACTGCTTCATATGGTTAAATACTAATTGTGAACTTGATGTTTCCGATAGAACCTCTTGGCTATCGAAATCTTCATCTAAAGACCTACCTAAGCCCGTGAAAGACGGATGATTTAAATAAACTTCATCCGCTACTCCTTTTCCATATAGTGCATAGTATCCAAATACGTCTCGGGTAACCCGACTAGCATTATTGCTTGAATAAATAATGTCCACACCAGATATGATTGTAGATTGTTTATCGATTTTCTCCATTCTTTTCAGAATGAAATTTTTAGTTAGTTTTTCTCTCTTGGCTAGTTGAATAAGTTCTGCAAACCCTTTTCGCTGAAATGCTTGCTGTTCTATTATTTTCTCTAACATTGCTGGATGATATGGAGGGACTACAGCCCCGGTCAAATCTAATTTATTTTCTGCTTCATCCTTGCTAGGCACCAAAAGCAGTAAGTTCGCCACCAAATGCAAATAGTTTTTTTCCTCATCGTTTAAACTTTCTACCTTTTCGGTAATATCGTTTATCACTTCCACATATTTACTAACAAACATAATCGCACCGTCTTTATTAAAAGCGCTAATTGTGTTGTATAATCCATTTTCACTAATCCCTTGTACAAATGATAAAAATGGTGCAGTCAATTGGTATAGTTTGGTGAAAATCACACTATTTCTCACTTCGCTAGGAAATAGTGAAAAAATATTAGTGTATTCAAGTGATAAGTTTCTCAAATAGAAATGAAACGACTCGCTATCCGTGCTAGCTAAAAGATTCAATATTCCCTTGCTATAAAAAATCGGCAAAAAAACCTCATCTGTATCAATAAGTTCTTTTAAAAACTTTGTATGAGAAAAAGCCTGCAACCAGTATTCATATGGACTGAAATTCCAAACATACTCTTTTCTTACTTTATCGTTTATATAAGTTTCAAAATAAATTTTAGATAACCTTTCCGTGTTAGTATCTGCCTTAATATTGATATGTTTAAAATTCTGTAATGTAAAAGGATCTTGATTGTCTACATACGATACATTTACTTCTTCATCTAGCTCTTGATTTATGTAATCTACAATCCCCCCCAAAGAGATACATAAATCATGCCACTTATCAAACTTATGCTCGTCATCATTAATAGTATCCGTTAACACAACTTCGGTTACCCTTATTTTTATGTCTATTGATTCGTTTATTAGATCATCTGACTCTACTGAATCAATTAAAATTTTCGCATATGCTTGTAAAGGAGATCCATGGATTTTTTTTACTTTATCCTTTGTACTTTTTGATCCTGATGACACTCGAATATTAAGAATTTTTTCTAGTAAATTAAAATCTATGTTAGAGAGCTTCCCTCTAAGCAAATCTATATTTTTCCCTTTTATGAAATCAAACACTGCTTCCTTGAATTCCGAAAAACTATTGAATTCTCGTAATATTTCATCTTGAAAATTTGTTATCAATTCCGGATGAAGTTGTTCGAACTGTTCAAATTTATCTTCTATCTTTTTAAACTCTTTTTCAGACACTCCCTCTTTATAATCAGTTCGAGTAATAAACTTTACTGCTTTATCTATAATATCCATCCGTTTATTACTTTTTAATTTCGATAGCCATACGGCATCTATGCTTTTGATATTAGGCAATCCAAAATAGTCAGAAAATCTAGACGCTACAAACTCTACAATTTTTTCTGCGTCATTCAACTCCTTTTTTACAAGCTCATCCACGATCGTACTTAATTTAACCAAATCACTAGGAATATGTTGGAAAACACTCTTAAAAAAGTTATTAATGAGATTCTTTTCTGTATTATCACTAATATCAATAAGCTCACTAAACCAGCGGTAATATTCCCCATTTAATTTTTCTTCTATTGTTCTCGGAGTTATGCAATAAAAATCAGCTAATCCTCCTTTATCTTCTACACTCTCTGTTCCCATCAAAATAACTAGTCCTTTTTCCTCTGCAAACAAATTTCTCCATTTAGTCATCTGTTCTCCAGAACTCACTACTTTTTCTTCCATTAACTTTTCTAAAACATTTTCATATAATTTTCCTTTTGAATTTTCGTTTGAAAAAAGATCATATTTCTCTTTTGCTAGTTTTGCTGTGAATTTTAAGTTACGTTCTTTAAAGTGTAAATAAACGTTCAAATAAACCTCAGGATGAACAAAATGATCTAAACGAAAAAAGGAATTCCCATTTATATCGATGTGCTCACTTATGATATTAACAATCTCATTTACATACCTTCTCAAACCCTATCACCCTTTATACAAATGGATTTTCTACAATAGAAACAGCGTCAGATAAGTCCCTTAAAAAACCACAATCCTTAAGCATTTGTTGCATAATATTAACATTCTCGTCAAATGAGCTTAAATCTAAATTTTGTTTTTCCCCAAAATGTTTTAAAGCTTCAATCGGTCCTATAACCATTCTGAAATGTTCATAACATTTATTTAAAAATGTTGAGAAAAGTATTCTCTCCCCAGGAATAATTAAACTAGTAACAAGTAGCTTAATCATATTTTCGTTTAAAGTAAGCCGCATGTTCTTCCCTGTTGGTGGTACAACAAATTCTATATCTTTCCCGAGCCGCCGAACCAATTTATTTGTATCTTCCGATGCTTCTTTATATATATGCATCTCGCTACTTTTCTTATTTTGAGATCTTAGTTTTTCTTGGTATTTCTTTAGATTGGCCTCATGAACAACTCTAAAAACATTCTCTTCCAACTTTCGGTAAGATGATACAGCCATTTTCCTAATAGATCCACTAGGATCATCTGTTAAATCTATTAGCCATTCTTGATTATCATCATTGTAAAGCAATTTTGTAGATTGTAAACACATCATCCTGATTATCTGTATAACTATAAGCGAACCTAATAACTCTATTTTTTCAAAAGGATCTAATTTACTTCTTAATAAATTATCTAACTCAATAACAGTATACCCCGCTCTAAGCGAGTAGTTATCCGGAATCCAGCTAACTTCCTTTTTTATCCACATAATTCCGTCAGAATCTATAGAATTATCTTCATAATGATAAAGAAACCACATTTTTTGAATATAGTTTGCTACTTCACTTAGCTGAGGTATCCCTTGTACTAAGCTCCTTAATCCTTCAACAAGCCTTTCTTCATATTCCGGCTTTTGTAAAATTCCTTGTAAAACATGTAAATAATAAACTTCTCCTCCTCTAGCCATGAATGCTCTATCAGTAAATGAGAAAGCTTTATCGACTTTCTTATCATTTCTTTCGTATTCCATAGATTTTCGAACAGCTTTTTTTCCCATAGCCTCACAAAAAATAAGCTCAGGAGCTACCGGAAGAAGTGATTGGGCAAACCAAGATCTTCCTCCAGTAACTGCATTGAAGCTATACAACAAATCCTGAATAATATCCAAAACCATATCCGAATTTAAGTTAGAATTATCAATTTCTATATTTTCTTGTAGATATGCTCTAAAACTGCTCAATGCATCTTTATCAACCCCAAATCTCTTTTCAGGATCGCTCTTATTAAGGAAAATAAATCTTTTTAATCCTATTCGAGGATTGGGGAAGTATTTCAACGTACTATTTTTAGGAACAAAAAATGAAAAACCTTGGTCTGCACTATCCACAGAGTCACTTTCCCCTTTCGGAGAAATAAAAACAAGGAGAAATTCTAAAAGATACTCATATAAGGTTTGACTACGGTAAATTCTTTGACCATAAATTTGTATTTGTAAATTTTCCGAATCTTGTTCAAAATCTTTTAAATGCGGAAACAAAAAAATCCCTCCCAGTCATATTATTTTACATAAATTTCTTTATCATAAATTTCTAAAGTGATTATTTTCGGTCCTTTTACCGTGTGAACCAAAATTTTACTTTCAGGTTGATGCCCTTTGAATCTATACTCCTGGTATAATTTGGATTTCAACTTATCCACACCATGGCTCAGCGAAGGATTCAATTTAGTTGACACCGCCCCCTTGATAACTTTATTAAAGTAATCAAGCAACATTAGTGAAATAGGGAATTTATCGACATTTTCAAATCTTAATTCTAGCCTGTAATAACCTTCTTCTTGATCGTACACTGATGTTATATAATTTTGTTTTACATAAATGCTAGATGTCTCTATCTTTCCAAGCAACAGTTGTACTGGTTGAGCCATTTCTTTGCGATTGACAGGAAGATATATTACTTCTTCGTCCGAGTTATTCATCGGAAATCCTACAAACATAGTATACAAAGCCTTTACTATTTTATTTTTAATTTCTCTTATTTCTGGTAAGCTTAACTGCTTAGATCGTATTTTTAAATATTCACTAAACACAGGGGAAAAAAGCCTATTTAACATGTTAGACATTGAATCTTCGTCGTGATTTCCAAATAAAATTTGAGCTCTTCTAACAGCTTTTCTAAGCTCACGAGCCTCCTCACTTTTCAATAAGTCAGAGGATAATGTTGTGTATCCTCTCATTTTATGACTCCAGATAGGCTGAATAATCTCCCTCACTGTTCGGGTTAAAAAGGAAAAATCTTCTCGAACAAAAATTGAATAATCATTAGGTAATTCTTTGGAATCAAGTTGCAAATTCTGCAATTCTTGAATAGCTCTGATTTGTAGCGCATCTTTGTTTTTGGTTACACCTCCATACCCAAAAAATAGGTTGAAGAAATGATAGTTAAAGAGTATGTTTCTATTCGATTTATTCTTAATGTCGTCGCAAGTGAGGTTGCCGGTAATGCTATAAGAAATTTGCGACAAGATCTGTCGAATAGTTAGCCTTCTATCTGTTTCATATAGCCATCTATAGTATGAAGAGATAAATTTTTCCACATTCGCATAGTTTTCTTTAACAGAGAGATAATTATGATAAATAGGGCATTTTTGCTTTGATTCGCATTTGCTACACTCTATCCATAACTCCTCAGCTAATAAGTTTCTGATTAATCTAGGAACAACAATTACATTGTCAATCCTTGCCATGTTGATTAATAAAACATCATGCTTCCCTACTTTCCCTATATCCCCTTTGTTTTCATCCATTAATTTTAATAAATTCATTTCAATTTCAGTAATCGACACTCCTGTAGGATAAGTCTGCTCTAAGCCTTTGAAAGCCTCTAGCAAAGGTCCAGTATTTGAAACTAATATAGATGAGCCACCTTGATTTTTAATATCTAAAGCACGTTTTAATACGTTAACCTGCTCCTCTTTATTTAACTCACTCATATCCTTCACGTAAAAAATAGTTGTGTTTAACTGTTTAGAATAAACCTCTTGAAATTTGCTAATCGAATTACCAGTTAAAACATCTAATGATTTTAAAATTTGATACAAGAGGCTGGTTTTTCCATCTCCAGCGTGTCCAGTGAGTATCACTACATTAGGAGATTGTTTAATTTTTTGAATAATATATTGACCTATATTCCTGTCAACGCGTATTTTTTCATAATAAGGATTACTGATCTGAGATTCAGCAATAGCATTTTCATTAGAGCTATTAGCATTATTCAGCGAATTCAAGTACTTAATATAATTATTAACCGTCATTCTATCAACACTCCAGTTATCGATAGTTATTAAATTTAACCTCGTTTTTATTTAGAACAGTTACCGCTAACCCATTTATTAACTAATTGATAAAAGTATGGCTCTTCACCAAAAGTTGTGCTTGATTTTTTATAACAGGCTCTACTGACGCTTGCGAGGAAGAATCAGCAAACCAATGATTTTTGCACATTCTTGTTCAAGAAAGCGTATCACTTGTCAAGTACATGTTGTGGTGATGAACCAAAAGTATGCATAGTTATTTTAACTCAAAAAAATCGCAATGACTGTCGAATTTTGTCGGATGTTTAATGGTAAAATTGGAGTGAGCCTTTAAAAGTAGACATGTATAAATCGGGAAAAAGATGTCCATACAGAAGACCGGAAGGAGGAGTGAGCCTTTAAAAGTAGACATGTATAAATCGGGAAAAAGATGTCCATACAGAAGACCGGAAGGAGCCGATGAACATGTCAAAAAACAAAGAACTTATAAAAGCTATTCTCCAGAATTGAAGATGGAAGCCGTTCAAAGAGCCTTGGCGGGAGAGAGTGTAAAAGTCATTGCACATCATCTTGAGATTACAGATCCTGACTATATTTATAAATTGGGCTATATTTCCTCCTTCTCGTCTTACCGATCTCTCCTCAGAATTCCGTGGGGCTGTCAAGTGCTCTCCTTGACAGTTTCACGGGGTTCTGAGACACTAGGAAAAAGACGAGAAAAGGAAAGGAACCAGAGCTTTACCACTATGATTCCTTCACGTTGACCGAATTTATGCTGTCTACTTTTCCGATCGCAGTGCAAATAAACATAATATAGACAACTTACATGTACATGTTTAATGTATGATCCGCCAACTCCTCTATCGCCGCTGCATCGTCCTCCGCTCGTACGTATTCATCTAGCTCTTCAAACGCTTTTTTCGCAATTCTTGGCGGTATTCTTCGTCGTTTAATGTTCGCATCATAAACGTTTCCCCAGCCGCTTCGATCACTTTCGGAATGTTGTCACCGATAAGTTTGTTATATACTGGCATCGCACCCCCCACCTGCTTCTTCCTCTTTTCCATTTTACAATATTTCCTGTCTTTTTTGAATAAAAACCCCTTGTTCAACACACCAAAACAGCCCGAGTCCTATTGATAAGGATTCAGGCTGTCGCTTGTTTTTCAGAAAGTTATTAAAACTTTTACCCTATACGTTTCGTCTGTGGCACGAATATCACCCAAGAGGGTTACTTATTCTGTCTGCCCAACAAGCCGGCGTAGCTGCGCTTTGACATTGCTATTGCACAAACCACCGTGATAACAAATTACTGAATCGATATCTAAATCAGCAAGTTTTACAAGCGAACGCGTGGCTTCTGTCATATCCAATGTTGCCTCTGGCATCGGTCCTAGCAATTCACCATTTAGACAAGCAATCGCATCCCCGGCGACGAGCAACTTATGCTTCTTTAAATAAAGGCTAATATGACCCGGTGTATGACCCGGTGTAAAAATGACTTGAATCCCTCCGCCATACGGAAGCTCCTGATTATCTTCTAACACCTCATCGACTTTCGCCCGCGGCGGATTTTTCGCCAACGCCTGCAGTACTGGCGGAAGCGATTCCCACTTTTCTTTCGGCATTCGGTTGGGATCTAGCTTGATTAATGGACGTTCTCCCTCAATATAAGGCTTTTCGAGCGCATGCACATACACTTTGACGCGCTTGCCGCATTCCTGCAGAATGGCTGGAAGACTGCCGATGTGATCAATATCTTGGTGAGTGATGATAATTGCCTTCAATTGTTCAAAAGAAATACCTGCTCGATTCATTGCTCGACGAATCGCTTGCATCTGCCCAGGCACCCCAGTATCAATCAACACTGCTCCCTCTTCATCCCAAATCAGCGTCGGATTGAATACCATCCACTGACCGAAAGTCTCTATTTCGAGTTCTAACATTTCCACTCCATGTGTCACTTTCATCCGCCAGCCTCCTCGCTATTCGTTTGTACTCCACATATATTTTTAACACATATTTTTTATTTTGTAAATAAATATTTATTATATAATATAAATTTAAATTTGTCAATATTTTTTAGATGTTTTCGAATCATTGTTACCTACGGAATGAAAAAAACTCTCTTTTCCCTAATACCACCAAATCAAGAGAGTGCGATTAAAGTTTTCATGACCAAACAAAAACTCACTATGCCCTCTGTGGCAAAATCAAACATGACGACCATTTCGCAAGCAAAAACGGCGATCTCCAAAAGCTATCTTTCTTCGAGTGATGAAAAAGAGCGCGATGGTACTTTCGGAAAATCTTCATTGCCGTTTCTCTAAAAACTCGATTCGGTTGTTAAATGGATCGCGAAAGGAAAAGCGAACGGCACCTAGAATAGCCTTTTCATCATATGTTACAACACCATTATCTTCTAAATAACCACACACCGCTTCTACGTTTTCCACTTCAAACGCCGGATGGCCGTTGCTTCGGTAGCCTTTACGATTTTCAACACCGATATGTAATTCAACATTACCGACTTTGTACCAAAGACCTCCGTTTGCTTTCAGCGCGTCTGGTTTCTCGATTTCGACAAAGCTGAGCACATCGGTGTAAAAGGCGCGTGCTTCGTCTTCCGCGCCGATCGGAACGCAAATTTGCACATGGTCAAGTCGTCTAACAACAACGTTCATCTTCCTTCCCTTTGTTTTCAGATTTTTGCAAGACGCACCCATACCAAGGAAGCTGCGACCACTATAAACACAATCACTTCAATCGCCCAAATGTTGGCCACAACTCTCACCTGATACAATGCTGGCACCACTTCTAAAAGTGCACTCTCACGGTTCTGCTGCTGAAATATGACAACTTGTATTTCCCCATGCCAAAACACCGCCAACACACAACAAACACTTTCACCAAAGAGGTGCTGTTTGTTCCAAAAGTTTTGCTAACAAGTGTCCGAAGGTCCCTTTTCCTCATTTTACAATATTCCCCACTCTTTTGGAACGAAAAAGCTGCGTGCAATGGCGTTATTTGTACCGCTTCAACCGCTCTTTGAGCGCCTCGACATCGACTGGCGTCTCAGGCGGGGCAGGTGCTTCCCATTGCTTTTTGTATTCTTCCAACCAATCCGGCACACATTCTTTCCGAATCGGCGCAGCGCTCGACATCGAGTAAACCTTCTTTCGCTTCCTTGCCTGCTCGATGTCGTGAACCGTTTTATAATGCTTGTTTTGCCAATCTGTCAGCACAGCCTCAACATATTTCCATGACGTACTCCCATATTCGAGCGCGGTTTTCAGCGCCTCAAGCACAAGTGGGGCACCCATTTTCTGGATCCAGTCGTTCATTCGCTGCTTCACCTGTTCGTTATAAGGGTAAAAATGATGTTGACGATAAAAAGAAAAGACATTCTTCTTTTCTATTTCATCTTTGTTATTAATAGATCTATTTATATTTATTCTCTGTTGTGTATTTAAGTTTCGTTGCTGCAACATATGTTTCTCAGCAGTTGATAAAGAAAGCAGCGCTAGACTTCCTATTTGCTTAGCATAACCAGTCGGCGCACCATCTTGAATACTTGCTCTGCTCGATAGAACATCTGCCTCGTCATTTTGACCATCTGCTCTGCCACATTGACCATCTGTCTTGCCATGTTGCACGTCTACCTCACCATGCTGATCATCTATCTCGCCATGTTGACCATCTCGTTCACCGCGCTGGTCGTCTGCTTCATCGTGTTCGCCGTGCGGATCATCTGCTTGGCCGTCTACCTCTCCCAATTGCTTTATCGGCGTGCGGTGTTGTTCGATATGTTTATATTGATTATTTAGAACAATGTTTAGTTGATGCATTCTATGTTGTTCTTTTTCCGTACGTTGTGGTTCTGTTTCCTCCATAAACGACGTGGTTGCCGCGAATAGCCGTTCTTCTGTTAGCACAATACGTTGTTTTTGCAACTCCTCGTTATTCAGCCGATACGATTTCGTTTGGTCGACTTTATTTTTGTTAAAGTTACCCGACTCGATGTACCCAAGCCGTTCAAGCTTGCGAACGACACGGCGAATTGTGCTTGGCGACCAAAACGGTAGGCGTTTTTGCCATTCTTCGTATGTCAGTACTACCCAATCGCTCCCCGTTTCTTGAAGCAGCTGATGAAGATCGCAAAGAACAATGCTTTCATTCACCCCAATTTGGCAAGCCAGTTGTTTGGAAATATACATCTTGACCTCTCCTTTCCGTCAATATCTTCGTTCCTACTTCATCTATCTATGCAAAACGTTTGAAAAGATAGGCGGTCAAGCAAAAAATTTTCCGGACGGTTCACCTACGAAAAAAAGCAACCCCGTTTCGAGTTGCTTTTTCTCCCCTTATTTTTGCGTTGTTCTCATCGCAAACGGATAAATCGGATCGCGAAGTTGAAATTCGTACGTGTACCCATCGACAATCCCGACCACTTTGTCACTGTCATATAAAGCAAGCAAAAATTCTGCCATTTCCTTTGCTGTATGAAATTTCGGCACAGTAACATGGTAATCAAACTCATTTACATCAAATGCACGTTTAGCAAACTCGGTTTCGGTTGCTGCTGGCGCTAATACTTTTGCTTTCATTTTCGCCCCTTGTGACGCCAACTCATGCGCTAACCCTTCCGTAAAAGCGCTCACGTAAAATTTCGTCGCGCAGTACGTAATCGCATTTCCGACGATCGTGTAACCTCCACCAGACGAAACGTTAATGAGCTGTGTTCCTTCCACATGGGCATAATCACGAACAAAAAGTGACGATAAAATGGTTAATGCCTCAATATTTAGGCGCAACATTTTTTCGATTTTTTCTAAGTTTTGCTCCGCGACAGAAGCAAAATTGCCAAAGCCCGCATTGTTCACCAACG
The DNA here is from genome assembly GCF_001634285.1 of Anoxybacillus amylolyticus. GTDB lineage: Bacteria > Bacillota > Bacilli > Bacillales > Anoxybacillaceae > Anoxybacteroides > Anoxybacteroides amylolyticum. The sequence goes on from NZ_CP015438.1 coordinate 2,229,589, forward strand.
TCTCTAGCTCCAACTCCCGCAAACTTTCGTAAAACGCATATACATGTTCGCGTTCAGATAAATCGGTTGTGCGGATAACGACATCCACTTCTGGATATCGACGAGCAATTTCTGCCTTTAATTCCTCAAGTTTCTCTTGTCGTCGTGCAGCAATAACTAAGTTTTTCCCACGTGCAGCAAACGCTAGTGCCGCCTCATACCCAATTCCTGAACTTGCTCCTGTAATGACCGTATACTTCATCTTCATTCCTCCATTTATTTTAAGGATGACTCGATTATATTCGTTAGAGTTTACTCGAAGTCAAATGTTTTTTATAATAAAATATGAGGAGTGAATGAAATGTATACAATTAGCGAAATTGCTGACTTATTAGGCGTTAGCCCCCATACGTTGCGATATTATGAAAAAGAAAAAATTGTTGTCCCAGACCGCGATGCGAACGGAAATCGAGTATATCGCAAAGAGCACTTGACATGGCTTCGTTTCGTCATCCAACTAAAAAAAACGAAAATGCCGATTGCAAAAATTAGAAAATACACCGAATTATATCTTGAAGGCGAGCATACGACAACCGCACGATTAGCACTGTTAGAAGAACACCAGCGCGCCATTCAAGAACAGCTTCACACCTTAACGGCAACCGAAAAAATGCTGTCTGACAAAATTGAGTCGTACAAACAATATATGGCTCGCATGAAAAACAAGCAGCCCACCTAATCGTGAGCTGCTTCGTTAGATGACCTAGATCATTTGTCCTTACACGTTTAAGCCCTTTTGTTTACGTTAATTATGGAGTAACAGCTTCGTTTGACGATTCATTGTTATCAATTCCATCATCATAATTATGATGGTCACAATGATTCTCTAACTTCCCTTCAGCGCCGTTGGACAATCCGTCACCGTCTTCATCTTCGTTGACATCTGCTACGCCGTCATGATCACTGTCAGCCTCTTTAAGATTGTAACCTAAGTCAACTACCCCCACTTATCTAACGCTTGAAGTGGGGGCTTGCAACTCCCCAGAAGTGCAAGCGGACTTCGTCCTCCTTCCTTCGCGTGGGGTTGCATGAGGGTGGTTGACGGCACCCCGACCACACAAGTCATGCTTGGGCGGTCACGCCATGATGGTACTCGATTCCCTTTTGGCGTAAGTTTAACGCCCCTACTCTATCATCATTGGATGTATAGCCACATGCCCCACATATAAACGTATGAATCTGTTTTTTGCGGTTGTTTTTATGTGTAAACCCACATGTTGGGCATTGCTGGCTCGTGTAAGCAGGATGAACGGCAAGGACGTGGCTGTCGTGTAGTCGTGCTTTGTATTCAATGAACGAGCGGAGTTGAGCGAACGCCCATGTGAATCGCACGTATCGGTCTTTTTTGCGAACGCACACCGTATCGTTGATGCCTGTCAAATCCTCTAGGACAAGCAAGCTATGCTTTCCTGCAAACTGAACAAGTGCCTTGCTGACACAATGATTGACATTGGTCATGAAACGGTTTTCTTGTCCAGCGATTTTCTTTAGCTTGCGTTTAGCGGATTTCGTGTTGCGTTGTTGGAGCTCTTTGCGAAGTCGGACGTATCGTGCTTTGACGCTCTGAATGGGAGTGCCCTTGATAAACAAATGACGGTTGTGTGAATCTACAGCGGTCACTAAAAAGCGCATCCCCATGTCCACACCGACCACGTGTTGATACACCGAAGGGGGATGGATCACTTTTTTCGCTGCGACATGCAAGTAGAATTTTCCTTTTTTGTACACAAGTGTACCTGTGCCAAACTCCCAAGAGCCGTCGAAATAGCGTTCCTGTCCTTTTGTCAGAAAAGGCATTTTGATTCGTTTGTTTAGCGTGCCAATGCTCATCTGTCCGTCTTTCGTAAACGAGTAGTCTCGATTGTACGAATATTGGAGTTTAGGCTTTTTAAACACCGCTAGCGTGCGTTCGCCATTGGATTTCATGGACGCATAGACACCTGCGACAATGGTACACACATTACACGCCATTTGTGATTTTAGTCCGAACAACTCTCGCAAGTCTCGATACACCAAGACTTGCAGTTTCTTAAACGAGGAAAGCAGATGGTGTTCGTATGCGACTTTCGATGCAAAGTTCAACGCTTGTTTCATCGCTTGCATCGTTTCCACGAGTTGCAGGTGTTGAGCTTCTGTTGGTAACAACCGAATTTTAGCGGTGACGACCAATTCCATACGTTTCACCTCCTTTTTTCATTATATATACAATTATACCATGATATTAAAGGATGAACCGTTTTTCGTGCAAAAAGTAAAAAAGGGCAATTCCTCCCCACCTTCCCTTCGCTTAGAGGTGGGGGACTCCTTGCCTAATGCCGTTGAATTTAAGCACCATTGGATAATCCGTCGTTATCATAGTCTTCATCGATATCTGACACACCGTCGTGATCGCTATCAGAATCGTTAGGGTTATATTTCAATTCGAATTCCACATAGTTCGCGATTTTGTCACCATCTTTATCTTCTTCACCATCAGGTGTGCCATCTTTATCCGAGTCAGCATTCACCGGATTTGTCCCAACAATAAACTCTTCTTTCGTTGTTAATTTATCGGAATCATTGTCTTCATCTGAATCTTTGATGCCGTCTTTATCCGTATCAGCCGACACAGGGCTTAATTTCGCTTGGATATCCTGAAGGTTTGTCAAACCGTCTTTATCGTTATCTTCTTGTCCATCGGAAATTCCATCTCTGTCTGTATCTTTCGCTTTTGGATTTAAATTCAATTGATATTCTTGAATATTGGTTAAACCGTCTTTATCGAAATCTTTCGTAGCGATCGATTTTCCCTTTCCTAAATGGTATTTCTTTTGCCAATCATCAGGAATTCCGTTTTGATCGCTGTCCACTTGCGCAACTTTTTTAGTTTTTGCTTTTTTTGTGTCTTTCCCTTTGGCATCAGCCACACCTAGCCCTTGGGAAAAAATCAATGAAGCAGCTAATGCTCCTACCGCTAATTTTTTCATATACATTCACCCCTCTAATTTTTTACCTGTGAACGGCAGCTGGCTGGCATAATAGCAATGGCTATTTTAGCCCCTATAGCTTTGCGTCCCAAGTTTTCACATGGTTTGCCCTTAAACTTATTGTAATTTTGTTGTCGAATCTTGTCATGGGTATTTCGAATCAGTTAGGATGAATCAACAAAAAGCACCACCCTTACCGGGTGATGTCGAAAAATAAGCAATGGTACGTGGCGCAAATAGCTCCGTCTTCGGAAAAACGCTCCTCGTATTCTCGCACTAACGTTTTAAATACAGACGGACGTTGGCAATAGCGGCCCGTTGTGCTGTTCGTCGCACCGATATGGCGAAGCGATAAGAAAAAGTCGCGGACGGACGGGAAGTGCTCGACGATAAACGTTTCGTTGCCGAAAACAACCGTATTCGTCGCCCGCTCACAACAAGCAAGCCACTCGACAAGCGTTGGAAACGTCGGGCCGATGCGAAGCGCTTCTGTGATACGGTGTTGTTGCAACGACGCTTGAAACGAAGTGTGCAATTCATGGAACGTTTGCGCGCCAAACGTCGAAAAAAGCAGCTGACCTCCTTCATTTAAAGAAGAAAAAAGCCGTGTGATCGTCCGCTCTGCTTCATTCAACCATTGAAACGTCGCGTTAGAAATGATTAAGTCATACCGTTCCTCGATCCCCATCGCTTCAATATCGCCACAACGCCAAACGATATCACTACCGCCAAGACGCGCTTTCGCTACCGCGATCATCCCTTCGGCGATATCGACCGCTGTAATGCTTGCTTCCGGAAACGCTTGGCGAAGCTTTTCCGTTAAATAGCCAGTACCGCAGCCGATTTCAAGAATCGTTTTTGGTAGAACAGCGATGCGGCGCATGAGTTCGTTCGCCATCGTTTTTTGCACGCTCGCAAACTGATCGTACGTACTCGCCCGCTCGCTAAACCGTTTTTGCACGAGTTGTTTGTCAATCATCGATTTCACCTCCCCATGTTCGAATCGAATAGGTGCATTCCCTCGTTTTTGTCCAAAACGGCACATGCCCGGTATTCGGAAGAAGGACAAATTTAGCATTAGGCACACGTTCTGCGATATAACGCGCTGCTTCCGGCGGGCAAATCCCATCGTTTTCTCCGTGCAAAAGAAGCACTGGCATGTGCAATTGTGAAAGCCACGGACGCGCATCGGCGGTCACTAAATAGTCCAGGCCAATCGTTAGTTCTTCAAGACGGTCGCGATGCATCACCTCGGAAATGTCGCCCGTTTCCCCTTCCGCCCATAACGACGAGCCAAACGAGGTAAGCGTTTCTTCTGGATGTTTTTTTAGCTGCTTTTTCATCCGCTCGACGATACGCGAATGCCATCCGGACGGGTAATCATTATCAGCCACAAACCGGCTCGTACCGCTGATAAGTACAAGTTTCGTGACACGCTCGGGAAATGCATGCGCCATTTCTAAGGCAACTAGCGTCCCGAGCGACCAACCGATAAGAAGCGATGGAGCAGCAAGCGCCTGTTCCGCTCGCTTGCGAAAACACTCAACCGCCTCAATCCCTTCCCATTCGACGACTGTACATGTTGGTGGCGCCAACGCCTCTACAAGTGGCGAAAAAACCTCCCCCTTCATCCCCCAGCCTGGAAGGAAAACAGTATTCATGAAATCACCTTCATTTCTTTTCCGACTGCTGCAATTTGAGCAAGCGCCCAATCAAGCTGCTCTTTCGTCATCGTCGCCATTAGCGAAAAGCGAATGCGCGCTGTGCCTTCTGGAACCGTCGGCGGACGAATCGCCACCGCAGCAATCCCCCGTTCTTGCAAATGACGGCTGAATCGCACAGCCCGTTCGTTATCCCCGACGATGACAGGCACGATTTGGGTGATGCTTCGTCCGGTATCAAACCCGAGCGCTTGCAGGCGCGTGCGGAAATAGAAGCTTAATTCGTGAAGCTGTCTGCGCCGTTCGTGCGCTTCTTGAACAACAGCTACCGCTGCGCGGATCGCTCCGAGCACCGCCGGTGGAAGGGCGGTCGTAAAGATGAATGAACGCATATGGTTAATCAAATAGTCGATGAGCACTTTTTTTCCAGCTACATATGCGCCAAACGCCCCAAGCGCTTTACTAAATGTGCCCATTTGAAGATCGACTTGCTCGGCGATGCCAAGATGGTGGGCAAGACCTTCGCCTTTTTCGCCGTACACACCGCTTGCGTGCGCTTCGTCAACGACAAGTAGCGCTCCGTACGCTTCTTTCAGACGGACAAGCTCACACAATGGCGCAATATCACCATCCATGCTAAAAACCGTATCCGTCACAATGATTTTGCGTTTTTGCTTATCCGTTTTTTGCAAAAGTGCTTCTAAATGATCGATGTCGTTATGGCGATACCGTTTCACGTCGGCGCGGCTTAAAATCGCTCCATCGACAATGCTTGCATGATTCCATTTATCGCTAAAAATAACCGCGCCCCGTCCCGCTATCGCCGAAAGAATGCCGACGTTAGCCGTATAGCCGCTATTGACGATAAGCGCCGCTTCGCTTCCTTTCCATTCGGCTAGTGCCGCTTCGGCTTCTTGATAAAGCGAAAAATTGCCGACGATTAAGCGCGAGGCGGTCGCACCGGCTCCGTACGTTTTTGCTGCACGAACGCTTGCTTCGATAAGTCGTTCGTCGTTTGCTAGCCCTAAATAATTGTTCGACGCTAAATTAAACAGCTTTTTTCCATCCATCCATACAAAACAGCCGTCCGAATCTGCCTCGTAAAGCTTCCGTTTTTGTGCTTTTTCGGCTAGTTCGTCTAGCTGTACGTGAAAATCATGCCACAAACGCCCTCTCCCCTTTTGTTAACCTATTATAATAAAAAGTTTACAAATATCGTATCATAGACCGCCCTCCGCAACAACGGTTTTTTCAAAATTCCATAGTTAGACTGAGCGATTTGTCCATACCACTAATCGCACTGTTGCATTTAGTACTATGGAAAGGAGGGAAGATGATGAATTTTATCCACGAAGCTCGCCACTTAGTTGGACATACGGTTAGAGTCATTACGGTGCACGGAACGTTCACGGGCACACTGTTGTCCGTCGGAAATGATTTTCTTGTGATGAGAGTGCGGATTGGCGGAAGATTGCGGCGTTTGCTCATCCGCTTAGCACTCATTATCGCCTTATTCCGTTTGTTAGGACCGGTTTCAACCGGATACGAACGTTCGCATCACACTTCTGATGATGATGATTTTCTCGAACAATATTTGCTCGATGACGACGACTAAACACTAAAAAGCTCGCTTGTTTTTAAGCGGGCTTTTCATATTTGACGTTTTTTCGGGCATACTAACATCTGAACGAAACGGACGGTGAGGGGGCAAAGCTGTGGATCGATTGATTTTATGGACGTTGTTTATCATCGGAATCGCCTTATTGGGGGTTAGCCTCTTCAGAAAACCGGCGCTTATGAAAGATTCGCTACTTGTGTTTGCATTAAAAGCATATTTTTCGACCTTTTTTGGTGTGTTTGTCGTTGAAGCTCATATGCTCGACTATCCGGTTCGGTTTTTACCTTCGTATTTTGATACGAGCATTTTGTTTGAATATTTTTTGTTTCCAATCGTGTGCGTTTATTTTTACCAAACGACTTACTACTCCTCTTTTGGGGTAATTTTGTGGCAATGCGCGTTATATACAGCGGCGATTACCATTGTGGAAGTACTTTGTGAAAAGTATACGGATTTGATTGAATATCATACATGGACATGGTGGTATTCCTTCCTCACGATTTTTTTTCTCTCTTTTTTCGTTCGCATGATTATGCTCGTTGTCAACAAAAAATTCAGCAGCGGCACAAGCAGCTGATGTAAAAAGCAAGAACAGCGAAAAAAGGGATAGATATGGCGGAAATTACGAATGAAACGATTTGGCAAGCGGTGAAACTAACTGAAACATCATTCCGAAGAAACGAACCGTCGTTTTGCCCAAATGGATCAGCGCTGCGAGCTAATCGATCGACGGTTCAAACAAATTGATCAACAGTTCAAACCAATCGACCAACGGTTTGAACAAATGGACGAGCAGTTCAAGCAAACGAAGCACCAATTAGGGGAAATAAAGGAGCCATTGGATGAGTTTGCTCCAAAAATCGTGCAGATTGACAAGCAACTTACCGATGTCGCCAATAGCCAAAATATTTTCGCCGAAAAGTTGTCTGATAATTAAGAAAGAATTGAAACGGGTTAAAGTTGTATTGATTTTCCAGGCGTGCATCGCCGCATAAGTCTCCACTTGACAAAACACCACCTTTTCGGGCTTCGGGAAAGTTCTTCACCTATGAACGACCGCCCCCCTTCGTTTAGGGTGGGCGGTCGTTCAGGCGTTGCCGCTAAGCACGGCAAGAAAGTGATGCTATATTAGGAAACAGGGGCAATATGCGGACGTGAACCTTTCCGTTTTTTTGTTAAACGCGAAGCTGTTTTTTTCTTTCCCAGCATTGTGACAATAGGATGAACAAAACAAAAAAATCCCCCTTAACTTCTGCAAAAATATTCCTTATAATAGGGTAATAGATTTAGCATATTTCATCAGTAAAGGGAGAAACGGGATGACAGTACTAGGAGAACCGATTCATGGTCTATATAAACAGTTGATTGATGCCTTGCCTGACGGGATGCTTCTTCATCAACATGGGCGGATTCTTTATATCAATGAAAAAGGATGTAAACTACTTCGCGCCAAATATAAAACCGATGTCATTGGCAGACCGGTGAGCGATTTTTTCCCAGACGGAGCGCTAATAAACGGTACAAAGACGGGGTTTCACGAACAGACGCTCATCACCTCTGATGGTACACCGATTGCTGTAGAAGCAGCTTCTATGAAAGTCACTTCACAAGAAACGACGGTTATACATATTTTGTTTCGACCACATCAAGACATTTACCACGAGCTAGTCAACCATTCTCCTGATGCCATTATCGCTCATTGTGATGAAAAAATTGTATTAATCAATGATGCCGCGCAGCAACTGTATGGGATTACGAGTAAACAAGAAGTCATTGGAAAGTCGATTTATTCCTTTTTGCATCCAGACGATCATGATAGCGTGAGACATTGCCTTGAACAAATGTGTCATCATAACCGACCGCTATTAAATGTAAAACAGCGACATATCGTCAACGGGAAAACGGTCGAAGTCGAATTGTCCTGCGCGCCGTTTACTTTACACGGAAAAACAGCGTTCCAACTCATTGTCCGTGACATTACCGAGCGGCCACAGCTCGAACAAACGTTGCAGCTGTATGCGAAAGTCATTGAACATACGAGTCAAGGCGTCATGATTACCGATCGATATCACCGCATCCTTTTCGTCAACCGCGCATTTACGACCATTACTGGATATGAAGCGAACGAAGCGATCGGGCAAACACCGAAAATTTTGCGTTCTCATAAACATGACGAACATTTTTACGCCAATATGCACCTATTGCTTGAACAAACAGGCGAATGGCAAGGAGAGATTTGGAACAGGCGAAAAGATGGGTCTGTCTACCCACAACTTCTCCACATTAACGCGGTGAAAAATGAGACGAACGAAGTAACGAGTTATGTAGCGATTTTCTCGAACATCACCGAACAAAAAATGGTTGAAAGTGCACTAAGAGAAAGCGAACATCGCTACCGAAAACTTGTTCATTTATCTCCAGATGCGGTGATTGTCACAAGGCATGGGACGATTTTGTTTGCCAATCCAGCAGCGGCGAAAATGTTTCATATGCTTCATCGGAAACAGCTCATAGGGAAACAGTTAACGGAATTTATCCATCCCGATGACCGAAAAGCGTTTCAAAAACATTTAGATCCGTTGTCGTACCATCCGCTGCATAACTTTATGGAAGCGCGGATTATCTATCCTGCCGGCACGACAACGATCATTGAAGCCATTGCTGTGCCGATTATGTACCAAGGTTTGCCGTCTACGTTAGCGATTCTCCGCGACGTCACCGAACGAAAAAAAATGGAGCAAACGCTGCGGCAAAATAGCGAGCAATACCGATTTATTACCGAAAATTCAACTGATATGATTATTAACGTGTCATTGACCGGAAAAATTTTGTACGTATCCCCGGCATGTTATTACATGCTCGGCTATACGCAAGAAGAATTACTTGAACGGTCGATTTTTGACTTCGTTCATCCAGAAGATAGGCACTCGATTGCTAACATGTCATTTCAAACATCCGATCCAGTCAATGTATTAACGATTTGCTTTCGCGTTCGCAAAAAAAAACGGCGCGTTCGTTTGGCTCGAGATGACCGCTCGCAATTTGCGCAATAAAAAAAGCGTGCTTGCCGTTGCCCGCGATATTACGAAGCGAAAAGAAGCGGAAGAACAGCTAAAAAAAGCAAACGACTTATTGCAGCGCATTTCGTCGCTCGATGGGCTAACGGGCATTTATAACCGGCGGACGTTTGACGACTATTTATCTCGGGAGTGGAGACTTGCGGCGCGAAACAAAACGCCGATTTCGCTCATTATGCTTGATATCGACTTTTTTAAATCGTTTAACGATACGTACGGCCACCAGCGTGGAGATGAGTGTTTGCAGCAAGTGGCAAAAACGTTAGAGCAAACGCTTAAGCGGCCGACCGACCTTGTCGCTCGTTATGGCGGAGAGGAATTTGCAGTGATTTTGCCAAGCACTGATTTAAACGGCGCGTATACAGTGGCAGAGCAGCTACGGAAAAACGTTGAAGCGCTGCATATTCCGCACGCCGGCTCTCTCATTAGCCGCTACGTCACGATTAGTTTAGGAGTGGCGACAATGAAACCGGCAAGCGCTTCCGATGATGGGAAACAGCTCATCGCTCTTGCCGATGAAGGGTTATATAAAGCAAAACAAAATGGCCGAAACCGCGTTGGGACGTCGTTTCGCTAAAAACCGGCAGTCTGTCGGTTTTTTTGCGCTATCCATTTTTTAACTTTTAGAATATTGCTATAATGAAATTTTTATGGGAAAATGAAGAAGATGCTAGAAAGAATAGAAGGTGGAAGGATTGAGTGAACAAAAACGGAACGTAGATATATGCGCTTCGCCCGGTCTTTGCCCAAAATTTGAAGCGGCGATGAAATTACTTAGCAAACGCTGGGTTGGGCTCATCGTTAGCCAATTACTAGAAGGAAAACGGCGGTTTTCAGAAATTGAAGCCTCTTTGCCGATTAGTGGAAAGTTATTGTCAGAACGATTGAAAGAATTAGAAGAAGCAGGAATTGTCGAACGTAACGTTTATCCGGAAACGCCGGTGCGGATTGAATATGTACTAACGGAAAAAGGAAAAGCGCTCAAGCCAGTGATGGAAGCGATTGAACGCTGGGCGCAAACGTGGGAATCTAACAAAGACGGAAGTAGGCAATGACCCGTTAACTAAAAAATGGAGAACAATGCTTCTTTCACAAAATTGCCATTGTGATAAAATAAAGGGGGAAAAAGAATGACATTGGAACAAAAACTTGAACAATATGCAGCACTAGCTGTCCGTACAGGCGTAAACATCCAACAAGGGCAAACGCTTGTCGTAAAATCACCGCTCGAAGCAGCACGGCTTGTTCGTAAAATCGCAAAAAAAGCGTACGAAGCAGGCGCAAAGCACGTGTATGTCGAGTGGGAAGACGAAGAGCTGTCATATATTAAATACATGCACGCACCAGAGGAAGCTTTTTCGGAATACCCGATGTGGCGTGCGCAAGGAATGGAGCAGCTGGCACAAGAAGGAGCAGCATTTTTATCGATTTATTCTCCAAACCCTGACTTATTGAAGGACGTGGATCCGAAACGGATTGCGACGTTTGCGAAAACATCATCGGAAGCGCTGCGAAATTACCGCAGTGCACTAATGGCAGATGAAAACTGCTGGTCGGTTATTTCGGTGCCGACGCCAGCATGGGCGAAAAAAATTTTCCCGCATCTGTCGGAGCAAGAAGCAGTCGATAAGTTATGGGACGTTATTTTTGCCGTTACACGCGTCCATGAAGAAAATCCGATCCAAGCATGGGAAGAGCATAATAAACGACTAGCAAAAGTAATAGAGTACTTGAATGAGAAACAATATAAGCAATTAATTTATGAAGCACCAGGAACGAATTTAACGATCGAGCTTGTCGAAAATCATGTTTGGCATGGCGGAGCAGCCGTTAGCCAAAGCGGGGTTCGGTTTAATCCGAACATTCCGACGGAAGAAGTGTTTACGATGCCGCATAAAGACGGTGTCAACGGGACGGTGCGCAACACAAAACCCCTCAACTACGGCGGGAACGTAATCGATGGGTTTACGTTAACGTTTAAAGATGGAAAAGTCGTTGATTTTACAGCGGAAACGGGATACGAAACGTTGAAGCATTTGCTTGAAACAGATGAAGGGGCCCGCCGGCTAGGGGAAGTGGCGTTAGTGCCGCACCACTCACCGATTTCACAGTCGAATATTATTTTCTACAACACGCTCTTTGATGAAAACGCTGCTTGCCATCTCGCGCTTGGAAAAGCCTACCCGACGAACATTGAAAACGGAGCGACGATGACGCAAAAAGAATTGGCAGCACGCGGCGGAAACGACAGCTTAATTCATGAAGATTTTATGATTGGCTCAGCGGAGTTGAACATCGACGGCGTCACAAAAGACGGCAAGCGTGAACCAATCTTCCGCAACGGAAATTGGGCATGTGACTTCCTTGCTTAAATGGCAGGAGCAAAGCATATAAATACAACCGGGAAGCAGGCTTGTTGATTAACCAATAAAAACCATTTGACATCCCTCTATAGCTTTTCTGCCGACTGAGAGTATTAGCATGCCCTCCTCGAACAAAGCACGTTTTGCGCTCTTTAGGCAACGATAGTTGCCTAAAGAGCAGTTCAGTTTTCCCCCCTATAAAAATACTGCTACTCCTCGTAAAAAATAAAAGCATTTTTTATTTTTGTTTCCTATCCTCCTGTACTTTATCCATTTTTTGTGAATAAAATTGGAAACAAGATCATTTTTGAGGAGGAACGGCATGTATAGCTATGTGTTCCCAAAATTGTCTTATGACAAGATGCTTGAAATCATCTGGAGTGGTCTTCCGAAAACAAACATTCCAAAAAAAATTATTATTGTAGGAGCAGGAATGGCTGGACTTGTGGCAGCTTCTTTGCTTAAACAGGCAGGGCACCGTGTGACCGTGCTGGAAGCTTCCGAGCGAGTTGGCGGTCGAATTTATACACTTCGTTCAAATTTTCGTGAAGACCAATACTTAGAAGCTGGAGCTATGCGCATCCCATATACACACTCCTTGACAATGGCCTATATCAAAAAATTTAATTTACCGATAAACCCGTTTATTAATAGCACTCCCAATGATATCCTCTATCTTCGCGGAATCAAAACACGTCTCAACATTTACGAACAAACCCCTGATATATTTGGATTTCCCGTTGCGGGGCATGAAAAAGGGAAAACAGCATCACAATTGCTACAAATGTCAATTCGCCCTGTGACAGAATATATTAGCCAAAATCCAGCAAAACACTGGCCAATTATGATTAAAGAGCTTGATAAGTATTCATTAGATACTTATTTAAGATATAATCCGTTTGGTCCTAGATTGTCGCGTGGAGCAATTGATATGATTAAAGCTGTCCTTTCCTTAGAAGGATTTCCGGAGCTTTCTTTTCTTGAGATGCTTCGCGAACTGATGGTACTATTTACCCCAAATATGAAATTTTATGAGATTACAGGTGGTAACGACCTATTGCCAAAAGCATTGGCTGCGCAACTAAAAGAAAATATCCTATACGGACAAAAAGTGCGAAAAATTGAACAACATAATGAACAAGTCACTGTTCATGCTATCCATACAAAAATTTTAGAACCGTTTCAGGTGACAGGAGATGTAACAATTATCACTATTCCTTTCTCTGTTTTGCAATTTGTCGAAATCGAACCTAGAAATTCTTTTTCCGAAGAAAAGTGGAAAGCTATTCGCGAACTTCACTATGTCGGGTCGACTAAAACCGGCATTCAATTTAAAAATAGATTTTGGGAAAAAGAAGGAATGTTTGGAGGGAAAACAATATCTGATCTCCCTATCACCTATACACAATATCCAAGCCACGGAATCGGTAAACCGGGACCTGGAGTAGTTTTAGCCAGTTATACGTGGGAGGATGATACCATCCCTTGGGATAGCTTAAGTGACGAAAATCGATTAGAATACACCCTTAAAAATTTAGCTATGATACATGGCAAACAAGTTTATCGAGAATTTGAAACAGGATTAAGCCATAGTTGGGTGCGCTATCCTTATTCTGGAGGAGCATTTACAATGTTTAAGCCTCAACAAGTCACAGAACTATCGCCATACATAGGGACTCCTGAAGGAAGAGTGTATTTTGCAGGGGAACATGCCTCAACAACACATGGATGGATTCAAGGAGCGATTGAATCAGGGATACACGCTGCCTATGAAGTAAATAATTTACCTAAGACATACAACGAATAAAAGACCTCTCACCTTCCCTTCCTCTTCTCTTCTCGGATTCCTTGTGCGTCGGGACGACTCGCAGCGGATTCACAGATGTTTCGCTCGTTGCTCTATCCTGCCGGGCTCTTTCGTACGCTATATACATGCCACTGGAGAGTTTAACTTATTTTTTTGACTGTTGGAGGCAAGCCTTTGGCTTGCCTCTGTCACGCGTTCGCGTGACAAAAAACCGAACAACGAGCCGCCTCCCAGATATAGTGACACGAGTGGGGCACTGGTGCTTCCTCTGTCCATTTTGCATCAGTCTGTTCAACGCGTGAAAAAAAAAAGCCCTCTTCGGGCTTGGGACGTCCCAGGAGAGATTCGAACTCCCGACCGACGGCTTAGAAGGCCGCTGCTCTATCCTGCTGAGCTACTGGGACACGACATAAAAAATACATTTCCTTTTTTATTCTATCCCGCCCCACTCTCGGTAAGCTAATTCAAGCAGTGGCTCGAGTGGTGCGCTGATGCTTCCCTCCGTAGCCTATTCAGACGTGCTGAGCTACTGGGACACGGTATGAATAACAATGTTTTGCATTTTCATTCATCAACTTGTTTGGCTGTGCCTCTTCCTCTACTAGCTTATTCGAGGAAGCTCTATGCGTCGAGGCAACTCGTAGCCAATTCACAGTTGTGTTGCTCGTCGCTACTGGGACACGGTATTATTATTTGAAACAATAAGCGGGTGATGGGAATCGAACCCACGACGCCAGCTTGGGAAGCTGGAGTTTTACCACTAAACTACACCCGCGTGGAACGCCGAAGGCGGCACCCGGATTCGAACCGGGGGTAAAGGTTTTGCAGACCTCTGCCTTACCACTTGGCTATGCCGCCGAGAGAGCGGAAGACGGGACTCGAACCCGCGACCCCCACCTTGGCAAGGTGGTGTTCTACCACTGAACTACTTCCGCATATGGCTGGGGTAGCTGGATTCGAACCAACGCATCACGGAGTCAAAGTCCGTTGCCTTACCGCTTGGCTATACCCCAATGAATGTGCTATACAGCTAATGGGGCGACTAGTGGGAATCGAACCCACGAATGCCAGAGCCACAATCTGGTGCGTTAACCACTTCGCCATAGCCGCCATAAACAGGGGCAGTAGGAATCGAACCCACACCGGAGGTTTTGGAGACCTCTGTTCTACCATTAAACTATGCCCCTAAATGGTGGAGGGGGACGGATTCGAACCGCCGAACCCACAGGGAGCGGATTTACAGTCCGCCGCGTTTGGCCACTTCGCTACCCCTCCAAGAGATGGCTCGAGACGGAATCGAACCGCCGACACAAGGATTTTCAGTCCTTTGCTCTACCGACTGAGCTATCGAGCCGTTATATAATATGTATTATTTATGACTTGCTTATTTTGTGTATCGAATTGTGGTGTTTAACTATATAACTTAATCTATGTTATGTAAAACAAGTGAAAATATGTATGGCGGAGGAAGAGGGATTCGAACCCCCGCGGGCTGTTACACCCCTATCGGTTTTCGAAACCGACCCCTTCAGCCAGGCTTGGGTATTCCTCCGCGAAGTGGAGCCTATCGGGATCGAACCGATGACCTCCTGCGTGCAAAGCAGGCGCTCTCCCAGCTGAGCTAAGGCCCCAAGATAAAATGGTCGGGAAGACAGGATTTGAACCTGCGACCTCATGGACCCGAACCATGTGCTCTACCAAGCTGAGCTACTTCCCGATTCAGAGTCATCATGCACGGTCCAAGCTGGAGCGGAAGACGGGGCTCGAACCCGCGACCCCCACCTTGGCAAGGTGGTGTTCTACCACTGAACTACTTCCGCATAAAACAGTGAGCAAGTATTATTATAATGAAAAGTTGCAGTTTGTCAATATAATCATTTCTTTTTTCTTTTATTCCGTCACTTCTACTTACCTAAACGACGATTTTTATTATACAACTATATTATATATTCGTCAATAATAAAATTAGAAAGATGTGTCGATGAATCCATAAAAACTACTGGTATCGCTCTATCACCAGTTTTTCTTCCGGGTTCTGTGCATTTGCTTTCTCGAATAATAAATGCCCTGTGGACAAATTTTTTTGCCCATGGGCATTCTTGTTCGAGGGATGAGGCAGAAGAGCCGGTCATATGGGAAAAAATCGATATTCAACACAAATACTTTACGGAATAAGCTGATTAACAATAAATTTAGCACTTGCTAATGGATCGATTTTTTGTTGGAATTGTCTTATTTGGTTGTGTAAAAACTCCAATTCCTGTGGAGAAAAAAGTAATTTTTCGATTAAAACATCCATGTGATTCATATCTTCAATTTTTATAGCTAAATGATTATTGATTAAAAAATCGCAATTTTTTTCTTCATGACCAGGGATTGGTTGATATATACACATAGGCAGACCTGTTGATAACGCCTCAAAACAAGTCAATCCCCCCGATTTTGTAATAAGTAAATCAGCAGCTTCCATCCATTCGTCAATGTGATGAACGAATTCTAAAATATGAAAATGAGGGTGATGGAACATTACCTCCCTTAGCAATTCCGTTCTTAGCGTTTCGTTAAATCCTGTACAGATGATAACCTGAATTTTTTCTTTCCATTTCAACAGAGAATAAGCAAGTTGCTGGATTCCGCCTAATCCTAATCCCCCTCCCATGATGATGACAGTAGGAATATTTTTCAATTTTAATTTTTTTCGCATTTCTTGTTTGTTTTTCTTTGTCCAAAAATTAGATCGTATTGGCAACCCTGTTACTACAATGCGATTTTTGGAAACCCCCATCCTAACTAATTGGCGCTGCACCTCTTCACTGGACACTAAATATACATCTACCTCTCGATGAACCCATGCCCCATGAACATGAAAATCAGTAATTACCGAGCAAAGAGTAAACCTATACCCCCTCCTCTTTAGTCGAGAGGCAGACGAGCTGGTAAACGGATGGGTGCAAATAATACAGTCAGGGTTTTCTTGTTCAAGAAGAACTTCAATTTGTCGATGAAACAATTGGTAAATAAGAAATTTTTCCCAATCAGACAGAGGTTTGCTTTGTTTATAACGATACATTTTTCCCCATAATGAAGGAGAACGAGCGATTATTTTAAGGTATGTATTAAGTAACAACCTAGTAGAAAGAGGGTGGAGAATTTGTCCTACCTCTAAAATTTTTGTTTGAATGGAAGGTGCTAAATAAGAAATTCCTTGCACTAACGCTTCGGCAGCTTTTGTATGACCACTGCCAATGGCTTCAGATAGTATTAATACTTTCTTACTCACAAATTACATCCCCTTACTAAAAAGAATCATTACTATCAGGCGTGTTGATTAACCATTAAAAACCAGTTGACATTACTTGATTCCTATCTTTTCTGCCGTAGTCGGCACTTTGCCGACTGGGAGTATGAGCATGCCCTCCTCGAACAAGGAACGCTTTGCCAGCAAATGTCATTTGCCCGCCGGCGTTCTTGTTCGAGGGAAGAGGCAGAAAAGCTTGTGTTCAGCCATATGATTCTGGGTTCATCACCAAAAGATGTACTTGCCCCTGCCATTAAAGTATGTTAGCTGTTTCTAACCGAACCCGCAATGCAAAACGTTGGATATTTCTGTATCCGTATCCTCGACGTTTAATCAGCTTGATCTTGTTATTCGTTCCCTCCATTTTCCCATTCGAATAAGGCGATAAAATGCACGATATGATTTCGTCTGTTCGTTTGACGAGTGATTTTGCGATGGCACGCACAACCGAACAAGGACAAAACGAATACCGATGAATCCAAGCCTCCAAACGTCGTTTCGCCTGTTGCACGTCTTTGCTTTTGGACACATAGCGAAAATGTTGGAGCGATTGGTAGACAGACTTTAAGTAATCGCTTTCATTACACCATTCTCGTACAATTTGACGTTCTTCCTCTATAAGCTTCTCTGGACATTGGCTCAATAAACGACAAACGTAACGAACATTTCCATGTTTCTTGCCTCCTTTGTCTAAATATTTGCGACAACGCTCTAAAGCATCTGTAAACAGCTGAATGACATGGAAATAATCGACCACATGTGTCGCCTCTGGGCAAATCCCTTGAATCGCTTTTTTCATCGCTGGAGCCAAATCGCTCACGACATACTGAACAGAACCAGACACATGAGCCAACGCACGTCCAATGGCTTCCTCGTTCTTTCCTGCTTCAATGGCATACACTTCTCCCGTTTCGGCATCCATGATCGCCACTCCGTAGTCATGCCCTTTTCGAAAAGCAAACTCATCGACACAAACCGCCTTTGGTTGGATTTCATTCGATAGGAAGGAAGGGGCATGAGTATAAAACCAACGTTCAACGGTCGTGTAAGGAAGCTTGAGCATACGAGCCACTGCCTGAATGGATGTTCCGATGCAAGATTGCGCGACCCATTGCTGAAAAGCATCCGTCGCCACACTTCGAGGAGCGATGGCTGGATAAGACGTGCTGAATGTCATGCCACACGTACCACAACGTCTGCGCTCTACAGGAAGTTCAATCCAAAAAATTCCGATTCGCTGAGCATAGCCATGCATCCATTGCTTCTTTTTGCATGTCATTTTGATCGTGCGCTTCAAGCAGACAGGACATAACGGGCATTGTTCGGGCAGAGAAAGTTCGAAAATCCAACGTTCTTCTTCTTTTCGTACCTTTTGAATCAAAACATCTGGTAAATCGATGAGTTCTTTGATAAACTGAGAGTACATGCGAATTTTCCTCCAATGGTTTGGTTTGGTCACCTTTACCATACAGGAAAATTCGCATTTTTTGTACCCTCTATTTTCTCTATGCACACCTATCTTAAATGATCAAGTACAACTTGTGGTGAAGAGCCTGATTCTGTTTTTTTAGTAAAATAATGGATAGTCAACACTCGTGAAAAAGCCAAGTACAAAACTTGCGTAAAATGGAAGAAGGGCAAGAACGAGCCATTCTTTCCATGATGCTTGCTGCTGCCGAATGGTTAGAAACGCCCAAAGCGCAAGCGGCATGCCGAGCGTACTTAACATGCCCGACGGCCAAAAAGGAGTAAGCGCAAACGTAAGTGCCACTCCGACGCGAATGAGATACGATTCGTTTTCCTTCAAAAAATGCCGTTTTAGTAATAGATACATGCCGAAAAATGCGAACACACGCGTAATCGTTTGGCTTAAAGCATACGCGACCATGGATGGAAATAGCGCATGAAGCCAGACGATGCCGCTAAATTCGGTTCCGTAAGCGTTACGCGGCAATCCGTTGATCACTTGCGGGATTTTCGCATCGATAGGTCCGAACAACTCCCCGCTTCGTGTAAGCACCTTATACCAAGCAATATTGGAATCTAAATTATCATGAACGCGAATATGCGCATTTTCTCCTAGAATATAAAGTGGCGATAAATAAAGTGCTAAAAGAAAGAGAGCGATCCACATAGCCGTTCGCTCTTTTTTTTCGAGTGGTTGGCTGTCTTGCATGAATGTTCTCACCTTTGTTTCTCTTTTATAGGAAATATCACAACCACTTTTGTCCCTTCGCCTTCTTTGCTTTCAATCGAAATCGTTCCTTCATATTTTTCCACGAGGCGCTTGGCGATGGAAAGTCCGAGTCCGTTGCCGCCTTGTTTTCGGCTGCGCGCCTTGTCTACTCGGTAAAATCGATGAAAAACGTAAGGAATGTCTTCTTGCGGGATTCCGATGCCAAAATCTTGGATCACGATGTTCGCTTTCCCATTTTCCGCATAGACAAAAAGGTGGATTTCTTTCCGAGACTCTCGGCTGTATTTCACCGCATTGTCCAACAAAATAATAAAAATTTGCTCAAGATGCAAGACGGTAATGGGAATATGCACACGTTCTCTGCAGATTTGCCGAAACGTATAGTCTTCATACACACTCGAAAAATTGCGGACGACCGAGTCTAGCACGGCGCATACGTCTACTGCTTCTGCCGCCTCTACTGTTTCCGCTTCCGCACGCGATAACTGCAACAATTCATTCACTAAATGAATCAGCCGCTCCACTTCTTTTAAACTCGACTGCAGCGATTTATTTAATACATCTGGGTCATGTTTCCCCCAGCGGTTTAACATCGTCAAATGCCCTTTAATAATCGTTAACGGCGTCCGTAATTCATGGGAGGCATCTTCGACAAACTGTTTTTGCTGTAAAAACGCTTGTTCTAGGTCGTCCATTAAGTCATTAAAAAGCTTGCCGAGCTGTGCCAGTTCGTCATTCGTATCATTGATGGGCACCCGTTCATTCAATCCGTTTGTTTTGATTTTTTGCACCGTATTCGTCATCGCCTGCACGTTCACAAGAAGTTGTTTGGCAATAATCGTGCCTCCCAAAAGACTTAAAATAATGGCACCTGCCCCCGTTGCAATCATGACAAGAAAAATAGTATCGCGAAAATGATCAAACGTTTCCATATTGCGAACAATTTCGATCGTACCGGGGAAAATAGTCAACGGAGAACGTAAAATAAGTAATCGCTCTTCCCCATGGTGAACGATTTCATATTGTGGCGATGTGGTGTTCTTCGGCTTCACCCAGCTGCTTGGAACAGCACGAGAAACCGTCAAGATCGGTTTTCCTTTTTTGTCTAATATTCGAAAAAGTTGGTTTTTCTCATTAATCGTCGCAAAATACGATTGATATCGTCGCAATTGTGAAGAGGTTTGAATGGATTTCTCTTCTAAAAACGCTTTAATTTCCGTTAGTTGGTGCTGCATGTTTTGTTGTTCGTAGCTGACGCTCCACTTTTCAATTACGATATACTGTAACAAATTGTAAGAAATAAACAATACGCTTAACAATACGGAAGACCAAATCGTCAATTTCCACTTAATCGGAAGTTTTTTTATCATTCCCGCATCACATATCCAACTCCCCGAACTGTCTGGATATATTGTTCTTTATCTTCTGCGTTTAGTTTATTGCGCAAATAGCGGACATACACATCGACCACGTTCGTTTCTACAGCATAATCATAGCCCCATACTTGATCTAATAACATCTCACGCGTCAGTACGCGGTTAATATTTCTCATAAACATTAAAAGGAGCTCAAATTCTTTATTGGTTAACTCAATAAGCTCTTTCCCGCGTTTGAGTACACGTGACTCAATGTCCAACTCCAAATCTTTAAACGTCAAAAGGTGCGGCTTTGTTTCCCTTTTTTCTTCACGGCGCAAAATGACGCGAATTCGTGCCAACAACTCTTCAATCGCAAACGGTTTAACGACATAGTCGTCTGCTCCGCTATCTAATCCCATGACGCGATCCATGACGCTATCTCTTGCGGTTAACATAATAATCGGCGTCTCTTTCTCATTCCGCAGGCGACGACATACTTCCATTCCATTTAACCCCGGCAACATCAAGTCAAGCAAGATGACGTCGTAATCGTGTTTTACGGCTAAATCAAGCCCGCTTCTCCCGTCATGTGCTATGTCCACTTTATATCCTTCATAGTGGAGCTCAAGCTCTAAAAATTCCGTCAACCCTTCTTCGTCTTCAATAATTAAAATTTGATACATCTCTCTGCCCCCATCTACATGAGTAAGTGAACGGCTAAAGCGCCGCCAAATAAAAGAGCGGCCAATTGATGCAGCTTTTTATAGCTTCTGCTCTGCTTTCCTTTGCTAAGCCGTTGTAACACATATCCGATCATACTAACAAGAAGCAAGCTTCCGAACGCTCCAACTCCGCTATATACTCTGCCTATTTGATCGCCATGATGCAATAAAAAATACGTACCATGGCTAATGACAAGAAGAAGGGCGAGAGAGCCGAATAACGTATGGTGTTTTCGGAAAAAAAGGAACACTTCTTTTATATCATATTGCGAGCGAATATTTCGTTTCTTCCCTTGAATAAACGCATGGCGAACGAGCCACATTCCACCGCCGGCAATGGTACTAAATTCCGCCAACGTTCCTAACAATTTGTACAGTTCTTTATGTTGACCTTGTCCGGTTAACCAGATAAGCACAAATAACGCAACACTTAATGAGGTTAACAGCGCTCCTGCTATTTTCACAACTAAATGGAGAAGAGGATGAGAAAAAACTGCCTTCACTCGCTTCACCCCTTTTTTCCCTTTATCATACCGCATGATTTTAAAGAAAAAAGAGAAAGGAAATGAAAATTTTTTCATAAAACAAGCCCCTTCTGTAGATGGACGTGGCGTTGGTCATAAATTTTTCCTTTTTCACATTTTCCCTCTTAGCTTGTATAATGATAACCGTACTAATAGAGCAAAGGGGGGCTTTTTGTGCTTACGTTTATGCAGCTTTTCAAAGCATACCGCTCGCTTTGGTCAAATCGGTCGCTTGCAAAAGACGAGGAATTAACAGAAGACATGTGTAAAGCGTTGCTTTATGAGGCAATGGAAAAAGAATTGCGCGATGAAATGACCCATCCGCGTGTTCGGCAAGCGCCAGAAGTGAAATTTCATTATGCCGTAAAGCGAATCATGGCAGCACCGTTAACAGAAACAGAAAAACTCGCTTTAATTGACCTGCATTTAGAAGTGATGGAGCAAATTTTATTTTAGCACACAAGTGTTGATTATCCATTATTTTACTAAAAAACATATATAAATGCACATGGAAGTGTTAACATTTTTCGACTGTCGGGCGACCTAAGAAAAGCGCAAAGCGCCCGCCTATCGGCGAAGAGCGCACAAGCCCCACCAAGGAGGCTCAGCCCAAGCAAAGCTTGGGCTTGCGTGGGATATTTCAAAGAAGCGACCTCAGTGTGTCGCCGCCAAAAGAAGGGGCGGAGCGCATCACACCGATGGCGCTTGGAGCTAGACAGCTCTCTGCCCAATTGCAAAATTTCTTTGAACAACACCTCTTCCAGACAAATGAATTTGTCTGGAAGGCGGCTCGTTGTTCCGTTCTCTGTCACGAGAACGTGTGGCGCAGGCAAACCAAAGGCTTGCCTCCGACAGTCGAAAAAAATAAGTGAAACTCCCTTGTTGCATGTATATAGAATCCTATGGCTGAACACAAGCTTTTCTGCCTTTTCCCTCGAACAAGAACGACGGCGGGCAAATATCATTTGCCTGCAAAGCGTTCCTTGTTCGAGGAGGGCATGCTCATACTTCCAGTCGGCAAAGTGCCGACAACGGCAGAAAAGCTATAGAGTAATGTCAACTAGTTTTGATTGGTTAATCAACACGCCTGATTTTAGCAAAACAGCCCCTCTTACTTGGGGCTGTCAAAATAAATACACTTTTTCAAACTCTTCCTTTGGCAACGGTTTACCTAGCACATATCCTTGAATTTCATCACAGCGAAGTGAACGAAGAATGCGTAGTTGCTCGTTCGTTTCGACCCCTTCGGCGATGACACGCAACTTCAGGCTTTTCCCTAACACAATAATGGAAGCAACAATCGCCGCGTCTTCTTCTACTTCCGTAATACCGTCGATAAATGGTTTGGCAATTTTTAGTCTATCTATTGGAAATTTACGTAAATAACTTAGCGAGGAATAGCCCGTGCCAAAATCATCAATGGAAATATGGACACCTATTTGCTTCAATCGTTTTAATTTTTCAATCGTATATTTCTCGTTAAACACAGCCACTCCTTCTGTAATTTCTAAATCCAGCAGCTCCGCAGGAAGGTTTGTTTCCTTTAAAACAGACGTGATGTAATTCACAAGATTTTCTTGTAGAAATTGTTTTGGAGAGATATTAATGCTCATTTGCAGCGAACGGCCGCTTTGCTCATTCCATTGCTTGATTTGTCGACACGCTTCTTCAATCACCCATTCCCCAAGTACAATAATTTGCCCTGTTTCTTCGGCGACTGGAATAAATACTCCTGGGGAAACAATCCCCATTTCCGGATGAACCCAACGAATCAACGCCTCCATCCCAATCATGTCGCCAGTTACGAGGTCAAATTGTGGTTGATAAAACAGTTTTAGCTCCCTCTTTTCAATAGCCTGATAGAGGGCTGTTTCAATCATTGTTTTTTGGCATACCGTTTGTTCCATTTTTCCATCAAAAAACTGGGCTTGATTTTTCCCTTGTTCTTTTGCGCGATACATAGCAATGTCCGCGTTTTTCATCAACATTTCCGCTGTTTCTCCGTCATACGGGTAAACAGCGACACCAACACTTAACGAAATGCGAATATCCGTATGGGCAACTGCGATCGGGTCATTCGCAATGTCTAATAGTTGTGGGACGATCAAGCGGAGCTCTGCTAAATCCTGTATCGGTGCAATAAGCGCGATGAATTCGTCCCCTCCTTGGCGTGCGATAACATCCGCTGAGCGCAGCGATTGTTTGAGCCGTTCGCTTATTTTTACAAGCAGTTCATCGCCTACTCGATGGCCAAAATAATCGTTAATTTGCTTGAATCGATCCACATCAATAAAAATAACGGCCAGCAAATGTGACTGTTGGTTGGCATGTATAATCGCCTGCTCTAGCGTTCGAACAAACGAACGCCGGTTTGGAAGACCTGTTAAAAAATCGTGGTTTGCTGCATAAAACAACTCGTCATTCTTTTGCTGCAGCTCTTTCGTCCGTTCGGTTACTTTTTGTTCGAGTTCGCTATTTAACCATTGCAAATTACGTACTAACCGCTCATTTTCTAATAATGTCACGACTTGCCTTACAACAACTAAAACAATCGCCATCATAAACCCGATTTCTGCTGCTCCGCGTCTACTTTCATAGAAAAAAAACAAGCAAAATAACGGAAATAAACTAATATATGGAAAAAATGTTTTCACCCGCGACACCGATCGTTCATTTCCATAGCTAAATGGAAGTGTCGCTTCGGATGCGTATACTCCGGAAAGACCTGTGATTAACACACTAGCAATCCATAACGGGTCTAACCACGTATGTGGTACATAATCGAACCGAAGCATTTGTACAAGATAAATGGTATCTGCCACGACAAAAAGCGATATTCCGAACAAATTTAGCCATAATATCGTTCGCGCAGAAGAATAGACGGAAAATAAAAGCACGAGCAATAAAAAAGCAACAACTAAATCAAGCAATGGGTAACTGATCAAAACGAATAGGTATAAAAAGGACATGTGAGGAGTGATGAGCGGTTGAATCAAGTAAATCCAACTGAATGTGGCACAAACAGTAATGACAATTAACGCGTCTAGCAGCGCTTTCTGGATGTCGAACGGTTTCCTTTCTCGTAGGATAATGTGGATTAACGCTGCGCAGTACAGGACTGTATTCGCCATGTAAAATACGTCCGACCAACTAGGAAATGGTGGTTCCATATGCTTTAACAGTTCATCATACCGATACACGATTTCCGCTATTAAATATGAAAATATACTTAAAGATAAAATGCCCCAAAATCGACGTTCAGTTTTCTGCATCCGAAAGTAAGCGGTTAACAGCCAACTCAACGAAACCGCTGATCCAAATATGGAAAAAAAACTGCTCACCCACACTTCCATCGTTGCGTCATCTACAAAAAAAATTGTTCCATAATAAGCAGCAATATAAACACTAATGAATATGGCACATCTCCACTTCCCCATTCCCTTTCCCTCCTCCCTTCATCCTATGCGCGAATGGATAGAAACAATTAGACAACCGTCCCCATACATAAAAAAATGGACGCGAAACATACTATGTATCGATATCACGAAAGGAGGGGATTGGATGCCTTTAGTTCCTTATGATCCATTTCACCATTTAGAAACGGTACGGCGTGATTTCAACCGCTTTTTCACGACTGATTTTCCATCACTTTTTCGCGCAGATGAGATGATGCCACGCATCGATATGCACGAAACCGAGCGCGAGTATATCGTCTCATGCGATCTACCTGGTCTTGAGCGGAAAGAAGACGTACAAATTGACGTGCACAACAACGTGTTGACCATTAGTGGGACGATTCAACGAAACGAAGCGATAAAAGAAGAGCACGTCCATCGCCGCGAACGTTTCTTTGGTCGCTTCCAACGGTCAATTCCACTGCCGGCGAACGCTTCTGCCGAGCAAATTCACGCCACCTACAAAAACGGCGTACTCGACATTCACATTCCAAAAATCGCATCCGACCAGCGGAAAAAGGTCGATATTCAGTTTCATTGAACAAGAAAACAGGTGAACCCGTTCTGTTCACCTGTTTTTGCATGGACCGCTACTTTCGCGGACGATGAATTGAGTTGGGATGACGACTTTTTTGGACAGATGGCGCTTTGTCGTCAACCTTTCCACTAACAATTCGACCGCCGTTTCGCCCATAAATTCCGTATACACTTTCACCGTCGTTAATGGCGGCTGGACAAATTCCGCTGTCGGAATGTCGTTAAACCCGACAAGCGAAACATCTTCTGGCACGCGAATCCCTGCTTCATGAAGCGCCCGCAATGCGCCAATTGCCATGGAGTCGCTCGCGACAAAAAAGGCGGTTGGATAGTCCTTTGTTAACGCTTCTTTCATCAGGCGATAGCCCTCTTCGGCAATAAACCGTCCCGTCCACACGTAATTTGGTTCGTACAGCCCTTTCACATATAAATATTCATAAAACGTCGTTTCCCGCTCGTCGCGAATAAGCGTCTCCCCATCCACATATTCTCTCCCGCCAATGTAGCCGATTGTTTCATGCCCAAGCGAAAGCAAATAATCCAACACCCGAATCATCGACTGGCGAAAATCGATCACGACCGAATCAAACCTCATTTCGTCTGGAGAACAATCAACAAAAACGATGTGTTCCGTACTTGCGGTAAACACCTCCATATCTTTCGGACCGAACTTCCCGACCGCGATAATGCCGTCTAGTCCTGTCAACCATTCCGACTGGTAAGAGTCGCCTTGTTTGAACAATTTGACAAGTTCGATTTGACGGTCAAAGCATTCCTTCTCGACCCCAAGCCGAATCGCCATGTAATACGGGTCGCCTAATTCTTGCAGCTCCGAATACCAATGCACCAATCCAAACCTTAACCGCTCTTTCGTTGTATGTTGGTTGCGCTCGCGCAACGTTTTATAGTTCAGTTCTTGCGCGACTTCAAAAATTTTTTTCCGCGTTTCATCGGAGACAGATAGCGTCGGGTCATAGTTCAACACGCGCGACACCGTTGCCACCGACACCCCTACTTTCTCCGCGATTTCTTTTAATGTTGCCATAAAACTCCACTTCCTTACCATTGGTTTAAAAGGACGATTTTACTCTCATATGGATGCAACGTGATATGTTGAAATACTTTTTCTTCAGCCGTATGATTCATCACAAATAAACATGAATCGTCTCCCTCTCCTCTTTTATACACCTCTACCCCTTCTTCGCTTGGAATATGCCAAATATCGTTAGCAAGCACGACATCTTTTGCGATCGCTTGTAAAACATCTTCTTCTGCTCCGCATCCGACATAATATACAGTACCTTTTTCATACGTATTTTTCGTTACCGCTGCCTGTGGATAAAAGGAGTCATCATAACGATACAATATTTCCGCAGTCACAGGGGTTACTAAATCGCGCCAAACAGAACAATAAGATGTTTTCCCTGTATATTTCCCTTCTCCGATCATCCGAATCCGCTGCGACACCGAAAGAGACTCTACTTCATGAACTTCGATTCCTGCGATCTCCCTTACATATCCAGGCAAAACTTTTTTAAAATGAATATTGTTATGTTTGTCTTTTAAACCGGTCCGAAACGAAAAAATAATCGTGCCCCCTTGTTTAACAAATGCTTCGAACCGTTTTCCTAAGGCTTCATCAATGATTTGAAGGGCAGGAACAAGAAGTACTTTATACTTAGAAAAATCGCGTGTCACTGGAATAACATCGATATGAGTATTCCATTTGTAAAATGGTGTATACAATCGCAAAAGTTCATTCGTAAAGTCAAATCCTTCACTTTGCCGTTGAAAACGCCATGACCAAATATTATCGTAGTCATACAGCACCGCAATATCCGCTCGAATTTCTGATTGGATGAGCGGTTCATGAGAAGCAATTTCTGCAAAAAACGACTGGACTTCGCGATATTTTCGACCACGGCGATTGCTATGGTCGACAATTCCGTAACAAAACTGCTCCGCGCCGCGATTCATCCCGCGCCAGCGGAAATAAAGCATATTCGTGCAACCATGGGCAAACGCTTGGTACGACCACATTTTGGCTTGATTCGGCCGCGGCAAACAGCCAATGACATCATGTCCTTGCGCTCCCATCAATTCTTCCACAATCCAATAGTTTTTTCCAAGCAGACCTCGAATAAAATCATGCGTCATCGCAATCGCTGCTGGGGAAATCGGCTCCATCAGTCCTCCCCATACAGGGTAATTATCATAGGAAACAAAATCCATATATTTTACATTTTCTTCATGATCGAACCATTTTTGAAAAAACCCGCCCGATACGTTCGTCGTTACTTGTTGATGCGCTCCCTTGTGTTGACGAACGATATTCGTCATTTCATGGGCATAGCTATTGACCGAATAAGAACGGAAGCGCGCCCAATCTAATTGCAAAGAAGGATTATGGGTCGTAATCGTTTTTTTCGGAATCGGAATTTCCGTAAAATCATTGTACGTTTGTCCCCAAAAAATCGTACCATATGCCTCATTTAGCGCATCAATTGTTTCATATTTGTCTTGCAAAAACAGTTGGAACTTTTCGTGGCATTGCTCACAGTAGCACATATCGCTTCCTTCATGGCCAAATTCATTATCGATTTGCCACGCAACAATCGCTTCTTCGTCTCGATAGTGCTCTACTAGCTTTTGGGTAATGCGAGCGCTATATGTTCGATAAACATCTGAATTAAAGCAATATTGGCGACGTCCGCCGAATACGCGCACATTCCCATTTTCGTCTTTCGATAAAATCTCCGGATATTTTTTTGCCAGCCAAGCAGGGAATGTTGCGGTCGGTGTACCGAATAAAATGGAAAAACCTTGTTGCTTTAGTTTAGCAATGACATGATCGAAAAAAGAAAAATCAAACTCCCCTTCTTTCGGCTCCATCAAATGCCACGCAAATTCTCCAATGCGGACAATGTTCGCTCCGAGTTCTTTTATTCCTTGAATATCTTCTTCCATCATTTCTTTCGGCCAATGTTCTGGATAATAGTCGACACCTAGGTACAATTCGATCCTCCTCCATTCGATGAACACAACAGCGCTCTATTTTTCATAAACAGATGGTAAACTATCTGCATTTTTTTGACACGTTTGCAAAAACCGCCGAAACGCCTGCTTGCCTTCTTTCGTTCGTTTGAATACCCCCGCATGCTCGAGTACGGTAATAAAGCGCTTCCCTACCTCTGTCCGTAAAATGTCCCACACGTCCTCCTCTTGAATGGAAGGATAGGAGGCGCGCATTTGTTCATACCAATCCCAATGTTTATGCATCGTTTTTTCCCATTTGTCTTTGCTTACGTTGTGAACGAGATAGGTTGCTAATGTTTTTAATTCTTCCGAAAGCCTTCCTGGCAATACAGCTAGCCCCATGACTTCAATTAGCCCGATGTTTTCTTTTTTTAGATGATGCAATTCTTCATGAGGATGGAAAATACCGTACGGATGCTCAGGCGATGTTCGGTTATTGCGCAAGACGATATCCATTTCAAACCATTCGCCGCGCCGTCTCGCAATCGGCGTAACGGTATTATGTGGCGTGTCGCCAGTATAGTTATAAATTCCGACACTCGGATCGCTGTACGTTTGCCACGTGCGATAAAGCAAATCCGACGCTTCTAGCACCTCCTCTTTTCGACCGCGAAGGCGGATGACCGACATCGGCCAACGGACAATGCCGGCAGTTAGCGTCGGGAATGCCGGCAACGATATATATTCCTCGATTTCTGCTTTCTCCATCGCAAACGTATAACGACCGCCTTGAAAATGGTCGTGCGCTAAAATTGAGCCGCCGACGATCGGCAAATCGGCGTTTGAACCGATAAAATAATGCGGGAATTTTTCGATAAAATCAAGCAGTCGTTCAAACGTTTTTCGTTCCGTTTTCATCGGCACGTGCTCGGCATGAAAGACGATGCAATGTTCGTTGTAATACACGTACGGCGAATATTGAAAATACCACCGCTCATCAAGAAGCAATAACGGAATGATGCGATGATTCGCACGCGCTGGATGATGCCACGTTCCTTCATACCCTTCGTTTTCTGCACAAAGAACACATTTCGGATAAACAGAAGGAGGAGCTTCTTTTAATTTGGCGATTTCTTTTGGATCTTTTTCCGGTTTTGCCAAATTAATTGTAATATCCATTTCCCCATATTCTGTTGTGGCTTTCCAATGTTCGTTTTTGGCGATTCGGTCGGTTTGAATATAGTTCGATGCACGGCTGAGCGCATAAAACCAATCGGTCGCTTGTTTTGGTGCTCGTTTATACCGTTCATAAAAGGTGCGAATTACTTCCGATGGACGCGGCATTAAGCAATTCATTAGTTTTGCTTCCCATATATCGCGTTCCGTCGTCGTGTTCGTCTGCAATAGCCCCCGCTCGTACGCCCAATCTAACATAGACGACAAAATCGCAGGAAGAGGGAGGGAGTTAGACGCTCCCTCCGGAGGTTGCCACTCGTCTAACTGTAAAGCCGCAAGCAGCCGATTACGCGTATAAATGACGTCTTCTTTTTGAAGGAGTTCATGCGTAAGCCCGTACTGAATTAAGTGTTCGATTGCCAAATAAACGTTCACCGCTTCCCACCTCGATAGCCGTTCGGATTTGCTCGATGCCATTGCCAAGCAGAAGCGACGATGTCATCGATGGTGGTATACGTTGGCTTCCAATCGAGTTCGCGCTTCGCTTTTTCCGAAGAAGCAACAAGCCGAGCCGGGTCTCCCGCACGTCTTTCGACGACTCGCGCCGGAATGTCATGGCCAGTGACACGGCGTGCTGCTTCAATCACTTCTTTGACGGTAAACCCGTTGCCATTGCCAAGGTTAAATACGTCGCTTTTTGCCCCGCTTCTCAACTTTTCGACCGCAAGCCAATGGGCATCCACTAAATCAAGGACATGAATGTAGTCGCGGATGCACGTTCCGTCATGGGTATCGTAATCATCCCCAAAAATATGAATCTCGTTTCGTTGTCCGAGCGCCACTTTTAAAATGAGTGGAATGACATGCGTTTCTGGGTCGTGGTCTTCCCCTAAATGTGCACCGTAAGCACCAGCGACGTTAAAATAGCGCAAAGAAATATAACGAATGCCGTACGCTTGATCGACCCATTTCATCATTTTTTCCATCGCGAGCTTCGTTTCCCCATACGTGTTCGTGGGCGCGGTCGGGTCGGTTTCAACAATTGGAATTTGCTTCGGTTCCCCGTATACCGCTGCAGTTGAGGAGAAAACGATTTGCTTCACGCCAAATTCGTTCATTACTTCCAACAACACTTGCGTTCCATATACGTTGTTGTCATAGTAGGCTAGCGGCTTTTCCATACTTTCCCCGACAAGGGAATTCGCTGCAAAATGAACGACCGTGTCGATGTCATGCTTTTGGAATACGCCGCGCAAAAACGCGCGATCACGAATATCCCCCTGATAAAACAACGCTTCTCGATGAATCGCCTCGCGATGCCCTGTCTGCAAATTATCGACGACTACAACTCGTTCCCCTTTTTCGATGAAGCGATGTACCGCATGGCTGCCAATGTAGCCGGCACCGCCGCAAACAAGAATCATAACCTCATCTCCTCTTTTTCTGTTAGTTCTTTTGCGCCATCGCCAATTTTTACGACATAAAAACTTGCTTCATAGCCGATTTTTTGCGCATATTCTCGACCGACTTGCTCGATGAACGAAAGGATATGTTCGTCTTTCACTATGTTCACCGTACACCCCCCAAAACCAGCCCCGGTCATCCGGGCACCGATCGTTCCTTCGTGCTTCCACGCTGCCTCCACAAGCGTATCAAGCTCTACTCCTGTCACTTCGTAGTCATTGCGCAAAGAGAGGTGGGACTGTTTCATCAAATAAGCAAAGCGTGCCAACTCTCCTTTCGCAAGCGCTTCTGCCGCTTTCATCACCCGTTCGTTTTCCGTCACCGCATGGCGGGCTCGCTTTTTCTCCACGTGAGAAAGAACGTGCTCATATTGAGCAAACTGTTCGCTTGTAAGATCGCCGAGCGAGCGAATTGGGAGGTATTGCTGTAACTTAGCAAGCGCTGCTTCGCACGTCGCTCGCCGCTCGTTATACGCCGAATCTGCTAACCCGCGCTGCTTGTTCGTATTGGCAATGACAATTGAGCAATTGCTCAGTGCAAGTGGCAAATAACGGTAGGTTAATGTTTGGCAATTCAATAAAATCGCGTGGTTCTTCCTCCCCATTCCGACAGCAAACTGGTCCATAATGCCGCAATTAACACCGATATAGTTATTTTCTACGGTTTGGCTCATTTTCACAAGTTCAAGCATGCTGAAGTTTGCTTGAAACAGTTCATTGACCATGACCGCTGTGACAAGTTCAATCGAAGCAGAGGACGACAACCCTGCTCCGTTCGGAATATTTCCGTAATATAGCACATCAAAGCCGCTGTCGATGATAACCCCTGACGCTTGAAACGCTGCGATAATTCCTTTCGGATAGTTCGCCCAGCCGTGCTCGTCGTTATACGATAAATCTGCTAGCGGTACGGTAATCACTCCTTTTTCAGGTAAATTTTGAGAATACAATCGAACGTCTGCGCTTCCCGTTTTTCTCACCAATGCATATGTGCCGATTTGCAATGCACACGGTAACACATGCCCACCGTTGTAGTCCGTATGCTCCCCGATCAAATTCACGCGACCGGGGGCGAAGAAGGTGCGAATTTCTTCCCTTCCCCCTCCAAACCATGCCATAAAATCCGTCTTTAGCTGTTCGATCATTTGTCTTTCCTCCTAAACTACTTTTATAGTAAATATTTTAGTAAATTTTTTAGTTAATCACAAGCGATTTTTCTATGTTGAAACATTTTTTTCTGACAAACGTATAACAACTAGCAAATTCACCCACGTTATGTATAAAGGGGGCCTGTGCCATGAAAACGAAGCAATCGTTAGAACAAGAATTGAAAAAAATCGAGCAATGGGAGCGCGACCAAAAAGATTTATGGTTTTGGGAAAAAATCGGGCGGCTTCCGTTTAAAGTATTGGATAAGTTGACACCTCCAATCGTGCATAAGAAACTCGGGCAACTTCTCGACGAACTTGGCAGCTACATGCAAAGCGGCGGGCAATATTTAGTGAACGAAGCAAAAATGTTGGAAAAATTCCCTGCCGCCTCTATTGAACAAGTCGCTCATCTTCCGCTAGAAACGATGGATCGTGTTTGCGATGAATTAGTCGAATCGCGTATTACGTTTGCCCAATACCAAGGAGCAACAACCGGCGTGGGCGGGCTGTTTACACTCGCGATCGATATCCCAGCCATGCTTGGCTTGGCGTTAAAAACATTACAAGAAATCGCCATTGCTTACGGCTATGACCCGAAAGAAAAAAAAGAACGCATTTTCATCGTGAAATGCCTTCAGTTTGTTTCAAGTGACATCGTCGGCAAAAAAGCGATTCTCGAGCAGCTCACGTCGTTTTCAAACGACCATCAACAAGTGTTCTCCCAGCTACAAGGCTGGCGCGAAGTCATTATGACGTTCCGCGACCAATTCGGCTGGAAAAAACTATTCCAACTCGTGCCAATCGTCGGCATTGTTTTCGGCGCCATGTTTAACAAAATGTTTATCGAAGACATCGCCGAAGCAGGGAAAATGCTGTATCGAAAAAGGAGAGTGTTGGAGAAAATGAAGCAACTCGAAACAATTATGTAATTTTTAATCATAATGAAAACAATTATAAAATAGCGGGGAATCCAATTTTCCCCGCCCGCTTTTTCCCGATCTCAACATCTACCGTTTCTAGTCTATCGACAATGACACACCCTTAATCATTTTTTCTTAGCATGCTTCCGCATGTCAAATGCGACTGCAACGATGATAATTAAACCTTTTACAATAAATTGAATATAAGGACTTACCCCTAGAAAAGCTAAGCCATAGTTGATAATTTGAAAAATCAGAACCCCCGCAATCACTCCGGATACTGTCCCAATTCCTCCAGATAACGACACGCCCCCCACTACACAAGCTGCGATGGCATCTAACTCGTACATATTCCCAGTATTGTTAGTAGCACTGCCTACCCGTCCCGCTTCCAACGTGCCAGAAAAGCCGTAGAGAAGACCTGCAATCGTGTAAATAATAATAAGGTTTTTGGTAACATTTACACCAGAAACTTTTGCAGCTTCAGGGTTCCCGCCAATTGCATACATATTTTTCCCGAGCTCGGTCTTATTCCAAATGACCCATATGATAACAGATATAACTATTGCATAAATAATAAGGTACGGAATTTCATACTGCCCAACAGGAATACCGCGTTGAGCAAAGGTCGTAAAGCTCTGATTTAATCCTCCAATCGGTTGCGCTCCATAAGGTGGACGATCAAAATAGATCGAGGTAATGCCATATACACCAATCATCATCCCTAATGTAGCAATAAATGGTGGTACATGGAATTTAGATACAATCACACCATTTAAAGCACCTAACAGCCCCGTAATTATCATTGCAATTAAAATTGGAATAAACAGCGGTAATTCAGGTAAATTAGGGTACATTTTGTAAGCATAGTCTGTTGCTTGCAAAAGCGAAGCAGAAACGACTGCGGCAAGCCCCACCATTCTCCCTGCCGACAAATCCGTACCCGCTGTAATCAAAATCCCTGCTACTCCAAGTGCAATGATGATGCGCGAAGAAGATTGACTTAATATATTGATTAAGTTAGTAATTGATAAAAAATCAGGAGATATGATTACTATTCCTGCGACAAGGAGTAATAGCACTACATATATAACATTGTCTACAAACCACTTCATCACTGTTGAGTTTTTTATCTCTCGAACCATCTCCTCATCCTCCCTAGTACATCGCTGATAATCGCATGATCTCTTCTTGAGATGTTGCAGCAGTATCGACGATCCCGGCTGCTCGTCCGTTGCTCATCACTAAAATCCGGTCAGTAACCCCTAGTAATTCCGGCATTTCTGAAGAAACCATAATAATCCCTTTTCCTTCTTCGGCCAACTTGTTAATTAACTGATAAATTTCAAATTTTGCCCCCACATCAATGCCGCGTGTTGGCTCGTCTAACAATAAAATTTCCGGTTTTGTCAGTAACCACCTTCCAATGATCACTTTTTGTTGATTTCCGCCCGATAAACTCCGGATCGGTGTTTTTTGCGAAGGAGTTTTTACTTTCATTGCATCGATAACCCATTTTGTATCACTAGACGCCTTACGATCAGATACAAACAACCCTTTTGTCCGATATTGGCGGAGATTCGCGATTATCGAGTTAAATCCGACACTAAGGTCAGGGTATATGCCTGTTGTCCTTCTTTCTTCCGTCACAAGCGCAAACCCATTTTTAATTGCCTCTTGTGGAGAGTTGTTTTTAATGACTCGGCCATGAAGTTCGATTGTACCGGATTGAATGGCTCTCAGCCCGAATAGCGATTCAAGCAACTCTGTACGCTTTGATCCAACTAATCCCGCAATACCTAAAATTTCCCCTTTTCTTAATTCAAAACTGACATTAGAAAAAGAGGGTTGTGTTTCCGCTGTCAAATTCGTTACCTTTAAAATTACATCCCCTGGTTTATTTGTTTTCGAAGGAAACCGTTGCGACAAATCTCTTCCTACCATAAGTCTAATAATTTCATCTGTCGTTAACTCCTTAGCACTTTTCGTAGTAATATATTGACCATCCCTCATAATTGTAACTTCATCAGATATTTTTAAGATTTCTTCCATTTTATGGGAGATGTAAATAATACCAATATTGTCTTTTTTTAATCTGTGGATAATGTTAAACAAATGCTCTACTTCTTTTTCTGTAAGCGACGATGTTGGCTCGTCCATCACAATGACTTTCGATTGATAAGAAACCGCTTTAGCGATTTCCACCATCTGCATCTCAGAAACAGATAGAGTGCTGACCCTTCTGCGTGGATCAATATGGATATCAAGGCTTTTAAAAATTTCTAGCGTGCTGTCATACATTTTCTTTTCATCTATGAAAACGCCTTTTTTCGGGTAACGACCTAACCAAATATTATCCATCACACTCCGTTGACGTACTTGGTTAAGCTCTTGGTGTACCATGGAAACCCCATTTTCTAGCGCTTGTTTCGAATTTTCGAATGCTACTTCTTTTCCATCAAACAAAATTTGACCTTCATCCATCGAATAAATCCCAAATAAACATTTCATTAAAGTAGATTTACCCGCACCATTTTCACCCATTAATGCATGAACTGTCCCAGGTTTAACTTTCAACGAAACGTTTTGTAGAGCAATTACTCCTGGAAATCTCTTTGTTATATTTTTCATTTCCAATATATAAGCAGCGCTAGATGATGCCATTCTTAAACCTCCTAGACAAACCGTGTTAAAAATAGGACTTATTTTAAAATGGTCTTCGTACCGAAATAGCATTGTATGCCGAACTTTGGAAATTTCTATTGAGATAGCGCCTTAGTCATCATGAATTCTACTACACTAAGGCGCTATCTCTAATTAACATATCTTATTTATAAGCATCTTTACCTACTTGGATATTATCTTTTGTAATTCCAACATAAGGTACACGAACGGCTTTTGTTTTATCTAATTTCCATTCCGTTCCTTCCAATACATCTTTCCCTTTCGCTGCGTTTGTCGCGAGTTCAATAGTTGCCTTTCCTTGATTTTTCGCATCATTCAATACAGTACCAATCATCTTTCCTTTTTCGATCATTTCAAGCGCTTCTGGAATGGCATCAACACCAACTACCGGAACAAATTTATCCCCATTAAAATACCCTGCTTTTTCAAGCGAAGCGATCGCACCAAGTGCCATAGCGTCATTATTACAAATAACAAATTCTATCTTGTCATTAAACTTAGAAATCCAAGCATCCATTTTTTCCGTTGCCTTTGTCGCGTCCCACATAGCAGTAT
Organism: Anoxybacillus amylolyticus; assembly: GCF_001634285.1. Classification (GTDB taxonomy): domain Bacteria; phylum Bacillota; class Bacilli; order Bacillales; family Anoxybacillaceae; genus Anoxybacteroides; species Anoxybacteroides amylolyticum. The sequence goes on from NZ_CP015438.1 coordinate 2,266,137, forward strand.
CCATTGCTAACTCTTCCACTTGAATACCTTTTTGTTTAATCGTTTCGATGGAATATTTTGTACGTGCTTCGGCATCAGGGTGTCCCGGTTCCCCTTTCAACAGTACGTATTGAATTTTCCCATCCTTGTTTTTGTCATATTTATCTTTATTCGCTTCCCATGCCTTAGCAATTAATTCCCCTTGAATAATACCTGACTCTGCTGAATTTGTTCCTACATAATATGCTTTATCATAACTAGCTAATACATTGGCATCTGGCTCTTTGTTAAAGAAGATAACGGGAATATTTTTAGCTTTCGCCTTGTCAATCACGGTTTGGGCAGCTTTTGGATCTACTAAGTTAATCGCTAATGCTTTTGCGCCTTTCGCTATTAACGTATCGATTTGCTCAATTTGTTTCGCTTGGTCGTTTTGCGAGTCGTTCAACATAAGGTTTATTTTTCCTTTTGCCGTTTCCTCCATCGCACGACGTACATATGACATAAAGTTGTCATCAAATTTGTAAATGGTTGCTCCAACTGTAGGAAGGGCATTATCACTATTTGTATTTTTAGCGTCATTCGTTGTACTACTGCATCCCGTAGCTAGCAGAATGCTAGAGGCAACTGTCAAAGATAAAATCAATCCTTTTTTGTTTTTAAACATATTAAGTCCCCCTTCACTTTACATAATTGCACCTTGTTTATGTAAGCCCTTACATAAAAGATGCTATAAAAGACAGTCCCGAAAACTCGTTATCCAACAAAACATAAGATTCGTATAAAAAATCCCGAAAACCTTTATAGTCACCCCCTCCCATTAAGTTAATTTTTACTTAAACTTTTAAGTAGAATATAACAAAAAACTATTACGTTATCAATGCTTTTTTAGAAATATTTACACCTTTTAACTATACTTAGTGTTTTTTGAGCTTCCATCCCTCAAACAAAGCAGCCGCACCTTGCGCCATGTTTAATAAAATCGCCGAAGCAGGGAAAATGCTGTATCGAAAAAGGAGAGTGTTGGAGAAAATTGCTCAATTAGAAACCGGTGCCGAATGAGACACCGGTTTTATTTTTTAGACGCCTCCACAAATAATAGGAAAAAATCTCGCCAATTATTAATGGTTAATCAACGCTTCTAAGCCTCCATACTACGCTAACGAAATCGCCATGGCGTTCTGGCACATTGAGCCCCACATACATCAGTTCATCTCCGCCATACACTTCCCCGGTACCAATGATTTCGTACTGTTTATTCGGATTTTAGCCCTTTCAGCCGTTTGAACCTCTCATGGCTAAAGCCACGAGATTCTTGGGTAGTCTGTTCTACCGAACAGAATTAGTACATGATGTACCACCAAGCTATCCCCGCAGTCCCTGCGGTTCCTGCGATGATGCAGATAGTAGTCTTTTGCCTTCGGCAAGAATATTCAAACTTGCGTTTATGTCTCTATCCCATTTGCTATGGCAAGAAGGACATTCCCATTGTCGCAAGTTAAGATTTTTAACCTCTTTGCTTTGGTATCCACAACACGAACAAAGCTGAGAGGAAGCAAATGTTTTACCTACAACAACGACAGTACGTCCATACCACTTTGCTTTATACTCAAGCATGGTTCTGAATGGATACCAAGATACTTCGCTAATCGCTTTCGCAAGTTGGTGGTTCTTCATCATGTTAGACACTTGCAAATCTTCCATCGCAATGATGTCGTGGTTTTTGACAATATGCGTTGAAATCTTTTGCAAGTAATCTGTTCGGGCATTTGCAATGCGTTCATGGATTCGAGCAACCTTCACTCGTTGCTTATTCCAGTTTGAAGAACCTTTTACACGTCTGGAAAGAATACGATGTGCTTTCGCTAATTTTTCTTCAAGTTTACGAAACCACTTTGGATTTTCGTATCTTGTATTATCAGAAAGAATAGCGAAATCCTTTCGCCCAACATCGATACCAACTTCTTTGTTTGTTTTCGGCAATGGTTGTACGTCTGTTTCTACTAACAACGAAACAAAGTATTTACCGGAAGGATTGCGTCTCATCGTAGCGTTCAAAATACGTCCTTCTACTTCTCTTGATTTTGCAAAACGAACAAGACCAAGTTTTGGTAGCTTGATGTGTTTATCAAGCACAACAATATTTCCATTTGTGTATTTAGTTGTATACGATTGAACGTTATTCTTTTTAGACTTGAATCGCGGTTTATTATTTTGCTTTTTGAGGTAGCGGTCAAACGCATCCGCTAAATGACGAAGCGAACTTTGTAAAGCGATACTGTCCACTTCTTTTAGACAAGTTAATTCTTTCTTTAATTGAGTTAATAGTGAGGAACAAGCGTTGTAAGTCAATCCTTTGCCTGTTTCTTTATATGTTTCATTCCACTTCACCAAGAAATGATTGAACACAAAACGAGAACAACCAATTGTTTTAGCGATTAAGATTTCTTGCTCTTTGGTTGGATAGATACGGAATTTGTACGCTTTATTTACTAACATTGATTTCACCTCACTTTCTGATTTTGAATATATTGTCGTAGTTGCGCTTCCATGTGTTCTCTTACGGTTGCCACAAAATAAGAAGGATTCCAAATATTCCCTCCCCATAGCTTCTTTTTTAACTGCGGGAACTCTTTAAATAGCAACCTTGCGGAAACACCTTTTAACGCTTTGATGATATTCGGAATGGAATGTTGCGGATTGCAATCAATCAAGAGATGGACGTGGTCACCATCACTTTCAATTTCTGAAATCGTGAACCCATTATCTGTGGCCATCTGATTCAGTATCTCTTTTCATCTTGTGTCTATATCACCAAGTAATACTTTATGGCGATATTTCACATACCATACAATATGGTATTGGATAGAGCATATTCTCTCTCATGTTTGACTTCTGCCATGTTATCCACCTCAACCATAGGATAACATATGTTAAATATTTTTTAATTCATCACCGCTAAATATCAGTGTTTTTGTTAATTGATAAGTTAATATATGTCGGGAAATTGACGTGTCAAAAGACACGCCTTGTCCAAAGCCGATTCATCTCATGACTAAAGTCACGAGTGTTCTCGGCTAATTCATAAAATAAATTCGGTTGCCTAGATTCGTCTAGACAACCGAGTCGTTTAAAACGCCTTAATTTATGTGTCCCACTGCCTCTTTCAACGCTGTTTCTAGTTCTTCTGTATACTCCCGCGTCAGCTCCTCCGTCCATTGCAAATGCTCGGCCATAAAGCGAATGACGGCGTCTTTCCATGTCCGCACCCATTGAATGTTAAACAAAAGAGCGCCGGTGCGGCGGATGAAGTAATCAGAAGGTTTGACGGCCATTTCATCTTCAATGGCGTATAAAAGCGTCGCAAACACGTCGCGCGAAAGCCCGCAGTTTTCTTCATAATCCTTGCTTAATGCAAATAAGCGGTCAACGTTCGTTCCGTATTGTTTCGCCAAGCGTTCTCCTTCTGCTTTCGTAAAGCCGTAGCGCGTCGCTTCTTCCGCTTTTTGCGCAATAAACGCAGGCAATTCGGCGGAACCACCGACATCGCCGCCGGAAATCGGCAAATGCTTCGTTTGGCAAGGACGGAACGCCAATCCTTCTTCTTTATCCAACTGTTTGGCGACCAAATCAACGACCGTTTCTGCCATTTTTCGGTATCCGGTTAGCTTTCCACCCGCAATTGTCACAAGCCCTGAAGGAGATTGCCAAATTTCATCTTTCCGGGAAATTTCCGATGGATTTTTTCCCTCTTCGTAAATAAGCGGCCGCACTCCCGCCCAGCTTGATTCAATATGTCCTGCCGTCACCCGCACCGACGGAAACATATAATGAATCGCTTGCAGCAAATAGTTGCGGTCTTCGGCTGTCATTATTGGATGTGCAAGATCGCCGTCGTAAAACGTATCGGTCGTGCCGACATACGTTTTCCCATCGCGCGGAATGGCAAACACCATCCGTCCGTCCGGTGTGTCGAAATATACAGCTTGTTTCAACGGAAAATGGTTTTGGTCGATGACAATATGAACGCCTTTTGTAATTTTTAACATTTTCCCATGTTTCGAACCGTCTTTTTCCCGCAAATCATCGACCCATGGCCCTGCTGCGTTAATCACCTTTTTCGCTCGAACCGTGTACGTTTGACCAGTAAGTTCATCGCGGCAGCGCGCCCCGACGACGCGTCCGTTTTCGTACACAAACGCTTCTGCTTTGACGTAATTTGCGACGTCTGCACCGCACTCGACCGCTTTTTTCAACACTTCGATCGTTAAGCGGGCATCGTCGGTTCGGTATTCGACATAGTATCCGCCGCCAATAAGCGCGTCTTGTTTCAACAGCGGTTCTTTTTGTAGCGTTTCCTCCTTATTTAACATCGTCCGGCGCTCACTTCGTTTTACTCCCGCTAAATGGTCGTACACCCATAGTCCAACCGATGTGCTCCATTTGCCAAACGTCCCGTCTTTATAAATCGGCAACAACATCCACTCCGGCGTCGTTACATGCGGACCGTTTTCGTACACAATCGCCCGCTCTTTTCCAACTTCGGCGACCATTTTCACCTCGAATTGCTTCAAATAACGAAGCCCTCCATGCACCAGTTTCGTCGAACGGCTCGATGTCCCTGCTGCGAAATCTTGCATTTCCACTAACGCCGTTTTCAACCCGCGCGTTGCTGCATCCAACGCAATGCCACATCCCGTAATCCCACCACCAATAATAAGCACATCGTAATATTCTCTGCCCATTTTTTCTAACATGATCGGACGTTTCATCGTTTCTCCTCCCCCTTTTTAAAAGCAAAAAGAGACCACAACAAACACGACAAGCCTTTGCTTATCATGTATGCATGGTCTCTCCTAATCTCCTGACATGGTATTAACTTGCTTTTATTATAACGAAAATCCCCTCATTTGGCTAGCGAAAAAATCGTTAGCGCACCGCCGCATAATGTTCCCATAGCGCTTTGTTTGACGTCGTAACTGCGGTCGCTCCAGCTAAGAACGCCTGCTCCACATCATCAACCGTCCGCACAAGCCCGCCTGCCAAAATCGAGAGGCCTGTCCGCTCTTTTACTTCTTGAATGACATGCGGCATCGCCCCTGGCATCACTTCAATAAAGTCCGGATTTGTTTTCTCAATCAACTGGTAACTTTTTTCAAGCGCGTGCGAATCTAATAGGAAAATGCGCTGAATGGCTAACACCTTTTTTTGCTTTGCTTTTATAATCACACTTCCCCTTGTCGAAATTAACCCATATGGCTTAAATTCTTGGCACAAATATTCCGTAGCATACTCATCATGGCTCAGCCCTTGGATTAAATCGGCATGAAGCAGTAGCTTTTTCTCACATTGGCGCGCATAGTGAAACACGCTTTTTAGCTGCGAAAGATGCAATTCAAGCAATACCCCAACGTCGTATGGACTTCGCAAAAACACTTCAAAATCTTTCATCGTTTTCATTGCAGGAATGATTTTTTGCGAATTCAAAAAAATCGCCCCTTACTCATGATTTTTCGCCGCTTCTGCCGCCACTGTGCATGTCGTAAGCAACGCCCTCGGCTTGCAAGCGCTTATTTTAATCCCCCGCTTTTGAAATTTCTCAATGACGTGCTGAATTTCCTTCTTTTGTCGATTGCTATGCAAATGCTCTTCCATCTCTTCTCACCTTTCTTCGATATCTTTACTTTTCGCTTTCGGAAGAAACAGCTCTACTGTTGTCCCTACTCCGACCTCGCTTTCCATCACAATTTGGCCGCCGTATTTATCGACAATTTCTTTTGCAATGGCAAGCCCAAGCCCTACTCCGCCTTTCTCGCGACTCCTCGCTTTATCCACTCGATAAAACCGTAAAAACACTTTTTCTAATTCGTCACGCGGTATCCCGATTCCTTTGTCACGAACAGAAATCGATACGTATTTTCCTTCCTCTTTCAGTCGGATTATGATTTCTTTTTCGTGCTGAGAATATTTGACCGCATTATCCAGTAAAATTAGCAGCAGCTGCTCAAGATGATGCTTCGCGATCCGTACAAGCACCTTCTCTCCTACCTCATCAATAATAGAAAACCGAAAACTTGGATGAAGAACGCGGAAGTTTTTAATAATTTGCTCCGCAGCTTCTTTCGGAGCAGTCGGCTGGAATTCCAACGGGATCGCAAGCGCTTCCGCATGAGATAAATCTAAAAGCTCAAGCACAAGCTTTTTTAAGCGATATACTTCTTGCACCGCTGCTTCTAGCGATTCCTCCAAAATCTCGGGGTTGTGTTTTCCCCATCGCTTTAACAGCGAAAGATGGCCTTCTAAAATGGCAATTGGCGTCCGCAATTCGTGTGAAGCATCTTCGATAAACTGCTTTTGCTGACGAAATGAATGTTCAATTTCATCCATCATCTCATTAAACATTGCCATTAGCTGCGACATTTCATCATTCGCAGCCGGAACGTCGATGCGTTCTTCAAATCCGTTCTTTTTAATGTTGCGCATCGTGTTTGTGACCGCTTGCAGACGCCCAACGAAATGGTTGGCGATAAATCGTCCGAACGACGCGCTCATGAACATTGCCACCATTCCGATGAACGTCATAATAAAAAAAATCGTATTAATCATTTGTTGGAACTTCACAAGGTGGCGGACAACTTCAATCGTTCCGTTTATCCGCGAAACATGTAACGGCTTACGTAAAATAACTGAGCGCTCATCGTCTACTAAATGGTAATTCACTTCTAATTTTTCCGGTTTTCCTGCTGGGAAAAGCGAAACGGAAACATGGTTAGAAACGGATACGACCACATTTCCTTTTTCGTCTAAAATACGGATCGCTTGATATTTTTCATTTAGCTTTTCGAGCAACGGTTTGCTTTGACGAATATCGTCCCAAGATAAATTACGTTTCTCTCCATAATAAGTTTCAATTTCTTCAACTGTTTTTTCTATCGCTTTTTCTTCACCGTTCAACAGCCAATGCTTCACCGTTTCGTATTGCAACCACGTAAACAAAAAATAAACGATAAAAATCACTGCCGCCGAAAGAACGGTGAGCTTCCATTTTAATGAGACGTTTTCTAAACGAAAAAGTTTCATGACCGCATCACATATCCCGCTCCGCGCACGGTCTGAATATAACGCTCTTTGTCTGTTTCGTCTAATTTATGGCGCAAATAACGAACGTACACGTCTACTACGTTCGTTTCTACTTCCGTATCAAATCCCCATACTTTATTGAGCAACGCATCTCTTGTTAAGACGATATCCACATTTTGCAAAAACGTCACGAGCAAATCGTATTCCCGCTTCGTTAACTCAATCGTTTGCCCGTCTTTTTTCACAACGCGTGCTTTTACATCGACAACAAGATCTTTAAACGTTAAATATTCTTGATCCATCGATGGATGGACGCGGCGAAACAATGCGCGAATGCGAGCTAATAGTTCCTCAATCGCAAACGGTTTGACAATATAGTCGTCCGCACCGCTATCTAGCCCCATGACGCGATCGAAGACGCTGTCCCGTGCGGTAATCATAATAACTGGGGTTTTTTTTACCGCCCGCAATCGACGGCATACTTCCATGCCGTTTAAACTTGGCAACATTAAATCTAACAACACAAGCCCCCACTCTTCTGCGAGTGCCAGCTCTAACCCTTCTCTGCCGTCATGGCATACGCGCACTTCATATCCTTCATGTGATAAATCTAATTCGATAAATCGCGCTAAATTTGCTTCATCTTCAATAATTAAAATTCGCTTATTCACCAAAATCCCTCCTACCCCTTATCATACCAAAAAGAAATGCCAACCGCCTCAAGCGATTAGCAAAAACTAACTGTCCGTCTTTTGTCAAATAACCTCTAGCGGTTAAATTAGTACGGTTTATTAAACAAATCGATAAATGCTTGCACAATTTCGATGAATTGGTACGTAAGCAAAGAGACAGCTGTCCCTGAGAAAAAAAGAGTAATTACCATATGCATGTGCGCTCCCTCCTCATTCCATGCCGGCCTTTTGCTAAGGACGGAGCTTCGATTTTCGCAAAAATGGTAGTGATTTCTAAGGTGTGAATGCCGGCTTTTTTTCATCATAGCCGTTCAATCTTAAAAACAAATGAAATTTTTCTAAAAAATACTCGTGACCTTTTTTGCCGATAGCACATATAGTGAAAGGTAGAGGAGGAGATTACTATGAGCGATCATTTTCAACTACCAAGAAAAAAACAGGAAGAGGAGCCGTTTCAACGGTTGCGGGAGATGGTAAGCCAATTTTTGGACGAACAGCCGATTCGGAAAATGTTTGAAACGCTCGATGAATATGTTCACGATACCATTTTACGCTCCTACATCCCAATAGACGTCCACGAAACGGCGCGCGAATACATCATTACCGCTTATCTCCCGAACGTCAACCGTCAACAAATCCAACTTGAATTTGATGACACGGTGCTCCATCTCACCGTTCATCATCGCGAAATCGTCGAATCGGCCGACGAGCAAAACAACGTCTACAAAAAACGGCGCATGCAACAACAGATGATGCGGACAATTCCATTGCCTTATCCAGTCAAAGAAAGTGAAATTAAAGCCTCGTTTGAAAACGGCGAACTCGTCATTCGTCTTCCACAAAAGAAAAAATTTATTGACATCGAGTAAAGGTGCATGTGCACCTTTTTTTGTACATACTATACATGTCACTTATTTTCCAACGGAGGAGAAAAACAATGGAACCAACGTTAGCTTATTTGCGCGAAGTGTTGTCTAACTATTTAGATTCCCATACGTCTATCCCTCGACATATTTATCAAAAAATAGTAACGAAACCGTATCCGAACGAAGAAGCATTCGTCCGCGATTTGTCGCAACAAGAAATCGCCTTTTTAGATCGCATCTTGCCACGCGAAATTCGTTATGCGCTAAACGAGCAAGATACGGTGCGCGCTCATCATTTAAACGAAGTGTACGAACTGTTATTTTAACAAACTGTCTATCTGACATAACCGCCGATCCATCCGTGAAGTTGACAGGAAAAGGTGTCCGCTGCGGACACCTTATTTTTTAAACGTACTAATCAGTCCTTTCAAGACGCTATTTACTTGATTGACGGTGTTAATCATTTGCCCAACAGTATTCATCATTTTATTAATGTCGTACGTTCCTTCTGACGTTTTAAACTGTGATATAATCGCTGGAACCCCTGATGGTGGTTTTAACATTGGGCTCGGTTTTGGATACGGCGTGATTTGCGGAGAATGCTGCCCTATCATCGGCCAATGTGGCGGCTGTTGGTATGGATGAATTGGTGGGTAGTGTGGCCAATGTGGAATAGGTGGCGGAAACGGCGCACGCTGCGAATATGGATAAATATACGGAAATCGATACATACACTCCCCCCTCTTTTTTCGATTCAGTACTTCATCATATGCAATAGATAGGCGGCAAGTGCGCGCGGACATGTCACAAGTTGTCGGAAGTTTCAATTTTTTGAATTTATCGAGATGTGCCATTTTTATGATAAGATGTATAAAAACACAGGGGGGATGCACGATGAACGCAACCGAATTAAAAAATAAATTCATCGCCACCAAAAATTATGAACCAGCCGATTTAAATGAACTGCTCGATTTTGCCCGCCAACTGTATTTACGAAGCGAAATCACGATTTCCGAATACCGTGATATTACTCGTGAACTCGAATTAGCTGGAGCATGTAAGCCAGCGGAAAAAAACGAATATGTCGGGTTGTAATGCATGATTCTCCCACCTCTGCGGAAAAGTAACGGTGAGGAGGTGGCGTCATGGGACGAGGTATACATTTTCACCATAAGCGAAAAGGGCATGAACAAGAACCGCCAGCACATGGAAAACACGTTCCGCCAAAACAGACCGAGCGGGTCGAATACGAAATCGGAACAGTCGCAACCGAAGCGGGAGGCCCAATTTCTGTGAAAGTCGAAAAAAACGACTAACAAAAACGGCTTTCCCTTGAAAAGGGAGAGCCGTTTTTGTCAAACAAAATGCAATTTCGAAGGAACGAACCGCTGTGCTTCTTTCTCGTCCATTTTTTGCTCGACTGCGTCTAGCTGCTTCTCCATTTTTTGAATATGCGCTTGTTGGTGTGCGCATGCTTCTTTCACTACGTTGTCAATCACATCGTCCATTTTCGTTTCAATCTGTTCCATTAATTGTAAAATTTCCCCAAGCTGCTTCTCTACTTCCTCTTTTTTCACCCACCGCATCCATATCCCTCCAACACCGTTTGTCTTTACACATTCGCCATTTCTTTTTTGCTCCCTTCCTGCTTGACAAAACTAGAACTATTTCGGCAAAGAAAGTTGTCTTTTTCATTTCTTCGAGCAATTTCGACATTTTCTTTATACACCCTATTCCTCCTCACCTATGGTATAATAAAAACCATTCAAAGGAGGGGGAGCATGTTCAACTATCCTGGTGGAAAGCAGTATAAACCGAAAGAGCAACAGCCAGTCCGCCATTTTCAGCCAACCTACGGAAACCGCGGCATGACGCTTGAGGAAGATTTAAATGCGACAAACGAATATTACCGAGAACACGGCATTGCCGTTATCCATAAAAAACCGACGCCCGTTCAAATCGTTCGCGTCGACTATCCGAAACGAAGTGCAGCCGTCATTAAAGAGGCGTATTTTAAACAAGCCTCTACGACCGACTATAACGGCGTGTACCGCGGCAAATATATCGACTTTGAAGCAAAAGAGACACAAAGCGTAACGTCGTTTCCTTTAAAAAATTTCCATGAACATCAAATTCATCATATGCGGCACGTGCTCGCACATGGGGGAATTTGCTTTGTCATTTTACGCTTTTCTATGCTCGATGAAGTGTATTTGTTGGACGCTTCCCACTTGCTTACATTTTGGGAGCGACAACAAGCCGGCGGGAGGAAATCAATCACAAAAAAGGAAATAGAGACATATGGCCATTACATTTCACTTGGCTACCACCCGCGAATTGATTATATTAAAGTAGTAGAATCTATCTACTTTTAAGGAAAGGTAGGATTTTTATGTCTGGTGACTATCGTTCTCGCGTAGAACGGAAACAAGCAACGAAACAAACAAAAACAAAAAAAGTAAAAAAGAAAAAATCGAAATCGCTCTTCCAAATGATTGCACTAACATTAGTCATTTTCATGCTGCTTGGGATTGTTGGCGGCGTCGCTGCGTTTGCTTACTTCATTAAAGGAATACCGCCGCTTGATGAAGCAAAAATTAAAGACCCGCTTTCCTCAACAATTTATGATATGAACGGTCATAAAATTGCCGACTTAGGTGGACAGAAACGAACGTATATATCCTATTCAGACATTCCAAAAGTATTGGAAAATGCTGTATTAGCGACAGAAGACGCTCGGTTTTACCAACATCACGGCGTCGATTTTATCCGGCTTGGCGGAGCCATTTTAGCAAACATCAAAGAAGGATACGGAGCAGAAGGCGGAAGCACGATTACCCAACAAGTCGTCAAACTGACTTTCCTATCGCCGGAAAAAACGTTAAAACGGAAAATTCAAGAAGCTTGGCTAGCGTTACGGCTCGAACAGAAGTACTCGAAACATGAAATTTTAGAAATGTATTTAAATAAAATTTATTACTCTAACGGTGTGTACGGCGTTGCCAAAGCGGCCGAATATTACTTCGGCAAAACGAACTTAAAAGAGTTGACGCTTCCAGAAGCAGCATTGCTCGCAGGACTGCCGCAAAGCCCGAACAACTATAACCCGTACGAACATCCAGACGCGGCGAAAAAGCGGCGTGACGTCGTTCTCTCCTTAATGGCAGAACACGGCTTTATTACGAAAGAAGAAGCGGAAAAAGCGAAACAAGTACCGATTGCCTCGATGCTCGTCGATCGGAAAAAACATAATCAATCACAAACGATTCCATATGATTCTTTTATCGACGAAGTGATTAAAGAAGTAACCGATCAAGCGAATGTGAACGTCTATGAAGACGGCTTGAAAATTTATACAACGCTTGACCCGAACGCACAAAGCTATGTTGAAGACTTGCTGAATTCCAACGATCTATTTACGAACAAAAAAGATTTGCAAACTTCCATCGCCCTTATCGATACGAAAACGGGCGAAATTCGTGCGCTTGGCGGGGGACGCGACCCTGAAAATATCACATTTGGCTTTAACTACGCCATCCAACGCGTCGGTCAGCCAGGGTCAACGATTAAGCCAATTTTAGACTACGGTCCAGCGATTGAATATTTAAAATGGCCGACGGCACACATTCTCGTCGATGAGCCATATCAATATTCGAACGGCACACCGATTAAAAACTGGAACGGCACGTACGAAGGGGCAATGACGATGCGAACGGCGCTTGCGAAATCGCGCAACATTCCAGCGCTAAAAGCATTGCAAGCAGTCGGCTTAGAGCGGGCAAAACAATTTGCGAACAAACTCGGCATGGGATTTGACAACATTTACGAGTCGTACGCGATTGGCGGTCTGGAAAAAGGAGTATCACCGTTACAAATGGCGGGGGCGTACAGCGCGTTTGGCAACAACGGCGTCTATATTAAACCGCATGCGGTCACAAAAATCGTCTTTCCAGACAATACAGAGATGGATTTAACCCCAAAACCGAAAGTAGCGATGAAAGACTATACGGCATACATGATTACTGATATGCTAAAAACGGTCGTGCAATCCGGTACAGGTACACTTGCAAACGTACCAGGCTTACATGTTGCAGGAAAAACAGGAACGACCAACTATTCCGAAGACGTTGCACGGCAATATGGATTGCCGGATAACGCTGTGCCAGACAGCTGGTTTGTCGGCTATACGCCAAACTACACGGCTGCCGTCTGGACCGGTTTCAGCAAAAAAAGCAGTACGGCGAATTTATCGGTATATGAACAAAAAATACCGCGCCTCCTGTTCAAAAAAGTCATCTCTCACGTCGACCATGATAGCGAAGACTTCCCGATGCCAAAAAGCGTCGTGAAGTTGCCGGTGAAAAAGGGGTCGAATCCACCGCAATTAGCAGGGCCATTTACACCAAAAGACGAAATCGTGTATGAATGTTTCGTAAGAGGAAGCGAACCGACCGAAACGGCAACAGATGACCAGCCGCTTGCACCGGCGAACTTACAGGCAACGTACGATCCGAAAACGGACACGATTTCTCTGACATGGAAATACGACAATGCGCTTGACAATGTGGCATTTGAAGTACACGCCAAAAACGATAAAGGCGAATCAGCGGTACTTCCAGCAACAGGCCTATCGCTAACGATTAGCCATCCAACGAAAGGGGCTATCTATACGTTTGACGTCTATACGGTAAGCAAAGACGGCAAACTGAAGAGTACACAGCCAGCAACAGCGACCGTGCAAGTGCCAAGCGACCAACAAGAGACAACGCCGCCAGAGGAACAAAACGGCAACAACGGCACAAATGAACAAAACAATGGCAACAACACAAACAATAACGAACAAAACGGGGGACAAAACAATAGCGGAAACAACAATACGAACGGACAAAACAACAGCGGTGGACAAAATAACAATAATGGCGGACAAAATAACAACAGCGGATCCGGTGGAAACACAACCCCACCAACCCAAAATAACAACTCTACTGGAAATACAACGAACCGCGTCGGAAAAAGCTCGTTTCCGTCCACCAATGAATTGCTTAACCAATAATGATGAAAAGGGATGTCTCAGCGCGGAGACATCCCTTTTTTCCTTTTCACTAATGTTTTATAATAAAGTTTTTCCGTTTCACTAAACAGCTCGCTTAGCTGGATGAACGAATGGTATAAATCCGGACGAGCAAAAATAAATTGCAGCCGCTCGATAGCGTTTACCGGCTTCACCGCCAATGTGGCAATTTCTTTTTCCCACTCCTTCACCCTCTCTACTCGCTTGCCGTTTAACCAATGTAAACAAACGAGGAAATACGAAATCCCGCGAATCATCGGCTCTCGTGCGCTCGTGCGGTCACGTTTGGCAAAACAGCTTTCTAATCGTTCTCGTTCTTCGTACCAAAGCTTAAAGACAGCGGGAATCGATTCAATTTCTTCCCATGGTGCTGGAATGCCGACGATGTCATAGTAAAAATAGACATGCTTCATCGCTTCTGGAAATGGGGCATCACTTGCTGGCACGTTATCCCCTAGGCGAAAAAAAAGCGGATGAACGAATTCATTTGGCACTTGCAACGCTTTCCCCTCGCTTTCGGCGTTTTTTTCCTTCGCGGCATAATTCAAGTAGTGGACAAACGTCGCATTTTGGCGCTTGCGCTTTACAATGGTAGCGCCCGAAAAAAATCATCCGGTGATGCGTAACCGACCATTCTTCTTTTGGAATTTTTCGCATGAGCGTTTCCTCTACTTCGAGCACCGAATCTTTCCAGCGGCAAAAGCCGAGCCGCTTGCTGACCCGCTCGACGTGCGTATCAACGGCAATTGCCGGTACGCCAAACGCCACCGAAACGACAACGTTTGCCGTTTTCCTTCCGACACCTGGCAATTTCATCAACTCATCGCGGTCGTTCGGCACTTGTCCACCATATTTTTCAATTAACAACGCACATAACTTCTGGATATTTTTCGCCTTATTTCGGTATAGCCCAATCGAGCGAATATCTTGTTGAAGTTCTTCAAGCGAAACAGATATATAGTCTTCTGGCGTTTGATATTTTTTAAATAGATGTTTTGTCACTTTGTTGACGAGCGCATCGGTACATTGCGCCGATAAAACGACAGCAATTAACAATTCAAACGGATTGCGATGCACAAGTTCACAATGAGCGTTCGGGAACATTTCTCCCATTTTATCTAAGCAATAGCGAATTTGCCGGCTGTTTAACAAACCAATCCTCCTCTCTTCCAAAGAAAAACGAGAGACCCCCCTCTCTCGTTTACGACTCTAACCAATTGTAAAACGTCACCGTCTGTTTAAACTCCTCTTGCGTCGATGATCTTTGATGTTTGCGGAATTTTTTCCCGTAATCTTTCGCCTGTTCAATCGTTTGAACCCCGTTCTTCTTCCATTCAAATAAAATACGGTCAATGTATCGGAAGTTTAATTTCCCAGATAGCACTGCTTCACGAAGCGCTGCTTTAATAATGGCAGGATCATGCTCGTCTTGATCGATCCACATCGTTAGCGTCTCGCACTCAAACGGAGAAAGCGGACGGCCAAATTCCTGCTCAAACATCGTGTACAAGCTTTGTTCCTCTTCTTGCCGACTAGCACGCCCCTCGTTTGCCGATTGAATCAATAAGTAATAGACGAGTTTTTCCCAAAGCGGTTTGAGCGAATATGTTTCGCTCCGCACTTCATCTACTTGTTCTTCAATCGCCAAAAATCCTTTTTGAATGAGCTTGCGCAACGTTTCCATGCATTGCGCCGGCGACAACGTCATTCGTTCCGCCATCTCGACAGGGGTGGGAAAAGAAACCCCTTCCTCAAGAAACGAGTGTAAATGCAACAACACCATAAACTCCGTTTCCGTTAAGCCTAGGCGTTTATAATGATACAGCAATAGTTTTGGAATCGCAATGCTTCCTTGCGCCAGCCATTCCGCCATTTTCCCTTTATCCATCGAAATGCACCTCAACTTATAGTATACCATACTCGCAAAAAAATCCCCCGTGATTAGGAGGATTTTTTTTAAAGATAGGAAAGTTTAAAATTTTACAATTGGGCAGAGAGCTGTCTAGCTCCAAACGCCATCGGTGTGATGCGCTCCGCCACTTCTTGCGGCGGCGACACATGGATTGTCCTCACTGAAGTTACCCACGCAGAACTAAGCTATGCTTGGTTCGAGCTCTCCTCGGTGGGGCTTGTGAGCTCTTCGCCGATAGGCGGGCGCTTTGCGCTTTTCTTATGGATATAGACGATTTAATAAGCGCGGGAACGGAATCGTTTCGCGGACGTGCTCGACGCCACAAATCCAAGCAACGGTGCGCTCTAGTCCTAATCCAAATCCAGAGTGTGGCACAGAGCCGTATTGGCGCAATTCTAAATACCATTTGTACGCCTCAAGCGGCAAATGGTGTTCTTCGAGGCGCTGTTTTAACAATTCATAATCGTGAATGCGCTCCGAGCCGCCAATAATTTCGCCATATCCTTCCGGTGCGATTAAATCGGCGCAAAGCACGACTTCTGGGCGATTTTTATCCGGCTGCATATAAAACGGTTTTAGTTGTGTCGGATAGTGCGTAATAAACACTGGCTTATCGAAGCTTTCGGCAATCGCCGTTTCGTGCGGCGCGCCGAAATCGTCGCCCCACGCGATGTCGGTAAATCCTTTGTCATGAAGCAATTGAATCGCTTCATCGTATGTAATGCGCGGGAACGGCGGTTGGATGTTTTCGAGCTTCGCTGTATCGCGACCAAGCGTTTTTAGTTCAAGCGAGCAATTTTTCAAGACCGATTGAACGATATAAGACACATATTGTTCTTGTACTTTTAAGTTGTCTTCAAACTCGTAAAACGCCATTTCCGGCTCAATCATCCAAAATTCAATTAAATGGCGGCGCGTTTTTGATTTTTCCGCACGGAACGTCGGACCGAACGAAAACACTTTTCCGAGTGCCATCGCTGCCGCTTCCATGTAAAGTTGACCGCTTTGCGAAAGGTAGGCATCCTCATCGAAATATTTTGTATGGAACAACTCCGTCGTTCCTTCTGGCGCGCTTCCCGTTAAAATTGGCGGGTCGACTTTGACAAAGCCGTTATGGTTGAAAAACTCGTACGTCGCCCGAATAATTTCGTTACGAATTTTCATAATCGCATGTTGCCGTTTCGAGCGCAGCCATAGATGGCGATGATCCATTAAAAACTCGACACCATGCTCTTTTGGCGTAATCGGGTAGTCCACCGATTCATGAATGATTTCGATATTGGTTACCGCCAGTTCATAGCCAAACGGTGAACGCTCATCGATGCGCACCGTCCCCGTTACGTATAGCGACGTTTCTTGGGTGATGGATTTGGCGCGTTGGAACACATCTTCCGCTACTTGCGATTTTTCGACGACCCCTTGAATGAAGCCTGTCCCATCGCGCAACTGCAAGAAAGCGATTTTTCCACTTGAACGCTTATTCGCCAACCAAGCGCCAATCGTCACCTCTTGACCTACGTATTTACTCACTTCTTCAATCGTTGTTTTCACTGCTAAGTCCCTCCAACATCTGTTCGAAAACTATGTACGCATAATTTATATTATACCTTCCAACTATACGACAAGCAAGGAAGAAAGCAGCTATCTCCTATTTTAGTTATTCTCCTATTTTCTAAAAAATAGATACTTGTCTGAAACATTTTTTTTAAATTTTCATTTACTACCAATAGATGTGTAAACATCAATTATTTCATAAAGGAAGTGATTTATATGTCATGCGTAAGTAATGATGATTTATTTCCACGTTTATTTTTTGCCCAGTCTGCGGTTGATTTACCAATCACTCTTTCCGCTGCAGGCACCGAAGTTCTTCGTCTAGACGCATTTGTTACGCTTAGCAACGACAAGGTGAAACTCGACTCTATGGTTGAGTTGTCTATTGCGTCTACTAACATGACAGATACTAATATTACTGGAGTTGCTTATGTTTTGCAGCGCTCTACTAACGGCGGAGCATTTGTCAACATAGCTCAACTAGATGTGGAAACCCAGATTACTGGTGCCGCTACAGTTACCGTATACCCGAATTTAACATGGGTAGATACTCCAGGAGTAGGAACTCAAATCTATCGCATCATTATTACAGGAACTCCGATTGCCGGCGTCACATTTACCGCTGAAACACGTGCATTAAACGCTCTTGTTGTCCCTGAGGCATAGCAAAACAGGCTGGCTCGTTTCAGAGTCAGCCTGTTTATCCGTGAATGACAATGTCATTTAAGGATTTAATTCCTTGTGGGAGTTGTTTACAATAAAAAAACCCATATATTTTGTAAGTACGCGGCTCGTCAGAAAACGAGAGTTTAATTTGAAAATTAGAAAATGCTAGTTGTCCTCCTTCCTCAATGTGAGGAATTTGAGCAGGCTTTAGCCAAAACTCCCCTTTCTCCTCTACAGTTCTTTCCGCGTTTTCATCAATGTATTCCCACGTTTCCATCACTAGCGGGTTTAAGCGGCGGTCATATGCCACATGTTCTCCTAATTTTGCTGTTAAAACGGCACATTCTTTTGGAACAATTTTCAAACAGATGACCGGATTTTCAAGTGAACTCGAGCCGATATTGCGAATAATAAAATTCCCTACGATCGTCCCCTTTTTCCTTCCATTTATGGGCAATACGAAAGAGTAGGTAAAGTAAGCAAGCGCTTGGAGAGATGGCACGTTTCCTCCTTTTTTCATTTCGGACAATAAGTTGTTTACCGCTTGTAACTCTTGTTCTAACGTACGAATTTTCTTTTCAATATCTTCGAACGAATGACTCATTCTTTCTCTCTCCTCACGTAAAAAGATATTTTCTTCTTCATATGTATGAGAAAAAGGGGTAGAAAAACCCCTTTTTAGTCATTCCAATAGCATTTTTTGTTTATCCTTGAGCTGGGAAGATAGATGGACATTGCGGCGGGAATACATCGACTGCGCATTCTTCTTCACAAACAATCTTCGGACGTGGTTGGCAAAATTTCGCTGCTACTTCTAAAATGACTTCAAATGTGACAACGATATTTTGGCACACACGAATGAACACGGTTGCAGTAATCGTATCACCGTTACGTGTAAATGACCCGACCCGACAAACATTAAATGCGTTTTGTGTTGCTGTGCAGGAGACAGTTGTTCCTTCCGGTGCGCAAAGGATAACTTCTTCACTGGTTGTAATCAATGTTGGATTACTTGTAATCGTTGTTTGTGTCCCTGTTCCTGATGTTCCAGTTACTTCCAAAACCACTTGGATCGTTTTGCTCAATGTAACGACCTGCAATGTAACACGTTCATCCCCTACTACACATTCAATATCCCGTCTTGGTCCCTCTTCTGCACACTCTAAAAGAGTAGTGACACAATTGACTTGGGAAATGGTAGTTGGGAGAGAACCTGTAGGAAATGTAAATGGAATATCTTGTGTAAGGGAAACAACGTTCGTTGTCCAGTCGTAAACTTTACATACTTGGATACACTCAGGGCTAAATTCTTGAGCAAATTGCTGTAAATTAATTGCCATCGTGTAATCTCCTTTCATTATTTTTTCAGACTACTCTATACTATGTAATTGACTTCAAGTGGTGATGAAATATCCGCCTAATTTTACCATTTCAAGATTCATATTTTTACCAAAAAGACAATTTTATAATTTTTTTGCATACAATTTTAAAAAAATGGAAAGTTACAAACTTCAAAAGGTGGTGAAAATTATGAGTGGGGAAAAAAAGGCAATCCAATTAGAACAAAAAGTTATTCATCTAAAATCAGAAATAGAAAAATATAAAGAAATTCTCTCTTCCTTGCAATTCGATGAGCAAATAGATCTTCTAAATAAACAACTAGAACAGTTGCACATAGAAAATGAAAAGCTAAAAGAAGCATACAAGCGATACGAAGAAATTATGTTAACTCAATCAGATGAAATCCATCGCTTAGCCCATGAATTGGAGCAATTAAAAAATGCCCAGCGTTTGTTCTATAACGAAATACAAAACGAACAATTCAAACTCAAGAAACAACTAGAAACAAACGACCAACAAACGCAAGCCTTCTTCGATGCTTATAGCCAAAAACAGAAAGAATTCGAAAAAGAAATAAAAACCATCTTTGCATATATGCATACCCTAGAAAAAGAAATTTCCGCTCATCATGACCAATTGACGGATTACACGTCTTTGCGACCTGTGCTGACATCTTGGATGGAAAGGATGAAGGACATGGAAAAAAAATATGATTTTTTTGAAAAAAACAGCGAGAAACTACTCCAACAGTTTGAGGGATTAAGCGAAGAAACCGTGGCACAGAAAAAAGAAACAGATGATTTAAAAGACGAAGTACGTACATTAGGGCAAAAAACCTCAATGATTGAAAAAATACTGCCGGAGTTAGACAAAGAGCAGCAAAAAGACATAGCAGTTTTACAAAAGCAACTTTTGCGTCAACAAGTGAAAATCGAGGAACTTTTAGAACAAACAGCCCATTTCGCAAATGAGATGGAAAAAATTTTTCATCAACTGGCGGAATTAGCAAAACGAACCGAAAAGAAAAGAGAAGAAGGGTTAAATTTAGACATCACCGAAATGAAAGAAATGTTAGCCCATGTCATCCAATTACTAGCTACACCAAAACAAATAGCGCCAGAAGCGGGGAAAGAATCTTCCCCTCCATCAAAAACGACTACGGGATCGTCCATGAATAGCTTTTTAAAGCTTCAACAATTTATGGATGAAACAAACCAATCAATCGTTGTTTCTCCAATTAACCAAAAAAAGCAAGGGTTATCACAAAAACCGCCCCTAGTGAAACGCGCACGCATCGAGCCCCCAACTTCTCAAAATACCCGTCCACCTATTCGTTACAAACAGACAGGAGAGGATGACGACCAATTACCCAATTTAATCTTACGTGACAAACATAACGAGGAACCTTTGTTTCATCCGCCATTCTCTAGCATCGCTCCTTTATATACTCAAAATAATGAGGAGGAGCTGTTTGTAAGCCTTCATCGCCACAACAGCGTGAAAACAGATGATGAACAAAAAGAAACCGACACCGTTATACTAGAAAAAAACGAATTAGATTTAACGGTTGCATCAGACATCGTTCAAACGGAATCCGCATTAGCGACAGAGAAACAATCTCTTTACAACTCTCATTCACCGCTACCGTCCGAAACAAATAGTCATGAAGAAAAGAAAAAATCGTGGCTACTCTCATTATTTAAAAAAGCCAAAACATAATAAGGAAGAAGGAGAGGAATAGCTCCTCTCCTTTCATCTGAAAAAATCATTGGCGCTTCTGCTCCATAAACAGCTTCATCCGCTCGATAGCTTTTTCTAATACGTCAAGCGAGGTAGCATACGAGAGGCGGACGTTGTCTGGGGCACCGAATCCAGAGCCTGGCACAAGCGCGACTTTTGCTTCGTCTAATAACGCCTCGACGAACGCATCGACGCTTTCGTAGCCTGCCATCATCGCTGCTTGGCGAGCGTTCGGGAACAAAT
The DNA here is from genome assembly GCF_001634285.1 of Anoxybacillus amylolyticus. Taxonomy (GTDB): domain Bacteria; phylum Bacillota; class Bacilli; order Bacillales; family Anoxybacillaceae; genus Anoxybacteroides; species Anoxybacteroides amylolyticum. Next base: position 2,287,281 of record NZ_CP015438.1, read on the forward strand.
AAAACGCTCCCTGCGGCTTGACGCACGTAAAGCCAGGAATTTGAATCAGTTTTTCATAAATAATGTTTAGCCGCTCTTCAAACGCTTGCCTCATTTGCTCGACTGGTTCTTGCGGCCCGCTATATGCGGCAATCGCCGCATATTGTGCAATCGACGTTGGGTTGGACGTGCTATGGCTCGCAAGGTCGGTCATGGCGCGAATAATGTCTTTGTTTCCTGCGGCATACCCGATACGCCAGCCAGTCATCGAGTGTGATTTCGATACGCCGTTAATGATAATCGTCTGCGCTTTTAGCTGTGGCGAAAGCTGGGCGATCGATACATGTTTATTGTCCCCATATACTAATTTTTCATAAATCTCATCGGACACAATTAAAATATCGTGCGCTAAGCAAATGTCCCCAAGCGCGCGCAACTCGTCTTCTGTATAAATCATACCTGTCGGGTTACTTGGCGAGTTAATGATGACAGCTTTCGTCCGCTCCGTAATTGCTGCTTTTAGTTGGTCTGGCGTAATTTTGAAGTGGTTCTCTTCCAACCCTTCGACATACACCGGCACCCCGCCTGCAAGTTTCACTTGTTCCGGGTAGCTCACCCAATATGGCGTCGGAATAATGACTTCATCGCCTTCGTCTAAAAGGACTTGGAATAATGTGTAAAGCGCATGTTTCGCGCCAACGCAAACAATAATTTCCGACGGTTCATACTGCAACTGTTGGTCGTGCTGAAACTTTTTCACAATTTCTGCTTTTAACGTTGCAAGCCCACCCGAAGGGGTGTATTTCGTATGCCCTTCGTTCATTGCTTTTAACGCTGCGTCGATAATGTGCTGCGGCGTATTAAAATCCGGCTCACCTGCCCCTAAACCGATGACATCATAACCTTTTGCTTTTAGCTCTTTTGCTTTCGCTGTAATGGCAAGCGTTGTGGATGGTGTGAGCGATGATACCCGTTTTGCTAATTTCATGTTCTTTTCCCCCTTCATTATTGTTGGAAACTATACCTTTTCAAAAAAGCACCGTCGGCAAAGCTGACGTAATAAAAAGAATAGCGGTTATCTTGTTCGATATATGTCAGCTCCCAAAGCGGCACTCCTTTTTCCATTCCGAGTTTGGCCGAAATAATTTCTTTTGGCTGTCGGTCCGCTTTTAATTTTTCAATTGCCTCTTGCTTCGTGATCCCACTTTTCGCGCGCTTGACAACAATATGTCCGCCTTTTGCTGGCACCCATACAATTTTTTTCGTGCCTTTTTTATCGGTTCCTTCCACAACGGCGTACGTCTTTTCGCCATAGTATGTATTCGCAGCTTGAATATCGGAAAGATTCGCTTCTTCGATAGCGCGTTGTTCCGCTTTTTCTAAGAGCGTTTCCTTTGGCGCCATCGCAGCACGATAGACGCTCACCGCCTGCCAAATCGCGACGAAGAAAAAAAGAAGAACAATAATGCTCCATTTTTTCATCGCAAGCCCTTCTTTACGTCCGGTAAATCGTAAATACCGCTTTGTTTTTGTCTTGTTCATCAAGCGCAAGACCGAACATGAGGTCATTTTTTTTCAACGTTCGGTTAAGGCAGTCCACAATTTTATATAAATCAGGCGAGTGCTGGATTTTCACCGTTGCCAATACTTGAATTTTACTTTCCACCCACAGTTCCTCCTTTATGCCACAAATTTTGTTACTCATAACAACAGCCGCAAGCAGCCACACTATACATACAACAACACTCTGTTGTATCTTCCCACTTATTATAACAGGTTCGTTGTGCAATTTCATAAAAAATTTTCCCACCTACAAAAGAAAAGCGGAGGCGACTGGTTAGCCCCGACAGGCGCTGAAAGACCCGCGAGGAGGCTGTCGCCGCCGCAGCGGGGCAGAAGCGTCCCGAGGGGCTAGGAGCCGCAGCTAGACAAGAAAAGCGAAGAACGATCCTTGGCGCAGCCAAGGAAGCATCCGACGGACGCGCAAGCTTTCGACGAGACGTGCCTCGCACGTCGACAGAGAAAGCACACGCGGCCGAGGATGCTAGTTCGCAGCTAGACAAGAAAAGCGGAGACGACTGGATAAACGTTTCCCTCTCGAGCGGTCGAGAGGGAAATGCCCATGTATATCGTTTGTCTTTTTCCAGCGAATTATCCCATTTTTTGCAATAGTTGTTCGAGTGGTTCATCATACACCGGCACGTCTGGAAGAGAAGCTAAAAAATAGCGGCCATAGGAAGCGGTTAATAGCCGCCGGTCGAACACAAACAATACCCCGCGGTCGTCTTTTGTGCGAATTAACCGCCCAAAGCCTTGCTTAAAGCGAATGACCGCTTGCGGCAGCGATAACTCATAAAACGGATTTCCACCTTTTGCGCGAATGTAGTCGCTTTTTGCTTCCATAACCGGGTCATCTGGCGGAGCAAACGGCAATCGAACGATGACAACAACCGACAACGCCTCTCTTGGAAAATCAATCCCTTCCCAAAAACTGCTCGTTCCAAACAACATCGCCTTATCAAATTGCTGAAACGCCTTCGTCAACTTCGAAGCACTTCCGCCTTGTCCCCCTTGCGCTAACAACACAAACGTTTCATCGTCATTCCGCTCTTTCACAATCGCTGCCGTCAAGCGCAGCAATTCATACGACGTAAACAACACGAGTATTTTCCCGTTTATATGTTTTGCTATTGTTAATAAGTGCGAAGCGACCGCCTCTGCATACTTCTCAAGTGACACGGAAGAAACAGACGGCAAATCTCGGGGTACCATCACTTTTGCTTGCTCGGCATACGGAAACGGCGACGGAATCGTCCGGCAAATCGGGTAAAAATCTTCTAGTCCAAGCCGCGAAATCAAATACGAAAACGACCCGTTCATCGAAAGCGTCGCTGACGTAAGCACAACGCTTTTTTTCTTTGCAAATAGCTCTTCAGCAAAAAACGCCTCTAAATCAATCGGCTGGCAATAAATCGCGGTAGCATTCGCCGCCCCTTTCGTTTCCACTTCCATCCAACGAACAACGAGTGGGTCGGCTGTTTCCATTACTTCCTGAAGGGTATTAACTGTCGACAACAACTCGTCGATGTCGGAAAAAAACGACAACGCCGAGAGCGTTGGGACGCTTTTCTTAACCTCATTTACCTCTTGTGCCAATTTTTTTGTTTGGTCAGCAATCCGCCATAATAACTCTTTCATCGCTTCCCAACTTCGTCCGCACTCTTTCTGTGGATCGAATCGATAGCGAAGCCGCGAGGCATGGACGTTCGGTTGTTTCGTTATCACGTAGCGGCGAACAAGGCGAAACCATTCGTCGCACTCGATCTGCAAGTCGCGAAGCCGCGCTTGAATGGAACATACTTCTTTATCGATCCGCTTTTTAAGCTGAAATAACGATCCTTCTTCGTCGCCCGTCCCGATACGTGTCAACAATAACCGGAGCGCCACATATTCGACATGGCGTCCGAAATAACGGGATGCCGTTTCTTCCAAATGATGCGCTTCATCGACAATCAAATGGTCATACGCTGGAAGCAAGGGATTAGTCGCCGTGATATCTTGCATTAAAAATGCATGGTTTGTAATAACAACATCCGCTTCGCTTGCCCGCTCGCACGCAAGACGAAAAAAATCATGCTCCCCTACTTCTTTTTGCTCGTCTAAATGTAATAGCGGCCAAAGCAACTGTCCGCCGGAAGACAATTGTAACTCATCCACATCGCCCGTTTCCGTTTCCGTCAACCAAACGAGCACTTGTCCTTTCGTTAGTACCGCATCGTACGTTTTGTTCGGCTCTTGAAGAAACGAAATGAACTTATCAAGCGACAAATAATTTCGTTTCCCCTTTAACAGCACCACACGAAAAGGAAACGGAACGATTTTTCGCAACAACGGAACGTCACGCTCGATTAGTTGCTTTTGCAATTGGAGCGTATAGGTGCTAATGACAACCGGCTTTTGTTGCTTTTTCGCTACATAAAGACTTGGAAGAAAATACGCTAGCGACTTGCCGATCCCTGTTCCTGCTTCAATCATGGCGTGTTGCGACGTGTCAAGCGCCTCGTAAACAACTTTCATCATTTCCCATTGACCGTCGCGATGTTCATACTGTGGAAACGGAAGCGGTGGCTCATCCGCCACCCATTCCGTAAACGAATAAGAAGCGTCGCTTTGTTTTTTAGAAGCCTCGGTTCGCTTTTTGATAGCAATTCCACGATAGTATACGTATCCTTCTTCATCGGGTGCCGCCATTTTTTTCGCGATTATCGCATCTAAAATGGCATGCATCTCGCTTTTCCAATCTTTTGACAGCCGTTTTAGCTGTTGTACCGTCGCCAGCGGAAGCGACTGTAGCTTTTGAAGGAGACACAACCAAAGTTTCGCTGTCACTTCCGCATCGCTATCTGCTTGATGCGGATTTTCATGATGAATCGCTAACATTTGCGCGAGGTCACTTAATTTATAGCTCTCCACCGTTGGAAACAATATACGCGCCATTTCTACCGTATCAATCATCGGTGGCGGCGAAAGCGAAATGCCTGCCGCCTGCAATTCCGCTTGCAAAAAAGGCCAATCAAACGAAACGTTATGGGCAACAAAATACGCTCCTGCTAGCTTGTTGGCAATTTCTTCGGCAATCTCGGCAAAAACCGGCGCGGTTTTGACCATTTGTTCGTCAATTTGTGTCAGTTGTTGAATAAAAAGCGGAATCTCGCACTCGGGGTTAATAAAGCGCGAAAACCGTTCCACAATTTGCTCGTTCTCGATTATCACGATGCCAATTTGAATCATTCGGTCACCTTTTTGCGGAGCATTTCCTGTCGTTTCCAAATCAATGACGACAAACCTCATCGTTTCACCTCAAAATTGCGTAATAAGAGGGGCTGTGCAAAAACAGCCCCTTTTATAAAATCGTATGCGCCGGTTCAGCAGCGATTAATTCCTTGATACGGTTGTTTTCATCCATAATCGCCACTTTCGGACGGTGTTCCGCCACTTTTTCTTCTGGAACGAGCGCATACGAAATGACGATAATAATGTCATCTTTTTGCACCAGACGCGCCGCCGCCCCGTTTAAACAAAAGACGCCGCTGCCGCGCTCCCCTGGAATAATATATGTTTCAAAACGCGCCCCGTTATTGTTGTTGACGATTTGCACTTTTTCATTCGGCACCATGCCGACCGCATCTAAAATATCGGCGTCAATCGTAATGCTGCCGACGTAATTTAAATTGGCTTCTGTCACACGGGCGCGGTGAATTTTGGCGTTCATTAGTGTTCGGAACATCTCGCTCCCCCTTTTCCTTTATTTCCCTTTCAATCTCTTTCTATAACGATGGGACATCCATCGTTATATTATCAATGAGTCGTGCGTTTGTAAACCGGACAGCAATGGCAATAATGATTGTTCCACCCAGTGTGTCGAGCGGCTTTAGCTCTGGGTAAGAGTACACATCGACGTAATCAATAGCACCGCTCGTGTGCGTCATCAAATAATCTTCAATGAGGGCGCGCACTGCTTGTGGGTCGCGCAAACCGTTTTCGATTGCCGCTTTCGCTTTTTGTAGCGCCGCATATAACGCCGGGGCTTCTTGGCGCTCTTTTTCTGATAAATAAACGTTGCGCGAGCTTTTCGCTAATCCGTCTGCTTCGCGTACGGTCGGAACTGGTACGAGCTCGATCGGAAAATGGAAATCGCGAATTAACCCGTCGACAACCGCTACTTGTTGCGCATCTTTCATGCCAAAATACGCCCGCGTTGGCATGACGATATGAAATAATTTCGTCAGCACGGTCGCTACTCCATCAAAATGTCCTGGGCGCGATTTGCCGCAAAGCACATTGACCCGTTCAGTGACGGTGACTTTGACGCTGAGCGGGCGCGGATACATTTCCGCAACCGACGGGTAAAATAACACGTCGACCCCTGCTTCTTTGGCGATTGTTTCGTCGCGGGCAATGTCGCGTGGATAGCGGTCAAAATCTTCGTTCGGTCCAAATTGGAGCGGATTGACAAATATGCTTAACACGACGATATCGTTTTCTTTTCGCGCCGCCTCCATCAACGCCACATGCCCTTCATGCAAATAGCCCATCGTCGGCACAAAGCCGATCGTTTTTCCTTGCTTGTGGTATGCTTGCATGGTTTGTTGCATTTCTTCGATTGTCGTCATCATTTTCATCCCTGTTTTCCCCCATATAACGCCACTAACGCTTCTTCTTTCATCGTAAACATATGCGCGCTTTCCGGAAATTGGCGAAGCTTTACTTCTGCAACATAGCTAGAGATAGCGTGATGGATCGTTTCTTGTATGTTTGCATATTTCTTGACGAATTTTGGCACGCGCTCGACCCCATAGCCGAGTACGTCATGATAGACAAGCACTTGTCCATCGACATCATCTCCAGCACCGATGCCAATCGTTGGAATCGTTAGTTGTTTTGTAATTTCCGCAGCGAGTTGCTTCGGCACACATTCGAGCACAAGCGCGATTGCCCCGGCTTGTTCGCAAAGTTTCGCATCGTTTAGCAGCTTGCGAGCGCTTTCTGCATCTTTTCCTTGTACTTTATACCCGCCAAGCACCCCGACCGATTGCGGCGTTAACCCTAAATGGGCAACGACTGGAACCCCTGCTTTTGTCAAAGCGCGAATGATATCCACCACTTCATCTGCCCCTTCAACTTTTACCGCGTTTGTGTTTGCTTCTTGCATGAGGCGCTTTGCATTACGAAGTGCGTCTTCTTTCGATAGATGGTAGGACATAAACGGCATATCGGTCACAATAAATGTATTCGGTGCTCCGCGGCGCACCGCTTTCGTATGATGAATCATGTCCTCCATTGTGACCGGGATCGTCGAATCATACCCTAATACGACCATGCCGAGCGAGTCACCAACGAGAATCATATCGACGCCCGCTCCCTCGGCAAGTTTTGCCGAAGGAAAATCGTACGCCGTAAGCATCACAATCGGCTCGTTCGTTTCTTTCATTTTCAAAAAATCGCTTTTCGTTTTCATGCATTTCCCTCCTCTTTTTGCTGCAGAGGAGATGAAGCACCGAATAAAAAAACCTTCTTTCCCTGCCTAGAGAAAGAAGGACGTTTTATGTATTCGCGTTCATCCCTCTGTCCTAGTCCTTTCTGGATCAAGGCAGAATTTGTTCATCATTTTTTGTTTATGATGGTGCAGTTCTTGCGAAAAGATACTGCCCGTTCAGCTGTATTTTAACAAAATTCGCACAGTTTTGCTACAAGGAAATATCAGCGGAATGAATATAATGGATGACGCCGTTCGCGTCTTCTAGCATTAATACTCCCTCATCAGTAATGCCGCGGGCAACGCCACGAATCGTACCATGGAGCATACGCGCCGTAATTTCGTTGCCGATGCTAATCGCGTACCCTTCCCATAACAGTTTAATCGGCAAAAAGCCGTGCTGTAAATATTGACGATACAATGTTTCCATTTTTGTCAATACTTCTTGAATAAGTCTCGCCCTCTTTATTTTTTCTCCTTTTTCAATCGCCAGCGATGTCGCAACCTCACGCAGATCTTCTGGAAATTGATTGTGGTTGACGTTGATTCCCATGCCGATAATGACCGAATGGACGCGGTCTGGGTCTGCTTGCAATTCTGTTAAAATGCCGACACATTTTTTCCCGTGGATTAAAATATCGTTTGGCCATTTAATGTCCGGAACGAGCCCGGTCACTTCTTGAATCGCCTGCGCGATGGAAACCGCTGCTAACAAAGTGAGCTGCGGCGCTTTTTGCGGCGGAATTGGCGGACGCAAAATTAAGCTCATCCAAATCCCTGTCCCTTTTGGCGAAAACCAAGTCCGATCCATTCGTCCACGTCCTGCCGTCTGCAATTCCGCCACCACGAGCGTTCCTTCTTTTGCTCCTTCTTGGGCAAGCTGATGGGCAATTTTTTGCGTCGATGCCACTTCTTCTTCGTAATGAATGACTTGTCCAAGTATCGTTGTTTTTAACCCAAGGCGAATTTCATTTGCTGTTACTTTATCTGGGGTACTGATGATTCGATAGCCAAGCCGGCGCACCGCTTCAAGTTCAAATCCTTCTTTCCTTAATTCTTCGATATGTTTCCATACAGCGGTTCGTGAACAGCCAAGCAGCTCGCTAATTTTTTGTCCAGAAATAAAATCCCCTTTTGCTTCCGAGAATAGCTCTAACAATTTTTTTCGTGTGTCTGATTCCATTTGAGCCACGCTTTCATCCGCTCCTTCTCATTTTCTACAATCCCAGCTAACACCGCTTGCTCAAGTTTTTTCAACGTCTCTTCCACCCAAGGTCCTCCCTTTCCCCCATACCAGTCGATAATATCCTTCCCTGTCACCGCTAAGTCTTGGCGCGTTTGAATGGGAAGTGAGTCAAGTTGTTGGCGAAGGGCTTGTACGTTTTCTTCACCTTTTTCTCCGTTGACGAGCGAACGAATCGCTTCAGCGGAAAGCGCAGCGGCTGCGCCGACTGCATACAATGTTTCCTTTGTCCAATCAGCAAACGAACGGACGATAGAAAGCGCATGCAAAATCGCTTGCACGTCTTTCGTTAGCCGGTTGGATAATTTCCATTGGCGTAAAAAAGAAGAAGCATGCTCGATGTTTAATAAATATAAAAGAAAGCTCCAGCGCTCTGCGGTAGAAGTGAGCGCGGACCATTCGTAGTTGGAAAGCTGCTGCAACTCTTCTCGTTTTTCCGCTAGTCCTGGTAAATACGCAAACAGCTTTGTTTCCACTAGTAACGAAAACGCGCTCGAAGCAAACGGTCCTGCCATTAGTTTTTCAAATTCGACCGTCTTTCGCTCGACGGAAATATAGGTAAGCAACGAGGCATGTTCGATCACCGCTTGCTTCGTTCCTTCCTCTAGCTGAAACCCAAGCTGGCTGACGAAGCGAATGGCGCGCATCATGCGGAGCGCATCTTCCAAAAAGCGGTCCTTCGCCTTTCCAACCGTACGAATGATGCGCTTATTAATCGCCGCTTGTCCATCAAACGGATCGATAAATTGACCGGTATCGTCCATGGCGATGGCGTTCATCGTAAAATCACGCCGTTCTAAGTCTTGATACAACGAGCGAACAAACGTCACCGATTCCGGTCGGCGATAGTTTTCGTACGTCCCTTCCGTCCGAAACGTCGTCACTTCATACGGCACCCCATCGTGCAAAACGACGACCGTCCCGTGCTTTAGCCCGACCGGAATCGTTTTCGGGAAAATCGCCATTACTTCGTCCGGCAATGCCGATGTCGCGATATCGACATCATCAATTGGTCGGTTCAACAAATAATCACGCACCGAACCGCCGACAAAATACGCTTCATAGCCGTGCTGTTTTAATGTGCGGATGACGCCGAGCGCCCGGCGAAACGGTTCGTTCATCGCGCCACTCCTTTCATTAGCGAAGCGTAAATCGCTTCATATTGTTGGACGATTTCTTTCGAATAAAATTTCGTATACACCGTCTGTAACGCGTTTTCCGCCATCGCCGCATGCAAGTGGTCGTCTTGCAAAAGCTTTATCGTTCGCTCCGCCACCGCTTCGACGTCGCCAAGCTCGCATAAAAAGCCAGTTTTCCCATCGTCAATCACTTCTGGAATGCCGCCGATGTTCGTGCCGATACATGGGACACTGCACGCCATGGCTTCTAATAATACAAGCCCGAAACTTTCTTTTTCGGATAATAGCCATTTGACGTCACTAATCGAATAGAGCTCTTCTAAATTTTCTTGTTTTCCTAAGCAAAGAACGTCTTTGGTTAAGCCTAGTTGTTTCACTAGCCGACAGACGACCGTCATTTCTGGTCCGTCACCAACAAGCAGCAATTTGGCAGGAAGCGCTTGACGAACAAGCGAAAACGCGCGAACGACATCGGGTACGCGCTTGACTTTTCGGAAATTAGAAACATGGATAATCACTTTTTCTTGTTCGCTAATTCCATACGCTTCTTTTAAAGCATCGACATCTTTTTTCCGATATACACGTTCATCGACGAAATTGTAGACCGTTTGAATGTCTTTTTGCACGTCTAACAATTCGTACGTTTGTTGAACGAGGGCGTTAGAAACAGCGGTCACGACATCGGACTTCTCGATGCCAAATTTAATAATGTCGGTTAACGACGGGTCATACCCGAGCACCGTAATGTCTGTTCCGTGCAGCGTCGTGACGATTTTGACGTCATGGTCGACCATTTGTTTGGCTAAAACGGCGCAAACGGCGTGTGGAACGGCGTAATGAACGTGTAAAAGATCGAGCCGCTCGCGTTTCGTGACTTCGGCAATTTTACTGGCAAGCGCCAAGTCATATGGCGGATATTGAAAGACAGAATATTGATTTACCGTCACTTCATGATAGTAAATATTGCAATATACTTTATTTAGGCGAAACGGGATATTGGAGGAAATAAAATGAATTTCGTGTCCCCTTTCTGCCAATAGTTTCCCTAGTTCGGTGGCAACGACACCAGAGCCACCGACGGTTGGATAACAAACGATTCCTATTTTTAATTTCATTGCTTCTCTCCTATTAAATCACGTGAAATCAATAGCGGTTGTTTCGTCATAAATCCTTCCGCAAACGCGGCGCCGACTTGTTTGCCAAACATACGCTCCCTACTTTCGACCGTTTCGATGTAGCCGTTTGTGAGCGGCGTGTCCACCGATTGCACCGTCTTTGTAAATTGGCTTTCATACGCGCGCAAACTAGCGAGTTTCACATCCATCGTATCGCTAATATCAATAACAAAGTGTGGGCGTTCGTACGCGTTAATCATGTAGTAATAAAGGGCGGTTACACGATGCGCCCGATGCCCGAATGCTTCATAACGAGAAATGCCCGCAGAAAAAACCGCTTCTTCGACAAGAAACGCACAGTTTCCGTGGTCAGGATGGCGGTCTACCCAGTACGGGGCAAATACGACGCGCGGGCGATATTGACGGATGACCGCCGCTAGTTGCCGAATCGCGTCATCCGTTTTATACAACCCCCGGTCTTTCAAGCGAAGGTTAATCCTTGTTTTCACCCCTAATAGCTCCGCGGCGCGTGTTGCTTCTTGCTGGCGAATAGCGACCGTGCCGTTGGACGATAATTCCGCTAGCGTTAAGTCGCAAATGCCGACCGAATACCCTTGTTTTGCGTATTTCGCTAATGTCCCGCCCATGCCGATTTCGACATCGTCTGGATGGGCGCCAAACGCCAAGAGATGCAGTTCAGTCATGTTGTTCCCCCTGTTTTTCATGAACAATGTTGCGCCACGCCAAATCACCGCGCGCTAGCCCTTGAATGAGCAATTCTGCCGTTCCGATATTTGTTGCTAGCGGTACAGCGTACACGTCGCATAAGCGCATTAGTGCGCTTACGTCTGGCTCGTGCGGCTGCGCCGTTAGCGGGTCGCGGAAAAAGATGACCATATCCATTTCATTGCGAGCAATGAGCGCGCCAATTTCTTGGTCGCCGCCTAACGGGCCGGAACGAAATCGATGCACGCGCAAGTTTGTCGCTTCTTCAATGCGCGCGCCGGTCGTTCCGGTCGCATATAGCTCATGCGGCGATAAAATCGGTTCGTACGCTGTGACAAATTGAATCATTTCCGCCTTCTTTTGGTCATGGGCAATTAACGCAATTTTCATCACTATCCCCCGCTCCACTTTTTATTCGATAATATGTTCGAGCCCGTACACAAGCGTTTGCAGTTTCATCACCGTTTCCACCGACAATTTGACGCCGGACATAAACGACCCGCGATGGAACGAATCGTGGCGAATCGTCAATGCTTGTCCATTTCCGCCAAAAATCACCTCTTGATGGGCGACAAACCCAGGAAGGCGGACACTATGGATGCGAATGCCGTCATATTCTGCACCACGCGCCCCCTGTAACGTTTCTTTTTCGTCCGGATGCCCTTGTTTTTTCGGTGGGCGCACATCGGCAATCAATTGCGCCGTTTTTGCCGCTGTTCCCGATGGAGCATCAAGCTTTTGGTCGTGGTGCAATTCGATAATTTCGACATCATGAAAATATTTCGCTGCCATTTGCGCGAATTTCATCATTAAAATCGCGCCAATGGCAAAGTTCGGGGCAATAATGGCGCCAATCCCTTTTTCTTCCGCAAGCTTCGTTAGCCGTTCAATGTCGTCTTCGGTAAATCCTGTCGTGCCGACGACAGGGCGAACGCCATATTGCAAGGCAAGTTCCGTATGGTACTTCCCGCTTTCCGGCGTCGTCAAATCAATAAGCACATCTGGTTTTGTTTCTTGAAAACAACGTTCGATGTCTGTATAAATCGGGGCATGAATGCCAGAGAAGCCGTCCAATTCGGCTAAATCTTTCCCGTCGTATTTGCGGTCAATGACCGCAACAAGTGCAAAATGCTCCGTCTGATGTACAAGTCCGACTGCTTCTCGCCCCATGCGTCCGCGCGGTCCAGCGATTGCTATTTTAATTGGTTTCATTCGTTCAACCCTTCCTTTCTCGTCCAACGATGTTGATCGCGCGTGCGAAATTTTTCCATAACGAAATCGTGCGCTTCTTGTAAATCAATATGAAGCGAATTGGCAAAACAAATAAGGACAAACAATACATCTCCAAGCTCTTCTTCCATCGTTTTTTCTTTTTCTGTTTTCTTTTTCGGCTTTTCGCCGTAATAATGATTTACTTCTCTTGCTAGCTCGCCAAGTTCTTCCGTCAATCGTGCAAGCATGGCTAATGGACTAAAGTATCCTTCTTTAAATTGGCTTATGTATGCATCCACTTCTTGTTGTAATTGTTTCATCGTTTTTTCTGCCACACAACATCACCTCTTATGCTTTCATGTTAGCGAATCGTGGCGGTTTTGACAAATATTTTTCTCCCGCATTGCCGAAACCGACAACTTCCTCTATAATGAAGGCGCTGACTATTATTGCACGGAGGTGGCGTATGGTTTTTGGTTTAAAAATAAAAAATATCGCGTTTATTTTATTTGGCGCGGCAATTTTCGCATTTGGACTTGTTCATTTTAATATGCAAAATAACCTAGCGGAAGGCGGGATTACAGGCATTACACTTCTTCTTTATTTTTTGTTCGGCATGGACCCGTCGATTACAAACTTAGCGTTAAACATTCCGCTTTTTTTTCTCGGTTGGAAATTGCTTGGCCGTCAGTCATTCTTCTATACAGTGATTGGAACGGTGGGGCTATCGATTTTTCTTTGGATTTTCCAACGATTTTCCATACACATGCCACTAAAGCATGATTTGACGCTTGCTGCACTATTTGCAGGCGTATTTATTGGAATTGGTCTGGGGATTATTTTTCGTTATGGCGGAACGACCGGTGGAGTCGATATTATCGCAAGGCTCGTCTACAAATACAAAGGTATTAGTATGGGGAAAACGATGTTTGTATTTGATGCCGCTGTCATTACGCTATCGCTCCTTTTATACCTTTCGTATCGAGAAGCGATGTATACGCTTGTAGCGGTATTTGTCGCGGCAAGGGTCATTGATTTTATGCAAGAAGGCGGGTATGCGGCAAAAGGAGCGACGATTATTTCAGAGAAAAGCGAACAAATTGCCCAGAAAATCTTAACGGAAATGGAACGCGGGGTGACGGTATTAAAAGGTCGCGGATCGTACACAAATCGTGAGCGGGACGTCCTTTATTGTGTCGTGGCGAAAAACGAATTGCCACGCTTAAAAAACGTCATTACTTCCGTTGATCCACACGCCTTTGTGGCAGTAACAGACGTACATGACGTGCTTGGCGAAGGATTTACACTTGATGAAAACAAACAGCCAATTCACCCAGAATAAAAAGGGGCATATCGCCCCTTTATTCTTTTTCTTGCGCGCGCGTTTTTTGTTTTTCTCCACGGTATTTACGAAAACCGACGTACGTTAAGGTTGCCACAATGATGCCCCCTGTGGAAATCATCACCCACCATAGCGACGGATCCGCTTCATCTTTCTTCACTTCGGCAAAAAGCGCCTCTACATCGGCTTTTGTTTGCGCCAATACTTCGATTTGCTTGGCTTGCGGAAGCGCTCGGAATTGCTCGGTCTGAAGATTCGCAATATCCTCATCGACTTTTTTCGCTCGTTCTGGTGCGACATCGATTTTGACGCTCGGCTCAATAATTTCGTATTCGTGCAAAAATTTCGCCAACGCGGTTGGAAATTGCGTGTTGTCCCCTTTTTTCACCGTCGCCTCCATTTGCTGAAACGCTCCCATCACCGCTTGCTCCATCTCCGTCCAAAGCGGTTGATAATCGGAACGAATCGCATCAATGACAAGCCGAAACTGCGCTACTTGGTCGATGCGCGCTTCTGCTGGCAGCGTAGAAGCGGTAACCGTTTTTACTGCCTTTTCATGCGTAACCGTAATCGCGCGCAATTCGTCCATCGAATGAAGCCGGTCACGCGCGTTTAATTTTAAAAATTCATTTGAAAAATAATCGAGCACTTCTTTTGCTTCTTGAAAGCGCTTGTTTTTTGCTAACTGCAGCGCTTCATCGGAAATTTTGTCTAAGCGCTGCCAACTATCCTCATGATGGGTAGCATAGGCAGCTGCCGGAAATAAAAAAATAATGACCATCCAAAACATCACGATTCGCCTCATCCTTGTCCCTCCTCCACTTACTACCAATATATGAGGGAATGGACAAGGTTAGACCATTATTTCCACGGAATTTGCCGACGGTTTTCGCTGACGCACAACACGTAGGCAAACGCAATGGAGGCAATGCTTAACCAAAACGTAAAATAGCCAATTTGCGGCATATAGTCGTTTAGCATTTGATAGCGCGGCATCATGCCAAACACATAGTCAATAACGTCATTATGTAGCGTCCAAATAGCAGCTACCGCTAAATGCCATCCTTTGATGCGATAAAACGGCGCGTACAACAACCCTTCGACCGCCATCGCTCCGTGCGATATTATTAACATCCATCCTTGCCAGCCAATCGTCCCCGTGACAATGAACACGAGTATATTCATCACGACCGCCCAAACGCCGTATTTGAATAACGTCACCATCGCAAGTGCCTCAAAAAGCGGCCAGTTTTTTCCGAGTAAAAAAGCAAGCAGGACAAACACAAAAAACAAACTAGCTGTTGGACTATCTGGCACAAACAATAAAAATTTTGCTGGCGTTTCGGAAAGTTGCTGACCGTACCATATGTATCCATACACCGTTCCGAGCACATTCATGATAAGCAGTAGCCACCACACGGAGCGCTGCCGAAGTAAAAACAGCATAAAGCGCATAATCCACCTACTCTCGAAGTGAAATGGGAAAGAAAAAAGCTGACTAACGATAGCCAGCTTCTTTCGCGTCGGTACTTTATTTCGCTTTTAACCCTGCGATAAACTCAGATAGTTTTTTCAACTCTTCGTCTGTGCCTTTAAACACACCTTTCGGCATGCCTCCGCGGCCGTTTTTCGCAATTTGCGCGATTTCTTCTGGCTTTAATCCAGTGCCAATAAGCGATGGTGCCGCTGCGCCACCAGATAAGTTTTCTCCGTGGCAGGTAACACATGTATTTGCTTGGGCAATTTTATAGCCTTCCGCGTTTTTATCAATTTCGACTTGCGCACGAATTTTCCCTTGTTCCGCTGCTTTTTTCCAGTCATGTGTTACGACGGATTGCCACGTTAAAAAAATCATCGCTGCAAGCGTTAATAACATCATCCCTACCGCTACCGGACGCTTTGTTGGACGACGCTCCGGTCCGCGATCTAAAAACGGTGCAAGAAGCAACGCTCCAAACGCAAGCCCTGGGATGACAATCGCTCCAATCACCGTATAAGGACCTGACGCATACGAATATTTCAGCAACTGGTATAAGAATAAGAAATACCAGTCTGGAAGCGGAATATATGACGTATCCGTTGGGTCAGCGATACGCTCTAACGGAGATGGATGGGCAACGGTTAAACATAAAAACCCAACTAAAAAGACAGAACCAACCATCCATTCCTTCAGCAAGAAGTTCGGCCAAAACGCTTCTGTTTTTCCCGGATATTCCGAATAGTCTTTCGGGATATTCGGCTTTCTCACGGCAGAAACGCGGGAATCGCCGACAAATTTCATCCCTTTTCCGCGATGCATAGCATGTTCCCCTCCTTTGTCTCAAAAACTAAACAGCCTTACATTTTACAGTGGACCAGAAATTCCTTGTTTGCGAATCATTAAGAAGTGCGCTGCCATTAACCCGAGCAATGCACCTGGCAAGAAAAAGACGTGAATCGCAAAGAAACGCGTTAACGTTTGCGCCCCAACGATTTCTGGGTGACCTGCTAATAACGTTTTCACTGCTGTTCCGATGACTGGTGTTGCTTCTGCAATTTGCAAACCTACTTTTGTCGCAAATAGCGCTTTCATATCCCAAGGCAATAAGTAGCCTGTGAAGCCAAGCCCCATCATCACCATGAAAATGAGCACGCCGACAATCCAGTTCAATTCCCGCGGTTTTTTGTATGCTCCTTGGAAAAAGACGCGCAACGTATGTAAAAACATCATGACGATGACAAGACTCGCGCCCCAGTGGTGCATGCCGCGCACAATTTGACCGAATGCGACTTCATTTTGCAAATAATATACAGATTCCCATGCGTTTTTAATATCTGGAACGTAGTACATCGTTAAAAACATCCCAGACAAAATTTGAATGACGGTGACAAAAAACGTTAATCCGCCAAAGCAGTAAACAAATGCCGAAAAATGGTGTGCTGGGTTTACATGCTCCGGCACTTCATGGTCGGCGATATCGCGCCACAAAGGCGTAATATCAAGCCGTTCGTCGACCCAGTCATAAATTTTGTTTAGCACCTATTACGCCCCCCCTCGTGGTTTCGCTTTACCTAAATATAGTTTGCCGTCTTTTACTTTGTACTCGTAGCGGTCTAGCGGATGCATCGGCGGTGTTCCTGGAACGTTCGTGCCGTCTTTCGTGTAGCGGCCATAGTGACATGGACAGAAGAATTGGTTCGGATGCTCTTTGTCCGCGTTCCAGTTGACAGTACAACCGAGGTGCTTACAGATTGGCGATAAAGCGACAATCTCCCCCTTGTCGTCTTTGTACACCCAAGCCGATTTTGGCTCTTCTGATTCGTACCATGCGTCTTTTACTTTTACTTTAAAGTCGAAGCGTTGCGGCTCGGTCGTGATGTCCTTCACTTGTGCAACAGCTACCATGTCTGCTGCTGCTTCTTCCTTTAAGATCGGATCCAACGCAAACCGAACCATTGGCATGAGAATGCCTGCCGCCATAAATCCGCCTACACCTGTTAACGTGTAGTTTAAAAATTGGCGTCTTGATACACGGTGTTTGTTTTCGCTCATCGTTTTCCCCCCTCATGTATAAGAGTAAGTCCATCCGGACAGAATCGTATAACACATATAAAACTAGGACATTCTAATGATAGCTCAAGATAAAGACAAGGTCAATATAATCGTCAATGAAAACGCTCACCGTTCGACAAGTTTCTCATACCCAATGCGAAATGAACGCGTTTAACAGCTTTGTCGTCTGTTCGTAGACGATTTGTTGCTTATACGAGTCGTCCATATGCTCAAACGGAATGGACGGAAGGAAAAAAAGTACCCCAGTCAACATCGATTCTTTTTCTTTCCATTTTTGATCGGTTGTCACATAAAATACATGCCTCATTCCCGCCTCTTTCAGCTCGGTTGTCCAACAGTTTAGCCGCTCCACACATACGTCAAGCGTTTCGGAAGCGAAATATGGAAATGATGGAAAGAGAAAAAGCCGCCCTTTTAGCTGTCGTTCGATTTCGTTTGTTACAAGCTGCATAAACTCTCCATCCGCAGCCGCTAATTTCGCGCGTTCGGAAAAAGTAAGCGGTAAGAGCGGAAGAACGGCTGTGTCGATATACTGTTTTTCTTTTTCATACATACTTACGTCATAGGCTGTCCATTTCATTACTATTCTCCCCTTTTTCATCGTTCCTTAATCAGCCTATCATATTTTCAAAAAAAAGAAAAACCTTGCGTGTCGCAAGGTTTACAGCCGGCGCAATTGCTCCGTGAGCTGTTTAAATGTTTGTTCGTCTTGGCGGTCGAGCGCCTCATCAATTAACTTCATCAGCCGCTCTTTTTGAAAATGTTGCAGCGATTTTTCTAAAAACTGCTCCGCCAATAATTTGTCTTTTTCATTTACTTGCACATGTTTCGGAGCGTACGGATTTTCTTCCAGTACGGCAACGTATTGCGGTGAATGAAAGGAAGCACGAAAGTTCAATTGAATGTAAATGTCTTCGTCACGGTTCAGGCGAATGTCGTGAAACGATTTTTCCGCATCGGTCGTCATGACGTTTTCTTTGTAAAAGCGAAACGGAACATCATCGACACAATGCGTCGACATGACCATCCCGCGCGGACAAAATTGGGCGTTTTCGACAAAATGTACTTTTTTCATCAATTGGTCATGGCTCATTAAGTAGTTTAAAATCCAGACACACTCGCGCCGTTTCAATTGGTAATGGCTTAAAAACCAGCGGATAAACTCTTTTTTTTCGTTCACGGACACGGTCATCCTTCTTCCCCCCTCTGCCGGTTTCCAAGAAAGAGGTAATGTCGCGAGTTGTTATTCCTCTAGCTGCAATAACATTTGCGCTGCCTCTGTATTGGCGGGGTCGAGGCGCACAATTTGCGCAAACATCGCTTTCGCACGTTCGCGATCTCCTTCTTCGATTAAAAAATACCCATATTCTTCAAGAAACGATACGTCATTCTTAAAGAAAGTATATGCCTCCTGGTAATGATTTAATGCATCAGAATACATTTCAAGCTTATGTTTCGCGCGCGCTAAATACCATTCCAATTGCGGGTCGTATTCTCCTTGGTCGATTGCATATTGCAAACAACGGACGACGTCCTCGTATCGCTCTTGGTGCATCCATACGCTCGCTAATGCGACCAGCGCTTCGACATACCCAAGATCAATGTCAACTGCTTTTTGTAAGTACGTTTCTGCTTCTTCCTCATTGCCAAGCTTTAAGGCGATTTTTCCCGCATAGAAGAGCAACTCTTTATTCCACTCATCCACGAGCAACCCTTCTTTGGCGATTTCGTAGCTTTTGGTTACATCGCCTTCGTGCTCGTATGCTTTCGCTAAATAAAGATAAAGGGGAACATAGTCGCGGTCGAGCTCTTTTAGCTGCGTCAATTTTTCAATTGCCGTTTGGTAATACTCTGCCTGAAATGCAGTAAACCCATAGCCAAATAGCGTATGGCTGTCCATTTTCTTTTCTATTGTTTGTTCATAGTACGGAAGCGCTTGTTCAAACTCTCCTAACAAACTAAGCGCTTCGGCTAGCCGCTCTGGAATAAACGTACCAGCAACCGTCGTTTCACGCTCAAGTACTTTTTTATAAAATGAAATGCTTTTTCCGTACTGCCCAGTCGCAAAATAAAGTTCTGCAAGGGCAAATTCGATAATTGGTTCATTCGGTGCTTTTTCGTACGCTTTTAATAGCTTTTGTTCACTCACTTCCTCAAGCCCTTGTATTTGGTAAAGATCTGCTAAAAGCAAACATGCTCGCAAAAATAAAGGATCCTCTTCATCAATGTCGGTTAAAATAGCAAGCGCTTTTTCGTCTTCTTCTAGCTCTGTATAAATTTCCGCCAAAAAGATGAAAAGTTCGCCTTCATCTGGGTAACGTTGCACTAGTTCTTCGACGATGGCGCGTGCCTCCTCGAGCATTCCAAAGGAAAATAGATAATCGGCAAGCATATATTTTTCATCGTCGTTCGCTTCTTTTTTTGCTTTCGAAATAAGGGGAAGGGCGCGTTCGATGTCGCCCCTTTCCACAAGCTGGACGATTTGGTCGATTCGATTCACTTTCAACACTTCCTTATGTAAAGTTTGCCGTAAACATCCCTGGCGCGCGGACGATTCGTTCGCGTCCAAAGCCTGGATGAAAAAAGAGCTCGTTGCCTGCTTTCATCACTTTTCCGTTATGGACAGTGATAACTGGAACATGTTTATCATAATCGACCGCGAACATTTCGGCAACTAGGTTGCTTTTTGCATATAAATTATAATCTAATTCGCCGCCAATGCGGATATCTCCTTTTTGTGGATAAATGCCGATTTTCTTTAATACATCAAGCGCTAGCGGTACGCGCTCTTTTAGCGCAAACGGAAGAAACGGAATGCGTGCGTGTGCTAACACGTGCTGCCAATGTTGTTCTGCTTGTTTGGTTGGCGGCGTCAACCAGTATGGAACGAGCGGAAGCGGATACGAAGCGAACGTGTCGTACATCCACCCCCAAGCGAGTTTTTCAATCCGTTCATCACCATTTAGTTCAACAAATAAAACAGGAATGTGGAGTCGTTTACATGCTCTTACAAATGATGGGGTCAGCGTACGAAGTGGGATTTTCACCCCGATGAAATAATCGATTGGGCTATTGAGCAAATGTAAGCGCAGGTGTTGTAAGGCGTCCGGCAGCTGTTTTTCGTACCGGACATTGCACACCACTAATAACGTCGTGCATCCTTTTGCAAGAAAATGTTGTTGCATATATGACTTAAATTCTGAAAAAGATCGCGGATTGCCGAACGAAAAATCGAGCATGACATAGCCAGGCGTCATCACAAATTCGCTAACCGGCATGCGCATCCAGCGATAGACAGCCGTTTGCTCACCGATATAATCAACGCGGTTTTTATCGACAACAATCGAACAGCGCCTCGTTGTTCCGTTTCTCACGACGGTGGCATCATCAATAATATGCGGCACGTTCCCATTCCCCCTTTAAGACAAGCTATGAAGGGGAGAAGGAGAATATTCGCACAACCAATAACTTCTGCCGCAGGTTTTCTCCATTAGGCAAAGAACCTATTTGCCGTTTTTTTCATATAGTGGGTTAGAAAAGAGAAGAGGAGCTGGTTTGCATGAGTATGCCCGAAATTCCCAAAATGACGCACCGCCCGGATAAAAAAGAAGTGATTATTGATTTATTAGAATCGATCGCGCTGGAAGAAGTTGCGTTATCCCACATTTTAAACGCGGAGGCAGAAAAAATTCAAGCGTTTGTCGGCAAATGCCTTGACTTCCCGACAAAACCGAACAACCATGAAATTTTAACGTTTAATAAATCGGTGCAAAGCTTACTGGAAACCGTCGTGATGAAGGAATGGCTGTTGTTGAAAAAATTAGAAGACGTGCTCGAGTTTTTGCCGCCGCTGCATCACGGAAAGTGTTGCTGTCCTTCTTGCAAAGAAAACCGAAAGCATCCAAGCAACTGCCATTGCCCGATTTGCGAAGGACATGAAAAACACCACGCCAATTGCCAATGCCCGACATGCAAAGAACATCGTGTGTGGAAAGGATATGAATCATGAAACGATGTGTAAAACAGCAGTTGTATGACGTCGCTTGTTCCGTTACCGCCTATGAAAAAGCGCTAGCTGCTTACATCCATGCGCTCTCCTTGTTGTATAATGCATATATCCAACTTCACGGCGATGACAAAATGATGAAAAAATCCGTGTTTCATACTCTCCTCGAAGTAACCCAGTTGCAAAAATGGCAATGGCGCAAACAGAAACTATTAACAGAACATGTTGACCCGTATGAATGTGAGTCTTTCTCGGACACGAACATCACAGATGGAATGACAAGGCTGAAACAAGCAACAAACGGCATGTTTCTTTCGACACATGACAGAAACGAGCTATATACATTATTGGAAGAAAATAAACAATTAGCGAAAAAAAGAAGACTATCGTTTTACCGTACACGCACCGAAAACGACCCAAGAACAAGGTGGCTTTCCCGCCATCTTTCGAAACAAAAACAGGATCTTACCAAATAGGAAAAGAACCATGTTTTTTTATTTTGTCCTTTTCCTTTTGAGGCAAGAGAAATACTCATTTGTACTAGTTAGTACGTCCAACCAAAACCGCTAAGAACGAATAAACAAATAGTGTAGGAAAACGAGCAAAAAGAGAGGTGAAAAACATGAGCTTTCCAAATTTACCGAGCACGATCGGTTCAGACATCAATCTTGACCCCAAAAATGTCGTGCTATTAATTCTTGTTTCGATTGCGTTTGAAGAATTGGCGTTAGCCCACATCATGAATTCAGAAGCAGAAAAATTGCAAGCAGCGCTCGGGACGCTGCACGCAAATTCAAATCCATTAGCCGAAACCCTCGAGGATTTATTAAACATAAACCGGAGCGTCGAGCGAATGCTTCGCACCGTCATAAAAAAAGAAATGCTTCTGCAATTTAAACTAGAAGATGCGATCGAATTTTTCTTAACGGTAACACCGCCACCAACTCCAGGAGGGGCATGTGATTGCTCAACAACCTTTGTTTTTAATGATTGCGCGACAACTTCACAAGTTCGGATGGGGGGCAACCTCACTTCCCGAAAAGGAACTGCCTCAGGCGTCGTCGCTGTTTGTATTGGTTGTTCGAGCGAAGCAAAAAGTGTCATCGAATTCCATTTTAGTAGCTGCTTACCTACCCCTTCTGTCATTTTAAACTTTGTAGCGAATTCGTTTGCTGTCGACTGCCCAGGACTTAAAAACGTGATGAACGTAAAGGGAACAGGGTTCATTCTCCCTACTTCAAAAGGCTTCCACTTCAATCCTACTACGAATTACCAATACGAGCTAACGTTTAACGATGCTAATAATAAACTGTCATTTAC
This sequence comes from Anoxybacillus amylolyticus, assembly GCF_001634285.1. GTDB lineage: Bacteria > Bacillota > Bacilli > Bacillales > Anoxybacillaceae > Anoxybacteroides > Anoxybacteroides amylolyticum. Next base: position 2,309,952 of record NZ_CP015438.1, read on the forward strand.
AATCCGCGACGGATCGACTGTCATTTATCAAGACAACAATATCGATGCAGTAGGACAGATAAACGACTGTGAACTAAGTGAACACTAGCTTCAACTGCACATTCGCTTAAAATGCAGCAATTTCTCCCTTTTATCAAGATTACCAATCCGACTAAAACATTTTTCCCTTTAATAAAGAGAGGGACTAACGAAAAGAGAGGGTGCCATCTTTTGTCTTTCAATCATCCAACAAAAATTCCACGACATCCTCCAGCTTAAATTGGAGGATAATTTCTTTTTTGACGACCGTGCGTAGCACCCGCTCCACGCTGCGGTTAATCTGTAATAAATCGTCTAAGTCGTCGACAACTCGGTCGTTATCATCAAGCGTTCCGAGGGCAAATTGCAGCTTTTCCGCCTCAGCGTTCATCACGTGCGCTAGCGCGAGCTCTTCAAACGCAATCGACGCTAATAAAAAAAGCGCCACTTGTTCTTTATCAAAGTCTTCAATTGGGTTAATGTCTTCCGGAATATTTGGGAAACTCACGTCCTTCACCTCCTGTTGTAGTCACTATTCAATGTATTCACTGTCAAGGCTTTGGTCCATCTTTTCATCACTAAAAAAGAAACCTCCCACGGTTTCTTTTTTTCATCCCCCTTCTTGTCGACCAACAAAAAAAGGGCCCTTCTCGCCCTTTTTTCGTACTTTACACGCCTTTATTGTCCGATTAACGCCTGCAAATGGTTAAAAAATGTCGGGTACGAGACGGCGATGGCTTCCGCGCCTTGAAGTGACATCGACCCGTTCGTCACGCACGCCGCAATCGCAAGCATCATGCCGATGCGGTGGTCGCCGTGGCTATCGACTGCTAGGTTGTCCGCTGTTAGGGGCGTTTTGCCGCGGATAATCATGCCGTCGTCTGTCGCTTCAATATCTGCGCCAAACTTTTTCAATTCGGTAACGACCGTATCAATTCGGTTCGTTTCTTTCACCTTTAGCTCTGCCGCATCTTTAATGACGGTCGTGCCGTCCGCTTGCGTCGCGAGCAGTGCGATGATTGGAATTTCATCAATTAAGCGCGGAATAAGCGCACCGCCGATTTCCGTCGCTTTCAAGTTCGACGTACGGATCGTTAAGTCGCCAATTGGTTCTGTTTCTTCGTTGCGGACATTTTCAATCGAAAGCTCCGCCCCCATTTGCTCGAGCACGTCGATAATGCCCGTTCTCGTTGGGTTTAGTCCAACGTTTTTTAAGACGATTTCGCTATTTGGCACAATCGCACCGGCAACTAAGAAAAAGGCAGCGGACGAAATATCGCCAGGGACGTACACATCAGCTGCTTTTAGCGTTTGCTTGCCGCTTATCGATACCGTTAGCCCGTCTACGACAACTTCTCCGCCGAATAAGCGTACCATCCGCTCCGTATGATCGCGCGATTTCGAAGGCTCCTTCACCGTCGTCGTCCCTTCGGTGAACAGCCCTGCCAATAAAATCGCTGATTTCACTTGCGCACTGGCGACAGGTGATTCGTATTGAATCGGACGCAAATTGCCCCCGCGAATCGCAAGCGGCGTATAGTTTCCGCCCTCACGTCCATCAATATGCGCTCCCATCATCGTTAACGGCTTTGTCACCCTTGCCATTGGCCGCTTCGCAATCGACGCGTCGCCAATTAAGCATGCGTGAAACGGACATGCCGCTAAAATGCCGAGCAGCAATCGAGTCGTCGTCCCGGAGTTGCCGACGTTTAAAATGTCGTTCGGCTCTTGTAGCCCGTCGATTCCTTTTCCTTCGACGACAACGTCTGTACCGTTTTGCGTAATAGCTACTCCCATTTTGCGAAAGCAATCAATCGTGCTTAAACAATCTTCCCCCGGCAAAAAGTTCGCAATTGTCGTCGTCCCTTCGGCGATCGCCCCAAGCATAACGGCCCGATGGGAAATCGATTTATCGCCGGGGACGTGAATCGCTCCTCGCAGCGACGGAACGTTCGTTTGTAACGGCTGCATATGGCTCCTCCTTATCCTTCATATGTTTCATAGTTCGTATGCTTCTTAATGCATTCTTTTGCTCTTTGGCGATCTTCGTCGCTTTGGAAGCTTAAGCGAAGAACCCCGTAAATTTCTTCGCGCGTTTCAATGATGCGAATATTCGTAATACTGATGCGCTCGTGCGCTAAATAGCCAGTAATTTCGGAAATAACCCCCGGATAGTCAGGCACATCAACATATAAATCGTAAAACGATGGAATCGCTCCTTTCGTGCGAACCGGCAGTCCATCGCGAAATTGCTTCGCTTCTAAAAAATAACGGTAAATCGCGTCGCTTTCTTCCCGCTCAACAAACGACCGCACCTTTTGCATTTCCATCATCCAGCGGTCAAATAAAGCGAGCAATTCTTCTTTGTTATGTAAAAAAATATCGCGCCACATTTCCGGATTGCTTGAGGCGATGCGCGTAATATCGCGAAACCCGCCAGCTGCTAGCCGGCTGACTAACTCGTCTTCTTGTTCGTGTTGCTGCGCTTGGTGCACAAGGCTTGCCGCGATAATGTGGGGAAAGTGGCTAATCACTCCGGTAATTCGGTCGTGTTCTTTTGGCGAAAGAGCCACAAAATGCGCTTTCGTCCCTTTTAACCATTGCTTCAGCCGCTCGACATCGCTTCCTTGCACTTCTTCCGTCGGCGTTAAAATGTAAAACGCATTTTCAAATAAATGCGCTCGTGCCGCCGTTATCCCGCTTTTATGCGAACCTGCCATCGGATGTCCGCCAATAAACGTAATCCCTTTCTCTAATAGCCGCTTCGCATGTTGTACGATACGCTGCTTTGTACTCCCAACATCAGTGACAATGACAGACTGCTTTAGACGGTACGTGAGCATTTCCGCTAAAATTTTTTCCGTCTGCATGACCGGCGTCGCTAAAATGATAACGTCCGCTTGCGCCATTCCTTCTTCAATAGAAAAAGCATTGTCATCAATGACGGCAAGTGTCTTGGCAAGCTTCATTTCTTCTTCATTGACATCAAAGCCAATCACGAAAGATTGTGGATGTTCTTTTTTAATTGCCAGTGCGATCGAACCGCCAATAAGCCCAAGTCCGACCACAAATACAGTCCCTTCCAACGGTTTCACCTCTTATAAAATGCGCCCGCCGCGGCTTGCGGCGAGCTTTTTAGACAAATTGTTTTTCTTTTAATAGCTGCAGTATCGCTGAAAACACGTGCTCGTTTTGTTCTTCTGTGCCGATGGTAATACGCACCGCCGTCGGAAATCCGAGCGCATTTCCCGAGCGAACGATAATGCCGCGCTCAAGTAAATATTGAAACACCGCGTTTCCTTCAATCCCAAAATCAATTAAAATAAAATTCGCTTCTGACGGATAATAGCGCAAGCCGTGCTGTTGGCAAAAACGGTAAAATGATTCAAGCCCTTGCTTGTTTTTCGCAGCGCACGTTTCAATAAACGCTTGGTCATTAAGCGCTGCTACGGCTGCTACTTGGGCGACGCTCGACGTATTAAACGGCTCGCGCGCCGGCTCAATTTGCCGGATAATGGTCTCGTTTCCGACGCCATATCCAACACGCAAGCCTGCTAAACCATATGCTTTCGAAAACGTGCGCAACACCATTAAATTGTCATATTGCGAGAGCAACGGCACGGTTTGCGGATAATCGTCTGCCGTCACATATTCGTAATACGCCTCATCCGATACGACGAGCACATGTTTTGGCACGTTTTTTAAAAATTCCACGAACTCTTCTTCCTTCACGTACGTACCGCTCGGATTGTTCGGATTGCATACCCAGACGACACGCGTCTGTTCGTCGATTGCTTCTAGCATTTTCTTCAAGTCATGCCGTCCGTCCACTAACGGCACTTCGCGAATTTCCGCTCCTTCAATGACGGCGTTATGACGGTATTGTGGAAACGTCGGTGTCGCCATCACCGTATTTGTTCCTTTCGTTAAAAAGGCGCGGCAAATAATTTGCACCACTTCGTCCGAGCCGTTGCCAAAAAGAAGTTGTGTTTCGCTTACACCGAGATGACTTGCTACTTTTTCCCTTAGTAAGTGTGCATAGCCGTCTGGATACAATGCTAACCGATCAAGCTCTTTTGCAATCGCTTCTTTCACTGCCGGCGACGAGCCGTACGGGTTTTCGTTTGATGCGAGCTTAATGACATTGGTCAACCCATATTGCCGCTTCACTTCTTCTAGCGACTTCCCTGGCTGATAAGGAGTCAACCCTTGCAATTGATTTTTAATTTTCATGTTCTCACCCCATTGCGAAAATTAGCGCCTCATTTCCCTAATGGCGAAACTAACATTTGCGCATAGCGGCGAAACTCGTTGAGCGCTTCCTGCTTCGTATCCTCCTGTGAAAGCCGTTCGGACAGCTCTTCCACTTTTTGCACGAGCGCACTGCCGATGACGACCCCATCGCAATGCTCTTTTAGCATCCGGACTTGTTCGCTTTTCGAAATGCCGAAGCCGACGACAACTGGAACACGGCTATATTGCTTCACTTCCGCTAAAAATTCGTTAATGGCCTCCGGCAACGTATCGCGAACGCCCGTCACTCCTAATGAAGATACACAGTACAAAAAGCCTTGCGCATTGGAAGCAATTTTTTCGATTCGTTGCTTCGATGTCGGGGCAACGAGCGAAATAAGAGGCACCCTTGTTTCTTCGCTCACACGACGAATCGGTTCGCTTTCTTCAAATGGTAAATCAGGAATAAGGACGCCGTCCACTCCATTTTCCTTCGCTAAAGCAAAGAAGGATTCTTCTCCTAATTGTAACACAGGATTGTAATACGTAAAGATAATAATGGGAATTTTCACACCTTTTTTTCGCATGAATCCTACTAACTCCACTGCTTTCGGAAGCGTCATGCGCTGCTTAAGCGCCCGCGATGACGCGCGCTGAATGACAGGACCGTCTGCAAGCGGATCGGAATACGGAACGCCAAGTTCTAATATATCCGCTCCCGCCTCTTGCAGCGCAAGCGCCAACTCTATGGTAACATCGGGATGCGGGTCGCCAGCGACAAGAAACGGAATAAACATCGTTTTAGTGACCGACAAGTGCACGATCGCTCTCCCCTTTCAAATAATTCATCATCGCTTGTACATCTTTATCGCCACGGCCAGATAAACAAACAAGCACTGTTTCGTCTTTCGACCGTTGTTTTGCAATTTCAAACGCTTTCGACAATGCGTGGGCGGACTCGATCGCCGGAATAATTCCTTCCGTTTTTGCTGTCCATTGAAACGCCTTCAGCGCTTCTTCGTCTGTCACGCTTTCATAGCGGACGCGGCCGATGCTCGCTAAATACGCATGTTCCGGACCAACTCCGGGGTAGTCGAGCCCAGCGGAAATCGAATAAGGTTCGATAATTTGCCCGTATTCATCTTGCAATAAATACGTCATCGAGCCGTGAATGACCCCTTTTGTTCCTTTCGTAATCGTCGCCGCGTGATGTGGAGTATCGACCCCTTTTCCCGCCGCTTCCACTCCGACCAATTCGACACCGTCTTCTAAAAACGGATAAAACATGCCGATCGCGTTGCTTCCTCCCCCAACGCACGCGACGACCACGTCCGGCAATTTCCCTTCTCGCTCTAGCAACTGTTCCTTTGCCTCATCGCCAATAATGCGCTGAAATTCTCGTACCATTTTCGGGTATGGATGCGGACCGACGACAGAGCCAATCATATAAAAATGGTCGTCACAATGTTGCACCCAATAGCGAATCGCTTCGTTTGTCGCATCTTTTAACGTTCGATTGCCACTAAAAACAGGCACGACTTGTGCGCCTAATAACTTCATCCGAAATACGTTCAACGCTTGCCGCTTGATATCTTCTTCGCCCATAAATACAATACATTCCATCCCAAAGCGAGCGGCAACGGTCGCCGCGGCAACCCCGTGCTGCCCTGCTCCTGTTTCCGCAATCAGCTTTTTCTTCCCCATTCGCTTCGCCAATAGCGCCTGCCCGATTGCGTTATTAATTTTATGGGCGCCGGTATGGTTTAAATCTTCCCGCTTGAAATAAAGGCGGGCGCCGTTTAATTGTTTCGTCATATTTTCCGCAAACGTTAGCGCCGTCGGGCGACCAGAATATTCTCGTAAACTATGCATGTATTCCTTGCGAAACGATGCATCTGCGAGCGCTTGTTCAAGCGCCCGTTCGATTTCTTCAAGCGGAAGCATTAACGTTTCCGGAACAAATTTGCCCCCAAACTCGCCGAACCGGCCGTTTTCATTTGGTACATTGTACATCACGCTTCACCTTCTTTTCCATTTCGTTCATTTTCATCACGCTTTTTTCGCCATGTTCTTCAATGCCGCTGCTAATATCAATTCCGTGTGGCTGATAGACAAGTAGTTGCTCGACGTTTTCCGGTGTAATTCCTCCGGCAATAAAACATAGAACCCCTTGCCTTGATGCTTCTTCTAAATAAAATGGAACCGACTCCCAATCAAACGAAACACCCGTTCCACCATAAGCGCCGCGCACCCGGCTGTCAATCACGTATCCGTCGGCGAAACGAGCATATTGCCTCATGCGCTCTAGTGCCCCTTCCTCATGATGAATCGTCTTCCAGACGGAAATTCCCGTCGCCTCTTTCATTTTCGCCACTTGCTCGACTGACTCATCGCCGTGGCATTGAATGACGGAGAGAGGAACGATACGGGCAACGTCGCACATCCGTTCTAGCGGTTCGTTCACAAATACACCGACTAATTTTTTCCCGCCAAGCGGTACGGTTTCAAGCCACGTTTTTACTTGCTGCGCGTCCACTTTCCGCTTGCTTTCAGCGAAAATAAACCCGAGATAATCGGCTTGGCTCTTCGCCCCTTTTTGTAAATCGCTAAGCGAGCGGTGGCCGCAATATTTAAGAAGGACGCTCAATCTTTTCAACCTCCCCGTATAGCGCGCGAACCGCTTGCGCTACATCGTGTTGCCGCATAAGTGATTCACCGACTAATACTGCCTCTGCACCGTAAGCATGCACCGTTTGGATGTCTTGATGTGTATGAATGCCGCTTTCGCTAACGAGTATGCTCGTTTTTGGGACAAATGGCGCTACTTCTTTCGTCGTGTCAAGCGATGTCGTAAACGTCTGCAAATTGCGGTTATTAATGCCGATAATCGCTGGGGTAAAAAGCGCTAAAATGTTTTCTAACGTTTCACGGCTATGCACTTCGACTAAACATTCGAGCCCCTTTTCGTACGCTTCTTCGTATAATTCGTATAACGTTTTTGGCAAAAGCGCCTCACCGATTAATAAAATCGCATCCGCTCCGATTCGGACACTTTCTTCAATTTGCACGCGGTCGATAATAAAATCTTTGCGCAACACCGGCACGCCGACTGCTTGTTTAATTTCCGTTAAATACTGGCAATTCCCTTGAAAATACGTTTCGTCCGTCAACACCGAAATCGCATCTGCCCCTGCCTGTTCATACGCTTTCGCGTGGTCGACCGGATGAAAATCACGACGAATGATACCTTTCGATGGCGATGCTTTTTTCACTTCGGCGATAAGACCAATTGCTCGTCGGCGATTTTTTAGCGCCTCGGCTAGTGAAAATCGCGGGACATCACACGTTGCTGGGAGCGTAAGCGTACGAACTTCGTTTCGCTTCGTCGCAATAATTTGTTCAAGCATACTTTTCCACCCCTTTTGCTTGCAGGAGATCTAATTGGTGAAGCGCCTGTTTTGTGACAATTGCTTCTTTCGCTAGTTGAACTCCTTCTTTGATCGTTTTCGCTTTTTGTGCGACATATAAAGCAACCCCGGCGTTTAGTGCAACGATATTGCTTGCGCTTTCGTTTGCGGTCCCTTCCATCACGGCACGAAGCAATGCGGCGCTTTCCGTGACGCTTTTTACTTGAATGTCTTGTAACGCGCCGCGCGCTAATCCGCACGCTTCCGGCGTTACAACGAAGCGGCGAATATGTCCATCTTTTAATTCGACAACGTCGGTTTCGGCCGTAATGCTACATTCGTCTAACCCATCTCGTCCGGTGACAAAAATGACGTGCGTCGAACCGAGCCGCTTGAGCGCTTCCGCTAACTTTTCGGCATAATGCGTCGAATATACGCCAATTACTTGCCGTTTGCATCGTGTTGGGTTGGCAAGCGGTCCTAGCAAATTAAAGGCGGTGCGAAAGCCGATTTCTTTTCTTGGCACAGCGGCATGCTTCATCGCCGCATGGTAAAGCGGGGCAAAGAAAAAAGCTAAATTTTTTGTTTGCAACGCTGCTTTTGCTTCGTCAGGCGTGGTCTGAATGGGGATACGTAGCGCCTCTAGTACGTCAGCGCTGCCGCTTTTCGATGACACGGCGCGGTTTCCATGCTTGGCGACTTTCACCCCAAGCGAGGAAGCAACGATCGCTGCTGCCGTCGAGATGTTAAACGTCGCTTTTTCGTCCCCACCTGTCCCGCACGTGTCAATGACATCGTCTTCACATGAAACAGTTACCATTTGGTTGCGCATGCCACGTGCTAATCCGGTTAACTCTTCTACTGTTTCACCACGCAGGCGCAAAATGGACAAGAAGCTCGCAATTTGGCTAGCAGTGGCTTCCCCTGACATAATCATAGTCATCGCCTCATACGCTTCTGTTTCTGTTAATGTATGTCCGTCAATGCATTTTGCCAGTAGCTGTTTAAACATATAAATCGCCCCCTTGAAACACCGCTTCCGCTAGTTCAATTGCTTTCATTAGTGCACTTGCTTTGTTACGCGTTTCTTTCCATTCCAGTTCTGGCACGGAATCCGCCACAATGCCAGCGCCGGCCTGCACATACGCCACCTTGTCTTTGACGACCGCCGTTCGAATGGCGATGCATGAATCAATGTTGCCGTCAAAACCGATGTAAGCAACCGTCCCAGCATACACGCCGCGAGCAGTCGGCTCAAGTTCTTGCAAAATTTGCATCGCTCGCACTTTCGGCGCACCGCTTACCGTCCCGGCAGGAAAGGCAGACAATAACGCATCAATGGGATGAACGTCGTCTTTTAGCTCTCCTGTTACTTTCGAAATTAAATGCATGACGTGGGAAAATTTCGCGATTTCCATTAACACTGGTGTCTTCACCGTTCCGTATTTGGCAACTTTGCCGATATCGTTTCGCGCTAAATCAACGAGCATATAATGCTCCGCCCGTTCTTTCGGGTCGTGAAATAGCTCGTTCGCAAGTATTTCGTCTTCTTCTTTTGTACGGCCGCGCCGGCGCGTGCCGGCAATTGGATGAATTTCCACTTTCCGGTCGTGCACTTGTACAAGCTTCTCTGGTGAACTTCCAACAATTTCAGCATCATCTGTTTGCAAATAAAACATATATGGCGACGGATTAATTTTGCGCAACATGCGATATAGCTGAAAGCCGGTGATCCGAACCGGAACGGAAAACCGTTGCGACAATACGGCTTGAAAAATGTCTCCAGCGGCAATATATTGTTTAATCGTTTCGACGTGTTGTAAAAACAGCTCCCGTTCGTACGTGGACACGACATTGGCAAACGAAACAGCAGCGGATTGCTCGATAAGCGGCAATAGCGGTTCGCTTTTACTCGTTGCTTTTTTGATGAAAGCGTCTATCGTTTGCAACGCTTTTTTGTATTTTTCTCTCATCGTCTGTTCATTGTCATTTTCCTCATAACGAACGTAATGAACGAAGATTACTTCTCGCTTCATATGGTCAAACGCAAGCAACGTTTGGCATACGACAAAGTGTGCCATCTTCATTGGCACGTCACGATTCAGGTGAAACGGGACTTTTTCCACCGTGGAAATAAAATCATAGCTTAAAAAGCCGACGGCTCCGCCAACAAACGGAACGTCTATATCCACTGGCTTTACTCGCAACGTTTGTTCGACGTATACGATCGCTTCTTTTAACGACGAAACAATAGTAGTTTTCTGCCCATCGCGCACAACAAAGGACTGCCCCGTTTCGCTTTCGAGCGTCAAAAACGGCGAAAGACCAATAAACGAATAGCGCGACCAAGGGGACTCATCATCTTTGCTTTCGAGCAAAAAACTCGCTTCGCCCTTTAAATTTTCAAACAGCTGCAACGGCTCTAACGCATCGGCAAAAAATCGACGCACAATTGGAATGGTGCGAAATGACATTGTTTCTCCTCCATTCGGACGGAGAATGAGGGGATGGTGAGGCGAAAAAGAAAAACCCAAAGGCGAGGATTGTCTTTGGGTTGGTCGGATAACTCCACTCACCTCAGCTACACTCGCTCACTCTCATCTCCGCTATTCTCATCTCATTTGCTCTCTAACTAACTCTCTATACTTCCGTTTTGCTTTTTCCTATCATATTACCATTCTCTTTTTTTGTCAACGATAAATCCGGTCGAAGCTGAACCGCATCGCGTAAATAGACGTGGTCGACGTCCCGTTGCGCTCGGTTCGTTTCGACGGTCATCATGACGCGAATGCATCGTGGCAAAGCGCCCGGTACCGGAATTTCCCGCATGCACATCACCGGCACGTACGTCCAGCCTTCAATGCGGCGAATGGCTTGGGCAGGAAAAGCTGCCGTCAAGTCTTCTGTCACTGAAATAAGGACGGACGCCACATCGTCGGCTTCGATGCCGTTTTGGCGAATCATTTCGCGCAACAGTTCTTCCGTCGCCGACACAATTTCGTCCGCCTCGTTGTCAGAGACGGTCGTCGCACCACGAATCCCTCTAATCATCTCACTTTCCCTCACTTTGTGAAAATTCCTCTAGCCATGCGACTAGCTGTTTATCCGTCACTGTTTCTACTTGTACATGCCCAATTTCTCGTAATAGCACCATGCGAATGTTTCCCGCTTGCGCTTTTTTATCTCCTTTCATTTTTTGCACGATCCGCTCGATCGAAAGCTCCGTTGGAAGCGCAACGGGGAAGCCAAATGATTGAAACCAGCTTGTCAATCGTTCGTCGGCAAACGAGACATGATATACGCGCTCGCTGACAAAAACCGCAAACAACATGCCAAGCGCGACCGCATCGCCATGCGTCATCATCCCGTATCCTAGTTCACTTTCGAGCGCATGGCCAAGCGTATGCCCAAAATTTAAATGGGCGCGCACGCCTGTTTCTTTTTCGTCTTCTCGTACGATGCGTGCCTTCACTTCAATTCCTTTACGAATACAATATTTTAAGTTTTCCCCTTTTATATCTTCTAAACAATGAATCGTTTCTTTCAACCATGTATAAAAAGAGCGGTCGCCAATGAGTGCATGTTTCACCACTTCTGCAAACCCGGAACGCAATTCACGCTCTGGGAGCGATTGTAAAAAACGGGTATCGTAAATGACCGCTTCTGGTTGATGAAACGCGCCGATCATATTTTTTCCAAGCGGATGGTTAATCGCTACTTTCCCGCCAACGGCGCTATCATGAGCAAGCAGCGTCGTCGGAAGTTGTACGTAAGCGATGCCACGCATAAACGTTGCTGCTACAAAGCCAGCTAAATCGCCGACAACGCCGCCCCCAAACGCGAGAATGACCGACGTCCGGTCAAGTCCGTAAGCGAGCGCCGCTGTTTGGCATGCATAATAGTTTTCAAACGACTTCGCTCCTTCCCCGCTTGGAATGATATGCGTATACACACTGTAATCGTGATGTAAGAGACTGACTAGCTCTGATAAATACAATGTTTCTAACGTTCCATCGGTAATAATAAGCACTTTTGTTCCACGAGCAAAGCCTAATGTCTTCAATAATTCAGGTAATCGTTCGCTTATTCCTTCGCCTAAAAAAAGCGGGTATTGTTTGGTGGAGGTTTGGATGGTCATTTGTTCCATCGTTAAAACTCCTTTGTATATCGGTGCATTTGTTGAATATTTTCTTTAATCAAATCCATTCGATCTTGCCCGAACTGTTCGACAATCGCTGACGCAATTTCCCACGCGACGACCGCTTCGGCTACGACGCTTGCGGCTGGAACGGCACAGCTGTCGGAACGTTCAATGCTTGCAGCAAACGGCTCTTTCGTATCGATATCGACGCTAGCAAGCGGTTTGTAGAGCGTCGGAATCGGCTTCATCACCCCGCGCACGACAATTGGCATGCCGGTCGTCATCCCACCTTCAAATCCGCCCGCACGGTTCGTGCGACGGCGAAATCCTTCTGTTTCGTTCCAAATAATTTCATCGTGCACTTGGCTACCTGGAAGACGTGCGGCTTCAAAGCCGATGCCAAATTCAACCCCTTTAAAGGCGTTAATGCTGACAATCGCTGCGGCAATTTTCGCATCGAGCTTCCGGTCGTAGTGGACGTAGCTTCCCAATCCAGCTGGTACGCCTTCGACAATGACTTCGACAATGCCGCCGATGGAATCCCCATTTTCTTTCGCTTTATCAATCGCCTCCATCATTTTTCCTGCCGCTTCTTCATCAAAGCAGCGCACCGGTGACTGTTCGGTTACGTCTTTTAGCTGTTCAAGCGATTCGTACGATACGTTCGTTGCTCGCACCCCGCCGATTTCAAGCACGTGGCTAGCGACGTGAATGCCAAGCTCTGCTAAAATGCGCTTCGCCACCGCGCCTGCGGCAACGCGCATCGTCGTTTCGCGGGCGGAAGAACGCTCAAGCACGTTGCGCATGTCGCGATGCCCGTATTTCATCGCCCCGTTTAAATCAGCATGCCCCGGGCGCGGGCGCGTCACTTTGCGCTTCACTTCTTCCTCTTCCGTCGGCTCAATCGCCATAATGTTCGTCCAATGTTTCCAGTCGCGGTTTTCGACAACGAGCGTAATTGGCGACCCGAGCGTATATCCGTGGCGTACCCCACTTAAAATGCGCACTTCGTCTTTTTCAATTTGCATTCTTCTGCCACGTCCATACCCTTTTTGCCGACGCTGAAGCTCGATATCAATATGCTCTTTCAAAAGCGAAAGCCCTGCTGGAACTCCTTCTAAAATCGCGGTTAGCTGCGGACCGTGGGATTCCCCTGCTGTTAAGTACCTCATCTTTTTCTCCCCCTTCAACTCTTTAACGCGTTTATGTAACAATATATCATAAATTGAAAAAATGAAAAGTGTTTATAAAAAAAGAATTCATCTTTTCGATGAACTCTCACAAAACTATTCCATTTTTCGGTAAAAAAAGTTGCTTCCGTATCAAACCCGTACGACGATGGATTAAAAATTTGCTCGGTACTGCCGACAAATAAAATTCCACCTGGGCGTAGCGCGTTATTAAACTTATGGTATAGTACTTGCTTTGCTTCTTCGGTAAAATAAATAAGGACGTTGCGGCAGACGATTAAATCGTAGTTGGTGTCAAACGGATCAGCTAGTAAGTTATGTTTTTTAAACGTCACTGCCTTTTTTATGTTTTCGTCAATTTTATAATACATTCCTTCTTTCGTAAAAAACTTTTTTTTCATCGCTTCCGGCACTTCTTGTAGCGAGCGCTCGGTATATACGCCAATTTTTGCCCGTGAAATCGCATTTTCATCGATGTCTGTCGCGAGTACGGAAATTTGCGAAAGCGGCAAAAAATTAGATAGCACCATTACTAACGTATATGGCTCTTCTCCGGTCGAGCACGCGGCGCTCCATACTTTTAAGCGGCGGTTTCGTTCGAGCAGTTTCGGCAAAATTTGTTTCTCGAGCACTTCCCACCGATTGGCGTTTCGGTAAAATTCCGAGACGTTAATTGTCATTCGGTCGAGAAACTCATGAAACAGCGCCTCGTTTTTTTCCATCGCTTGAAAAAACTCTTGAAAATTGCGAAAGCCACGCTTTTCATAAAGCGAGGTTAAGCGCCGCTTCATTTGTGCTTCTTTATATTGTGCCAAATCAATGCCTGTTTTCTTTTTGACATTGGTAATAAACTGTTGGTAATCACTCATCTGCCCATTCTCCTTCATTCCCTTATAACAAAAGCGACTGGCTCGTCCGTAGAGCCAATCGCCCATTGATTAATATACCCACTCGTTCATCAACTTGGAATAGTTGACAAGCTCTTCTTCTTTGAAAAATAAGTTGATTTCACGTTCTGCGCTCGCTGGAGAGTCAGAACCGTGGATGACGTTTTTGCCGACCGTCACGCCAAAGTCGCCGCGGATTGTGCCTGGAAACGCTTCTTTCGGGTTTGTTTTCCCCATCATTTGGCGCGCAGTTGCGATGACGTCTTCCCCTTCCCATACCATCGCAAACACAGGGCCAGACGTAATAAAGTCAACTAACTCGCCGAAAAACGGACGCTCTTTATGCTCTGCATAATGTTGCTCCGCTAATTCGCGCGATACTTGCATAAGCTTTGCCCCAACAAGCTGAAACCCTTTTTTCTCGAAGCGAGCAACGATTTCGCCGATTAAGTTGCGCTGAACCCCATCTGGTTTGACCATTAAAAATGTTCTTTCCATCTTAATACTCCACCCCTACAAAGTTATGTACTAGGAACAGGATTCCCACCAAAATAGTACCATTGTTTTCCGCCACGCGCAATACAAAATGAAAGCGGTTAAAACTTTCGCTTGCCGATATATTTCGCGACTTCATATAGCGCCGTGCGCGCTTTATTTTTCGGCAACGTTTCTAGTACGGAAAACGCCTTTTTTAAATAGCGATCGCTTAATGCGTATGCTTCCTCAATCGCTCCCGTTTGTTTAATGAGCGCAATAATTTCGTTCATTTCTTCTTCGGATGTGTGCGGAGTGACAGACATAATTTTTTCTTTCACGCGCGCATCGTGCATCGCAAGGAGTGCTGGCAATGTCACATTTCCTTGCAATAAGTCGCTTCCTGCCGGTTTGCCAAGCTGTTCTTTCGTGCCAATAAAATCGAGAATGTCATCGGTAATTTGAAACGACATTCCGACATAGTAGCCGAACGAGTAGAGGCGATCGATGACTTCTTTCGAAGCGCCTGCGGCAATCGCGCCAAGCTGGCAGCTAACGGCAATAAGTAACGCCGTCTTTCGCTTAATGCGCCGCAAATACGTACGCAACGTTTGCTCAAAGCAATATTTATCTTTAATTTGTTCGATTTCCCCGCGGCACACTTCGACAATGGTTCGCGCCAACACGCGATGCGCCTGCGGGTCGTTTAAGCGCGACATCGCTTCGAGCGAACGGGCGAAAATGTAGTCCCCCGTATACATCGCAAACCGATTGCTCCATTTCGCTTTAATCGTTTCTCGTCCGCGCCGTAAGTTCGCATCGTCAATGACGTCATCGTGGACGAGCGAGGCCATATGAATCAACTCAAGCGCCACAGCAACGTGCTTCATCCGCTCAATATCGTAGTTGCCAAACTTTCCAGCGAGCAACACCAATACGGGACGAATCCGTTTGCCGCCCGCTTGCAATAAATGAAGCGATGCGGTGCTCAGTAGCGAATAATCGGACTGGATTGCCGCTTCGAGCTCTTTCTCGACGAGCTGCAAATCCGCATGCAAAAACGAATACATTGGTAACTTCATTGGTTTCACCTAATTTCCGGTTTATACCCTAAATGCATCGCCGCTACACCGAACGTAAACGGCTTTACTTCGACGTTGACAAAGCCAGCATCGTAAAACATTTGCGCTAGCTCGTCCATCCCTGGAAACTCACGCGCCGATTCTTGTAGCCACGAGTACTCTTCATAGCTTTTGGCAAAAATTTTCCCAAATAGCGGCATAATGAAGCGGAAATAAAAATAATATAGCTGGCGAAAGCCGAATAACGTCGGCTGCGACGTTTCTAAACAGACAACTTTTCCGCCTGGCTTAACGACGCGGTACATTTCTTTTAATACGGTCATATAATCTGGGACGTTTCGTAACCCAAATCCAATCGTTACATAGTCAAACGTATCGTCTGGAAACGGGAGTTCCATCGCATTTCCGTGAATGAGCGTAACGTTTGTTAAGCCACGCTCGTTCACTTTCTGCTCGCCAACGCGCAACATGTTTTGGCTAAAATCAAGCCCATACACATTGCCTTCCGGTCCGACCGCCTCGGCAAGCGCGATCGTCCAATCCGCTGTGCCGCAACAAACGTCCAGCGCTTTTGCACCTTTTTGGACATTCATTCGCTTCATCGTTTCGTTTCGCCATTGAATATGGCGTTTAAAGCTAATGACCGAATTCATCTTATCGTAATTTTCATATATTTTTTCAAATACGTGGTGAACCCGTTCTTCTTTCGATCGTTGCATCTTCTACCCTTCTTCCACCGTCTTTTTCACAGCAACAGAAAAACTGCCGATTAATTCCGTCAGCCGCATATGCAATAGCTCGTTACAGTCGAGTGAAAGGCTGAGCAATTCTTTTTTGCAATGCTCGATATAACGGTTGCAAATATGGGACAAATAATGTTTTTGCTCTTTTGCTATTGGCTTATTTTTTGGAAAGACAATGGTTGCCATTTGTTCAAAAAGAACGGACGTCCCATGTTGGATAAACTGCTCTTTTTCGCGGATAAGTCGTTTGAGCAATAAATAGTGATACGCAAATTTCGACCATACCGGCCGTGAAAGGTGTTCGCCAATTTTCGCAATGAGCGACGATTCGATGACGGCGATGCTGTGAAATAACGATTCGAGTTTGCTAATGTCTTTTTGGTATAAGCGGATTTTATGCTCGTTAATCTCTTTAATTGCCTCCGCTAACACGTGAATCGTCGCAAGGTCATTTCGTTTCGCTAAATAGTCATAATAAAGCCCGCTATATAAATCTCCCGCTAGCACCGTTAGCTGCCGTGTCTTTAGTTCGTCGTCGGTTTGATTTGGGAGTGAATTTGTCACTTCATCGTGGGTATCAAGGGCGATTTGGACAAGCATCATCGGAACGATATAGCTGTCGGCTTCCTCCTGTTCGTTCTCAAACATCGACAGCGACAATAACATTCGGTCTTCATCAATCGGTTGCAACGGAACGTGCTGCAACAAATACGGATGGTGAAGAAAACGTTCAATTTGCTCTTTTAACATCGCCATTTTCGTTACAATCGATTTCAATCTGATCACCCTTGCTTCCCCTAGATTCAAAACATAACGCCTTTAATTATAGCACGAAAAGTTATTTCATAGAATGGATTATTTTTTTCCCTCGGAATGAATTTCGCCGTGATTCGTTTGGATGAGCGCTTTTCCCCGCACTTTAATAGCCGACGTGTGCTCGGTAAACTGCGCGATTAACACTTCGCCGCGATCAAGCTTTTCAGAATGATGAAAGCGCGTATCTGCCCCTCTTGTCAAACCGATGACGTTCACCCCGTCTTCGAGCGCTTTAATGACGATATAGTCGCTGTTATACATACAATCCCCCTCTATCCTTTAATTAATGAAAGCACTTCGCCGCGTGCAACATGATCGGTTTCGAACGTGCCACGTGCGGCTATTGTCACCGTTTTTGCACCTGGTTTTTTCACGCCGCGCATCGTCATGCACATATGCTCTGCTTCGACGACGACTAACGCACCGTGAGGCTCGAGTGTTTCCATAATCGCATCTGCCACCGTTGCCGTAATCCGTTCTTGCAGCTGCGGACGGCGTGCGACCGCTTCGACAGCGCGGGCAAGCTTGCTTAGCCCTGTTACTTTTCCGCCGCGCGGAATGTAGGCGACGTGTGCGACGCCAAAAAACGGCACTAAATGGTGTTCGCACATCGAGAAAAACGGAATATCTTTCACCAACACGAGCTCTTCATGCTCTTCGCTAAACACTGTCTGAAAATGTTCTTTCGGGTCTTCGTTCATCCCGGAAAATACTTCTGCATACATTTTTGCCACTCGTTTTGGCGTATCTAATAACCCTTCGCGATTCGGGTCTTCGCCAATCGCTTCTAAAATCAAGCGAACCGCTTGTTCGATTTGTTCGTAGTTTACCATGTCGATCCTCCTGCAAAAAATCTTGCTATGTATACCTGTACCCCGATTCTAGCATAGGAAGGAAAAGAAAAGCAAAAAAGAAGGGCGCGCATCTAGCTTGCCCTTCTTCTTCGCCCTTTTATGTAGCGATTACTTCACCGCGTCTTTAAGAGCTTTTCCTGGTTTAAATGCAGGAACTTTGCTCGCAGGGATTTCCATTTCTTCCCCCGTTTGTGGGTTGCGTCCTTTGCGTGCTGCGCGCTCGCGAACCTCGAAGTTCCCGAAACCGATTAATTGAACTTTATCACCATTTTTAAGTGCTTCCGTAATGGATTCAAAAACAGCGTCGACTGCTTTTGTTGCGTCTTTTTTCGAAAGGCCGCTAGTTTCTGCAACCGCGTTGATTAATTCTGTTTTGTTCATGCCATTCACCTCCTCCCAAGGACGAGTCGATTAGTGTATTACATTTCTTCACCAATTCTCCTAATTCTATACATCATTAGAATAATAATTTGTCGACATGCCTATATTAAACGATTCATCGACATAATTCAACATGATTTTCAGCAAATCTATGCAACCAAGGCACATTTCGGCAAAGAATCTAAGTTTTACTGATAAAAGATTATCATATGTCGCCACCGTTCGCAAGCAGAAATCCTTATTTCTCGGCACTTTTCCGCCCTTTTTCACCAAAAACGCCCATGAATACACCCAAAAAAGAAAAGAACCGCTCATCAACTTGCTATTTTTCGTAAAAAACGTTCATAAGTAAGTTTATTCCCCATCTAAATTATGAAGACAATTGCTCGTATGTTCGTTATTTTTCGCCAAAAAAAAAAGACCCCAAGCCGGAGCCTTTGTTACAAAATAATAGCAATCAATCCACCTGAACCTTCGTTAATGATGCGTTCGAGCGTTTCTTTTAGTTTATAGCGAGCGTTTTCTGGCATAAGGGCGAGTTTTGCTTGAATGCCTTCGCGCACGATCGAGCTAAGCGAACGTCCGAAAATATCGGAATTCCAAATCGATAGTGGATCGTCCTCAAAATCTTGCATTAAATAGCGGACGAGCTCTTCGCTTTGTTTTTCTGTGCCGATAATCGGGGCAAATTCCGATTCGACATCGACTTTAATCATATGAATCGACGGGGCGACTGCTTTTAGCCGCACGCCAAACCGCGAACCTTGGCGAATAATTTCTGGCTCATCTAAGCTCATATCCGATAGCGCTGGCGCCGCAATGCCGTAACCTGTTTGCTTCACCATTTTGAGCGCATCAGCAATTTGATCGTATTCTGCCTTCGCATGAGCAAAATCTTGCATGAGCTGAAGCAAATGGTCTCTCCCGCGAATTTCGACGCCGACGACTTCTTTTAAAATTTGATCGTACAAATCATCTGGGGCGTATAAATCAATTTCGGCGACCCCTTGCCCCATTTCAATACCGGCAAGGCTCGCTTTTTCGATAAAGTCGTATTCCCCAAACTGTTGGACGACGCGGTCCACATCGCGCAACCGTTTAATGTCTTTGACTGTATCTTTTACCGCTTCTTGGTAGCTTTCGCGAAGCCAATGGTCTTCCCGAAGCACCATGACCCAGCTCGGCAAATTGACATTCACCTCTAATACTGGAAATTCATATAATGCTTCACGAAGCACGCTGTAAACGTCGGCTTCGCGCATGCTTTCGACGCTCATCGCCAGCACTGGAATATCGTACTTTTCGCACAATTGCTGACGCAGCGTTTCCGTTTCCGGGTGATGCGGACGCACGGTGTTAATAATCATAATAAACGGTTTGCCGACTTCTTTTAATTCTTGAATGACCCGCTCTTCTGCGTCGACATAATTCTGCCGTGGAATATCGCCGATCGTGCCGTCGGTCGTAATGACGACACCTATTGTCGAATGTTCTTGAATGACTTTGCGCGTTCCAATTTCTGCTGCTTCTTGAAACGGAATCGGCTCTTCGTACCATGGGGTATTGACCATGCGCGGGCCGTTTTCGTCTTCATATCCTTTCGCACCAAGCACCGCATAGCCGACGCAATCAACGAGCCGAATATTCACTTCTAATCCGTCGTCGACTTTCACCTTGACAGCTTGGTTTGGGACGAATTTCGGTTCGGTCGTCATAATCGTTTTACCAGCAGCGCTTTGCGGCAGTTCATCTTGTGCACGCGCTTTATCCGCTTCGTTGCCGATGTTCGGAATGACGACGAGCTCCATAAATTTTTTTATAAACGTAGATTTGCCCGTGCGGACAGCACCGACGACACCTAAATAAATATCGCCACCTGTGCGTTCCGCGATATCTTTGAAAATATCGACTTTTTCCAAATGACTCCCCTCCAGTCTTTGAGTCGTTGGGGCCGGTTGACCCGTAATAGCAGGACACTATATGAATATGATGTTGTCCGCTTCCTTTATGACTGCTAAAAGAAAAAAACCCTTCTCTAGAATGTATGCCTTCGAGAAGGGTTCATGACTTATTTTACGAAAAAAACCGGCTCTCCCCTTCCATCGACTGTATACGGAAGAGAGTACGCAGGAACGAATAGCGAATTTTGTACTAACACATTGCGAATATCGTCACCCGGTTTATAGGAGTACTTCGTTTTTTTCAACACCTCATATAAATCCATTCGATAATCGACGTATATGTCGCCGTTATAATCAATGACAAACGGCAAATTATTTCCGGAAAATGGGCTAACCGCATACGGCGGTTCTTTATACCCGAGCTTTTGATAATCGAGCGTAAACACCCCTTTAGCAACCATTTGTTTAAATGGCGGGTACTGATGGGAATCGCGGTACATCGAAAGACGTAAATTTAAATCCCGAATTTGCTCGGCAATACGTAAATCTAATAGTTTCACCGTCGGGTTCGTCTCGGCATCGACGATGACGTATTGGAAGACGCCACCGCTTTCAAATGCATTCCCTGGTGGCTCTGGGATGTAGCGCGGAACGAGTTTTTGAAAATCAATCGGATATTTTTGATAAATCGGTGTTTTCATGTCCCGCGTTTGAATCGGCAACAATCCGCCCGTTGCTTCGCGATACTCATTCACTGCCTCTTGCACGCTTGCCACTTGGTCTTTATATGGAATTTGATTTTGTTTTAATCGCTCATCAGGATACAAGCATCCTGATAACAATAGGACAATGACACTTGCTACCATCCATTGAAACACACGCTGCATATCGACTCCATCCTTTTATTCTGGTGTTGGACCGCTAAATACGACGAAAATAATAATGATTCCAGCGAAAATCATCAACACGTACGCAATAAATGCTAGAACGAGTTTGATAATCTTATTGTTTACTTTGTAGCGGCTAAAATAAATCGAAAACACCGAAATAAACATAAATGCCATGGACGTTAAGGCAATCCACATTTTCGCTAACCCAGGCGACATCTTCTTTCCCCCTTTGTCGAAACCTATTATACAAGATTCATTAAGAAAAGCGCAAAGCGCCCGCCTATCGGCAAAGAGCGCATAAGCCCCGCCAAGGAGGCTCAGCCTAAGCAAAGCTTGAGCTTGCGTAGGGATATGTTAAAGAAGCGAACTCAGTGTGTCGCCGCCGAAAGAAGGGGAGGAGCGCATCCGATGGCGCTTGGAGCTAGACACCCTACCTAATCGCAAAATTTTATGCTTTCTTACCTTACAAAAAAAACCGAAGCAAAGTGGGGCGTCTTTGCTTCAGCGAATACCCTTTGTCCGGAGGCTCAAGTCTATGATTGTTCGCCATAGTGTATGCACAAACAACCTATGCTGCGTCGGCAAACGCCTATTTTCCTAAAATGTTGACTAAATCTTCCATTTCGTGTGTTTTTACGCGTGCCATCAGAGAATCTGCCCCTTCTTTCGGGTCTTTTCCGTTAAATAAAATGTCATATAAAACTTCGGTAATGGGCATTTTCACCCCTAGTTTTTTCGCCAGCTGATAGGCAGCTTTTGTCGTACGTACCCCTTCAACGACCATCCCCATGCTTTCTAGCACTTCTTCAAGCGGTTTCCCTTTGCCAAGCATATTTCCTGCTCGCCAGTTGCGTGAATGAACGCTCGTACACGTCACAATTAAATCGCCAATGCCCGTTAGCCCTGAAAACGTCAGCGGGTTCGCCCCAAGCGCGCAACCTAATCGGGCGATTTCGGCAAGCCCGCGCGTCATGAGCGCCGCTTTTGCGTTGTCCCCGTAACCGAGCCCGTCGGTAATGCCTGCGGCAAGGGCGATAATATTTTTCAACGCCCCACCGATTTCGACCCCGATTAAATCAGGATTCGTATAGACGCGGAAGTATTGCGGGTTCATAAATAAATCTTGGATGCGTTCCGCTGCCTCCATGTTTTTTGCCGAAACGGTTACCGTTGTCGGATGGCGCAAGCTCACTTCTTCGGCATGGCTTGGTCCTGATAAAATGACGACATCTGTTAAAAGCGGTCCCATTTCTTCTTCAATCACTTCAGAAATGCGCTTATGCGTATCTGGCTCGATTCCTTTACTAACGCTAACAATCGTAATCGGCGTTTGAATGCATGCGCGCACCTTTCGCAAGACGTCGCGAATTGCTTTCGTCGGCACCGCAAGCACGACCGTTTCCATCGTTTCTAGCGCATCACAAAGCGACGAATAGCCGACGATTCCTTCCGGCAACGGAATGCCCGGCAAATATTTTTCATTCGTCCCCTTTTCATTGATTTCCGCGATTTGTTCCGCGCGCTGTCCCCAAAGCCGGACGGTATGCCCATTATCCGCAAGCACAATCGAAAGAGCTGTTCCCCAGCTTCCTGCTCCTAACACCGCAAGTTCCACCGTACCACTTCCTTCGCTATTTTCTCGGTCTTGCAATGAGTTTAATTGGTGTGCCCGTAAACGCGAACGCATCGCGAATGCGGTTTTCTAAAAAGCGTTCGTACGAAAAATGCATCAGTTCTGGGTCGTTGACAAACACAACGAACGTCGGCGGTTTTACCGCTACTTGTGTGACGTAATAAATTTTTAAGCGTTGACCGTTATGCGTCGGCGTCGGGTTCATCGCAACCGCGTCCATAATGACTTCGTTCAATACATTTGTCTGTACGCGCATTGCATGGTTTTCGCTCACCATTTTCACAAGGGGAAGCAATTTATTCAGCCGCTGCTTCGTTTTTGCCGATACGAAGACGATTGGGGCATAGTCAAGAAATTGAAAATGGTCGCGAATTTTCCGTTCAAATTCGATTAACGTTTTATCATCTTTTTCGACCGCATCCCATTTGTTCACGACGATAATGACCCCGCGCCCTGCTTCATGCGCATAACCAGCAATTTTTTTATCTTGCTCAATAATGCCTTCTTCTGCGTTCAACACGACTAACACGACATCGGATCGCTCAATCGCTTTTAAAGCGCGCAAGACGCTATATTTTTCCGTCGTTTCGTAAATTTTGCCGCGCTTACGCATGCCTGCCGTATCGATAATGACATATTCTTGTCCTTCTCTTGTAAACGTTGTATCAACCGCATCTCTTGTTGTTCCCGCGATGTCGCTGACGATGACGCGCTCTTCCCCTAAAATCGCGTTCACAAGTGACGATTTTCCGACGTTCGGGCGACCGATTAAGCAAAATTTAATCGTGTCGTCTTCATACTCTGCGTCGCTCCGCGTTGGGAAATGGGAAACGACCGCGTCTAACAAATCGCCAAGTCCGGTGCCGTGCGAGCCAGAAATCGGATACGGTTCACCAAACCCGAGCACATAAAAGTCATAAATAAGATCACGCATATCCGGATTATCAATTTTATTTACCGCGAGCACGACCGGCTTATTCGAACGGTGCAAAATTTTCGCTACTTCTTCATCGGCTGCCGTCACTCCGTCGCGCCCATTTGTCATAAAAATAATGACATCCGCTTCGTCGATGGCGATTTCCGCCTGCTGGCGAATTTGCACTAACAGTGGCTCGTCGCCAATGTCAATTCCACCGGTATCAATTAAATAAAACGTATGATTTAACCATTCACCGCTGCTATAAATCCGGTCACGCGTCACGCCCGGCACATCTTCGACAATTGAAATACGCTCGCCGGCAATCCGATTAAAAATCGTAGACTTGCCGACGTTCGGACGGCCAACGATTGCTACTACTGGCTTGGCCATACTATCACCCTTTCTTTTCAACAACAACCTTTCACCCTAAGCTGTTTTATTTTATCAAAAAGAGCGGCGCGCAACAATAGCGCTATAGCGGCTTATTTCGTTTCAATTGTTTTTCATCGATATATTGCGGAAGATGTTCTAGCACCGACCAACCGAACAATAACGCGCCCGTTAGCGCAAGCGCATCAAAAAAGAATAGCGAACCGATTAGAGAAGAAAACACGTCGTGTACCGCCACCGCATAGACGATATCCCCTTGGCAGCTACCGATAACCGTTGCTAAAATGCGCATCGTTGGCTTCCGTTCGATAAATAACACAAGCATCGTCGTTCCAATCGCAAGCAACCAGCGCTCATCCGCCCAGACAACAATCGGATCGGCGATCGCTAATAGCCGAACCGAAGCGGAAAAAAAAGCAACCGCTAACGAGCTGAGCAATAGCAACCCGCTCATTTGGCGGCGGACAGCTGCCAACGAAAAAAGAAAAAGAAAGAGAAACGAATAGGTAATAGAAAAAGAACCGATTTTTATCTTATAGATCGAACCGCAGATTAATAAAAGCATAGCAGCGGCTAAGCGAGTGCGTTCGTTCGTCTTTTTTTGTAAAAATGTTGCATATATCCAAATGACCCATGCCCACCAATAAAAATAAAGCCCTTCCATTTCATTCCCTCCTAGCACCTTCATTATTTCATTTTTTCTAAAAAAATAATCTTGTATAAAAAAGAAAAAGCGAGACAGACTAACAGCGACATCAACGAAAGGAGGGAGACAAATGGCAAAAGATCGGCAAGAAACAAAGTTAAAAGAATCACACCGCGTTGAATCTGACCGTGACCAAGCAATCGAAAAAAACGGTGCGACTCGGCTTGATACCCCGGAAGAGGCAAGGCGACAACAGCGATAATATTCTCTCTCGCTCCTCACTAGGCGGTCTTTACGATCGCCTTTTTTCTTTTTTACGACTATTTTTCCTCCTTCTCGGCAACACTAATGGTAACATGTTCCTAGTAAGAAAGTGGGAGGAGCGTATGCCATTTTTTAAACAGCGAAGAAAACAAAACAACAAAGAAAACGTACCGGCTATTGAACTTGAAAACAAACCATCCGACGTGTTGTCGCACGATATTGCACAAAATGTGCAGAAATTGCAAACGATTTATGAAAATTGCTGCGACGTCGTCTTTCGTTCGTTTCGCATTGGGGGAGAAGTAAACGCTACTATTCTTTACATCGACGGATTAGTCAACGTCGAGCAATTGAATATAGTAGTTCTTCCTTCTCTTATGAACGCACACGCGGCTGAAGAAAAGACACTTGCTTCGTTTTTAAAAGAGTCGTTGCCTGTGTCTCATATCACGACGGTGCAGACGGTTGCGGAATGCATTGAACAACTTTCATCTGGCAGCTGCCTTTTATTTATTGATAAACAGCCCGGAGCGGTCGCCCTCGGCATGGCGAAATGGGAAAAACGTTCCCTCGAAGAGCCGACAGGGGAAGCGGTCATCCGGGGACCGCGCGAAGGATTTACCGAATCGTTAAGTACCAATCTTTCCTTATTGCGCCGTAGACTAAAAAGCCCAAAATTAAAAACAAAAGCCAAAACATTCGGAACGTATACGCAAACAACGGTCGTCGTTGCGTACATCGATGGGCTCGCAAACGAAACATTGCTTGAAGAAGTCGAAGTACGCCTTTCGCGCATCGATGTCGACGGCATTTTGGAAACGAGCTACATCGAAGAACTGATTGAAGACAATCCTTATTCGCCGTTTCCACAAGTGTTAAATACAGAACGACCGGATGTCGTCGCAGCCAATTTGCTCGAAGGTCGTGTGGCGATTTTGCAAGATGGTACCCCATTTGCGCTTATTATGCCGATTTCTTTCTATTCGCTACTACAATCAAGCGAAGACTATTATCAGCGCCATGCGATTAGCACCGCCGTTCGTTGGCTACGCTATTTATTTCTTTTAATATCATTATTATTGCCGTCTGTATACGTCGCCCTACTGACCTTTCATCAAGAAATGGTGCCGACGACATTGTTATTAACCATGGCTGCATCACGGGAACTGCTCCCTTTCCCTGCACTCGTTGAGGCAATCATTATGGAAATTGTATTCGAAGCGTTGCGAGAAGCAGGGGTGCGTCTTCCAAAGCAAGCAGGGGCAGCGGTCAGCATCGTCGGGGCGCTCGTGATTGGTCAAGCGGCAGTGCAAGCAGGGATTGTATCCGCGCCGATGATTATGGTCGTCGCCCTAACGGGAATCGCCTCGTTTACAATTCCACGCTATTCTGCGGGCATCGCCTTGCGTATGTTGCGCTTTCCGATGATTTTACTGGCTGGTTCGCTCGGATTGCTTGGGGTGATGCTTGGGCTATTGCTCATTTTAATTCATATGGCGACGCTTCGGTCCTTCGGTGTGCCATATTTGTCGCCGATGGCGCCGATGCAGTGGGGAGAAATGAAAGATGTGCTCGTTCGTGTACCGCTCTGGAAACAAAATAAACGACCGCGCCTACCCGGGACAAAAAATGTTATCCGCCAAGCGCCAAATCAGAAACCTGATCCGTTAGACGGGGATGACAAACTGAGCAAAGGAGAACGATCATAATGGAAAAAGGAAAAATCTCCGCGCTACAATTGGCAGTAATGGTATATCCCGCCATTATCGCAACAGCCATTTTATTAGTTCCAGCGATTACTGCCCACTATGCAAAACAAGATATGTGGTTGTCTCCGTTTTGGTCATCGTTGACAGGCTTTATCACCATCTTCATTGCCATGCGCTTACATCAGTACTATCCAAAACAAACTGCCATTGAATATAGCGAACAAATCGTTGGAAAATGGGTTGGAAAAATAATCGGGTTCCTCTTTTTATTTTTTTATTTGCATGCAACTGGAATTATCGTTCGCGAGTATGGCGAGTTTGTTATAGGAAATTTTTTTATACGCACACCGCTTATTTTTGTAATGGCTACTATGATTCTCGTATGTGCCTTTGCGGTTCGCGGTGGGATTGAAGTGATCGCTAGACTTTCGGAAATGGCTGTGCCAGTGGTTATTATCGTCATTAGTATGTTCGTTTTATTGCTAATCCCAGATATGGAATTGAAAAATATGTTACCGACTATGGAAAATGGAATAATTCCTTCACTAAAAGGAGCCATCGTCCCACAAAGCTGGTTTAGTGAATTTTTTCTTATTGCTTTCTTACTTCCGTACGTCGCCGATCAACAACACGTGAAAAAATGGACGGTTATTTCTGTGCTAGCCGTATGTTTTACATTGTTTGTCATCAATTTGACGGTTCTCTTTGTATTAGGCAACATTACCGCCCGCTTCGTCTATCCAGTCATGAGTGCGGTGCGCTACATTAGCATCGCCGATTTTTTAGAACATCTTGAAGCGTTCGTAATGGCGATTTGGGTCGCAGGGGCATTTTTAAAAATCGCGGTGTTTTATTACGTGCTCGTTCTCGGCACCGCGCAATGGCTTCGGCTATCTGACTACCGACTCATCGTCTTTCCGATTGGGTTTCTCATTTTACTGTTCGGCGTTTGGGCCGCACCAGATTTAATGGAGCTTTCTGTTTTTTTAGGAACTTCCATTCCATTTTATTTAAACACCGTACAAACGGTTATTCCTTTGTTACTTTTACTAGTCGCCATATGGCGCAATAAAAAGGGGAAGCAACCATGAAACGCATTATCGCCTGTTTTGCTATTTCTATTAGCTGTTTCATGTTAAGTGGCTGTTGGGACCGCACCGAACTCAACGACTTAGCACTCGTTACCGGAATCGGTATCGATCAAAAAGGAAAAGATATTATGTTGACCGTGCAGCTCATTGTTCCAAAGCAGCTTGGAGGAGCAACATCAATGGGAACAAACAATAGTGCAGGCAGCAGTGGAGCAACGATCGTCCGTTCCGGAACAGGCAAAACACTCGCTGATGCGATTGCTAATTTACAAGAAAAGCTGCCTCGCCGTTTATTTTGGGGGCATGTGAAAGCGATCGTCTTCGGAGAAAACACAGCAAAGACCGGTATTCAACCCCATCTCGATTTTTTAAGCCGCAACCCACAAACGAGACTGCGAGCAAACGTACTAGTCGCAGATGGAACAGCTAAAAGCGTGCTTGAATTGCTACCGTTAATTGAACAAAGTTCTGCAGAAGTCATGCGTGAATTGTCCAAATCCAAAATTTTGATGGACGTAACATTAAAAGACGTGTTGCAAATGCTTAGCAGCGACAGTCAAGCAGCTGCATTGCCAATGGTAAAAATATTGCCTCCCGAAAAAGAGAAAACGGAATTAGAAACGATTCCATTTATTAACCGCACCGCCATTTTCAAAAATGATAAAATGATTGGATCGATTGACGATAAATTAACGCGTGGGGTGCTGTGGGTTCGCGATGAAATTAAACAAGCAAACATTACTGTTTCACTTGATGGAAAGAAAGGCGAAATAACTGCCACCATTATTCGGGCACATACACAATTAATTCCGAAATATGAAAAGGGCAAATGGAAAATGGAGATCCGTATCACCTCACAAGATGATATCTTGCTGAACGGAACAAATCTCAGTTTGTACAACCAACAACATCTGCCGGCACTCGAAAAAGCATTAGCTAAGGCAACAACCAAACGGATAAAATCATCTTTGCAAAAAGTACAGAAAGAGATGAACGCTGATATTCTCGGATTCGCTGATGTGTTTCATCGAAAATATCCAAAAGAGTGGAACCGTGTCAAAAACAAATGGAACAACATTTTTCCAACAGTGGAAGTCACAGTACAAGTAAAAGTAACGGTTCAACGACCTGGAATGAACACAACGCCGCAAGGCATCCCAGAAGATGAGGTGAAAAAATGAACACAGCTGGAGTATTGCTCGGAAGCATGGTCGTTGTCGTTCTTATATTTCTTTTTGAATTGCCGCGCCTTCGGCGGGCAGAAAAAAAAGAAAAAGCAGCGTTTCTCGTTTTATTAGGGCTTGGAATGGCACTAGCCGTCGTGCTCATTTATTTTCCTGACGTTCCTGGTCCGACTCAGCTCGTTGATGATCTATTTGAGCCGCTTGCACGAGTATTTAAGCTAGAATAAAAGGCGTCCGTTATGGACGCCTTTTATTGACTTCGACAAAGCGAGCTATCGTTGGCTATACAGTTTCGTCTGCAATCCTCGTTCGGTCAGCCAGTGGTGCGTTTCTCCGAAAATAACGAGCGGCACGCGTTGTAAGTCGTTCACTGTTTTTGCGCCAAGGGCGGTCATCATTCGCGTGAAATCAGCATGCCATGCCGTAATTTCGTCGATAAGCGCATCGATGCCTTGTTCAACAAGCGTTTTTAAAAACGGGCGGGCAACCCCCACCGCAACCGCACCAAGCGCCAACGCTTTCACTGCATCCACTGACGTGCGAATCCCTCCACTCGCAAGCACAGACGCCGTCGGTACAGTTTGTGTGACTTCAACAATTGACGCAGCAGTGGAAATCCCCCATTCATTAAAATACATCAGTCGGTCGTTGCGCCGTTCATTTTCCACACGGGCAAAATTCGTTCCGCCAAAACCGCCGACATCAATATATTGGACACCAATATCAGCAAGCTTTCGCGCCGTTTCTTTACTTATGCCAAAGCCGACTTCTTTCACAATGACCGGCACGCCAACGTCGCGTACGATTCGCTCCATACGCTGTAAAGCGCCGGTAAAATCACGATCGCCCTCGGGCATGACTAATTCTTGCACAACGTTTAAATGAATTTGCAACGCGTTCGCTTCGATCATTTCCACCGCTCGTTTCGCTTGATCGACCGTCGCTTCACTGCCGATATTTCCAAAAATAATCCCGTTTTCGTTTACACGGCGAACAATAGTAAATGTTTGGCGCTCGCTTTCTTCTTTTAAGGCAGCCATTTGCGAGCCGACCGCCATCGCAAGCCCGCACGTTTTCGCTACTTCCGCAAGCTGTTCGTTAATTGTCATCGTTTCCTGTCCGCCGCCGCCTGTCATCGCATTGATAAAAAGAGGCGAACTTAATGAAAGTTCGCCAACTGTCGTGTGCAATTGAACATCATTGATTCCGATGTTAGGCAAGCTTTGGTGCACAAATGCGATGTCATCAAGCCCATTTGCCCTCTCTTGTTCCACAGAAAGCGCATGCTCAATATGCTCAAGTTTTCGTCTAGCTCTATTCACTATCCATCACCGTTATTTTAACTTCTTCAACTGCTCCCCAATCACTTCACCGAGCTGAAAGCCGGTCGATTCGGTTGGTTTTGTATATTGGCTATAATCTTCTTGCACTGGCTCTTCGATGAGTTCGCGCATGCTTAATGAAATGCGGCGGTCTTTTTCGTTCACATCTAGCACTTTCGCTTTTACTTCGTCCCCTTCTTTTAACACTTCGTGTGGCGTGCCGATATGTTTATTCGAAATTTGTGACACGTGCACAAGCCCCTCGACGCCAGGGAAAATTTCGACGAACGCCCCAAACGGCGCCAACCGCTTCACTTTTCCAGTCACCACATCCCCAGGGGCTAGTTTTTCGGAAACTCCTTCCCAAGGACCTGGCAACGCTTCTTTTATCGACAGCGAAATGCGGCCGCTCGCTTCATTCACCGACAGCACTTTCACCTTGACGGCATCGCCTTCTTTCACCACTTCCGCCGGATGTGCGACGCGCGTATGGGCGAGCTGCGAAATATGTACAAGCCCATCAAAGCCACCAATATCGACAAATACGCCAAAATCCGTAATGCGACGCACCGTTCCTTCGACCACTTGCCCTTCTTGAATCGCTTGGAATGCTTGTTTCCGTTTTTCTTCTTGTTCTTGTTCTACCACCGCACGATGCGATAAAATGACACGGTTTTTCTCGCGGTCAAGCTCTACGACTTTTACTTTTAACGTGCGCCCTTTATAATCCGAAAAGTCTTCCACGAAATGCGTTTCAACAAACGAAGCTGGAATAAAGCCGCGCACTCCTACATCGGCAACAAGCCCACCTTTAACGATGTCTTTCACAACAACATCAAACGCTTCGCCGCTAGCAAATTTTTTCTCTAACGCTTCCCATGCATTGTCAGCGTCTACGGCTTTTTTCGATAAAATAAGTAATCCTTCTTCTTCTGTTTCTCCTTCTTCCACTTTTTTTACTTTCGCTACAATCTCATCCCCGACGGAAACGGCGTCGCTCGTCTTTTCAATATGAAGGCTAGATAGCTCGCTAATCGGGATAATCCCTGCTTGCTTGCTTCCTTCAATGTCGACAAGCACCTGCTTTTCTTCGACTTTTGCCACTTTGCCGCGGACGAGATCACCTACCTTATATACGTTTACTTCTACATTCATGTCCTCTACCATTGAAAACCCTCCTTCGTCAACTACCCACAAACTGAAAAGCACGACCATCCGGAAAAACATATTTTTTCCTTCTGTCCTACTTTTCTATTTATTATACCATATTTTTTCAAAAAGCATGTATCATAATGCTTATTGATATTCGTCCAAAAGGGTTTGAATATGGCGCATAATATATTCCGTCGCTTCTTCCGGCGATGCTTTTCGCTCGCGAAGGGCACCCATATCAATCGGTTTTCCGTAGACGACTTTTAATTTTCTCAGTGGGCGGTACGGGCCAATAATGGCGCACGGAACAACCGCTGCGTCTGTCTTTAGTGCAAAAAAGCCGACGCCCGCTAAGCCTTTTTGCAATTTCCCGTCTTTGCTGCGAGTCCCTTCTGGGAAAATGCCTAATACATGCCCTTCTTTTAATACGTCAAGCCCTGTTCTCAACGCTTGCCGGTCGCTCATTCCCCTCTTTACTGGAAACGCATGCAATGGAGGCAAGAGCGTTTTTAAGATTGGCACGCGAAACAATTCTTCTTTTGCCATAAAATGAATCGGTCGTGGCGCCGTAATGCCGACAACGGGAGGGTCGAGGTTGCTAATATGATTGGCGCAAAGCAACACACCGCCTTCGTCCGGAAAATGCTCCGTGCCGATGACTTCGATGCGGTAAAGCGGTTTTAAAACGCCCGAAACAACCCCTTTCGCAAACGCATAAAAATCCATTGTTATCCAATCCTTTCGTTGACGATTTTCATAATCTCACAGACGACATCGTCGATCGTTAAGGAAGTGGTGTCAATTTCTACAGCGTCTTCTGCTTTTGTTAGCGGTGCGACTTGTCGTTCAGAGTCGATTTGATCGCGGCGAGCGATTTCTTCTTTTAACGTTTCGAAATCAGACGCAAACCCGCGCGCGATATTTTCCGCATGCCGGCGCCGCGCCCGCTCTTCAACCGATGCTTTTAAAAAGATTTTTACTTCCGCATGGGGAAGGACGTGCGTTCCGATATCGCGCCCATCCATCACTACGCCTCCGTTTGCTCCTAGCGCTTGTTGGCGCGCAACCATCTCTTCACGCACGAGCGGATGTTTCGCTACAAACGACACGTGATTCGTCACTGCTTCCCCCCGGATGACGTTCGTGACGTCTTCTCCATTGACAAAGACTAGTTGCCCTTTTTCTGACGGCTTTAATTCAATATATGTATCGCGCAATAGCTTAAGTAGCGCTTGTTCGTCGTGGACGTCAATTCCGTTTTGTAACGCGAGATACGTCAGGGCTCGGTACATCGCGCCTGTATCGATATAAAGATAAGAAAGTTTCTCTGCCAATTTTTTGGCGACCGTGCTTTTTCCTGCTGCTGCCGGTCCGTCAATGGCAATCGAAATTCGTTTCATAGTTCCTCCTTATTGCTTGTCAGTTTACAAAGAAAAAAGCAGGAAACTTCCTGCGCTTTCATTTTATCATATTCATGGTAGCTGGTCGACGGTTGTTTCGACCGTTTTCGTTTTTTCTTCTGTTGTTACCCCTTCGTATTCGTACACTTTTGCGACATATGGCGCAAGCGGGGTATACAAAAGCACCCATTGGGCAAGCAGTAAACAAAGCCATTGAACGATGACGATTTTGAGTAAAATTCGCTCGATTCGCTTCATTTGAAAACCGCCTTTTCGTTTTTACATGTAGCGTTCCCCTTTTGGCGTTCGTTTATTCACGAATCCCCTCTTCTTTTTTCCGCAGTTCGAGCTGCCGTTCAAAACTGTAGCGAATAAGTAGTACCCGCTCTTTTGGCTCCATCGTCAAAAATTGCAGCGACGCTTTATACACATAGCTTCCTTCGACTTGAAAGACGCGGATAATTTTAGACGGTACTTTTATATAGTGGTAGTCGCCTGATTTCATATGCAACACAATCCATGCTTCGACGACCGTTCCTGAAAGAAGAGTGGTCGCCCTCTCCGGCAATACAATCGCCGCCCCCCCTGCACTAATGTCTGTCGTAATCGTCGCAAACGGCAAAAATTCACTGTTTAGCGGATGAATTGCGATATCGACCGCTGCTTCGACACGAACGTATTGCCGCCGTTGAATGCGCACAAGCTTTTCCTCACCAGGGTAAGAAAGGACAATCATCGGAATAGGTTCCCGCACTTTTCCCGTCACTTCTGTATCAAACAAATAAAGGCTTTCATCTTTTCCGACAAAACTTGCTTTAAATTGCATGCCATTCATCAAATAGACCGTTTTTCCTGTTTTTTTGTTCACCGGATAATCGATATGGATGCGGTCAGCAAAAATTTCCGTCACTTTGCTTCGATATTCGTGTACTTCTTTTTCATTTCGAGATTCTAAAATAATCGTATCCCCTATTTTTAGCATCGTTTCTCCCTCGCGTGTATATCTCTTCTTTTATTTAACAAAAAAGAAAAGCTTTTGACAAGCTTTTCCTCATTCATAGTTTCGTTCGACGCTTTGCATTTTATCAACTTTTTCTTCTAGACCTGTTTGCGCATTAATAAAAATTTGGTACGTATCATCGCCTAGCGTCCCTAAAAACTCATAACAAAGCACTTCTTGATTGAGATCGTTCGTAATGACCGCTTGCCGTTCTTCCATCACGCGGACGTTCGAATTTAATTTTTTCCGCGCCTCTGTAAGTGAAATCGTTGGCTTTGGAAGGGTTGGAAGCGGTGGGGAAGCTAAATAGTCGCGAGCGGAAAAGCCGACAATCGTTCCATCATCCAACGCGACTTTCATCTTAATTGCCTCTGGATAAATGCGCACCCCTTGTTCATTTGCTACAAATGTCAACACTGCTACATTATCATATTGTGCACTGTCATAAAGCTCAAAGTTGGTGAAGCGGTGTTTCTTTAGAAATTGCTGCCCTTTGACGCTTGCGTCATATAAGCTAAGTGCTTGTTTTTTCACCGGGCGGTTGTCCATCACCCAAATCGGATAGCCACCTTTTTCGGTAATGTCCATATACGTTTCTGTATTTGTTTTCGGGTCAAACACCGTTACGCTATAAAAACGTTCGTCCGCGCCTTTGCCGCTTCGGACGATTTTTATTGTTTCCGTTCCTTTTAGTCCTAAAAACGACTTTGCAATTTGTTTTGCTTCGTTTTCGGAAATTTGCTTTCCTTTCGCGCGAATAAATCCTTTTTCTCGGTTTGTCATCGTCGTAAAGGTCGGCGCGAAATTCGTTCCTTCGGAAAACGATTGAACATCGTTTTCGACCGCTTTAAATCCGTCGATAATGGTATTGTCGCTCGGACGATTGTTCGTCGCTAATGCCAACTCGACATCCATCCAACGCAAATGGTTTTTTAGTACTAAATGTTGAACGTTGCGTAGCTCATTTTGAATATCCGTCGCTTTTTGATAGAGCGCCTGCAGCGTTTTATATTCTTCTTTTGTCAGCGGTTCTTTGTCTAAATCGCGGACAGCCGTACGATAGCTGAACGCTCCGATTTGTGCTAAAAATTGTTGTGTTTTATTAAATGGCAATAACGACAACGGCAGCTGCCCGACGTCGGAATGCGCTTCGGCGGCAATCCGCCATACTTCTGCAAGCGTGGGCGATAAAGACGTTCTTGAGTTCATCGCCAGCGTTGAGCCGATTTCGTCATGCAACATATCAATTTTATACGTTAAATCATGGAATGCGCGTTGATAGTTGTTTTCAGCATGCACTAAAATTGCGTTCTTTTCTTGGTGTTCGCGATAGCCCCAATACGCCGTGCTGACGACACCGAGCGATAAAAATGCGATAAGCAACACCCGTATCATATCGTTCACCTGCCTTTTTATTTGCAAAAAATATGTTTGCCAATTTGTTTAATTTGCGGTCGGCTCCAAATCCAGCCATTGGTCGCTGTTTCTGGATTGAAATAATAGATAGCACCGCCCGAAGGATCCCAGCCATTGAGTGCATCAAGCACCGCTTTTTTCGCTGTTTCATTCGGCGTTAGCCAAATTTGCCCGTCAGAAACAGCAGTAAACGCCCCCGGCTGAAAAATGATGCCAGCAATGCTTTTTGGAAATGACGGATGTTCTAAACGATTTAAAATAACAGCCGCTACAGCTACTTGCCCGATATACGGCTCGCCGCGGGCTTCACCGTATACGGCGTTTGCGAGTAAGCGAATGTCATTTTGCGAAAAGCCTTTCGGAACGTTTGTTGCCGTCGTTTGCACCGTCGTTTTTTCAGCCGTCGCATTATTGTCCCCTTGTTTCACCTGCTCGCTTAATGGTTTTCCACCATAATGGGTAAACGAAGTGCCCTTTCTAATTTGCTCTTTTACGAATGATTCGTAATATTTAGAAACTTTCACCAGCTTTGCTTTTGTCCCCTCACCAGCTAACCCATCCACAGGGAGGCCGAATTTGTATTGAAAGTTACGAAGTGCCCAATATGTACCCCAGCCGAAAACGCCGTCAATTTTGCCGTTGTAAAACCCGATGTATTGCAGTCTTGCTTGCAGCTCAAGCACATCATCGCCGACTGCTCCACGCTGAATGACTTGATTCGAAAACGCGTGCGCCTCTCCAGCACAGATGATGAAAAACATGAGCAGAAACGAAATAATTCGTCCGCGCATCAATCTTCCTCCTTCCATCGTATCATTTGTATTTTTCGCCTAAATAACCGTTTTATGCATCCGAAAAATGAAAGGAGGAGCTAGCGAGGATGTAAGAAAAGCCGCAAAGCGCCCGCCTATCAGCCAAGAGCGCACAAGCCCCGCCAAGGAGGGCTCGAACCAAGCATGGCTTGGTTCTGCGTGGGCAACCTCCGTGAAGCCAATCCATGTGTCGCCTCCGAAAGAAAGGGCGAAGCGCATCACACGAATGGCGCTTGGAGCTATATACATGCAACTGGGGAGCTTCACTTATTTTTTCAACTGTCGGAGGCAAGCCAAAGGCTTGCCTTCGTCACGCGTTCGCGTGACAGAGAACCGAACAACGAGCCGCCTCCGAGACAAATTCATTTGTCTGGGAGCGGTGTTTGTTCGGTCGCCCCACAGTCGAAAAATGTTAACACTTCAATGTGCATTTATATAGACAGCTCGCCCAATCGCAAAATTTTATTCTTTCTTATCTTACAAAAAAACCGATGCACGTCTTTCATAATACAAGACGTACATCGGTTTCAATAACGTTAGTAACCGTTTACGACACTAACTTTATACCACTAATAATGATAATGGCAGCGATGACTGTGCGAAGTGGTTTAGTCGGCACTTTAGCCGACAAAGTGCTCCCAATAAGCACACCAGGGATCGATCCGACTAAAAGATTCCCGACTAACAAGTAGTTCACACTCCCCGCATTCGCGTGAAGCAATCCCGCTACAGATACTAATAAAAACGCATGAGCAATATCGGTTCCGACTAATTCAGAAGCGGTTAAGCGATAAAGATACAACATCGCAAGGGCAAATAACGAACCAGAACCAATCGAAGTCAATCCAACAATGAAGCCAAAAATAGCGCCAATTGCAATCGTTAATCCTCGTTTTTCTTCGAGCGTTTTTAATTGCCAGCGGTTTGGCCGCAGCTTCTGATCAAAAAACGTACGAACTAAAATAGCTATCGAAACTAAAATGAGTACATACCCAAGTGCATGTTTAATAATCTGTTCTTGGTTATGAAATTGTGTTTCAAAAACATGCAACATGCCAATTGCAGCAACAGCACTTGGAATGCTTCCGAACGCAAGATATTTCACTAGTTGAAAATTAATGGTTTTTTGCCTCCAATGTTGAATGACTCCGAATAATTTCGTGACGGAATTATAGACAAGGTCGGTTCCAACTGCAATTGACGGCTGCACGCCGATCATAACAAGAATAGGGGTTAAAAGCGCTGCCCCTCCTACACCGGTTAACCCGACTAAAAACCCTACAAATAATCCCATTATTGCCACACCAATACTCATTGTTTCTCTCCTCCTTTAATACCCAACTAAATATATATGAATTATAGTATTTGTCTTTCTGGTTGTAAACAATTTTTTCTAAATTTTTTCACTTTTACAGCAATAAAAAAACCAAGCTTTACGCTTGGCTTTTTATGGAACGAACAGCGGCGTGCACGCCGATTCCTTTCGCTTGTTTCACTTTTCGTAACGCCATCCACCAGAGCATGAGCATAAACGGCACCATATAATACGCCCATTTTTCTTGGGTGAGCAAAATAACATCGTACGTGCCATGCAAAACGACCGGCAATAAAAAAGATAATGTCAAATAAAACCGTTTTCGCCCTTGGAATTTCGCCTTCCCGATGTAAAAGCCCATCATCACGGCAAAAAGGGCATGGCTTGACACCGGCAAAAGCGCGCGTGTCATCGCCACCTCCACGCCATTTGCCAATAAATAAAGAATATTTTCTAACGTCGCAAACCCGAGCGATACGCTCGCACTATAGACAATTCCATCATACGGCTCATCAAACTCCGGATGGTCAAAAATAAAAAAGTACACAACAAACCATTTCACAAATTCCTCTAACAATCCGGAAGAAACAAACGCTTGCGCCCAAGGAGACACAACGACCCGTTCCAGCTGTAACACATGCTGGATAAACATAATCGGAAACACAAGCAGCGCGCCAAACATAAACACGCGCAACACGAGCGACAACGGCTCGGCTTCGTATTCATCTTTTAAATAAAAATAGCTAAGCAGCGCCACCCCTGGGGCAATGCCAGCAGCAATCATCGCAAACATATAAATCCCCGTTTCCGTTTATTTACTTTATCATACCATATGGATACGTTCGTTGAGAACGGTCTTTTTCTGATCAGGGGATTTGCAAACAACCGTTAGTGCCTAGCATTTTCCCTTTTGACGATGCACGCGGCAATTTGTTCGCCGTGGAAGCGGCCGTTTTCAATAAAAATTTCGTTGGCATTATTGCCAGCAGCAATGACCCCTGCAATGAAAATGCCAGGGACGTTCGTTTCCATCGTTTCTGGATGATAAAGCGGACGACCCGTTTCTTCATCGATGCCGACACCGATGCGCTTTAAAAACTCATGGTCAGGATGATAGCCTGTCATCGCAAACACAAAATCGTTCTTTATCGTTTTTACTTCGTCTCCGACTCGATAAATGACCGCATCTTCTGTAATTTCTTGCACGTAGGCGTTAAATTCCATTTGAATGACCCCTTGTCGAACGAGCGCATCAAACTCTGGCAAAATCCACGGTTTAATGCTTGGCGAGTACGCGCTTCCGCGATACAAAACAGTCACGCGCGCACCTGCTTTTACTAGCTCAAGCGCAGCGTCCACGCTTGAATTTTTCCCGCCGATCACGACACAGTCTGTATGGTAATACGGATGCCCTTCCTTAAAATAATGCGTCACTTTCGGCAAGTCTTCCCCTGGGACGTTCATATAATTTGGATGATCGTAATAGCCAGTCGCAATAATGACGTATTTTGCCCGATACGCTCCTTTTGTCGTTTGCACAAAAAACGTGCCGTCTGATTGTTTTGTCACTTGCTCTACTTTTTCAAACGTTTGGACGCGAACTTGTTTTCTTGTCACTACTTCACGATAATAGACGAGCGCTTCGTTCCGCTTCGGCTTGCGACGCTCCGAAATAAACGGCACCCCGCCGATTTCTAGCCGGTCGCTCGTACTAAAAAATGTTTGGTGCGTCGGATAGCGGTAAAGCGAATGAACAATATTTCCCTTTTCTATCACAAGCGGTTGATAACCGACATCTTGCAACGAAATCGCCGCCGCAAGCCCGCACGGTCCTCCGCCAACAATGATTATTTGTTCTTCTTTCAAGGTGATTCCCCCTCACAACAAAAATCCCCTACCTTACAATGATAGGGGATTTTTTCGTCAGTTGCAATTAAATCCAACCGCGGAAACGGCACGCTTCCGCCATTTTGCGGACGCCAACCATATATGCCGCTAAGCGCATATCAACGCGGCGAGTTTGCGCTGTTTCATATACGTTATTGAACGCTTTGACCATCACTTTTTCTAACTTTTCTTCGACTTCTTCTTCCGTCCAGTAGTAGCCTTGGTTGTTTTGCACCCACTCGAAATACGACACCGTTACACCGCCAGCGCTAGCTAATACGTCTGGAACGATTAAAATGCCGCGCTGCGTTAAAATTTCCGTCGCTCCCAACGTCGTCGGACCGTTCGCTGCTTCGACAACGATTTTCGCCTTAATGTTATGGGCGTTTTCTTCGGTAATTTGGTTTTCAATCGCTGCCGGAACTAAAATATCGCACTCCAGTTCGAGCAATTCTTTGTTCGTAATTGTATTTTTAAACAGCTTCGTGACCGTTCCGAAGCTATCGCGACGATCTAGCAAATAATCGATGTCGAGGCCGTTTGGATCGTATAGTGCTCCGTATGCATCGGAAATACCGATGACTTTCGCACCGGCATCGTGCATAAATTTCGCTAAATAGCTGCCGGCGTTGCCAAACCCTTGCACGACGACGCGCGCGCCTTCCAATTCAATGCCTCGTTTTTTCGCTGCTTCGCGAATACAAATTGTTACCCCTTTAGCTGTTGCCGTTTCACGACCGTGTGAGCCACCCAACACAAGCGGTTTTCCAGTAATAAAACCAGGTGAGTTAAACTCGTCGATGCGGCTATACTCATCCATCATCCACGCCATAATTTGCGAGTTCGTGAACACATCCGGCGCCGGAATGTCTTTTGTCGGACCGACGATTTGGCTAATTGCCCGAACATAGCCGCGGCTTAAGCGCTCTAGTTCACGGAACGACATGTTGCGCGGGTCGCACACGATGCCGCCTTTCCCCCCGCCGTATGGCAAATCGACGATGCCACATTTTAAACTCATCCAAATCGAGAGCGCTTTCACTTCGCGTTCTGTCACGTTTGGATGGAAACGAATGCCCCCTTTTGTTGGTCCAACCGCATCGTTATGTTGGGCACGGTAGCCGGTAAAAATTTTGACAGTCCCGTCATCCATGCGCACAGGAATTTTCACTGTCAGCATGCGAATCGGTTCTTTTAATAGCTCGTATACCTCTGCCGGATACCCGAGCTTTTCCAACGCTCTATGTATGACAATTTGCGTTGCCTTTAAAACATCGTGCTTGTCTTCGTGCATTTCCTCGCTGGTATGCTTGTCGGCTACCATACGTAAACCTCCCATACAAATCACTTTATAGGATATTGTCCACCTTTCATGTCATAGTATACACCTTCCGTTTCGTTATGCAAAGTAAAAAAATCATTTTTTTTCGCCATTTTTTTGTATTTGTAACCGTTTACATCGTTTTCGCAGCAACGAATGTATCATTTTTCCTTTTCTTATACATACATGAATAATGTTTTGTAAAAAAACAAAAAAGCAGATCCCTTCCGAAAGGAATCTGCCGAAAAAATTAGCGGGTAGGGAAATAGCGAACAAGTTGCTCCACCGCGCGATCGTTCATTAATTTTTTTCCATATTCCGCCACACGATGAATCGTGATCGTCGCAGAACTTCCGAATTCTGCCAAAATGGCGATAAAATCATCGGTCGCAATCGGCGGCTCTTCCGATACGTACAAATAAAAGCGACCGTTGTACGAATATAGCGTGCCGTCTGCGCAGCCGATTGTATACAGACGATGAGCTAACTGAATGACATCTTCAAACGTTTGGAATTCATAAAATATATCTTCACTTTCATCAAGCGTCACTTGCATTTCGATATAATCATCAGCGAACTCTTCGTCAACGTCAAAATGCTGGTCTTCGCTCGTTACGATCACAACCATTCCCTGTGCCGGTAAAGAGTACACTTCCACCGCTATTGAACCGTTCACTTCAAAGCCGAGTTCTTCGCTTGCTTCCTCAATCATGTCGCGAAATAATTGTTGCACTTTAAATGTATCTTTCCATAAATCGTCCTTTGTTAAACCGCGATCCATTAAATCGTCAAATGTGAGGAAAATTTTAATTTTGTTGTGGGTTAAGCGCTCTAAACGCATCAACACCCCTCCTTACCTACACAGCCATCTTCTTATGTTCATTGTATGAAAAAAACGGTAAATGGTTCTATTGTTATTATTGAGTTTACATCGTTTTTAGCCATTTAGACAAGCATAATATGCTTACAGATGCAGTTTTTTCTCCCATTCCGCTTTCGTCTTTCCGATGTAGCATGAATGATGCTCCATTCCTTTTCCAGTGACGCCAATTGTACAAGCAATATGCGGTTTCATCGCGGCAAGCCACCCCGCATCGTCGGTTTGATGACACGAAAATAAAAAAAACGCTGGCTTTACCTGTTCGACCGCCGCGAGAACATCTGTTATCGACACGTCGCCGTTCATATAAACAACGTGAATACCGCGAATGGAAAGATACGTGGAAACAAAAAGAAGCGGCAACGAATCCTCTTTGGGAGCAATCGCTAACGCCGTTTGCTTAGACTGGCTCGAAAACGTAAGAAGCATCATCCGTAATTTAGACGCTAAAAGCGTATAGGCGAACTGGCGATGGGCGCTCGTTAATACATCGGCGCGTGAAAGCGCCTCGTAAAGCGCTGGAAATTGTTCTCCAACGACTTTTTCAACGCTATAGACACTCATCCATTCATCCCACAGTTGCTTTAGTTTTCTTTCATCAAACGAAGCAGCCGCCTGCACGCACGAACTAAACGCATCGTCCGTTTCTTCTTTTGTTTCCAATAGCGCAATTGCTTGGCGAACGGTGAGCCCTTCTTTCGTTTTCGCCACGATTTTTCGCAACATTTCCACTTGTTCATCTGTATAGAGCCGATGCCCCGATTCGCTTCGCTGGGGAGCGATCATTTGGTAGCGGCGCTCCCACATTCTTAGCGTCCCCGCCGGAATCCCAACCATCGCTTCTACTGCTTTAATGTTATACTTCCCTGTCATCGCCCTTCCCCCGTCGAATCGTCACGATATTTACTTCGGCAGGAACGCCAAAACGAAATGGCACGTTCGTCGTTCCATAGCCGTT
This sequence comes from Anoxybacillus amylolyticus, assembly GCF_001634285.1. Classification (GTDB taxonomy): domain Bacteria; phylum Bacillota; class Bacilli; order Bacillales; family Anoxybacillaceae; genus Anoxybacteroides; species Anoxybacteroides amylolyticum. The sequence continues at coordinate 2,352,268 of NZ_CP015438.1, forward strand.
GCTGACAAATAACGTCGTACCGTTCCCCTCTTTAACGCCGCCTTTTTCATATAGCCCGAAGCGCCCGAGGCGAATTTGTCCGCCGTGCGTATGGCCGCTTAAGACGAGCGAAATGCCGTGTTGTGGCTGGATGATACGAACGATGTCTGGATTGTGGCAAACGACGATGCGAAACGCGGATTGGTCCACTTCCGCTATCGCCAAATCTAGATGAGCACGTCTCTTGCTTATATCATCAATTCCGATCAATGCTACTTTTTCACCTAGTTCAGATTCAAACATCGCGGCACTATTTGCCAATACGTGCACCCCTTCTTGCCATAAGAGCGCATCGAGTTCACGATAGTCGGCTTCATAATCGTTATTTCCCCACACGAAATAAACAGGACCGATTTGCTTTAACCGACGAATGTTTTCTTTGACGCGATGGAACGGAACCCCCTTTTCCATTAAATCGCCACCAATGACGACGAAATCGACGTTTCCTTTGACACGTGCAAGAAGTTTTTCCGAAACAACCCGCCGATGAATGTCGGAAATAAAAAAGATGGTCAACGCCCGAACGCTTTCCGGAAAAGTTGGAAACGACAATTCTACGGAAACGACGCGGTTTCGGTGCGCCTCCCACCACATATAGCTAAATAAGCAGCCGATTGCAAGTAAACTCCACATAAAGCCTCCTACCACCATTTGTTATACCGGCGGCCGTCCGCCAAATCTATGGATATCATACCATAAGTAACAGAAAAAAAGAAAAACAATAGCGTCAAACGCGCATTTAGCTGAAAAAGCCAATAAAAACTTGGTAAAAGCAAAACGCTCATCCCCCACTCCCGCCACCGCACGGACTGACGCACGAAAAGACAAAGCGTTTCTTCAAAAAACGTACGGATGACCGCTGCATTAGCTACAAACCCGAGAAAGAAACAAACCATCGCTAAAAACGAACGAAGTGGATGGAACGTAAAATCGGTAATAAAATTCGCCCATACAAACGGTGTAATGACCGGTGCCCATGAAATCATTAAATAGCCGCAAATATTTCCAACAAGTAATAACAGTAGCTGGCGACGCATCGAATCCCCCCTTCCTTTACATGTATTCATGAAAAAAGAAAGGCATGAATCAAAAAATGAGTCATAAACATAAACTGAAGTTTTCTTGCAAAGGAGGGGGATCATGTTTACGACGCGCAAACAATATGAGCCGTACGTCAGCCCGTTTGACCCGTGTGTGCCGATTCGTGTCAAAACGTACGTCACGCCGCCAAATCTTTACATCCCTTTTCAGCCAACGAACTTACCGCAATTTCCGATTCACGAAGCATTAAGAAAAGGAACGCTTTGGAAAGTGTTTTACGACCCGTATTATAGCCCATACGAAGCGAAAAAAGGTGATGGCGCATGAAGCAAATGCCAAAAGAGTACTATGAACTGCTCGAACAGCTACAAATGGTCGATTTTGCCCTCGTCGATTTAACGCTTTATCTTGATACGCATCCGAACGACTATCAAGCGATTCAACAATTTAACCAGCTGGCGCAGCAGCGGAAACAGCTAAAAAAACAATACGAAACGACATACGGTCCTCTCCAGCAATATGGAAACAGCTATTCCAACTACCCTTGGAATTGGGACGATACGCCGTGGCCATGGCAAGTATAAAAACGGGGAGGAAAAACGATGTGGATTTATGAAAAAAAATTGCAGTATCCCGTGCGCGTCAGCACATGCAACCCGAAGCTGGCGAAATATTTAATCGAGCAATACGGAGGTGCCGATGGGGAATTGGCAGCCGCACTCCGCTATTTAAACCAGCGGTATACGATTCCGGATAAGGTAGTCGGTCTATTGACGGACATCGGCACCGAAGAGTTCGCCCATTTGGAAATGATTGCGACGATGGTATATAAGCTGACGAAAGATGCGACGCCCGATCAGCTAAAAGAAGCGGGATTAGACGCCCATTATGTCAACCATGACAACGCGCTCTTTTACCATAATGCCGGCGGCGTTCCGTTTACCGCTACTTATATTCAAGCAAAAGGCGACCCAATTGCTGATTTATATGAAGATATCGCCGCCGAAGAGAAAGCGCGCGCAACGTACCAATGGATTATTAATATGAGCGATGACCCTGACTTAAATGACGGGCTGCGTTTTTTGCGCGAGCGGGAAATTATCCATGCGCAGCGGTTTCGCGAAGCAGTAGAGCTACTAAAAGAGGAGCGTGATCGCAAAAAAGTGTTTTAGCGGTGAAAATAGCTGAATGACGTCGTACATTCAGCTATTTTCATAAAATAAATTAATGTCGTACTTCGTTTTGATAATCGTAAACCATTCATGCCGCTTCTTCCATTCGTTTTCTGTTCGCCATAAATCAGCGCTTTTTTGAATAATTTCACAGCGAAGGGCATGAAACTCTTCTTCTGCCTTGTCACATTTTTTTTGGTATACTCCCATAACGAAAATTGCTGTTCCAAGCAAAAATAATAAAAACAAATGATTCGCTTCGCCAAAAAATGCGACGATTTTTGAACTAGGGGTACGAGGAGAAAGGAAAATTCCCCAAACCACATACACCAAAAACGCCACACTTCCTACGATTGTAGCCACTTGCAACAGCTTCACTTTCGCTTTCCATTGCTCCAATTTTTCTTTTTTCTCAATGACACCAAGCAGCATTTGCTTTGTCACTTCATCTGTTATCTCAGAAAGCCAATCGTTCACGGCGATCGTACTCCTTTAACCGTCTTTAGTTCTACAATATGTACAAGCGCCGGTCGTTAGAACTCGTTATTTGGTCAATTCCACCACTGGAATTTGCAATACTTGTCCTTTATAGAGTTGCGCACTTTGTAAGTGATTCCAATGTTTAATAATATCCATTCCATCTTTCGTTCCATAATAGTGCATCGCAATGCTAAAGAGCGTTTCGTTTGCTTGGACGACGTGGGTGATCACTTGCTTGTCGCTTGTCGCCTTTTCCGAAGATCCCGTCGGTTTGTTCTCCTTTGTTTCCGGTACGGAAGAAACCGGCGGTTCTTCTTTTGTCCGTGCTTTTTCTTCTATCGCAATCGGCTCATAGCTTTCGCTTTTCTTTATTGGTGCAATCGTTCGTTTATCGCCCATATAGTAAATGGCAAAAATAACGAACGGCAATAAAATAAAAAAGAGCAATAATAATCGAACGAGCGGATACTTTATTTTCCATTTCGTCTTTTTTTCTTTTGATTTATGCACTTCGCTGCGCGGCGGAAGCGATAACACATCCGGCTCTTTTTTTTCTTCCATTTGCTTGCGCAGCTGCTCGGCTTGGTCATGCATGTTGTTCACCTCAATTCCCTGATGCGTTTCGCAAATAGTCAAGGCGAATGTGGACGGCTAGGACAAAATCGATCAAAAAATGGGCGACGATCGTTACCCAAAGGCTTCCCGTCACATCGTATAAATACCCAAGGAAAAAACTGATGAGCACTACCATCAGAAATAAAAACCATTTCGTTAAATAGCGAACGTGCAAAAGCGCGAAAAAAAGGCTCGTCAGAAAAAGCCCGAAATAAGTTTGCAGCACGCCACGAAATAGCCATTCTTCGCTAAAAGCAATGAAGCTACATAGCCAAATAAGCTGTGGAAACGAGCGCGTTTGAAACATTTTTTCGTTAATGCCGCCATCGTCATACCAATCTTCCGGCAAATAGCGCATCATGACAAAATCAAGCACTAAGACGATAAGCGCGCCTCCACCTCCGTACAAAACGACTTCTTGCACATCAAAGTGCCACATTTGGCGAACGGTCGGCCAATCAAAAAGAAATACGGCAATGAAGATAGAGGTGACTAGAAGCAATAACTGCGTCATATACAAATGAAGTAATATTTCGCGTTCACTCATCGATTGGATTGTTTCTCTTTGGTTCATGTATATTCCTCATTCCAGAATATTCGTTTTAGTTCTTCTTTCCAGCCGCGAAACATTCGTATTGACTCATCTTGTTGCTTAAGCTGGTAGCTGTCTAGCGAAAATGCGCAGCGGTCGCAACAGTTTATTGGCTTCTTTTCTAATCGCTGTTGAAAATATGCGACAATTTGTTCCCTCCGGCAATGCGGGCGAAACAAAAACGAACGCATTTGTGTAAGCTTGCTTCGCTTCCAATGCTTTCTCGCTTCGATTGCCGCTTGAATATTGGCGATGATTTCTTCGACTGTCTGTGCCTTCGTTTGTTCTTTTTCTATCATATAGTGCAAGAGACGCCATTGTACGTCATTTATTTCGACCATCGAACGCACATCGTTTCTGTATGCTATAAACAAGCGAACTTGTTCTTCGGTAGGCAATTCTGCTTCTATAAGTGATTGTACCATGTCTTCATCGCCGTGCGTATATAGTAAAATGGCGAGGCTATTTTTCCCATCGCGGCCAGCACGTCCGATTTCTTGCACGTACGCCTCAAGTTGGCTAGGCAAATGAAAGTGAACAACGTACCGAACGTTTTCTTTATTGACGCCCATGCCAAACGCGTTCGTACAGCAAACGATCTGCAACTGATCGCATAAAAACTGATGTTGTACGAGCAGGCGCTGTTCTGAATCCATTCCACCGTGATAATACGCGACCCCTTCAATCCCTTCTGCCGCTAACTTCTGCGCTAGCACTTCTGCCCATTGCCTGCTTGATACGTAAATCATGCCCGGTCCTTGAAGCGTTTTCGCATAATGCAAGACGCGCGCTACTTTTTCCTCGACGGAATCAACACATTCTACTTGAATGGCAATATTCGGTCGGTCAACGGAATAAAGATGCTGGCGAACGTTTGTTAATTGTAGTGTTTCGATAATGTCGCTTCTCACCTCTTGCGTTGCCGTCGCCGTCAGCGCTAGACACGGGGGATCCCCTAACTCGCGGCGAATCGCCCCTAATTTAAGAAAGTCGGGTCGGAAATCATGCCCCCATTGCGAAATACAATGCGCTTCATCGACAACAAATAGGGAAATCGCCACGTTTCTTAACGCCTTTTGCCAAAGTGGAGATTGCAAAATTTCTGGAGATGCGTAAATAAAGCGAAAGTGATGTAAATTCATAAGTGCCCGTTTTTTCTGTTCGTCCGGCAAAAAACTGTTTAAAGCGATCACCCGCTTTTCCCCGCGCATTTTTAGCTGCTGCACTTGGTCTTCCATTAAAGAAACGAGAGGAGACACAATTAAAACACTCCCTGGCAACATATAGCCTGGCAGCTGGTAACAAACCGACTTCCCTCCGCCTGTCGGAAGCATTGCTAATACGTCGTTTTTCGCGAGGACGTCTTCGATAATTTCTTTTTGTCCTAAGCGAAACGTACGGTAGCCGAACGTTTCATATAACCGTTGTTCAAGATACACTATTCTCCCCTACCTTTGCCAATACGAGGCGAATTTCAAAATAGCTAATTTCTTCCCCAACCGCATCGCGAAGTTTTTTTAGCTGTCTCGTCTTTAGCCGTGTTGCTGCTTCGATAATTTTTCGCCTCGTTTCTTCCGCTACAAACGGCGTAATCGGAAAATCGCGAACGTTTGCGGCAATTTCAACCACATGATCTTCAATCGTATTCGGTTTTAAGTTACGAATGCGGGCAATTTCTCCAATCGTTTTTCCTTTTATTAGCCATTCGTACGTTTTTTGCGCAGATAGTGTTAACGAAACTGGCTTCACTAAATCTTTTATAACATCATGCAATATCGGAAATTGTTTAGGCTCACGTTCTGCTCGTTTCATCATATAGTGTAGTAAGTGCTGAAACGTAAGCTGGACGTAGAGTGGGTCTTTTTGCAAAAATGCAGCGATTTGTTCGTTCGTCCAACCAATGCGCTCAAAGCTTGTCAGCCTTAATGTGAAGATCGTCGCTTCCTCTTCTGACAGCGAAGAACAAATGGTGTGAAGCTCTTGGTGAAGCGCTTGTGCCAATGCGTGTGGGTTTTTTGCCATTAAATACGTTTTCACCCACGCAAACGTCGCTTCGTGCCGGTGAATCGGAATAAATTTACGGCGATGCACAAGGTTGGAGAGCGTCTGCACCGTCAGCGACAGCCGATACCAAAACAATCGATCGACCGTATCGTATAAAAGCCCGTTTAAATGGGTAAAAAAGGTAACGGACAACAACCATTCATGAAGCGCTTCTTTCCCTGCCTCCGTTAACACGTACGAACGTTCATCGACAGAAACGATCCATTGCTTTCGTAAAAGCTGCATAGCAGCTTGCTCTATCTCTACAAGCGAAAGTGTTTTGTATATTCCAAAAACGCGCTCAAGCTGAAACCATTTGCTATCTTGCAGCGTTTGCGCGGATTTTTTCCCTGTCAACAAATGATATACGGCAGCAAGCGAACGTTCTCCATTGAAGTGGCGTAAACAATATAAAAGCAAATACGAAATCATCCTTTTCCCCCCATGTCTTTTATTTTAGCAAAAGTTCCCGTACGTTTAAACGGCGCATAAAGCGGGGAAACTATTATCGTGCCGCTATGAAAGCCATTCTCACTGGACTTTTCTATTGAAAAGTTTGTCAAAGCGCTTTATTATAGGAATAGGGAAGGTGTTCTCTGTTACATAACGTGCGGCCAACTGGTCGCAAATTCATTGGGGAGGTTTTTTTCATGCCAAAGTATACAATCGTTGACAAAGAAACCTGTATTGCCTGTGGCGCTTGCGGAGCTGCTGCACCAGACATTTACGACTACGACGATGAAGGCATCGCGTACGTAACGCTTGACGACAACCAAGGAATCGTCGAAATTCCAGATGTTTTAATCGACGACATGATGGACGCATTTGAAGGTTGCCCAACAGACTCCATTAAAGTAGCTGACGAGCCATTCGACGGTGACCCGAATAAGTTTGAATAAGAAAATCCCCCCTCTTGCAACGGCAAGAGGGGTTTTCTATTGCTAGGTTTTGTCAACCTATTTTATAATAGAGAAGTATACATATTAGGTAAGGAGGAAATTAACTGTGGCTTTTGAAAACAAAGTGGTAGAAGCGTTTATTGAAATCCCGACAGGAAGCCAAAACAAATACGAATTTGACAAAGAGCGTGGCATTTTCAAACTCGATCGCGTCTTATTTTCACCGATGTTTTATCCAGCGGAATACGGCTATTTAGAAAACACGCTTGCGCTCGATGGCGACCCGCTTGACATTTTAGTCATTACAACGAACCCTACGTTCCCTGGTTGCGTCATCGATACGCGCGTTATCGGCTATTTGAACATGATCGACAGCGGCGAAGAAGATGCAAAATTAATCGGCGTGCCAGTCGAAGACCCTCGCTTTGACGAAGTGCAAAGCATCGAAGACTTACCGCAACATAAATTAAAAGAGATCGCCCATTTCTTCGAGCGCTATAAAGATTTGCAAGGAAAACGCACGGAAATCGGCACATGGGAAGGTCCGGAAGCAGCCGCAAAACTCATCGACGAGTGCATCGCTCGTTACAACGAAACGAAAAAACAATAACGATCTGCTCCTTAAGTGAATCTCCGTTCGCTTAAGGAGCTTTTTTTGATGAAATTCCGAACGTTCCACATAAAAACGCTTACATTTGTATGACTTCTTCTCATTTCATTGACAGTAATGCATTCCTATGATAAATTATCAGAAATTTAAAATTGTTGCTTCAGAAAGGAGTGCTTTACGTTGTTCCGCATTTTAGTGTCTGATTCGATGAGCGAGGAAGGATTGGCGCCCTTACGAAAATCCGAACAAATTGAAATCGTGCAAAAAAAGGTGACAGAAGTCGAACACCGCCTTCATGAGTTTGATGCGTTGCTTGTTCGCAGCGCGACAAAAGTAACAGAAGAGTTGCTAGAAAAAATGCCGAATTTAAAAATTGTCGGCCGTGCTGGAGTTGGCGTCGATAACATTGACGTCGATGCAGCAACGCGCCATGGGGTTGTTGTCATTAACGCGCCAAACGGCAATACGATTTCGACCGCTGAGCATACGTTTGCGATGATGGCAGCGCTCGTCCGCCGTATTCCCCAAGCGCACATTTCCGTCAAATCAAGGGAATGGAACCGAAACGCCTTCGTCGGCAATGAGCTATATGGCAAACATTTAGGCATTATCGGCTTTGGACGCATCGGTTCAGAGGTGGCAAAACGAGCGCGGGCGTTTGGCATGAAAGTGCACGTGTACGACCCGTTTTTAACGAAAGAACGAGCAGAGAAGCTCGGGGTTACGGTTTGTACACTTGATGAAGTGCTTGCCCTTTCCGATATTATCACGGTACATACACCGCTCACGAAAGAAACGAAAGGGTTGCTTGGCGAAAAAAATCTTGCGAAAACGAAAAAGGGAGTCTATCTATTAAACTGTGCCCGCGGCGGCATTATTGATGAAAAAGCGCTCCTTCAATTTTTAGAAAACGGGCATGTCGCTGGAGCAGCGCTTGACGTGTTCGAAAAAGAACCGCTTGGCGACCATCCGCTCCTTTCGTTTGACAACGTGATTGTAACACCGCACCTTGGAGCATCAACCGTCGAAGCACAGCTGAACGTCGCTGCACAAGTAGCGGAAGAAGTGCTGCAATTTTTAGAAGGAAAACCGGTCACTTCCTCGATTAACTTACCGACGTTATCGAAAGAAGTATACGCGAAAATTCAGTCGTTCTACACTCTTGCGAAAAAAATGGGCATCCTTGCGTCCCAGTTTATGAACATTCCCGTTCAAGAGATTACCGTTACGTATGCAGGAACGGTAGCTGATTTAGAAACGACCTATATTACGCGCAGCTTGCTTGCCGGTTTCTTACAACCGCGCGTCGCTTCGACCGTCAACGAAGTCAACGCAGCAATGATTGCAAAAGAGCGCGGCATTACGTTCGGCGAAAAATTTTCCGACGACACGTACGGCTATGCGAACTGCATTTCGTTAACGGTATATGGCGAAAACAAAGTGTTTACGATGAAAGGAACGCACATTCCAACCTACGGCGACCGTATCGTTCAGTTTGATGGATTTTCCATTGACTTTGCGCCAGAAGGACACCTCTTATATATTCAGCACCATGACAAACCAGGAATGATTGGCAAAGTCGGAAACGTCTTAGGCGCACATGACGTCAACATCGCAACGATGCAAGTTGGCCGCCAAAAAGCTGGCGGAAAAGCGATTATGATGCTTTCATTAGACAAGCCGCTCGATGAAGATATGCTACAAACGTTCATCAACATTGGCGATATTGAAACCGCCAAAAAGTTGGAAGTTTGATTCACGATACTAATAGTTTCATAGAAAAAGGAATGGAGCCTCCATTCCTTTTTTCTGTGAAACTACGCATATTCGTTTATCCTAACGGCACTGCTTTTCGCTCGCCTTTTTGGAACGTCATTAACTCGGTGTAGCCAACTTCTTTCGCTAATAAAATCGCCTTGTCAAAATCAGCGCCGACGTGTTCTGGGACATGGGCGTCGGACGAAAGCACGATCGGAATGTTTTTATCATAGCACATTTGCAATAGCCGCTTGTCTGGATATAGCTCGCCGACTGGCTTGCGTAGCCCTGCGGTGCTAATTTCGACGCACGTTTTCGAATTGGCAAGCGCTGTTGTTGCACGGTCGTATTGTTCGAGCAAAAACTCTTCGTCCTCTGGAACGTAGTTAAAAATTTTCACTAAATCTAAATGGCCGATAATGTCAAACAAATTGGATTCTGCTAACGTCACGACTTGGTCGAAATATTTGCGGTATGTATCATATAAATCCCGCCGCTCCCATTCTTTTCGGTACTCTGCTAAATCAATGCCAAAATCATCGACCCAGTGAATCGAGCCAATGACGTAGTCGAACTCATAGGCGCGAATAAACGCTGCCATTTCTTCATGTTTTCCTGGCGTATAGTCCATTTCGACCGACATTTTCACATCGATTCCCGCCTCCCACGCTTCATGGAATAAGCGGACGTAATCTGCCATGTCATAATATCGGCGCTCTTCGACCCACGGGTTGGACAAAATGTTTTTTGTTTGATAAAAATGGTAGGCATGTTCAGAAATGCCGAAATGTTGAATCCCTTTTCGCGCCGCTTCATCGGTAAACTGCTTTAAATAATCCAGCGTCAACGTCCCTCGTTCTAAATGGTTATGATAGTCTGTCAGCATCTTAAACTCCTCCCGCTATGCTTTTCTTCTCATTATAGCTGCTAATGAACGGAAGGACAATCATTTTCCCGAATTTTCAAACTTAGTTCGTAAGTCCAATCATAAATAACAACCGAATGCACACTACCATTCCAGCCACCGCAAGCAACCGTTTCAACACATCCTCCATTGCCGTCCTCCTCCTTTTGTCATCGTCGCCATATATGTATTATGTAAAAAAAGGAAGGAGTAGAACCGGTTTTATTCGACAGGTGAAATTAATTCGCCAAAATATCGCACTTGTACATTTTCTGTTTTCGCAACCGCAAGCAATAACTTTTTATCAAACTCATCCTCTAGCGGTTTTTCAAGAAAAAGAATATTTATTTTACTCGACGCTGAGTGAAGTAATTCATAAAATTCATTTCGTTCCCCATATTGATCGATAAACACCCCTTTAATTACATGTTCTGTTTTTAACTGTCGGATGAAGACATTTATAATCTCGATTGCTTCTTCTATCTGTTGATTTTCCTTCATTTGATAATAAATCGCGATTGTTGTCAATTGTACCAACCCTTTCCGTTAGGGTTTTCTCAAAACAGGCGATAATATTTTAACACTTTCACAACCACGGAACAATAAAATTTGCTATAATGGAAACAGGACAAATGTTCGCTGGAGGTGTTCCATTTGTTGTACAGGTTTATTGATCTTTTTGCTGGTATCGGAGGCATGCGGCTCGCTTTCGAACCATATGGTATTTGCGTATTTTCATCTGAATGGGATATAAAAGCACAGGAAACGTATATAGCCAATTTTGGCGAAAAACCGTATGGAGATATACGAACCATTGATGCAAAAGATATTCCCGATCATGATATTTTGCTAGCTGGTTTTCCGTGTCAGCCGTTCTCTATCGCAGGGGTGAGCAAAAAAAAATCATTAGGGAGACCGCATGGCTTTCTTGATGAAACACAAGGAACGTTATTTTTCGATATTGCTCGTATTTTAAAGGAAAAGCAACCACAAGCATTTTTGTTGGAAAATGTAAAAAACTTAAAAAGCCATGACAAAGGAAGAACATACCACATGATAAAAAATGTATTAGAGTATGAACTCGGCTATACAGTGTATGACGCGGTATTGAATGCAAAAGGGCTTGTTCCACAAAACCGTGAGCGCATCTACATCGTTGGCTTTAAAAAACCGATCAAGTTTGAATTCCCTAAAATTCCCGAAAAAGGACCGGCACTTCATACCATTCTAGAAGAAAACGTAGATGACAAATATACTTTATCAGACAAATTATGGGAATATCTTCAATCATATAAAGAAAAGCATGCCAAAAAAGGGAACGGGTTTGGATATGGACTGGCTGACCTTAACTCTTATAGCAGAACGTTATCTGCTCGATATTATAAAGACGGTAGCGAGATTTTAATTCCTCAAAAAGGAAAAAATCCTAGAAGATTGACTCCGCGAGAGTGCGCTCGTTTACAAGGATTCCCAGAAACATTCAAGATTGTAGTTAGCAATACCGCCGCATACAAACAATTTGGAAACAGCGTGGCGGTTCCTGTCGTACAACTCATTGCGGAAAAAATGATTCAAGCGATTGAAAAAGACGAAATAATCGAAAACAAGCTGAATGTGAAAGAGGGAAACATGGAATATGCAACAAAATAATGGTGGAAATTTAATGAGCGCTATTGAAGCGGCCAAAACATTTGGTCGCTTTTATTGCAAAGTAATTTCTGCTAATGACGTCGATTTGACAGGGGGTCACCAAGCAGGTATTTACATTGCCAAACAAGCGTGGAACATCTTTTTTGAAAAAAAAGGAAAGAAAGGCGAGAATAAAGATAAATTTATAAAAATCTATATTGACGGTTATATTCCGTTTGACAGCCGCGTCATTTACTATGGTAAGGGAACACGAAATGAATATCGACTTACTCGGTTTTGGAATCAATCACCTTTCCACAAAGAAGAGCAAGTCGGAAATTTAATCATCTTTATTCCGGTTGACCAAGAGAATTTTAAAGTTTGGATTTTAGACACAGAAGAAGAGATTGAACTATTTTTGAATACATTTTCTTTATCCATGATGGAAAACCATGCTGTATACGATGAAGGCAACATAAAGGATATTGACCTGTCTGAAAAAATAGAACAAGAAATTGAAAAAGTTGCTGCTTTATTTCATGATTTTCCTGAAACAGTTCAACTTGCAGAAACAGCAAGAACCGTTCATAAACGCGTATATAAGAAAAAATCATTTTCACCTGATCAGATTCTCTTAGAGTGGGTGAAAACCGAATATAATGTATTTAGAGCAATTGAAAAAAATGTATATAAAGACTATTTAACAATCCCCTTCAACGATTTAGAAACGCTTATTACTGTTGCCAACAGCGTGTTGAATAGAAGAAAAAGCCGTGCCGGAAAATCTTTAGAACATCATGTTGATTTTTTATTAACTTCCTTTAACATTCCATTTAGCCATCCTGGAAAATCAGAAGGAAATAAAAAACCAGATTTTTTATTTCCCTCTAATGAGGCATACGCCAATTTTTCATTTCCTGAAAAAGATTTAATTTTCTTAGGGGTAAAAACGACTTGTAAAGACCGATGGAGGCAAATATTGAACGAAGCAGACAGGATAAAAGAAAAACACTTATTAACGCTTCAACAAGGAATATCACCGAACCAATTAGAAGAAATGGAAACAGAAAAAGTAACTCTCGTCGTTCCCAAACCGTATCATTCATTTTATCCAGCAACGTACCAGCACAAACTATGGACGATTGAAAAATTTATACGTTTCGCTGAAGAAAAATATAAGTGAAAACAGGTGTCCTTAAAATAAGGGACACCTGTCGAACTATCGAACCGGCAGCGGGTTTGGGGCGACAGGGACGGCAATTTTTTCGTTCCATCGGTATGGTCCGATATTGTCAATGTTCCCGCCCGTAAACGTCACCGATCGGAAGTGAAATTCTTTCGCTGTCAATAAAATCGCCTCTAGCATCCATTGGGACGAAGCCATATCGGCAAATGATGAGTCTTCCGTAAATTGCACAACGAGATCGTCGTGTTGTTTTTGCACAGAAGCAATGTGCACGTCTTTCGCAATCGGCGCGTGAAATATACCTGACGCCGTCTGCATGCTTTCTAACGCTTTCTCAATGGTGGCAAACGATTGCGGCGACGGAACTAAAAGCGTTGGTGCCCCTTCTTTTGGTGCATAGAAATAGTAGGCGCGCTGTTTTTTCGCAATCGTTAATGTTTCAAGGTGTCCCGTATTCGGCAAATCAATCCCTTTTTTCGTTTCCGTAAAAAACCGCACGCTCGTCCCGCCCATCCAACGAACCGTTTCTTCGATGCTAGCGAGAAACATTTCCTCGCCCGTAGAACCGCTAGAGAACACAGGATGGGTGCTTGGAAGACGAACGGTCCATTCGTTGTTGCGACCAGCCGTGATAGTAACGCCTTCTAGCCACTTCGCATCTAATCCTAAGTCAACGAGTTCTGCCTTTACCGCTTCTAGTTGTTCGTTAAATGGCGTTTGCGCCTCCACAGGAATGCTTATCGGAATAACGGCTTGGGCGTTTGCATCGGGGAGGCCGAAAACGACCGCATTTCCGCTCATAAGGGCGCGAGAAGAAACGGACGCTTCGTCTGCTTGCATCGTGCGGTTTTCGTTCGGCGCCACTTCTTTCGCTTGCATCGTCATCGACATTTCCGGCTTCTCCTTCTTGCTTTCGTTCGTCGGAGAGGAGGAAAAAAGCGATACCCCAATAAGAACAAATAAGCACGCTGCCGCTACTGAAACAACCGCTGGAACGATGCGGAACTTCCATTTCTTTTGCTTAGAATGCGCGATTTGTTGATAAATCGCTTCTTTCGAACGGCGGTCTTTTACGCGTGGCATTTGTCGCAATAATGACTCGAGTTCTTCTTCATTCCATTGGAATTTTCTCATGATGCCATCCTCCCTTCGCTGCTTCTTCCATTTGTTGCTTCAGCCGTTTTAATGCCCGATGCTGCGTCGTTTTCACTTTGCTTTCCGTCCAGCCGAGTGTTTCCGCTGTTTCTGCAACCGATAGCCCTTGAATAAAGCGAAGGACAACAACGAGCCGTTGGTCTACTGTACAATGACTTAAGCAACGATACATTAGCTGAATTTCCTCCCGCTGTACGGCAATTTCTTCTGGGAGTGGGCCTTTGTCGTCTTGCACTTTCCAACCATTCATTATTTTAGTGCGAAAGCTTCGTTGTTTGCGAAAAAAATCGATCGCCACATGCTTCGCAATCGACAACAGCCACGTTTTTTCGCTGCTTCTCCCTTCAAACCGATCATATGACCGCAACACTTTTATATACACTTCTTGAACAAGGTCTTCCGCCTGTTCTCGATTCCTAACCATATAAAACAAAAACTGAAATAACTCTTGATGGTATTTTTCATACAGCTCATCGAAGACGGAGTCCATTCATTCCCCTCCCATTCTACTTTATTAGTCGAAAATCATGCTGCTTTCGTTACCATCACATAATAAAAAAAAAGGAAGAATACGAGATAATATTCTCCCTTTTTCCGTTCGTTATTGCTCGCCTTTCTCTCGAAACACAATCGCGCTTCGTTCGTATTCAACATCCGGAACACCTAGGCGAGCGTTAATGACGCGAGCGACGGCGAAAAAGTAGTCGGATAGGCGGTTGACGTATTGCAAGACAATGTCATTAATCGGCTCGGCCTTGCTGAGCGACACAATGCAGCGCTCCGCCCTTCTCGTCACCGTCCGCGCGACATGAATGGCGGCTGCCGCTTTTGAACCGCCTGGCAAAATAAACTTCTCTAATGGCGGTGCTTCTTTGATATATGCATCGATTCGCTCTTCTAAAAACGTCACCATCTCTGCCGTCACTTTATACGGAAGCTTTCCATTCACAATCGCTAAATCGCCGCCGCAATCAAACAGCTCGTGCTGAATTTTTTGCAATTCGGCATAAATGTCTTGAAACGCTTCCCCGTCAAGGAGCGTCATCGCTTGGCCGACGAACGAGTTCACTTCATCCAACGTCCCATACGCCTCCACGCGCAAATGGTCTTTATCGACGCGCCCTCCGATTAAACTCGTTTTCCCTTTGTCCCCTGTTCTTGTATACAACTTCATTTCCTCTTCCCCCTTATTTCATACGCTCCGCTAGCCCGCACCAAATGCGGTCCACGCGGGTGCATTGTTTCACTAATTGTTGATAGCACCATCCGGTCACATCGCGCCAATGCCGCTCCTCTTTTTCCATCGGCACAATCCCTTGCGTAATGTCGCAACCAATCCAAACGACGTGCCGCCCTTCCGCTTCGCTCTCCCACTCGCACCACGTCTGAAAAAACGACTCCCAATACGCTCGTTCCGGCAACTGGCGAATCAATGCTTCCAATCCTTCGAAAATTACCGTACGCGCATTGATTTCGTGCGGCAAAAACGGCGCTTGCGTATAGCCGCTGCACCAAACGTGCGCTACTTCTATCAATCGGTAATGCTCTACAACCCATTTTCGTTTTCCTTGAAACGCACCGCCGACAACGAAATGCATCGCTTCCGCCCCTCCCATCGCTCCGTTGTCGATAATAACGTAAATCCGCCGCCAAACGGCACCGTCCATTCCCAAAACGGCTTTTCCTCCGGCGCATAACGCGCTAATACATAGCGAATCGATCCGCCATGCGTCACAATGGCAATATGCGAAGCCGAACGCTGTTTCGCAAGCGCAATCGTTTCCGTCAGCGCTTTTTCGATTCTCGCTTGAAACTCGCGATAATGCTCCCCATTGGGCGGTGCAACACCAAACGGGGAATCGAGCCATTTTCTATACTCTTCTACTTCTTTCAACTCCGCATACGTTTTTCCTTCCCAATCGCCAAAATTTATTTCGCGCCAAGCGCTTCGTTCATATACAGGAAGCGTTTCTGCAAATAAGAGGCGACACGTTTGTCGGCATCGCTGCAAATCGCTCGTGACGACGAAATCAGGCGAACACGTAACGGAAACGCTCCGAAGCCGAGCAATTTCCCGTTCTAAAAGCGGCACATCCGAAAAACCGATGTACCGCTTTTCTTCGTTTTCCTTTGTTATGCCGTGACGAACGAACGTAACAGCCAAATGAGAAACCATAGCCATCCCTCCGTTCCTTCGACAAAGGCGCCGAGCATATCGCCAGTAATGCCGCCAAATTGCCGCTCATAAAACGACCGCGCACTAAGCCAACTAAAAACGGCACCAAGCGCAAGCACTATCGTTTCGACCGGACGAATGGCAACAAAGCTGGCTATTCCTATACTTAACAAAAAGATAATAAAACGTGCATCGCTTTTCGTCACATGTTCGCGAAACGCCGCCGCCATCCCTGTCGGTTTTGCCAACTTTCCATACAGCAATAAAAGCGACATGAACGACCGGGAAAAAAACGGAATAGCGATAAAGACAATCGGCACTACATGTCCGATTGTTTCATAGAAAAAAACGAAGCGAAATGAAAGAAGAAAAATAATCGATAAGACCGCAAATGCTCCAACGCGCGAATCTTTCATAATGTCAAGTCGCCGCTCTTTATCCCGATACGAAAAAAAAGCATCGCTAACGTCCATCCAGCCATCCGCATGCAAGCCCCCCGATAAAAAAATCGAAAAAAACAAAAGAAAAAGAGCAAGAAATAATGGCGAAACCGATGTTTGTAAAAAAAGCCAATAAACAAGCGCCTGTACGCTACCAACCACTAACCCGACAACAGGAAACATCCGAACCGACCAGCGCGCCGTTTTTTCTTCCCACGTCACTTCTTTCCCAAGGGGGAAAACGGTTAAAAACTGAAGTGCCAAACATAGTCCATGCCATATCATCATAAAAAATTATCCCCCTTTTTCACAATCAGGATGCCATGTTGCACAACGATCGCGGATGAAGCAACGCGAACGACTTGCTGATGAAGCCAGCCGAGCATTTTCATAAAATGATATGTTCCTATGTCTTGCAACACACCGCCCGAAAATAGTTCGTTGGAGACGATGACGACCGCCTTAGCAACGGCAGAAAGTTCGTTTATTGTTGCGAAAATATCGTCCGCTTTTCGCCGACAATACGATTCCTTTTCCCAACCTTGTTCAGCAAACAATTCGTTTGCGACCCAATTCGTCAAACAATCGAGCAAAACGACATCTTCTGTACAAACCTTTCCAATCAGTTCATGCACGTTACGCGGCTGTTCCCACGTCACCCATTCGACCGGCTGTAGACGTCGAGCTTGTTGGTGGCAAATGACGCGTTCGCGCATTTCGTCATCGGTCACGTTTGCTGTCGCGATGTAATGAATCGTGCTCGTTGGCGAAGCAAGCGAACGGACGGTGCGCTCCGCTATTCCACTTTTTCCGCTCCGTACACCACCGCTAATAAAAATTACCATGTTTGCCACCTTGTAAGAGAAGATACTAGCTGATCATTTTCTTCCGTTGTTTTCACCGCCAAGCGCAAATAGCGGCCGTTTAATCCTTGAAAGTTTAATGTATGGCGCGGGACAATTCCTTCCTTTAATAAGCCGTACAAAAGCGGTTCCACTGGCTTGTTTAGCGGACGAAGCAAATAAAAATTAGCAACCGACGGAGAAACATAATATCCTGCTTCCCGCAAGATCGACGTCACCCGTTGCCGTTCGCTTGCAATCATCGAACGCGTATGCCTCACAAATTCACGCATTGGCAAAAAATGCAGCGCTAACTGTTGCGCCAATTGACTTACACTCCACGCCGGCTGCAACGCCTTTAGTTTTTCGACAATCGTTTCATTCGCTGCTACATACCCGACGCGCGCCCCCGCTAAATGATAAATTTTTGTTAACGAACGAACGACAATGAGATGAGGAAACGATGAAATCCATGGCAATGTTGTATATCCCCCATCCCAAAAATGATAAAACGCTTCATCGATGACAACAAATTTCCTACGCTCATCCGCCGCTTGCACTAACGTATAAAGCGATTCTTTCTCCATTGCCGTACCGGTCGGGTTGTTCGGCTGGCAAAGAAATAGTACGTCGACTTGTTCGAGTAAATCCAATAGCGCCGACAATTCATGCCTCCAGCTGCTTTCTTCCGTCGAAACGAGAGATTGTACAGGGCAGCCATTGGCTAGGCACGACCGGCGATATTCTGAAAACGTCGGCTCTACTATGCCGACACGTTTCCCGGAAAATAATCGGGCGAGTAAATCAATGCATTGCGATGCCCCGTTTCCGACAAAAATGTGCTGTTCGGAAAGCTGTTCTGTCTGGGCAAGCGCGCGGATTAGTTCTTCTGCCTCTGAATCGGGATATTCGCTTGCCCAGCGACAAAAATCGGCTTGCGTCGGCCAAAGCGCAAGCGGCAACGTATACGGATTCGTATTCACGCTAAAATCAAGCACCCGTTCAGGAAGCGGTAACCCGGTTGTTTCATAGAAACGGTGTGGATTTGCTCCATGCAATGGCCAATTCAACGATCATCCCCCCTATTAACAGCAGCACAACAAACACAAACAACGTTCGCCACATTACCGAAACCGCTTGGCGAATATGTTCTTTTGTTAGCGTGTGCACCGCATCGCCAATTTTCGGGCGCTCGGATATGACCCCTCGATATGTATTCGTTCCGCCAAGCTGCACGCCTAAAATCGCAGCCATCGCCGCTTCTCCCCAGCCGCTGTTCGGGCTTGGGTGCTTACGGGCATCGCGCAATAGTAGCCGCGCGTGGCGGCGGAGCGAACGGCTATTTGCTAACAGCATCACCCATGCCGTCAACCGAGCAGGCACGTAATTGAGCACGTCGTCTAGCCGCGCCGATGCCCAGCCAAATTCGCGGTACATTTCGTTTTTATATCCGAGCATCGAATCGCACGTATTGACCGCCCGATACAAAAGAGCAAGCGGCGCGCCGCCGATGAGCGCATAAAAAAGCGGAGCGGTAACCCCGTCGCTTGTATTTTCCGCCACCGTTTCCACGCAGGCGCGCACCATTTCCGGCTCATTGAGCGTTTCGGTATCGCGTCCGACGATCATGCCTAATTCTTGCCGCGCCTTTTGGATATCGCCATTTTCAAGTGGGTCAAGGACGTTCCACGCCGCTTCTTGTAAACTTTTTGCCGCGATTGTCGTAAAAATGCACACCGCTTCGACGATGACACCAACTACCGGCGATAGCTGATAGCTTAGCGAAATAAGTGCATAGCTAAACGAGAAAACGGTGCCGATGACGACCATTACTGCCAAAATTCCTTTCCACCGCCGAGCCCGTCCTTTATTGAGATGACGATCAAGCGCGGCAATTAGCGCTCCCATCGCTCGCACCGGATGTGGCAACGAGCGCGGATCTCCAATAAACGTATCGAGGAAGACTGCACCAACCATCGCATATAAATGGTAAATCATCGGCGCTCCCCTTTCCGCTTTTCATAGTTTCGTAACGCATTTATCGTCGCTTCATATACCGCGCGGCCAATTGCTTTCCCGAGTGCGGTTGCCGACCCTGCATAGGCGTATTCTCTCCCTGTTTGCGAAGCGGCGATGGCAATACAGTCGGTCGATGTTCCAGTAGCGAACGTGTTCGTCACTGGATCGAGCACCCCTTCGTCGCTTAACGCCTTCGTTTTCGCTTCCGTTGCCGTCATGACTGCCTGTACGAACGCCGCATCTGTCAACATCCCGTCAATGAAAATCATCGTATTAATCGTGCCGACCGACGAAGAAACGTTTTGTTGCCATGCTTTCGTGACATCGACCGCATTGCCGACACCGGCGGTGACTATCGCACATAATGAAACTTCTAAATCTTTTTCATACACAATGGACGCATCTTCCACATGTACGGCGGTCATCATGCCAATCGTTTGTTGCACATCAAATGAGCGCTCACGCAAATATTGTTTCATTTCCGCTTCGGGGTCACTAGAAGTGTATTGCTTCGGCACGTGGCGATTAACAAAATAACGCGCCCATTGAACCCCAGCGCCAACGACGGCAGAAGAAAGCACTTTAAACGGCGTTTTCGTTGTGACTACGAGCTGTTCACTCGTTGTTGTCATGGTAAGTGATGCCAATCCTTCGCTCATATGCTTTACGTGTGGCAAAAACGTCAATAGCGGCGCAGGCAGTACGGGATGGGCTTGCCGGCGCACCGCGACGTGAAATACGTGCTCCATCGTCGTTTCTTCTATCAGCTCGCTAGGCGTACCGTTCGCCGCCACATGTCCTTCATGAAGCAACAAAAGACGGTCGCAGTAGAGGCTTGCTAAATGGAGGTCATGAAAAATCGCGACGACCGTCAACCGCTTTTCATTCGTCCATTGCTTCAACTCATTGAGTAAACGCACTTGTTGGGCGATGTCCATATGATTGGTCGGCTCATCTAGAAGCAATACTTTCGGCTCTTGGGCAAGCGCCCGTGCCAAATAGACCCTCTGGCGTTCGCCGCCGCTTAATTGGTCGATTGGCTGCTGCTGCTTAGCAAGCAACCCGGTTTTTGCCAACGCTTCTTGAACGGCTCGTTCGTCTTCTTCTGTCCATTTCGGCAGTAGTCCGCGCTGATGAGCGTAGCGCCCAAGCTCTACCGTTTCTTTTACCGTATAGCCAAACGCTGCCTCCACGCTTTGCGGCAAAACGGCAACGACGCGCGCCAATTGTTTTGGTGAAAAGGAAACAAGCGGCATGTCGTTCAATGCAATTGCTCCTTCTTGCAACGGAAGTTCCTTGCTTAATAGTTTTAATAACGTCGTTTTTCCGCTTCCGTTTGGTCCTAAAATACCGAAAAACTCCCCTTGCTCAACGGCAAACGATACACGATGCAGCACTTGTTTTGTTCCATACCGATACGACAATTCGTTTACTCGTAGCATTTTGCTCACGTCTTTCTTTTAAAAAATAAATAGGCAAATAAAGGCGCACCAATTAATGCCGTAATAACACCAATCGGTAACTCCCGCGGTGAAATGATTGTCCTCGCCACTAAATCGGCCAGCACTAAAAACGCCCCTCCATACAAAAGCGATAACGGCAAAAGCAAGCGGTGGTTCGGTCCGATAATAAGCCGAACGATATGGGGGACGACGAGCCCAACAAACCCGATCGCTCCAGAAACGGCAACTGCCGCCCCTGTCAATAGCGATGCGCCAACTAAAATAGCAAGTTTTCGTTTCTCCACGTCGACACCAATATGTGCCGCAACCGCTTCCCCAAACGAAAACGCATTTAATTCACGAAGATGGACGATTAATAAAGCACTTCCTATTAGAAAAAAAGGTGCAATCATCAGCGTGTACTTCCAACCGCGCATTGCAACACTTCCCATTAGCCAGCCAATCACTTGGCGCAGTTCCTCGCCTGATAACGCAATCATTAACGAAATAAGGGCGCTAAAAAAGGCGCTGAAAATAATCCCCGTTAGTATAATCGTTTCAATCGACAACCGGCGATCTACTTTTCTTGCAAATAAAAGCACGAGAAAAAGGGTAGCAAGACCAAATGCGACGCTGACAAACGGTAATGTAAACGTTCCAAAAAAAGGAATTTGCCAATGGAAAAACAGCACGAGAACCGCGCCGACGGAAGCGCCGGACGACACACCAAGCGTGTATGGATCTGCCAACGGATTTTTCAGCAACCCTTGAAAAGCTGCGCCGGCAAGCGAGAGTGCTGCCCCGACAAAAAAGGCAAGAACGACGCGCGGCAAGCGAATCGCTAAAACGATTTGCACAAGGTTGTCTGGAATATTATGTTTACTAATCATTCCTATTTGCGACAAAAAAATCTCGATAATAGTAGAAAAGGGAATCGATAGAGCGCCTATCGATATCCCTAATAGTATCGCAAACGCTGCCGCAAAAGCAGCGCCCGCATAAATCATCGTATTATTTAAAGACGTCTGGATAAATGACTTTCGCAAGTTCCTCTACTCCTTCGACAAGGCGTGGACCTGGGCGCGATACTAAATCAGAGTTGACGTCATACACTCGCTTGTTTTTAATCGCCGGAACGTCTTTCCAAGCCGGACGGGCCAATACTTGGTTGACGGCATCTTTCACATAGTAGCCGTATGTCGTAATAATGACGTCTGGGTTTAGCGCAACCGCTTTTTCTTCGGTGAACATCGGCCAGCCTTCTTGGTCGCCGGCTACGTTTTTCGCTTGGATCGCTTGTAACATATCGTCAATAAACGTTCCTTTTCCTGCTGTATAAATTTCCGGCGCTGGCGATACTTCTACCCATACTTTCACTGGCTGTTTTACGTTTTTCGCTTTTTCTTTGATTTCTTCTAGCTTCGTCTTCATATGATCGACAATTTCTTTTGCTTTTTCAGTCGTGCCAGTTGCTTTGCCAACTAATTCAATCGAATGATACACATCATCAAATGATTTCGCGTCATTGACAACAAGTACTGCAATACCTGCGTCTTTTAGCTGCTTGAGCCCGTCTTTCGAGTTATGGGCGCTCGACGCGTGGGCGAGTACTAAGTCTGGTTTCAAGGAAATAATTTTTTCGACATTAAACTCCATGCCACCAATTTTTTCTTTGTTTTTCACATCTTCTGGATAGTTGTCAAAATCGCTCACGCCAACAATTTTATCCCCTAATCCTAGTTCGTACGCAATCTCTGTGTTGCTTGGAATGAGGGATACAATTTTTTTCGGCTCGGCTTTAATCGTCACGTCTTCTCCAAGACCGTCTTTCACGGTGACTGGAAATGCCGCTTTCGTTTCTTGTTTTGCATTCGATTCACTCGTTTTGCTTGTGTCGTTGCTGCACGCCGCAATCATGCCGAACGTCAGCAAAAAAACAACGAGCAGCGCGTAATGCTTCCACTGTTTCATAGTTTCTCCTCCTGTATGTATGGTGTGAAAATGAAAAACGCTCACCTCGGACGAAGTGAGCGGGAAACGACATCATGCGGACATACTACATTGCCGTTTCGCCATCTCACTCCCCGAAGATAGGAAACTAACGCAAAAAAGGCAGGTCTACTGACTCATGCTTCCTCCTACTTTGAACCTTCCCATACGACCTTGCCGTACAGTGGTGATTTCATTTCGTCTGCATTTACAGTTGCGGGGACAGCTCTGGACTTGCACCAGATTCCCTATTAAGTCTTTGTGACACCTTTTTTGCCTTGTATGCAATTGAATTTTTCGAACAATTATAATATTAAAGGAAGAAGCGTGGTTTGGCAATCCATTATTTATAGCAAAAAAACAAAGAAAATTATGATTTTTTCACTTCCCTTTTAATGGTATTTTATGGTATGATAATGAAAAAGGAGGAGAAGTTCATGGGCTGGATTATCCTTATGGGCAGCTTGCTTATTTCCGGCTTTCTGATCGATCGAATCGCGAAAAAGCGCAACATCCAAATGAATCCAAAAGAAGGAGCGAAAAACGCCACCGACGCAGAACGAATTTACGTCGAAACATACTTGCATCAGCAGCGCGAAACGAATAGTCATCCTTACGTATAAAACAAGACTGCCCCCACAACGCACATGCGTTGTGGGGGCAGCCCCATTTTACAGCGGCAGCGTAAACGTAAACGTTGTGCCTTCGCCAAGTTTGCTATGGACGGTGATCGTGCCTTTATGCGCTTCGACGATGTTTTTCGCAATCGCAAGACCAAGCCCTGTTCCCGAGCGGCCGCGCGTACGCGCTTTATCCGCCTTGTAAAAGCGCTCAAAGACAAACGGCAAATCGTCTTCTGGAATACCAGAGCCAGAATCTTGCACATGAACAACGACCGAATTACCATTAATTTCCACCGTTACTTTCACGGACCCTTGCTCGTCTGTATGGCGAAGCGCGTTGTCAATTAAATTCGTTAACACTTGCTCAATGCGATCTGGGTCGATAACGACTTCCACTTCGGTTCGAAACTCGGCCGATAAATCGACACCCTTTTCTTTTGCCAAGCCTTGAAACTTGCGAATGACACGGTCGATATATGGACGAAGCTGTACTTCTTCTAAATTTAACGTAATGTGTCCTGCCTCCATGCGCGCTAAGTCTAGCAAATCGTTCACAAGCCGACCCATGCGCAGCGACTCGTCATAAATAACTTTCGCCATCTCTTTTTTCTCTTCGTCGGTCGCCGCAATATCGTCAATAATCGCCTCACTATACCCTTGCAGCATTGCGATTGGCGTGCGCAACTCATGCGATACGTTCGCTACGAAATCTTTACGCAATTTATCTAGTCTTCTCTCTTCCGTCATATCGCGCAACACCGCTACCGCCCCACGCACCGTCGTTTGGCTGTAAAGGGGGGTCATTAAAATAACCCACGTCCGTCCTTGCAACGTCAGCTCCATCGATTGCTCTTTCTCTTCGTTCACGACACGCGAAAACAAGTCGGTCACTTGCGGTGGCAATGCCTCCATCGCTTCGCTTTCGTTTCCTTGCTCAAAATACCACGATTGCAAAAACCGCTCTGCCGGCGGATTTGTGATTAAAATCTCACCGTCTCGATTAAACGTAATCACCCCGTCCGCCATGCTGCTTAAAATGCTTGCCAACTGCTCCTTTTCTTGATTGAGCGCATTCATGTTAAACTGAAGACGCCGCCCCATTTGATTAAACGCCATCGCCAATTCCCCAATTTCATCATGGGTTAAAATCGGGACTTTCGTATCGAATTTACCGCGCGCCACTTCAAACGCAGCTTGCCGCATTTTCCGTAGCGGTGCTGTAATGCGCGTCGATAAGAAAAAAGCAAATATCGTCGTCAACACAATCGCAATAAACGCCGCTAAAAAAATAAACTTTTTCGTCTGTTGCGTCGTATCCTCTACCGCTTTTAGCGATTGAAAAACAAACACCGCCCCTTGTTTCCCGCTCGCCGTTTCTAGCGGCACGCCGACAATAAGCCATTGGCTAGAGCCGTCTGAGGTCTGCATGGTTGGCAAATACATTTTCTTTTTCACTTGCTTTGTAAACGCTTGTTTTAGGACATCGTCTGATTCAATAAGAGAAAGCGGGATATCTTGCTGCTTCGAATGTGACGGCAAATACCAATAATGGGTTTTATCAAACATGATTATCGCTTTTGATGAGTCCCCAACAAGCGATGAAGCAATCGAGCGGGCAAGCGCTTCATCTTGCCGCTCGTGCATCACCCCCGCTACTTTCACCGCCAGCTGTGTCAATTCTTTTTCCGCCTCTTGGACGTGGTACGTTTCAAAAAATTTAAGGAGCAGCATCGTCAATACCACTAACACGCACGACACAAGCAATAAAATCGTCGCCCATAGTTTCCCAACGACGCTTCGCCAAAACCGCATCATTCACTCACAACCTCAAACTTATAGCCAACTCCCCAAACAGTAACAATCATTTTTGCCGCTGCTGGCGATACTTTATTTAATTTTTCGCGAAGACGCTTAATGTGCGTATCGACTGTCCGTAAATCGCCAAAAAATTCATAATGCCATACTTCTTTCAACAACTGCTCTCGGTCGAACACTTTATCCGGTGATTTTGCTAAAAATAGAAGCAATTCATACTCTTTTGGTGTTAGACTTACTTCTTTTCCGTCCGCCGTCACACGATGCGCATCATTGTCAATAGTTAAATGCGGGAAAACGAGCACATCTTTTGCGGTTGTGTCCGCTTGAACGTACGTCGCATTCGCCGCACGGCGCAACAATGCTTTGACGCGCAGTACAACCTCGCGCGGGCTGAACGGCTTGACGATATAGTCGTCTGTTCCCGCTTCAAATCCTTGCACGCGGTTTGCTTCCTCGCCTTTTGCTGTTAACATAATAATCGGCGTCGCTTTCTTTTCGCGAATTTCTTTGCATACTTCCACTCCATCTTTTCCTGGAAGCATTAAATCAAGCAAAATCAAATCATATTCATTTTCGAGCGCTTTTTTAAGCGCCATGTCGCCTGTTTCGGCTTCATCAATGACATACTCTTCGCGCTCTAGGTACATTTTTAATAAGCGGCGAATGCGCTCTTCGTCATCAACAACTAAAATTTTCACTTGTTTATCCATATAGAACATCCTCCCTCGTTCACTATTTTACAAAAACTGAAACCGTTTATCTACAAATATTACTGAAATAACAGTAAAAGGCATAGAAAAGAGGACATCTCTATGAGATATCCCCCTTTAAGACCCTGCATACGAGTGCAAGCCGGCAATGACAAGATTGACCGCCACAAGGTTAAACATAATAATGGCAAAGCCAATGACCGCAAGCCATGCCGATTTCTCCCCGTGCCATCCGCGCGATAAGCGGAGATGTAAAAAGGCTGCGTAAAAGAGCCACGTAATAAGCGCCCATACTTCTTTCGGATCCCAACCCCAAAAACGCGTCCACGCAATTTGCGCCCAAATCATGGCGAAAATAAGCGCACCGAGCGTAAACACAGGAAATCCAATCGCCACTGCCCGATAGCTAATTTCGTCCGTTAAATCTAAGTTGACGTTTTTCACAAGCGGCTGAATAGCAGCAGCAACCCGCTTTCGCAGCACAAGACGCAACAATAAATAAAGCGCCGTACCGCCAATCAATGACCAAATGACCGTGTTTAACTTTTTCGCATTAATGATCGCCGGCA
This sequence comes from Anoxybacillus amylolyticus, assembly GCF_001634285.1. Lineage (GTDB taxonomy): Bacteria > Bacillota > Bacilli > Bacillales > Anoxybacillaceae > Anoxybacteroides > Anoxybacteroides amylolyticum. The sequence goes on from NZ_CP015438.1 coordinate 2,379,019, forward strand.
TTTCGACAAGCGGCTGCATGCGGTCTTTGCTTTCTTTCTCTAATGTTCCTTTATGCGGGCCAACAAGCGCTGGCAGCTCATAAATCGCCTCTGTTTTCTTCCCGTTTTTATCGATCCATTGAAACTTCGCTTCGTAATCTGCAATGGCAAATGCGCTTGAAACGCCAACAAAGCCAAGCGTCGTAATTAAACAAAACAACACGAACTCCAACCAAAACGTGCGTTTGCTCGGTTTTGACTGGTCAACAACGCGAATTAAATAAATAAGCCCTGCCGCAAAACTGACTGCTAAAATTGCTTCCCCTGCTGCTGCTGTCGTGACGTGAATTTTTAGCCAATCGCTTTGCAACGCTGGAATAAGTGGGGTAATTTCCCGCGGAAACATGCTCGCATAAGCGATGACAAGAAGCGCGACAGGCAACGTAAATACACCGAGAATGGCAGTTTTATAAATAAAATAAATGATGATAAACGCTGCAACAAGCATCATGCCAAAAAATGTCGTGAACTCGAATAAGTTGCTGACGGGCGCATGCCCTGCTGCCATCCAACGAGTAATAAAATATCCTAGCTGTGCAATAAACCCTAAAATCGTAATAACGATCCCGATTGTCGCCCAGCGGTTTGTTCGCTCTTTCCCCTTTTTCTCACGAATTGTTCCACCAAAAAAGAACGTTCCGATTAAATAAAGAACGAATGCAATATAGAGCAGCGTACTACTAAGTTGTACCAAGCTCATTCCCCCCTTGTGCTTTCTTTGCAATTTCGGCTTGATCGATTGGCATCATAATGTCTGTCCCATCAATAACTGCTTGAATTTCTCGTTTAAGCCCGAACCAGTTTTTATTCGTATGCGCAGCAAGCCATACTTCCCCGTTCGTCCGCTTCAGCCAAATGCGGCGATGGTTCCAATACATTCCTTGGATAAGTCCAATCATGAAAACCGTCCCTCCAATTCCTAACACCCATAGCGTCAAATCACGGCGCACCGTTAGGGCGGAGACATTTCGCGTATCAATGCCAGCGAACGCCATTTTATATTTGTTGTTGCCAAACGGCTCAATCGTTTGGCGGATCGCGACAAAACTTACTTCTCCTTTTGGTTTATCCGGTGTATACATTTTAAAGACAAAGGCTGGATTGTTTGGCACTCTCGATTTTGTGTTTGGATTCCCATCGTCATCAAAATAAAAATCTGGGAAGTAACTTAATAGCTCGACACGGTAGCCGTTACCTAAATCATATTTCTCCTTCGGCTGCAATAAATCAACAGTAATCATCCCAAATGATTTGCTCGTCTGTTTATCAATAAGCGAAAACGACATGCTTTTTAACTCATTTAGCTTAAAATCCACTTGGTATAACGCATAATGATCGTATTTCAGCGGCTCGTTGACACGAATCTTATATTCTTTTATTTTTTTCAATTTCGGCTCCTCGCCAGCGATAACCGGACCGACGCGCTTATAAAGCACCGCTTTCGTTTCATATGTTTTCGCAACCATTCCGCTGCCAACACGGTCAATCGCTGCGTTAAATACAGCGTTTTCTTTTCCTTTTTGATAGGTTTCAAACGTGAATTTTTCATTTTTTAAAAAATATTCGCCGTTCGTTCCCGGAATTTCTTTCGTTTCCCCTTCGCGAATCCATAACACTTTATCGACGTACATTCCTGGTACGAAACGAAGCATTGCCCCGATTAAGAAAATAATAAGTCCGATATGGTTGACGTACGGGCCCCAACGCGAAAAGCGCCCTTTTTCGGCAAGAATATTACCGTTTTCTTCTCGAATATGATAACGACGTTTGGCAAGCCGCTCCTTGATCGTTTCCAACAGGTGATCATCCGCTATCTTTGTCGCGCTAAATAACCGTTGACGGCGCAAAAAGGAGTCGTGGCGCGTCACTCCTTGATTGTTAAGCGCACGATAGAGGGGAATCACCCGGTCTAAGCTACAAATCACAAGTGAAACGCCAATCAGCGCAATCAATAGCATGTACCACCATGAGCCGTATAAATTGTCAAAGCCAAGTTCATAGTACAATTTTCCAGCCCAACCGTACTCCTCTTCATAATATTGCGCCGGTGTCACGTTCGGCGGCAAATACATTTTTTGCGGAAAAATCGTTCCAATAGCCGAGGCAATTAACGTAATGACAATGAGCCACACGCCTACTTTTACGGATGAGAAGAAATTCCAAATTTTATCAATTGTCGTTTTATTATATGTTTGCGAACGGCGGGCACTTCCTTCATAACGCATGTCCAATAGTGGTTTTTCGACTTCTTCCAACGGTTTCCCGCACGCTTCGCAAAAAGCAGTACCATATGGGTTGACATGTCCACATTCACATTTTACTTGTTCCATTTGAAAAACTCCCTACGGTTTAATGCTTTCCATGTATTGGTTCACTTTTTCTTCTGTCATCGTTCCAGTAATAATCGCTTGAATTTTGCCGTTTTTATCGATTAAAAACGTCGTCGGCAATGGGTCGATTTCATAGGCGTTCATTACTTGGTCTTCACGGTCAATGACGACTGGAAATGTTAACCCGAACCGATCGACAAACTTTTGCACGCTTAACTTTGGTTCGCCAACGTTGACTGCCAGCACCTCAACACCTTGCTGTTTATACACTTTATACTGTTCATTAATGAACGGCATTTCCCGTTCACACGGCTTGCACCACGTCCCCCAGAAGTTTAAAAATACCCCTTTGCCGCGATAGTCTGACAGACGATGTTTTTTTCCATTCAAATCGGTGAGCACAAAATCCGGAGCGGTTGCCCCCACTTTAATTTCCGTTTTTTCGGTAAAAAAATTCGAATAAATTGTATACCCAACAGCGGCTAACAAAAGCAATAAAATAACCGCCCGCATTACAAATCGCTGTTTTTTCATCTAACAACTCTCCCATAACGAAAAATATACCATTTTTCATTATAGCAATATTCACTACGCTCATAATGAAAATTATGTGAAGATTATGTGACAAACACGAAAAGCGCAGGCAACTGTCTAGCCCCGACAGGCGCTGGAAGACCGGCGAGGAGGCTGTCGCCGCCGCATCGGGGCTGAAGCGTCCCGAGGGGCTAGGAGCCGCAGCTAGACAACACGAAAAGCGCAGGCGACTGTCTAGCCCCTTATACACGCGCATGTTCGCCAGATAACGCAAGCGCCCGCAATTGCTTCACTTCATGCGGCGTTAACTCGCGATAGTCGCCAGGGTTTAACCCTTTTAAATCAAGAAACGCATACCGTTCCCGCTTTAATTTCGTCACTTGGCAACCAATCGCTTCAAACATGCGGCGCACTTGGCGGTTTCGCCCTTCGTGAATTCGGACTTCGATAATCGCTGTTTTCTTCCGTTTATCGAGTGAAAGCATTTTCACTTTTGCCGGTGCGGTCATGCCGTCTTCGAGCATAATCCCTTTTTCTAGTTGCTTGAGTTGCTCTCTTCTTGGAATCCCTTTTACTTTCGCCACGTACACTTTATCGATTTCATAGCGCGGATGCATTAAAAGGTTCGCAAAGTCGCCGTCATTTGTCAAAAGCAACAGCCCCGACGTATCATAATCAAGCCGCCCAATCGGATAAATGCGCTGACGCAACTCTTTAAAAAAGTCGGTCACCACTTTCCTTCCTTTGTCATCTTTCACGCTCGAAATGACTCCGCGCGGTTTATAAAAAAGATAATACACCGGTTCTTCTCTCTCCACCGGGATGCTGTCTACTTCAATTTTATCTTGCGGACCTACTTTCACGCCAAGTTCGGTCACGATTTTGCCGTTTACTTTCACTTTTCCTTGTAAAATGAGCTCTTCTGCCTTTCTTCTCGATGCAATGCCTGCATGGGCAATTACTTTTTGCAATCGTTCCATCATTTTCACCTCATCACTCATCTTACTCTTTTCGACAAAAAGATACAAGCATACAGCCTACTTTTATCATACAATAGTTCCTTTTCGAAACAAAAAAGCAACCGCCACCGGTTGCTTACTTCCCAAACACAAACAATACGATGAAAAAAGAGATAATAAAGCTTAAAATGTCCGCTAATACCCCGACTTTTAACGCATCCCCCATTTTTTTTATGCCGACAGCGCCAAAGTAAACAGTTAAGACGTACAACGTCGTTTCAGTGCTCCCTTGAATCGTTGAAGCAAGCCGCCCGATAAAAGAATCTGGTCCGTATGTCGCAATAAGGTCAGTCGTCATGCCTAAAGCGGCAGTGCCAGAAATCGTCCGAACGATTGCTAGTGGAACAACTTCCGGCGGCATCCCGATTGCCTCGACTAACGGCTTAATTCCCCTCATCAAATAGTCAAGCGCACCGGACGCACGAAAAATCGACACCGACACAAGCATGCCAACTAAATACGGAATAATGGAAAACGCGATTTGGATGCCTTCTTTCCCTCCCTCGACAAACGATTCATACGTCGGTACGCGTTTCCACGTCCCGTATAACAAAATAAACCCGATAACGGTTGGAATAAGCCAAAGCGAAATCCATTGCACAAGCGCCATCATTGCTTCCCACCTCGCGTCCGTTTCCAGTAATAATACCGGTCAATAAAAATCGCACCAATCGTCGCTAATAAGGAAGCGATAAACGTCGTACCAATAATTTCCCCTGGCGACGCCGAACCGTAGGTCATGCGAATCGAAATGACGGTTGCAGGAATAAGGGTAATTCCTGACGTATTCATCGCTAAAAACGTAACCATCGACCGGCTTGCTGTCTCGCGATTTCTGTTTAGCTTTTTCAATTCTTCCATCGCTTTAATGCCAAGCGGGGTAGCCGCATTGCCAAGCCCGAACATATTCGCAATCATATTCGAAACGATGTAACCGAGCGCCGGATGATCTTTCGGCACTTCCGGAAACAGCCGGCGCACAAGTGGGGTAAACAAACGAGCAAGCTTCGCAAGCAATCCTGCATCTTCGGCAATTTTCATCAATCCGAGCCAAAACACTAAAATGCTAATCATCCCAATGCTAATCGTCACCGCTTCTTTGGCACTTTTAAAAATCGCTTCATTTACTTCTTCCATCGTGCCGTTTATCGCCGCAAAAACAATACCGATAAGCGCCATGACTGCCCAAATCAAATTAACCATCGTGCCCAACACCTAAAAAGAACACAAGTTTCCAAATGGAAGCGTTCGTTTGTTTGCTCTGGCTCTGCTTATACAAAAGTGGTACTTCATCGACCGGTTGTCCATCTAAATATAGCACTGCTTTTCCAACAACGATCGGAATAAGCGCTCGCTCTTCTTTCCATTGTTTTTTTGGACGAAGAAGATGAATACGCACACGCAATTTTTCCATTTCGTCTTTTTTGACTGGATATACTAAATCGCGAGATGCTTGCAGATGGTTTCGATAAAACTTGTCGTTTACACGTTTCCCGATTCGCTCTTTACTTACTTTCGCAAGCACATAATGGTCAAATCCGTATTCGTACATGGAAATATGGTCGTTCCAATCATCAGGGGCGTTGAGTGTCACAGCGATTAATTCTAGACCGTCTTTTTCTGCACTCGTCACAAGCGTCCGTTTGGCCCGTTTCGTATAGCCTGTTTTTCCGCCTGTACAATATTCGTACAAGTTCGTTAACAATTTGTTTTTATTGCGCCAGATCCGATCCCAATTTTCATCCGGATTCGGAGCACGATATACTTTCGTACCGGAAATTTTTCGAAACGTTTTGTTATGCATCGCATAGCGCATTAATAGCGCCATATCATAAGCGGTCGAATAATGATTTTCCGCATCGTCAAGCCCGTGTGGATTGGCAAAATGCGTGTCGCGCATCCCGATTTCGGCTGCTTTTTGGTTCATTAAAAACACAAAGCCTTCCATACTGCCGCCGACATGTTCCGCAATCGCCACAGCAGCATCGTTCCCTGAACGGAGCATAAGCCCATAGACGAGGTCGCGTAATTTAATTTTTTCCCCTTCTTTCAAATATATGGAAGAACCTTCCGCTCGTACCGCGCGGGCGCTTACCGTCACTGTTTCATCTAGTTTCCCTGACTCAATCGCCAAAATGGCCGTCATAATTTTTGTAATGCTGGCAATGCGTCGCTTCGTATGGGCGTCTTTTTCAAACAATACTCGCCCTGACGTCTGTTCCATTAAAATCGCGCTTTGCGCGCTGACGTCTTGCGCTTTGGTCCGCTGCGGAATGCATGAAAAAATCATTGCCAGCATCACAATGCAAGCAAGCAACCGTTTCCTTTGCCGCATGTAACCCCATCCCTTTTGCTGTTTTGTACAAGTGTATGCGGAAAAAAAGGGGATATGCGTAAAAGCAGGAAGAAGAGGATTCTTCCCACTTTTTACATTTTAAAATGGTTGCCATCGAAGACGCCGCGCCTGCTCAAATCGTTGCTCAACATCACGCCAGTTGACAACGTTCCAAAAGCTGTTAATGTAAGCAGCACGGTCGTTTTTATATTGCAAATAATACGCATGTTCCCACACATCAAGAACAAGCAGCGGAATCGTATCCCATTGCGTCATTAGTTGATGTTTTTCTGTCTGCAAAATTTCTAACCGATGGGCACGTGGCGACCAGACAAGAATGGCCCATCCGACTCCTTCTACTTTTTTCGCTGCTTCGGTAAAATGGTTTTTAAAACGGGCAACGCTGCCGAAATTTGTTTTGATTTGTTCAAGCAATGCCCCTTTTGGCTCGCCACCGCCTTTTGGCGTCATGTTATACCAAAAAATTGTATGCAAATAATGACCAGAGCCGTGAAATGCCGCTTCGCGCTCCCAATGGATGAGCAGTTCGTAATCGTTCGTTTCACGCGCCGTTTCCATCATTTTTTCCGCCTTATTCAATCCGTCGACATAACTTTGATGGTGCTTCGTATGATGGAGGTACATAATTTCCCCAGAGATATGCGGTTCTAACGCATCATAACGGTACGGTAGCGGTGGCAGCGTATGTGTGCCAGCAGTGCGTTCAAGCCCTTGTTCCATTTCACTTCTTTCGTCAGTTGCTCGTTCTTCTACGAGCGAAATACGTTGCACTGTTTTTTCATAAAGCGATGCAACGATCGCTTCCACCTCTTTCACCGCTTCTTCCGTCCATCCCCCTTCGTGTGAAGAAAGATACGTGAGCAGCTCCTCCACCTCCCCGCGCATGTCGCTTCGTTCTGCTAACTGACTCATCCATTCCATGACTTCATGCACATATTGCTCAAACAGTTCCTGCTGTTCCATCACCAATCTCCTCCTTCTTTATCCGCCATTATCGTATGAAGGATAGGAGAAAATCGTTCTTGTCCTTATGAAACGATTTATTGAATAATACCAAGACGTATCGCTTTCGCAACCAATTCGGTACGGTTTTTCGCATTCAATTTCTTCATAAGACTAGAAATATAATCTCTTACTGTAAATTCACTCAAATATAGTTGCGAAGCAGCTTCAGCAGTCGACGCGCCATCGGCAAGTAGCTTCATGATTTCCATTTCCCGTGACGAAAAAGAAACAGCATGTACACCTAAAGATTGCTTTTGAACAGGCGCCTCTATAAACCGCAACAACAATTCCCCCGCGCTTTGCCCAAATTTCATCAAGGCCGGAAATAAGCTGCGATCAACTGCAAAATGTTTACCAGCTCCTTGATCTAATACAATCCCCCCTATAATTTTTCCCTCAGTTGGCACATAGACAGGGACAATAACAAGAGACGCAATCCCAAATTTTTTTGTGTAATTTTCCGGAAATTCCTTATTCGCAAACGGAACATAAATGGGCTGAAAATGTTTCATATCATGATGTTGCGATTTCAACTTCCCGATGCTTTCGTTTACAATCGGAATATTTGCAATTTCATCGGTAATCGCTTGAATTTCTTCATTGTTTAGTCGATACCCATATAAACCAACAATTTTACTTTCCATATCGGAAAGTTGGAAAAGGGCGCAACGCTCAAATGGTAAAAAATATCCAAATCCAAAACAAATATTTTCCATCGCTTCTTGAAAATTTTGTGAACGAATAATCCATTCGTTAAATAAAATAACTGCATCTTTCCAACGATTTTCTTTCCATCGACGAAACGTTTTCTCTTCTTCTTCTTGAAACGCACGGAATAAATGAACACTAACGGTCAACCGCTCCGCGACTTGCTTATCTTCTGTCCCAAACAAAAGCAATTCGTTTTTCCACGGAACAGGAAGATGAGAACTCCCTAATACACTCACAATTTCATCCCAAGAACAAAACACAGCATTTTCACCGGAAATATTTTTATACGGATGAACGCCAATAATTTTTTTTATAGAAAACCCTTCTTTTGTTTCTTCGATTCTCGCAATCCATTGGGTTGGTAGGTTAGGGTTACTTAATAGCCGCTCACACACATCGTCTATTTGTATTTCTTGACGATACAAATAAAGCATCGACTCACTTATTTTTGAAAACAAATAGTGCACGGAAGGATGTAGTTTAGAGGAATAGGCAATTCGCTTCTTCAAAACTTTATGAGCTGCATTTTCTAATAAGTTTAGATGAAAAATAACTAACTCTGGCTCCGGACATCGTTGGAACATTTCCATCCACTCTGTTTGAATGGCTTGAATCACGTCATCGACATTCACACTCCCTATCTTGGAAAAAGTGAAGTGGCGCAATAAGCATTTTTTCACAAGCGCAAATACATGTACCGGTTTTTCGTTTTGTTGGAGGAAATACAAAATGTGCTGCCATTCTTGCGAAAGATCTTCTTTATAAATGCTTAACAAATGAATGGCATTGTTTAAAAGATGGTTTAAATGTTCATGAAGTGTCCGAGACACCTTATCCCCCCTAAATTAAAATAAACGCCTGCTTTACTATTCACCGTACATCGTCCTATCCCTTCTTTATGAAAAAAATATAGAATCCTATGGCTGAACACAAGATTTTCTGCCTTTTCCCTCGAACAAGAACGCCGGCGGGCAAATGACATTTGCCCTTCAAGCGTTCATTGTTGGAGGAGGGCATGCTAATACTCCCAGTCGGCAAAGTGCCGACAACAACAGAAAAGCTATAGAGCGATGTCAACTGGCTTTTATTCGTTAATCAATACGCCTGATAAATGCACATTGAAATGTTACCATTTTTCGACTGTCACGCGTCCGCGTGACAGTCGAAAAAATACGTTAAACTCCTCAGTTACATGTATATAGTTCGACTCATTTCTACAAGCTCCTTCCTTATTTTAATGAAAATCCTACAAATGTAGGGATTAACTTTTATAGGTAGATAGCATAAAATTTTCAACAAAATAAAGAAAACGTCCACTTTTCCGTAAGCGTTTTCTTTATTTTGAATGTTACACAAAGGGGGAGTAAATGGTGGCAGAAACAGTGATTGTCGGAGGGTATACGGTTAAAAGGAGGTTGTGGTTTGCACTGTTAGGCGGTTTTTTATTTTTAGGCATCCTTCTTTCGTTATTCGGGATGACAGGAATGGCCTATGCTGTTCCGCTGAGCGGGTTTGGAGAGTTTACCGTAAAATTTGACAAAATGGTCGGTACAGGCTTTAAGCTATACGGCGGAGCTGCAGATGGGGCAGAAACGAAAAACATCCCTGTTACTGTTAACGAAATTAATCATGCGACCATTACTGGATTAGAAATCTCCAAAACGATTCCTGCGCTTGGGATTCGGGTCGTGATTTCTTCTGATAAACCGGTCGAAATTGACGGCTTAATTCAAAAAGCAACGCTCATTAACGGTAGCGCACAATTCGGCAATTTAACGATGTCGGAAAATTATGTTGGTGACATTCAAGATCCAGTCCAAAAAATCGTTCGGGAATTTACACAAAGTGCAGATAGCATTGTGATCGAAAATGGCGATTTAAAAACGCTCTACCTTTTCCAAAAAACTGTTTCCCTTCCAGGAATGAAAGTATCGTTTGAAAAACTAAATTAAATTTTTGCGAGGATGATTAGAAATGAACATGTTTTTTTCCAAACGAGAAGCGTTTAAAGAATGGAAAGCAAGACGCCCTTTTTGGGGAGCGACATTAACGATTTTGTCTGGTTTGGTTATATTATGGATTCCTATCCAGCTTTATGAAGTAGCCATCGTCCCAGGCAGCATTTTGTTTTCAGGGTTCTTTTTAGGTGGGCTTGTGTTCCTTTTAGGGGTTATGTCTTATGCCATGCCCAAATTATCAACTGTATTCGGGATTATCACTATTTTCTCTGCTGTTTTGTCGATCATGGGAGCGCTCGGTGGCTTTTTAGTGGGAACAATTTTAGGCATTATCGGCGGAGCGTTATGTATTGCGTGGAAACCCGAGTTAGCAGTGGTAGAAACAAGCCACCTCGATCTGAACAACGACCATTCAGTAGAAAACGAGATTGCATCTGGAATTATGGAGTCTTGAGCTGGGTATTTCCTTCTCGTTATGGAAAACGATTATTTTCATAGTCCATTTGCTAAGAGCCAACTCCCTTGAAAATAGGGGAGGCTCTTTTTTTAAAAGACAAGCCTATCACAGATAGAAAAGGTGGTTGCATTGATTAATAGGCGCTTTATCGTTATCATTTTTCTTATTTTTACTAGCGGGGTTTTATTTGTTCGACAAGGGAGTGCTACTACTCCTACGGTTGTCGGTTTTGTCATCGAAGCAACTCAGCTAGAAGGGACGCTGAAATCTGTTTCGCTTGGGACAGGCGATACGGCGGAACAACCAAACACTCCAATACTGTCACTTTCGCTCGAACAGATAGTGGCAAATGGACTCACGATTCGTAAAATTGTTCGTACTCCATCTGGAAATATAACCGTCCGTATGACTTCGTCCGACGTTGCTACCTTTCGACAACTAACGGTACAACTATCTAACGCACAATTTAGTGAAGTATATCAACCAACGGATGGAAAGATTGGGTTTAAGCAATTAAAAATGCTCGCTCACCGCATCGTTTCTGATGATGTCAAACTGCCGCAACTGCTTATCACCCTAGAAAGTGGAGGAGAGGCAGAAATAACTCCCGCCAATGAGGAAGCGTTAGCACAAATGAAAAAAACCCTCGAAACGCTTATAAATAACACGTCGCAAGTAAGTGAGCCAACCCAAACAGAACACCAGCCGTCTACCGCTGGACAACCAAATGACCAACCAACAGGCGAAAAAGCGGATGCGACAAACTAAGCGCTCCGCTTTTCCAACATCCCTTTACTTCGACTGCATCATTTTTGTCCGGTAGTCTGTTTCATAAAATTCGAGTTCTTCACGCATCGCTTGGAAGCTTCTTTCTAGTGAGGAAAGAAGCGCTTTGAGCGATGGCGGCGGCGTTTGCCGGAATTTAATTGAATTTCGCCCTGTATAGGCAGAACGGCTGTCTTCATACCAAGCATCGTTTTTCGGCGCAAAAAATTCGGCAATACACGAATGATAAATACGGTAGAGCGCTTTTTCAGCAGCCGCTTTGCGGAACGGCTCATCTTTTAAAACAACGCGACACGCTTCTAGCCCTTCTTCACAATAAACGACTAAGCGGCGCAAGTTGAGCAATAGCTGCTCATAGTACGCCTTATCCCCATCTTCTTGTTCCGCAAGCAACCCTGTAAGCGTCGTTTCGTTCAAATAGTTCGTCATCGCTCGAACGGTATGCTGCAAAAACGTCTCGACTTGTTTCGTTTGATTCATGACGATTGCATTTGCCATAAAAATCCCCCCATAATTTAGGATGGTTGTACGATAAATAAAAGCGGCGACAAAAGCTCATATTCGCCTGTTGCTTCTAACGCGGAAAATATTTCTGGTAGCTTCGCAAAATCAATATGCTCAAAATAGCGGCGAAATTCCTGTTCATCGCTCACATACACGCGTTTGCGGTGGCGAAAGCTCGGATTTTTCAACAAACAAACGAGCGCCACTATGTCTTTAAACGACACGTCGCGTCCATTTACGGTGAAAATTGGGCTTTGTGCATACGGAGTAAACGTCGGGAAGAGTTCATCAAAATAGCGGACGTACAAGACGTGCAACGTCTTTTCCTCTCCATCTTCGACAAACGTCACCTCCGAGCGATTAAAAAAATCTTCGGATGTGTTCGGTTGTGCTTTTTCGAGTTCGTATCCATAACAGCGGCGAATTCGCATACGTAAGCCTCCCTATATGCAAAAGAGAAAATTTGGTTACTTTTATCTTATCATACTCCCGCGCTATTGTTTAATGTTTCTGCGAATTTTTCGAAGAATAAATCAGCTTCTTGTTCATCTTGTTCTTCTTGCAGCTCTGGAAGCGGCGGCAGTTCTTCCAACGTTTTTAATCCGAAATAATCTAAGAACTCTTTTGTCGTCCCGTATAAAATCGGCCGCCCTGTTCCTTCCGCCCGTCCGACTTCTTTCACTAGCGCTTTTGCCACCAGCGTCTGCAGCGGCTTATCACTTTTGACTCCGCGAATTTCCTCAATTTCCGCCCTTGTAATCGGCTGGCGGTACGCGATAATCGCAAGCGTCTCAAGCGCCGCCTGCGACAGCGAAGAAGCTCCTGGGGACTCGACAAGCTTTTTTAAATACGGGGCGTGTTCTTTTTTCGTCGTCAGCTGAAATACTCCTGCAAGCTCTACAAGCTGAATACCACGGCTCGGCGCATCATACTCTTTTTTCAGTGCTGTCAAAACGTCGAGCGCCACTTCTTCTGACACATCAAGCACCGTAGCAATTTGCTTTAGCGACAATCCTTCATCGCCAGCCGCAAATAATAGCCCTTCGACAATCGCTTTATACTCCATGTTCCTCCTCCTTGCATACAACAAAAATATCAGCAAAATTTCGTTCTTGCTCAATCGTCACTAAATTTTTCTTCATTAGTTCTAAAAGCGCTAAAAACGTAACGACAACGTATTCACGATCGTAGTACGGAAATAAGTCAAAAAAGTTTTTCCGCTTTTTCGTTTTTCGCAACTCCGTTAAAATTTCTTCCATTCTCCGGTCAATCGGAATTTCTTGCCGCGTTACTTTCGTATGCAGCGGTTTTTGCAATTTTTTGCGACGCAACAGTTTCGACAATGCCAGCAGCATATCGTATACGTTTACCTCTAACGGCCGCTTCTCGATTTCTTCCGCTGCATACATACTTAAATCGCTCGGCGGCTTTGTAAACAACAGCGCCCGCTCCTCCTCGCGCTTTTTCAGTTCCTGTGCTGCTTCTTTATATTTTTTATACTCTAGCAATCGATGCATCAATTGTTCGCGCGGGTCTTCTTCTTCTATTTCCCCGTCGAACAACTCTTCTTCATGTTTTGGAAGCAGCATTTTGCTTTTCATCGCCAAAAGCGTTGCCGCCATCACTAAATATTCGCTCGCGACATCTAGCTGCAACTCTTGCATCGCATGAATATACGCCATATATTGTTCCGTAATTTCCGCAACGGGAATATTATAAATATCAATTTCATATCGGTTGATTAAATGCAACAACAAATCAAGCGGACCTTCAAACGCTTCAATTTTTACTTTATATTGCACACATATCCCACCTTCTCGACACTATCACTAGTATAAGTGACATTTACGCGTTGTCCAAGCAAATTTTTCCCGCTTTTATGATACAATGCAGCTATGATAAGAAAGAAGGTGAAAACATTGTATCCAACTGCTTATATCAAGTATTTATTTCATTTTCATACCGACCGCGACTATTTTGAATGCCATGAACTATTAGAAGAACATTGGAAACAAGATGAAAAAAAACACGTGTGGGCATTGCTTATTCAAATCGCCGTTGCGCTTTATCACCATCGGCGCGGTAACGTTTCTGGGGCAAAACGAATGATGCAAAAAGCGAGCACGTTGCTTGAACAAAGAAAAGACGCGATTCGGAAGCTCGGGCTTGACGAGGAAGAACTTGCGGTGCTTTTAAAGCAGTATGTCAAGCAAATCGACGAAGGAAAGCCGTACGAGAGCATTATGTTGCCGATCAAGGACGAAACGCTCTTACAAACATGCCTTGCCCTCTGTAAACAAAAAGGCGTCGTATGGGGGCAAAAAAGCGATATGACAAATGAATTTTTGCTGCATAAACATACGTTGCGCGACCGTTCAGACGTCATCGCCGCACGAGCAGCAAAAAAGAAAAGGCTGCCGAGTTAGGTAGCCTTTTTACAATTCACACTTTTCTAAAAATGCAGCGGTAAATTCGTTCGGTTTTAATTCATGATTCGGGTACAAGTCTTTTAACGCTTTTACCATTTCCTTCCCAATCCCTTGGTGACGGTGCGACGGATTGACGCTAATATGCTGAATTTCTACTTGTCCGGCTCGCAGCACAACGCCAATAATGCCGATAACGTCTTCTTCCTCTTTCCATAAAAACAGTTGCCAGTCGTCGTTCGTTTCGTAATGCTTCATCGTTTGTTGCAATTTTTTCAGCTCTTTTTCTGTCGGCATAAACGACAGAAGTCCCATTGCAATTTTCTCATAGTTTTTTCGATAGCGAATTAACATAAAAGAACCCCTCATTACTGGCGATACTTTTCCTCGACAGAAAAGTACAAAAGTCGTTTTCTCATTACGTATTATAAACGGTATTTTGCTCCTTGTGAACTATTTATGTGAAAGAACGAAGAAGATTGGCCATTTCGATGGCGCCAACGGCTGCCTCCCAACCTTTGTTTCCTGCTTTTGTTCCAGCACGCTCAATCGCCTGCTCGATCGTGTCGGTCGTTAGCACCCCGAAAATGACCGGCGTTCCCGTAGATAGCGACGCATGGGCAACGCCTTTTGCCACTTCATTGCACACATAATCATAATGGCTCGTTGCGCCGCGAATGACCGTACCGAGCGCAATGACCGCATCGTATTGTTTCGATTCCGCCATTTTTTTGGCGACAAGCGGGATTTCAAACGCCCCTGGCACCCATGCGACCATCACATCGTTTTCTTCTACACCGTGGCGTTTCAATCCGTCTAATGCTCCCGATAACAGCTTGCTTGTAATAAATTCATTAAATCGCGAAACAACGATTCCTACTTTTAATCCAGTACCAACTAAATTTCCTTCCATTACTCTCATAGTTCTTCCTCCTACGTCATTAAAAATGTAGCATATGCCCTAATTTTTCGTATTTCGTTTTTAAATATTGTTCGTTTTCTTTTTTCGCTGGCATTTGCAGCGGAACGCGCTCAACGACTTCTAAATCATATCCTTTTAAGCCAGCAATTTTGCGCGGATTGTTCGTCAAGAGGCGCATTTTCGTCACGCCTAAATCTTTTAAAATTTGCGCGCCAATCCCATAGTCGCGCAAATCGGCCGGAAAGCCAAGCTTTTCATTCGCTTCGACTGTATCGTAGCCTTGTTCTTGCAATTTATACGCCCGCAATTTGTTCAATAAGCCAATGCCGCGACCTTCCTGGCGCATGTAAAGCAAAATGCCGCGACCTTCTTCTTCAATTTGCCGCAACGCCGCATGAAGCTGTGGACCGCAATCGCAACGATACGAACCGAACACATCCCCTGTTAAGCACTCCGAATGAACGCGAACGAGAATCGGCTCATCGGGAATAACTTCACCTTTGACGAGCGCGACATGCTCCTTTCCGTCGACGGAATTCGTATAGCCAATTGCTTTAAATTCCCCAAACTCCGTCGGCAACGTAATTTCGACTTCACGTTTGACGAGTTTTTCTTTTCGATTTCGGTATTGAATTAAATCTTTAATCGTAATCATTTTTAAGCCAAATTCGTCCGCGATTTTTCGCAAGTCGGGCACGCGCGCCATCGTCCCGTCTTCTTTAATAATTTCACAAATAACACCCGCTGGCTTTGCCCCACATAACCGCGCCAAGTCCACTGCTGCTTCCGTATGCCCTGCGCGGCGCAATACCCCACCTTTTTTCGCTACAAGCGGAAATACATGGCCAGGTCGTTTAAAATCGCTCGCTTTCGCATTCGGGTTCAACAGTTCTTGAATCGTTAGCGACCGCTCATGGGCGCTAATTCCGGTTGTCGTGGATTTATGATCGATGCTAACCGTAAACGCCGTTCCGTGCGGGTCGGTGTTATGATTGACCATCGGTGCTAAATCGAGCTTGTCCGCTAATTCTTCTGTAATCGGCACGCACACAAGCCCACGCCCGTACTTAATCATAAAATTAATGACTTCTGGCGTTGCTTTTTCAGCAAGTGCGACAAAATCCCCTTCGTTTTCCCGGTCTTCATCGTCGCAAACGATAACGACGTTTCCTTGCATTAACTCATAAATTGCTTCTTCAATTGTATGAAACATAAAATCCCCTCCATCACGAACTTGCGCAAGGATTGTAACTGTTCCTTACTTATAGCCGTGCGTTTCTAAAAATTCAAGCGTAATTGCCGAAGACGTTTTTTCTTCTTTTTGCCCAAGAAATTGCTCAACATATTTCCCAATGACATCACATTCGATGTTGACAATATCCCCCACTTGTTTGTCGCCTAAAATCGTTTCCGCGCGCGTATGCGGAATAAGCGAAATCGTTAACGTATCATCGGTAAGCCCAAAAATCGTCAGACTTGTCCCATCAATGGCGACAGAGCCTTTTACAATCATATATTTCCTGAGCGGTTTTGGCACTTTAATTTCATAATAGACAGCGTTTGCGACCGGTTCTTTGCGAATAATTTCCCCGACGCCATCAACATGACCAGACACGAAATGCCCACCGAATCGTCCGTTGGCCGCCATCGCCCGCTCTAAATTCACTTTCGCACCACGCGCTAGTGTGCGAAGCGATGTTGCTCTTACTGTTTCCGGCATAACATCAACCGTAAACGTGCGGGGAGTAAACGATGTGACTGTTAAGCATACCCCGTTGACGGCAATGCTATCGCCTAGCTTGACATCTGCTAAAATTTTTTTCGCGCCAATGGTAAAAACAATCGCTTCGCCCGCTTGTTTCATTTGCTCAATCGTCCCGACTTCTTCGATAATGCCTGTAAACATCTTTTTCACCTCTTTGGCGCCGCAATAATTTTTATATCTTGACCAATCGTTTCGACGCGTTTAATCGTCAATTCGAGCACATCAGTCATGTGCGCAAATCCAATGCCTCCAACCGGCGTTTTCGCCTCTCTTCCTCCAATGATTTTTGGGGCAAAGTAGGCGATGATTTCTTGTACTGCGCCGGCTCGAATAAAGCTGTCATGCACTTTCGCCCCGCCTTCAACAAAGATAGACGTTATTTTATGCGCAGCTAGCATGTTCAATAATTCACGAATTTCAATCGTCGGTGTAGGCATCGAAAGGATGCGAACGTTCGGACGAGTATATCGCGCGATTCGTTCGCTCGATACTTCGCTTCCGACAACAATCCACGTTTCCGCTTCACCGTCTTGAATAACTTTTGCATCAAGCGGCGTGCGTAAATGCGTATCTAAAATGATACGAATCGGATTTTTTCCTCCTTCGGGAAGACGTACCGTTAAGCTCGGATTATCGGCAATGACCGTATCGACTCCGACGAGAATCGCATCGTGGCACACACGGTAGTGATGCACATCTTGTCGCGCTTCTTCCGACGTAATCCATTTGCTTTCGCCCGTTTTCGTCGCAATTTTTCCGTCTAAACTAGATGCAAACTTCATCGTGACAAACGGCGTTTTCGTCGTGATGTAATGAAAAAAGACACGGTTCAATTCATCTGCTTCTTCTTTTAACACGCCAACCGTCACATCAATGCCAGCTTGTCTTAACTTTTCAATTCCTTTTCCAGCGACAAGTGGATTCGGGTCAGTCGTCGCAATAACGACCCGCTGAACGCCTATCTCGACTAATAAATCGGCGCACGGTGGCGTTTTACCGAAATGGCTGCACGGCTCAAGCGTTACATAAACAGTCGCCCCTTTTGCTTTATCGCCCGCCATGCGAATCGCATGAACTTCCGCATGCGGCTCTCCCGCTTTTAAATGAGCACCGAAACCAACAATTTCCCCATTCTTTACGACAACCGCACCGACCGCTGGATTTGGCGACGTTTGTCCAATCCCCGTTTTAGCGATTTCAAGCGCTAAGCGCATATATCGTTCATCGTGCTGCATCCAATCCTCCCCTTGCTAACTACTCGCTAGTAGCGCTTTCTAGTGATAAAAAGAAAACCCTAGGAGAAAAGTCCTAGGGCAGTTGTAGATAAAGATCGCCTTTTTTTTGCATAGCAAACATAGCCCAGCGCCACGTTGATTTTTTTCACGAAGCGTGAGCAACGGCAATCCTTCTCCCATCCAGACTATACTGTCGGCTCCGGAATCGCACCGGATCATGCCTGTTCGGCTCGCGGGCTGAGAAACGTTTCGTTTCAATACCGCCGGTCGGGAATTCCACCCTGCCCCGAAGGATATGTTATGATATTCCATTTTCACTTATTATAGCACAATTGAACAAATTGTCTATTATTTCGCGATAAACAGCCAGTAAATCGCACCCCATGCAAAGCTTAAGAATAAAAGGAAGAAAAACAATACCCAGTTTTTTTTCATCGTCCCATCCTTTCTTATTCCGCTTCGTCCCACACTTTCACTTCTTTCATCACATCTCCGTTACGCATCGCTTTCACAGCATCCATTCCTGCCGTCACTTGACCAAACACTGTATGTACGCCATCTAAATGTGGCTGTGGCTCATGTACGATAAAAAACTGGCAGCTGCCTGTATTGCGACCGCGGTGTGCCATCGATATTGCCCCTTCGATATGTTTGTGCGGGTTGTTGTCCGTTTCGCATGGAATCGTATATCCTGCATCGCCTGTTCCGTTGCCGCGCGGGCATCCTCCTTGGCTGACAAACCCCGGAATGACACGGTGGAACGTCAATCCGTTATAAAATCCGTCGTTCGCTAATTTTGCAAAATTCGCCACCGTTTTTGGCGCTTCGTTTGGAAATAAGTCGAATTCTATTTTTGCACCGTTTTCCATTAAAATATATCCTTTTTTTGTCATATGTTCAGTCCCCTTTCTTTTCCCTCCTATCATACCATTGTTTCATGCACAAAAAAAGTGAGGTGTTTTCGCTTCTATCTTGTCTGATTTGTTTGTAGAATAGGAATGATGGCAATAAGGAAAGAGAAGGAGGCTGTTTCGATGAAACGAATGTTTACTGGCTGGCTAGCTGCCGTGATGGTGCTGATGTTTCCTGCCTTTGCTGTTGCGGATGTAACAGAAGGCGATGTCATTATTACGCTAGGAGAAAATTTAACAGAAGCGCAAAAGCAGCAAGTATTGAACGAAATGAATGCGCCTCAAACTGCGCAAACGATTACCGTTTCCAATGCCGAAGAGCATAAATATCTTGACGGGTTAATTCCGAAAGCGCAAATTGGTACAAAAGCAATTTCGTCATCGATGATTACGATCGGAGCGAAAGGTTCGGGATTAGATGTCGAAACGCATAACATTACATGGGTAACAAAAGAAATGTACACAAACGCGCTTATTACAGCCGGCGTGAAAGATGCAAAAATTTACATTACTGCTCCGTTCCCTGTATCGGGTACGGCAGCGCTCACTGGATTGATGAAAGCATACGAAATTTCAGCCGATAAAGTCATTCCCGATGAAGTGAAAAAAGTAGCCAATGAAGAAATGGTAAAAACGGCACAGCTTGGAAAATCAATCGGCAACGAACAAGCGGTCGCTCTTTTCACGAAATTAAAAGAAGAAATTGCGAAAAATCCGCCGCAAACAGACGCCGACATGCGTGCATTGATTGAAAAGGTAGCGAAAGATTTAGGTATTACCCTTACACCCGATGAAATCAACAGCTTAATTTCCTTATTTAATAAAATGAAAAACTTAAATATTGACTGGAATCAAGTCAATGACCAGTTAAGCAAAGCAAAAGAAAAACTATCTACCTTTTTACAATCAAAAGAAGGAAAAACGTTTATTCAAAACATCATCGACATTTTAAAAGAAATTTGGAACGCGATTAAATCCGCCTTCACATCCGAACCGCAAAAATAAGGGGAAAGGAGCCTCTCTCGCAAGGCTCCTTTCTTGTGAACAAAAGCAAGATTTTGTATACTTAAAGCAACATCTTTCGCTGGAGTTGAGTGCAGTGAAAAAAATTCCGATTGGCATAAGCGACTTTAAAAAGATCATGGATGAAAATTTTTTCTTTGTCGATAAAAGTTTGTTGATAAAAGAAATTATCGAAGATGGTGCCGAAGTCATTTTATTTACCCGCCCAAGAAGATTTGGCAAAACGTTAAATATGAGCATGTTAAAATATTTTTTTTCAATAACAGAGCAAAATAACCGTCGTTTATTCCGTCATCTAAATATTTTCGAAGAAACCTATATGATGGAAAAGCAAGGGACGTATCCCGTTATTTTCATTACCTTAAAAGACGAAAAGCATCGACAGTTTACCCAATTCAAAAAAAGCTTTGCATTGTTAATGAGCGAAATTTACAAACAACACCTCTATCTTCTAGAAGGCACACAATTGCTTCCATCAGAAAAGGAATATATACAGCAAATCATTAACAAAGAAACGGACGAAGTGGAGTTGCAAAAAAGTTTGCTTTTGCTAAGTTCGTATTTGTATAAATACCACCAGCAAAAAGTGATTATTTTAATTGATGAGTACGATGTTCCTCTTCAAGAAGCGTATATATACGGCTATTACGATGAAATGATTTATTTTATGCGCAATTTTTTCAGCGCTGGGCTAAAAGATAACGTCTATTTAGAAAAAGCGATTTTAAC
This sequence comes from Anoxybacillus amylolyticus, assembly GCF_001634285.1. GTDB lineage: Bacteria > Bacillota > Bacilli > Bacillales > Anoxybacillaceae > Anoxybacteroides > Anoxybacteroides amylolyticum. The sequence continues at coordinate 2,399,729 of NZ_CP015438.1, forward strand.
TGGTGTTCTTCGCATTGCCAAAGAAAGCGTTTTTTCTGGGCTGAACAATTTAGAGACATACAGCATTTTAAAATCGAAATATAGCCAATATTTTGGGTTTGTCGAAACAGAGGTCGAGCAACTGCTCTCGTATTACGGATTAGAAAAAAAAATGGGCGACATTCGTACGTGGTATAACGGTTATACTTTTGGAACACATGTAATATATAATCCTTGGTCTATTTTGCATTTCGTAAAAGATCCGGGCGCCGGATTCCGCGCATATTGGGTGAATACGGCGGAAAATGGGCTACTTCGAACATTGTTCGCAAAAGCAAATAAAAACATCAAAAAAGAACTCGAACAGCTCATCAAAGGGGAAACGGTCATCCAGCCAATTGATGAAACGATTGTCATGCCCGAAGTAGAACAAACCGAAGCAAATATATGGAGCTTCTTACTTTTTACCGGCTATTTACGCGCTGCTCATCAAGAAATAGAAGAATCGTTACATGTCGACTTGCAGATTCCAAATACAGAAGTACTCACTTTGTTTAAGCAAATCATTTTATCATGGTTTCAAGTACGAACAGCAGATACATTCTCGCTTTTGCTGAAAAGTTTAACAAATGGAGATATCGAATCATTCGAAGATGCTTTAAGCGACCTCATCGAGCAAACGATCAGCTACTTTGACGTGGGACAAGAAAGCGAAAAATTTTATCATGCACTCGTATTAGGAATGCTCGTTTCTCTCGAAAATGAATATACGATTAAGTCCAATCGTGAAAGCGGCTACGGACGATACGATATCATGCTCATTCCAAAACAACGGGGGAAATACGGAATCGTTATCGAATTTAAATCTGTGAACAAACGAAAAAAAGAAACACTGGAGGAAGCAGCGCGAGCAGCTGTTCAACAAATCCGCGACAAACAATACAAAAAAGAACTATTGTCATTAGGCATTCCCTCTATCCTTGAAATCGGCATCGCATTCGACGGGAAAAAAGTGTGCGTAAAAAAAGGCTGAGCACTCAGCCTTTTTTTACTTTTATTTTCAACGGCACATCAAGCCGCACTAAATCTTCGTACGTTTCGCGTTTGACGACAAGTTGCGCTTCGCCGTTTTCGACAAAGACAACCGCTGGACGCGGCAGTCGGTTATAGTTGTTCGCCATCGAATAGCCGTACGCACCGGTACAAAAGACGGCTAAATAGTCGCCTGCTTCTGCTTTCGGAAGCGGTAAGTCCCAAATGAGCATATCTCCTGACTCGCAGCATTTCCCAGCAATTGAAACGACTTCTTCGTTTGCATCAAGCACCCGGTTAGCAAGCACCGCTTCATATTTCGCCTCGTACAGCGCCGGGCGAATGTTATCGCTCATGCCTCCATCGACCGCCACATAATGGCGCACGTTCGGCACTTCTTTCCGCGAACCGATCGAATAAATCGTCGTACCCGCATCGCCAACGAGTGAGCGCCCCGGCTCAATCCAAATTTCCGGCATTGGAAGAGAGAACTTTTCCACTTGTGTCTTTACTTCAGCAATGATTTGCTCGACATATTGCGCCGCTGGAAGTGGATCGTCTTCGTTCGTATAGCGAATCCCAAAGCCGCCGCCGAGGTTGACGATTTGCGGCACAAATCCATACTCCTCACGCCAATCAGCGATTTTTTGGAAAATTTTTTGAGCTGCCAATACAAATCCTGTCGTTTCAAAAATTTGCGACCCAATATGGCAATGAATGCCTAACACATGAAGCGAGGTTGATTGCATCGCCTGTTGCAGCGCTTCATCCGCTTGGCCGTTATTTAAATCAAAACCAAACTTCGAATCTTCTTGCCCTGTTAAAATATAATCGTGCGTATGCGCCTCAATCCCTGGCGTCACCCGAAGCAAAATGTCCGTCACCGTTTCCCGTTGGCGGCTCAGCTCTTCTAATAGCTGCAACTCATAAAAATTATCAACTACGATGCAGCCGACACCGCAATCAAGCGCCATTTCCAATTCGGAGCGGCTTTTGTTGTTCCCATGAAAATGAATGCGCTCTGGCGGAAACCCAGCTTTTAACGCCGTATACAACTCCCCGCCTGACACGACATCAAGCGACAATCCTTCTTCTTCGATAAGTTGGACGATTGCAATTGTCGAAAACGCTTTGCTCGCATATGCGACTTGCGCTTTCACTCCGTGCTTTTCAAACGTTTCTTTAAACGCACGAGCGCGAGCGCGAATGAGCGCCACATCATAAATATACAACGGCGTCCCATACTGTTCTGCGAGCGTGACGACGTCGACGCCACCAATTTCTAAATGTCCCTTTTCATTCACACGACTCGTTCCGTGGAAAAACATGCTAACCCCTCATTCCGACACATTAAATATTCAAAACCATTCATTTTTATGCGAACCGAAAGCAAAAAAGACAGTTAACGAACAAATATTAACTGCCTTTTCTGCGAGAAAAAGATTACGTATAACGTATCACAATTTTAAGGAAGTTGCAATATAAATCTTTTCCATTAGGTCGGTTGTTTTTGTTGGTTTTGCGGGTGGACAATGCTTGGACGAACCGTTGTCCCTGCCACCGATCGGCGCACTAAAATTTGCAAAAACGCTGCTGGATCAAACGGGATAAACGGCCATAAGTACGGCGTATTGAGCGAACGAATTCGCACGAGCCAAATGAGGTAAACGGTCGTACCAATGACAAGCCCCGGCACTTTAAACACCGCAACGGCAAGCGCTAGCACGAGTCGCGCAATTTTATTGGCAATGCTTAACTCATAGCTTGGCGTCGCAAACGAGCCAATCGCCGCTACCGACACGTACAAAATCACTTCTGGCACAAATAAACCGACATCAATGGCAATTTGTCCGATTAAGACGGCAGCAATCAACCCCATCGCCGTCGACAGCGGCGTCGGCGTATGGATTGCAGCCATCCGCAAAAACTCAATCCCGAAATCGGCGATAAAAATTTGCACAATGACCGGAATATTCGTATGTTTATTCGGTCCAATGTACGACAGCTTCTCTGGGAGCAATGACGGTTCTAATACAAACAAAACCCAAAGTGGCAACAAAAAGAGCGACGACAATATTCCTAAAAACCGCACCCAACGGACAAACGTCCCAACCGCTGGATTTTGCCGATATTCTTCGGCATGCTGTACGTGGTGGAAAAACGTCGTCGGCGTAATAATCACGCTTGGCGACGTATCGACCATAATGATAACATGCCCTTCTAATAAATGTGTCGCCGCTACATCAGGGCGTTCCGTATAGCGCACAAGCGGGTACGGGTTATACCCTTGCTTCACTAAAAACTCTTCGATTGTTTTATCTCCCATCGTAAGGCCGTCAATTTTAATTTGCTGAATTTCTTTTTTCACTAGCTCTACAAGCCCTGGATCCGCGACGTCTTTAATATAGGCGATGCAAACATCCGTTTTCGACCGCTCGCCGACTTGAATAATTTCAAATCGCAACCGCTCATCGCGAATGCGCCGTCTTGTTAGCGCGGTGTTGACGATAATGTTTTCCACATACCCGTCACGCGCACCGCGTACGACTTTTTCTGTATCTGGCTCTTGAGGCTGGCGTCCAGGATAGCTGCGCACATCGACAATAAAGCCGCTTGTCTCCCCTTCTAATAAAATAACAATCAACCCTGACAACAATTTATTAATCGCTTCGTTTAAATTGTCGACCGAACTTACTTGCTGGTGGACGAGGCGGTTTTCAAGAATTTGCTTCGCCTGCGCCGTTTGCCGCTCTCGGTCGTTAATTTGCACAATCTGCTTTAACAACTCAATTAAATATTGCGTATCGCAAAGCCCGTTGCAATAATAAATGTGCACTTCTTTTTTCAAAATATATACTTTTCGTATTCCTAAATCAAAACTTGTCCCAATCCCGATTTTTTCTTTTAAATACGCTTCGTTATCAGCGAGGCTTTCAAAAATCGGCACTTTTTTTTCTGTCGTCGTCACATACTCCACTCCTTTCTAAAATTAACTCGACCGCTTTTTTCGTAATCGGGGAACCGTATTTGATATGATCGCGATAGCCCATTTTCCCAATGTCACCAATGCCAACGATGATAGGGATGTTTAACTGTTCGAGGCAATATACCGTATCGCCATTAATGCGCCCTACGTCTAATTCGCGAATGCCTTCTTTATCGACGCCATATTCGGTTAAATAGCCGTCTCGGTCGATGCTGACATCTACTTTTGTCCATTCGTGCTGATGGGTATTTGATGCAACGGCAATCGCGCCGATGACCTCGATTTGCTTATGGGTCGCAACGTATTTTAACGCTTGTTCCCCTGCCCCTTCGCCAATGGCACCACAATCATCAAACATGACAAATACAGGATCGTAAGGGGTTTGTAAAATAAGCCGTACAAGTTCTTTTCCTGTCAACACCGACGGGTTTCCGCGTGAACGGCTAATGCAGCGGCCGCCGACTTCTTTTGCGACATGTTCAATCGTTCGCCATGCAAACTCGTCTCCATCGGTTACAATAATGACCCGTCTTTTTTTCATCATGTTCTATCCTTTCGGTTTGCAAATAAGTGCGGTAAAAAACGAAAGAATGATTATCGCTACTATCTCTATCCCAACAAGGCGAAAGACGTTCGCGCCTGCTGCCATTACGTTTTGCTCTGTTGCCATGATAACGCCTTTAATAAGCCAATAACCAAAGCCGCTCATCGGCAACAGCGCCCCCATCCCAGCGATGTCAACTAGCCAATCATATACGCCTAGTGCACCTAAAACGACGCCAACTAACACTAAACCGATCACGACTTGCAACTGCGAAAATTTATAATCAATAAATAACTGAGCAACCCCACAAATCAACCCACCTACTAAAAACGCCAACCAATACTCCATTTCACTCCCCCCTCACCGCTTCAATGACGACCCCGTGGGCAATCGCAGGAATGGATTCGTTTTGTTGAATCATCGTCGGGCTTAATAACGCCCCGGTAGCCACGACTAACATTCGTTCAATCGCGCCTGCTGCCATTTCTTTTAACAAATGACCGTACGTCACTACAGCGCAACATGCACATCCGCTTCCGCCAGCAAACGCTGCTTTTTCCGGACGGTATATAAGTAACCCGCAATCATTGTAATTGCTCGTGACATCATACCCTGCTTCCATTAAAAGTTCTTTCACAATGACGCTGCCGACTCGGGATAAGTCTCCAGTCACAATTAAGTCATAGTCCGATGGCGAACGGCGCAAATCGTAAAAATGTTGTTCAATTGTATGGGCGGCAGCCGGCGCCATCGCGGAGCCCATATCAAGCGGGTTCGTTACCCCTGCATCGATTACCCTTCCAATCGTAGCAGCCGTCACACGAAAACGTCCCTTTTCTTTTCCAATTAATGCTGCTCCTGCTCCCGTGACCGTAAACGTTGCGCTTTTCGGCTTTTGGACACCAAGTTCCGTCGGATAACGAAACTGTCGCTCGGCGGTAGCGTTATGGCTGCTTGTTGCCGTAAGCGCACGCTTCGCAAATCCACCGTCAACGAGCGCTGCCCCAACCGCCAACGTTTCCATTGACGTTGAACATGCCCCGAACATGCATAGAAACGGAACGGGAAACTCACGCGCCGTATAGTTGGCAGTGGCGTTTTGATTTAATAAATCCCCAGCAAGCAGCACATCTACCTCATTCATCATGGTGTTGCCCTGTTGTAAACAGGCAGCAATCGCTTCTTGCATTAACCGTCGCTCGGCACGTTCCCACGTTTTTTCCCCACAGTATAAATCACGGTAGACGACGTCAAAACACTTACCAAGCGGTCCGTCTGCCTCAAAAGGACCAACCGCTGTGCCTGTCGCTTGAATATACACGTCATCAAACACCCACGTCTGCTTCCCAACGATCTTCACCCTATCCCCTCCTTACCTCATGAAGTACACCAGCCCCAACAAGTAGGCAGCAACAATTCCATATACGAGCGCTGCCCCGCCAATTTTAAACATATGACCTGCAATTCCGTTCACCACTCCTTCACTTCGATGCTCTAATGCAGCGCTTGTTAGCGAATTCGCAAACCCTGTAATTAACACCGTGGAACCAGCCCCAGCAAACTGGCTAAAATCGTCATACACGCCAATGGCAGTAAGCACGACCGCAGCGCCAATAAATAGAAGCAACACCGCCTGTTCCGCTGCTAACGACGGTATATTCACGCGAAATTGTGCACGTAACACTTCCGCTAAAACCGAAAGCCCCCCGCCGACAAAAAACGCCTTTAGGCTATTGGCTACATACGGTGGTTTCGGCTGAAATTTTTTTACTGCTTGTCGATAATTGTCGTGCAATCGCATCGCTACTTCCCCTCCACAACATAAATCCAGTAAAATAATGATCCGAACACTTTGCCAAAAACGATAGCCATGAGCAATAAAATCAATTTGTCCGCCATCCTCATTCGTTTCGCTAAAATTGGCCAAACATTTAGCACTTCTGTCAATGCCGCTGCTAACATTCCAATAAACACACCACTAAATAACCCAAGCGGAATAAGCCAATATTTCGATGCCCCTAATACGGAAGAGCGGAGGCTCATCCAACCGCCGATGACTGCACCAGCTACCGCACTCCATTCATAGGCGTGAATCGATTTCATCGTTTTCGTAAGTTGCGTCAATCGTGGAATAACCCCGAGAACGACTAAAAAAGCAACGAACCCTGTTCCAGTCGCAAGCCCTCCGGCAAAACTGACGATGACAACGAACGCAATTTCAATTGTCGTCAATTCGCTTCATACTTTCTTTATTTTCGTGCAATATTACGTACTGATCGAGCGACTGCTGGTAGTTGAACATCTCGACTTCAAGAGGGCTTGGCTCTTCGTTGAGCCGTTTGCGGAACAGATGGTTAAAAAATAAAATCATGCCTATCCCTAATCCAAGCGAATACGGAATTTGAAACAGTAATGGTTTTTGCGTTTTTTCACCAGTAATCATCGTATATAAATGTTGATGCATTTCTTTCATGCTGACGTCTTCATGAAAATTCATAATCGCTAGCGCCGAACCGATAAACAGCAATAGCCAAACGAGCAAAAAGGAAAGAAACGGCACGCGCTTTTTTTCATAAACTACTTCAACAATCGTTTGCGCTGGCCCGATCGTTTGGACGTCTACTGTTTTCTCGGTGCGAACAATCGTGTCGATCACTTTCATAACATCGATAATGACGATATTTTTATCGTGCGGTTGAATTTGATAAATGGGAAGCTGCTTTATTTTTTTTAGTAATTGATCGTCCGTTGCGATCATTTGTGCAACATCCCCAACAACGACAAGTTCGTGCGGCTTTACTTGGACGCGATGACGTAATTTCATGAAAACTGTTTCCAATCGTCTCACACCTTTATTTATTTTTTCTCACTTAGTATGTTTGGACAAAAAAGGAATGATACGGCTAACGGATAATTACCATCAATTAAATAAAAAAAGAAAAGAATGGGTACTATTCACCCATTCTTTGTTTTATTTGTTGTAAAATCTTTTTTTCCAACCGTGATACTTGCACTTGAGAGATGCCTAATCTAGATGCCACTTCTGATTGCGTTTGGTCTTTATAATAGCGCAAATACACGATGAGTCGTTCCCGTTCCTCTAGCTCTTCAATCGCTTTTTTTAACACGAGCTTATCGAACCATAGCTCTTCTTGATTCGCAATTTGGTCAAGAAGTGTAATCGGGTCCCCATCATTTTCATACACCGTTTCATGAATGGACGCTGGAGAACGAGCGGCTTCTTGTGCCAGCACGACGTCTTCTGGTGAAATTTGCAAGTAATCGGCGATTTCTGTTACCGTTGGCGCTCGACCGTATTGCTTGGATAGCTCGTCTTTCGCTTTGCGAATTTTATTGCCTGTTTCTTTTAACGAACGGCTCACTTTCACGGTGCCATCATCGCGAATAAATCGTTGAATTTCTCCAATAATCATCGGTACCGCATACGTCGAAAACTTTACATCATACGATAAATCAAATTTATCGACTGATTTTAGTAAGCCGATGCACCCGATTTGAAACAAGTCGTCCGGCTCATAACCGCGATTGAGAAAGCGTTGCACGACCGACCAAACAAGGCGCATGTTTTTTTGAATAATTTCATCACGTGCCTCTTCGTCGCCTTCTTGGCTGCGCCGGATGAGTTCTTTCAGTTCGTGGTCTTTCATCGGCGTCTGCTCTTGCTTGACATCGACATCCATAGGCATGTCTCCCTTAATTGCATAGCGCTTTACTCTTTGTAATGTACTTCGTTAATTGTACAGTTGTGCCTTTATTCATTTCCGAATGAATCGTTACTTCATCCATGAAATTTTCCATAATCGTAAAGCCCATTCCAGACCGTTCTAATTCAGGCTTTGTCGTAAACAACGGCTGCCGCGCTTCTTCCACATTCGCAATGCCAATTCCTTCATCTTTAATCGTCATTTGCACAACGCCATCCTCGATGACGACTGAAATGTAGACAATGCCATTCGGGTCGTTATTATAGCCATGAATGATGGCGTTTGTGACCGCTTCGGAGACGACCGTTTTAATTTCTGTCAGTTCATCCATCGTCGGGTCGAGCTGTGCGACAAACGCTGCCACCGTTACCCGTGCAAACGATTCGTTTTGGCTTAGTGCGGAAAACTGGAGGTGCATTTCGTTTCTCATTTACGCCACCCCCAACGTTTGTAATGCATATTGTTCATCCGACTCAAGCCGGATGATTTTAAATAATCCGGACATATCGAACAGCCGTTTAATTGCCGGAGAAATGGCGCAAACGATCATTTCCCCACCGACATTTTTAATTTGTTTATACCGGCCTAAAATAACGCCAAGACCGGAGCTATCCATAAAGGTTAATTGGCTTAAATTAAGCACGATATGGCGAATTGGTTTTGTTTCCATCAAGTCCGTCACTTTCTCGCGGAGCGCTTCCGCTGTGTGATGGTCAAGCTCTCCGGAAAGACGAACAAGCAATACATTTTGCTTTACTTCAAAGTCCATCGTCAGACTCACTGCACTTTCCCCCTTATCGCATGATAGAAAACTATTTCGTGCACAAGAAGGGAAAGTCCTGCTGACTGACAAAAGTAGTCGGCATTCGCGGAAAATAGAACAAAAACTACAAAAATGGACATTTTTACGCAGATTTTGTCAATGCTTGTAACGTCCGTTTAAACAAATCCCACCAGCTCGCTTCGGCGACTGACTGTTTCGCTACAAGCGGGCGGCGCAATATCTCTTTCCCATTTTGTTTTAGAATGAGTGTTCCAAGCACATCTCCTTTTCGAACAGGTGCCTGTATGTTTTCGTTTAGTTTCACGACCTTTTTCATTTCTTTCACAGATACGCCTTTTTTCGTTAATACCGAAATCGGCTCATCGGTAACGGCTTCTATTGCTTTCGTTTTTCCTTTGCTTACTTTGACCGTGGCAATGACCGTATTTTTCTTATACACCGGATGGGTTTCGTATTGGCTAAAAGCATAATCTAGTAGCTTTGTCATTTGTGCGTTTCGGTCTTTTGGCGTTGGTGCTCCAAAGATGACACCAATGACGCGCATGCCGTTCTTTTTCGCCGTCGCCGTTAAACAATATTTTGCTTCTGCCGTAAATCCTGTTTTCACACCATCGACCCCTGGGTAAAATTTCACGAGTCGGTTTGTGTTAACAAGCCAAAATTTTTCGTCCGTATTTTCCCGTAAATAGTCTTCATATTTTCCGGTATATTTTGTAATGTCGTCATATTTTAATAACTCTTTTGCCATCATTGCCATGTCGTAAGCGCTACTGTAATGCCCTTCGGCAGGAAGACCGGTCGCATTTTTAAAGACGGTATCTTTTAAACCGAGTTGCTTCGCTTTTTTGTTCATCATTTTGACAAACGCTTCTTCCGATCCAGCGATTCGCTCCGCCATGGCGACAGAGGCGTCATTTGCCGAACCGATGGCAATCCCTCGCATCATCTCATCGACGGTCATTTCTTCCCCCGGCTCTAAAAAGATTTGCGAACCGCCCATCGATGCCGCATATTCGCTTGTACGCACTTTTTCATTCCATTTTAGCTTTCCTTCATGAATCGCCTCCATAATCAGTAGCATCGTCATAATTTTCGTCATACTCGCTGGCGGCAGTTTTTCATGTGCGTTTTTTGCATATAACACCATGCCTGTATCACGCTCGAGCAAAATCGCTGACCGGGCTTGAGTTACAAGCTCAATGCTAGAGTCTTTCTCCTGTGCGTAAACATTGGACATTGGAACCGTCCAAGCAATTAACAGCAAAAAACTCGTCATTACTTTCCACATACCCAACCCTCCATTCTTTATACATTCCATTTTTTCCATTTTGTTATTTTTTATACAAAAAAAGAAGGCATCCCAAACGTATTGGGACACCTTTTTATACACATATGAAAAATCTTTATTACGAAATTTTATCGTAAATAAGCGTTGGCGCTTGCACTCGTTCGGAAGAAAGACGAATATTTTCATACAGCTTTTGTTTGACGTCGTCGATTTGTTCTCGGTTGCTGTAAATCGTTACAAGCGATTCGCCTTGTTTCACCGCATCGCCCACTTTTTTGCGCAATACTAAGCCGACCGCTAAATCAATCGTCGATTCTTTCGTCGCTCGTCCCGCCCCTAGTAACATCGCTGCTGTACCAATTTCATCGGCAACAATTTCGGCTACATAGCCGTCTTCTTTCGCCTCTAATTCGATGACATATTTTGCTTGCGGCAATTTGCTTTGGTCATCAACAACGGACGCATCCCCGCCTTGTGCGGCTAAAAACCGTTTGAACGCCTCAAGCGCTGAACCATCTTCGATTGCACGTTCTAGCATATGGCGCGCTTCTTCTAAAGAGGACGCTTTTTTCGCTAAATAGACCATATGGCTGCCAAGCACAAGGCAAAGTTCTTGCAAATCTTTCGGTCCTTCTCCTTTTAACGTATCGATCGCTTCTTTCACTTCGAGCGCATTACCAATCGCATAGCCGAGCGGCTGGCTCATATCAGAAATAATCGCCATCGTTTGTCGGCCGACGCGGTTGCCGATTTCGACCATCGCTTTCGCGAGCGCTTTCGCATCGTCTAGTTCTTTCATAAATGCGCCAGCACCTGTTTTGACATCTAAAACGATCGCGTCTGCCCCAGCGGCAATTTTTTTGCTCATAATCGATGAAGCGATTAATGGAATGCTATTAACCGTTGCTGTCACATCGCGCAAGGCATACAATTTTTTATCCGCCGGCGTTAAGTTGCCAGACTGGCCGACAACAGCAATTTTATTTTTGTTGACTAACTCAATGAATTCCTCGTTACTAATTTCGACGTGGAAACCAGGAACGGACTCAAGCTTGTCAATCGTTCCACCTGTATGCCCAAGACCGCGCCCAGACATTTTCGCCACGGGCACACCAACGGAAGCGACGAGCGGACCAAGTACAAGCGTCGTCGTATCACCCACGCCGCCTGTTGAGTGTTTATCCACTTTAATTCCGTTAATTTTTGAAAGGTCGATCGTTTCTCCAGAGTGAACGATCGCCATCGTGAGTTCAGCTGTTTCTTCATCGGTCATACCTTGGAAAAATACTGCCATCGCAAACGCGCTCATTTGGTAGTCGGGAATTTCCCCATTTGTGTAGCCTTGAATAATAAACTGAATTTCTTCTTTCGTCAACGCGTAGCCGTCGCGCTTTTTTTCAATTAAATCGACCATTCTCATCGCTTTTCACCTCATTTGTTTTCTGCCATTTCACGCACAATTGCTTTCACAAACTGTAAAAAGTCCGCCTTTACTTTTTCCGTCGTTTCGATCACTTCATCGTGCGTTAGCGGCTGGTCGAGAATGCCTGCTGCCATGTTGGAAATGCAAGAAATTCCTAATACTTCCATGTGTGCATGGCGAGCAACGATGACTTCTGGTACGGTCGACATGCCGACCGCATCGCCACCAATGGCGCGAATCATGCGAATTTCTGCTGGTGTTTCATAGGACGGACCGGTATTTGCGACGTACACTCCTTCTCGCACGCGAATTCCTAAGCGGGAAGCAACGTCTTTCGCAAGCTTCCGCAACCGCTTGCTATACGCTTCGGTCATATCTGGGAAACGAACGCCGAGCGCCGAATCATTTGGTCCGATAAGCGGATTTGTTCCCATGTTATTAATATGGTCGGAAATAATCATTAAATCGCCCGGCTGGAACGTTTCGTTTACACCGCCGGCTGCATTTGTGACAATTAATTTCTCCACACCAAGCGCCTTCATCACGCGAATCGGGAACGTCACTTTGTCTAAGCTGTATCCTTCATAATAATGGAAGCGGCCTTGCATCGCGAGCACGGTCGCACCTTCCAATTGGCCGTACACTAATTGCCCCGCATGGCCTTCCACCGTGGAAACCGGAAATTGCGGGATCTCGCTATACGGAATTTTCACGGCACTCTCGATTTCATCAGCCAACACGCCAAGGCCAGAGCCGAGAATGAGTCCGATTTGCGGCGGTGTTGAAAATTTTTCGGTTAAAAATTGTGCGGCTTGTTCAATCGCTGCTCGATTCATGCATGTTCCCCCTCACTTCAATTCCGCTAAAAAACTTGTTCCGTATTTTGGCATGTTGACGTGAAAGTTTTCCGCAATCGTCGCACCGACATCGGCAAACGTTTGGCGAAGCGTCAATTCTTTTCCGCCATTCATGCTCGGGCTGTAGACAAGAAGCGGCACGTATTCGCGCGTATGGTCAGTGCCATGATGGACAGGGTCATTTCCATGGTCTGCGGTAATGATTAGTACATCGTCTTCTTTTAAAAGCGACAACACTTCCGCTAGGCGTTCGTCAAACGCTTCAAGCGCATCGCCATATCCTTTCGGGTCGCGGCGGTGGCCGTATAGGGCATCAAAATCAACAAGGTTGACAAAGCTAAGCCCCGTAAAATTCATATGCAGCGTGTCAATCAATTTATCCATGCCATCCATATTCGATTTCGTGCGGAGCGATTTTGTCACGCCTTCATTATCGTAAATGTCGGAAATTTTCCCGATCGCAATCACTTCATAGCCCGCATCTTGTAGTTCGTTCATCACGGTGCGGCCAAACGGCTTTAGCGCATAATCGTGGCGATTTGCCGTACGTTGGAAATTTCCTGGCGTGCCGATGAACGGACGGGCGATGACGCGGCCGACCATATATTTTTCATCAAGCGTCAACTCACGGGCGATTTTACAAATGTTGTATAGCTCGTCAAGTGGAATGACCTCTTCATGCGCGGCAATTTGCAATACAGAATCTGCCGATGTATAGACGATTAATGCCCCTGTTTCCATATGCTCTGGACCAAGCTCGTCAATGATTGCCGTTCCGCTTGCTGGTTTATTGCCAATGACTTTCCGCCCTGTTCGCTTTTCTAATTCGGCAATTAATTCTCGAGGGAAGCCGTCAGGAAATACTTGAAACGGGGTGTCGATGCGCAGTCCCATTAACTCCCAATGGCCAGTCATCGTGTCTTTCCCAGCCGATGCTTCTTGCATTTTTGTATAGTAGGCAAGCGGTTTGTCCGCTTTCGGCACTCCTTTGATTTCACGAATATTGCTTAAGCCAAGCTTCGCCATGTTCGGCATGTTCAAGCCACCGCGATGTTCGGCGATATGCCCGAGCGTATCAGCCCCTTTATCGTTATATTTTTCCGCATCCGGTGCTTCGCCGATGCCGACCGAGTCCATGACAATTAAAAAGACGCGTTTGTATTTGTATGTAGACACTTTTTTTCCTCCTTGCAAACCATCGTTTTTTCGCGTACAGCTATAAATAGTCTACCATTTTGTCCCTTTTATTGGTTCTTCGCCAAAAGTTGTGCTTGATTTTTTATAACACGCTCTACTGACGCTTGTGAGGAAGAATCAGCAAATCAATGATTTTTGCACATTCTTGTTCAAGAAAGCGTATCACTTATCAAGTACATATTGTGGTGATGAACCCTTTTATTTGTAGCATGCCCTTCCTTTTGAAAAACAGACAGTTCCACCAATGGTCAGAAGTCTGACAACTACATTATAAAACGTTTTCATATTGATGTGCAATAAAATAAATGTGAACAATTTGCGCCTAAAAAAAACACCCGCTACGCCCGCGGGTGGTATTGCTGGTACACGTCTTTTAAGCGCGTTTTCGTGACGTGCGTATAAATTTGTGTCGTAGAAATATCGGCATGTCCTAACAACTCTTGCACAGCACGCAAGTCGGCACCGTTTTCAAGTAAATGGGTGGCGAACGAATGGCGAAACGTATGTGGGGTTAGTTCTTTTTCGATGTTCGCTTCTTTCGCAAGCTTTTTTAAAATTTTCCAAAACCCTTGCCGCGTTAATCGTTCGCCGTGATGATTTAAAAATAAAGCATCCGTCGCCCGTTTTTTCGGATGAAGCAGTTTCGGTCGCGCTTCTTCGATGTATATCTTTAACGCTGAAAGCGCAATCCGCCCGACTGGAATAATCCGCTCTTTATTCCCTTTTCCGTAACAACGGACAAACCCCATCGTCAAATGGACGTCAGAAAGGTTTAAATTAATCATTTCACTGACGCGCATGCCGGTCGCATACAACAATTCAAGCATCGCTTTGTCACGAATGCCAAACGGCGTGTTTGCTTTCGGTGCATCTAACAGCGCCTCGACTTCCGCTGTCGATAATACTTTTGGCAAGCTCCGCTCAAGCTGCGGCGTTTCGATATGAACGGTCGGATCTTTGTCCGTCACTTTTTCCCGCAATAAAAACTGGTGAAACGAACGAATGGACGCGATATGGCGCGCAATCGTTTTCGCCGAGTTCCCGCCCTCTTTTAAAAACTTTAAAAATTGCAAAATATGAAGGCGGGATACATCATTCCATGATTGCACTTGTTCGACGTTGATTAAATAATGTGCATATTTTCGCAAATCGCGTTCATACGACACGATCGTATTTTTCGCCAAATTTCGCTCGACCGTTAAGTAATGGAGGAAATCTTTCATTTCATCGTTCAATGTTCTCTACTCCCCATCGCGATAAAAAAGTATAAATCGTTTCAGCCAATCGGTTGATGTCGTTTCGGTTGTCGATACTTTCACCGCCGACCCTTGTGGCTCATCATAGCGATGATAGCTTTCGTACTCTCGATAGAACCATATAAGACTATAATAAAACAAAATTGTACATCCCGTAAATAAAACAAATGTTTTAATCACTTGCCACAACGTTTTCACGGCATACCCTCCTAAAATAGCACTTATTATTAAGGATATGCCTTCGTTTTTTCTTTTTATACATGAAAAAACCTTTCCCGATGGAAAAGGTTTTTATTATTCTTGCTCATCTTTTTGTTGGCACCGATAACAAATGCCATGAAACGTTAACCGATGGTCTTTAATTTTAAATTTCCAATCTCGTTCGACAATTGCTTCTACTTCCTCTAATAAATCTTCTTGAATCTCCGCTACTGAGCCGCATTCGATACATACTAAATGATGATGAAAATGAGCCGCGCCTTCTTGGCGAAGATCATACCGTGATACGCCGTCGCCAAAGTTGATCTTATCGACGATTTTCAACTCGGTTAATAGCTCTAACGTCCGATATACCGTCGCTAATCCGATTTCGGGAGATTTTTCTTTAACGAGGAGGTAGACATCTTCTGCACTTAAGTGGTCTTCTTCATGTTCTAACAGAACTCGCACAGTCGCCTCGCGCTGCGGTGTCAATTTGTATCCGGCGGTATGCAATAATTTTTTGATTCGCTCGATTCGATCTTCCATTTCTTTTCCCTCCCTCGTCGTTCATTTATCATTATACAAAAGAACGGGGGAAGTATCAAAGTAAAATTATTATCATTAAATAAATAAAAATATTATTAAATAATAAAAATTATCTTTTGTTTATGAATTCGATGACTTGCTTCATCACAATCGGCGAGACGTACGCTTCCATTGACGCGGAAAGAAGCAACACTGCGCTAATCGCCACCATGACAAACGCATAGCGCATAATCATCGGAAAAATCGGTTCATGCATCCGCTTCATAAATTGATTACGAACCATTTTTAACGAAAAAGAAATCGCGATCGTCCCCATGATAATAACCGCTGGAATGACGATCACATTTTGCGGCATCACCGAAACGAACGATAATAAAAACCCTTGCCAACCCATTTGATTGACAAGAAACCCAACCGTAAATCCGACGACGACCCCTTTTAAAAACAAAAGCACTAAAATCAGCGGCAAGCCGATAATCGAAATCCCGAGCACCCACATAAAGCCGATATATTGCAAATTGTGAAAGTAGCTTTGTTGAAACATGTCGTACTCACTAGCCAACTGCCCCTTCGCTACTTGTCCAAAAAATTGCGTTAAATAATAATATAAATCTTGTTTTTGGTTTAAATTTAAACTATTCACAACGATTGCCCCGAAAATAACGCCCATTAGAAACAAGACAATGGTAAATAAATACACCGAAGCATGTTCCCGAACATGCATGAGAACGGCGGATTTCAACGGCTGCTTCCTCATCTTCTCTTCCTCCTACTTTCGCTCTTACTAGATTGTATGAAAAAAGCGAACGTCTATGACGAAAGAAAAGAAAAAATCGCCCTTATGTAAGAGCGATTTTTCCGTATTTGCCGCCACCGCCTGCTGTAATCGCAAGCTGACCGCTTCTAGCAAGCACAATCCGTTCCGCCAATTTTTCGCCGACGACATCCGCCAACTGTTCTTTTGTCGCTTGATGAAGCACATACATTTCCGTGCCAAAATGTTGAAGCAACATGTTATACGTTTTCTCTCCAAGCCCGGGGATAAATTCGAGCGGCACTTGATAAATGTAAGGCGGACGCTTTGGCGGTACACCGTCCGTTTTCAATTCATGCAGCCGGTCAAACACCCCTTTTACACACCGGTCATGTCCGCACGACGGGCAGCGTTCATTGCTTCCGTTCATCGGGGCAAAGCATCGTTCACACGCCGTTTGATAGTATTTGCCAAGCTTCGGGTTTAATCCATAGTTTGCCACAATCGCTCTCCCATCCTCTTTTCGTAACGCCTTTTTCAACTCAGCAAACATCGGGTGATGCATGCGTACAATTTGATATTCGCGCGCCATTTTTCTTAGCGAATGGGCGTCGGAGTTAGAAAGGTACGGATAGCGGTGCAATTCGGCAATTTGATCGGCCATCTCGGAATCAGCGCTTAACCCCAGCTCCACCGCGTCCATCCAATCCGGTTCGAACACTTCCGTTAAGCTTTGCTTCACTCCTCTGCCATATAGACTTTTAAACGGGGTAAAAGCATGCGCAGGAATAAACAACCCTTCTAATTGTTTGACGATTTCTTGCAGTTTGCGCCCTGTTCCGTACATGCGCTGGGAGCTGAGCGAGATGTTTTTGATGCGCTTTTCTAGCCACTCGGAAAATAAGCGCATCGCAGCGATCGTCGGCAAAAAAACAAGCACATGAATGGGACCGTGGCAATGGTTATCGTAAATTTCGATCTCACTCCCTAATAAAAGCGTGACGTTTCCTGCCTGCACGCCTCCTTCTTTCTGTTCACTCCAGCCGTTTGCTTCCATTTCCCGTTCCAATTCATCAAGCACTTCCGGAACGTGGCTATCGACAATCCCGACGATATGCAGTCCTTTCACACGTTCTGCCTCATGTAAAATATTCGCTAGCGTTAACGTTTTTGCGCCTGTTACCTTTACTGGCTTGCCAGAAGCCGTTCGCCCGATGTGAATGTGCAAATCGACGTAATAGTCGTTCATTTTTTTAATGCCCGCGCAAGCTGCAAATATTGTAAAGCATAGGCGGTCTTCGCATCGTAAATTTCTTTCGCTTCAAGCATAGCCAACGCCTCCTCTAACGTCACTTCCAATAAATCGACAAATTCATCGGCATCAAGCCCCGCTGCTTCTTCTAGTTTCACAAGCCCTTCGGCGACATATAGATGAACAAGTTCATCGGCAAACCCTGGGGACGTGTAAAAAGAAATCAAGTGGCGCATCGATTGAGCGGAATAGCCCGTTTCTTCTTCTAGTTCACGTCGAGCCGTTGCAAGCGGTTCTTCCCCTTTTTCTAATTTTCCCGCTGGAATTTCGATTAATACACGCTCTAACGCTTTCCGGTATTGCCGAACAAGCACTAATTTTCCTTCGTTTGTCAGCGGGAGAATCGCCACCGCTCCCGGATGTTTGACGATTTCCCGCTTGCTCGTGTTTCCGTTTGGCAATTGCACGTCCTCGACATATACTTGAATAACTTTGCCGCTAAAAATTTTCTCTTGACGAATCGTTTTTTCGATTAAATGGTCCATTCGTTTTCGCTCCCGTCGAATCATTTTCGTTTTCATTGTACTACATTTTCGTATAAAATGGAGAAAATTAGTGATTGGAGGAGAAAGGATGAACAAACGGCGCATCGGTTCATCGGATTTATATGTAAGCGAAGTCGGGCTTGGCTGCATGTCGCTCGGTACAGAGGAGAAAAAGGCCATTCGCCTCATTCATGAAGCGCTTGAGCGTGGCATTAACTATTTAGACACCGCAGACTTGTACGACCGCGGCTTAAACGAGCAGTTTGTCGGCAAAGCGATCAAAGGAAAACGCGATCAAGTTGTGCTAGCAACGAAAGTCGGAAACCGTTGGGAAGAGGGGAAAGACGGCTGGTATTGGGACCCGTCCAAAGCGTATATAAAACGAGCGGTAAAAGAAAGTTTGCGTCGCTTACAAACGGACTACATCGATTTGTACCAATTGCACGGCGGAACTATCGACGATCCGATCGATGAAACGATCGAAGCGTTTGAAGAGCTAAAACAAGAAGGGGTTATTCGCTACTACGGCATTTCCTCGATTCGCCCAAATGTCATTCGCGAATATGTAAAACGGTCGAATATCGTTAGTGTCATGATGCAATATAGTTTGCTCGACCGCCGTCCGGAAGAACTTTTCCCGCTTCTAAAAGAGCATCATATTAGCGTCATCGCCCGCGGACCAGTGGCGAAAGGGTTGCTCACAGAGCGACCGCTCGAAGCAGCAAGCGAGGCGGTGAAAACAAGCGGCTATCTTGATTATACATACGAAGAATTGCAAGCACTTTTGCCGGCGTTAAAAGCAAAAACAGCAGCTCACCGCTCGTTTACCGCGACCGCTCTGCAATTTTGCCTATATGATCCGGTCGTCGCTGCTGTCATTCCCGGCGCTAGCAGCGTCGAGCAGCTGACGGGCAATATTGCCGCTGCTTTCGCTCCCGCATTGACGAAAGAAGAATACGAATGGCTAAAACAACATACGAAAGCGTCTATTTATAATACGCATCGCTAAAAAAGCCCTGAACACTCAGGGCTTATTCCTTAAATTTTCGCCAATCTAAATTGCTCTCATTGAGCAGTTCTTCAAACGTTTTATTTTTCTCGCGCTGCCGCTGTTCGTCTCGTTTGCGCGCTTCTTCTTCCGCTTTTTTTCTTTTTTCTTCCGCTTCTAACGCGCTCTTTTTCGCGCGCAGCTTCGCGTATAAATCGGTGTCAAGGTAATCTTTTACCGTGATTTTTTCTTCTGATTGATTTTTCACTACAATCCCTCCGCATAAAAATACGATTCTTTTTCCAAGATAAAAAAGGACATGATTTTAACGAAAGGAGAATCGTTCTATGACGAACCGTGCGCAAAAAGGAAAGCCGTCCGCAGATACGGTCAACCCAACAATTGCTAAAGAAGAATTAGAAAAAGCGACCCATCCAACCAAACGGCAAAATTCCCCGCAATGACAAGGAGGCGGTTGCCTCCTTATAAAATCTCGGTAACGTTCGGCAGATGCTCTTTTATCCACTGAATCGCCTCATCAAGCGTCGCAAATTCCGTTGTCGTAAACGTCATTTCATCTTGCAGTAGCCAAACATCTTTCGGTTCTTGATAAATACCGGCAATCGACCAATGCAATAAACTATATGGGTCGTTTTCATGCATAAATGATACCCATGTTTTTTGTTTCGCGATATTGGCAATTTGCTTTAATTTATCATTCATGCTGTTCACTCACTTCCACAAGCGACATGCGCGGATTTAAGATTTGATTCGAGCTTTTCAACAGAAAACACCCTGCTCCTTCCACAGCGTCAATCACCATTTTATCATCGTAAAAAACAAGACGTGATTTTTCCAAAAGCACTGGAACATAATTCGTTTCAATCGCTATATCATCTTCCTCTGCTTGATCGACGAGCCATAATGTCGGCACGCCGCTGACGGCGCAACCGCAGCCTTCCGTATCATATTTTAATTTTAATCGCTTTTTTGTATTCGACAAAATCTGTTCGAGTTGTTGCATTGCTCGATCCGTAAATGTAATATTCATAATGACCGCCCTTTTTGTCATTAAATTTTTACATACGCTAACTATACTACCAAAAATGAGAGCACAAATAAAGGAGGAACCCTACATGGCTAAAGTACAAATTAAAGTAAATGACAACGGCTCATTTCGCGTAACAGGAGAAGTGGAATTAATCGACGCGGAAGGCAACAAATTCGAAACGAAAGAAACGTTTTCGCTCTGTCGTTGCGGCATGTCGCAAAAGATGCCGTTTTGTGACGGATCGCATAAAGGAAAGTTCCAATCGGTCGTCCGTGCCACCCCATCGCAATCATAGGAGATGAATCGATTGGACGAAAAATGGCTAAAAAAATTCGTGCAAAACTGCCTTCGCCAATATGGGCGAGATACGGAAGCGTTCCCGCTCACCGATTCGGAGTGGGCGGATCTATATCAAAACATCATGCGAGAAAACGAAACACATCCAGAGATGGATGTATACGAAATCGTTCATGATGTCGTGTATGAGTATATGACAAAATAAGCCTCCTTGCGCAGCCAAGGAGACTTATTTTTTAAAAAAAGCATTTTTCCCCATCGCTTCAACGAGCGACGGAAACATCTGATACAGCTTACTTCCAGCATTCATCCAGCGCGGCATGTTCACTTCACGCGTCGGTGTCATCATCGCATCGACGACGCGGCGAGCGACGTCATCTGCTTGAAGCATCCACCGTTTCACATTTTTTACGTAATCCCCTGTTGCATCGGCAACAGAAAAAAAGTTCGTTTCAATCGGTCCAGGGTTGACGGCGGTCACAAATATCCCATATTGCGCCGCTTCCATGCGCAAGCTGTTCGTAAACCCAAGCACCGCATGCTTCGTCGCCGCATAAACGCTCGACTTCGGCGTCGCAATTTTCCCCGCCTGTGAAGCAATATTGATAATATGCCCTTTCCGCCGCTCCATCATCTGTCGATACACCATTTTCGTACAAGCAATCAGCCCGCATACGTTCACCGCAAACATCGCTTCCGTCTCTTTTAAATCAATGTCTTCGACGTAGCGAAACACGCCAAACCCAGCATTGTTGACAAGCACATCGATTTCTATTTCTTGCAACAGCTTTTGAAACAATGCTTCAACCGCGGCGAGGTCACTGACATCCAATCGTTCATAACGGCACGGAACACCGTATGTCGCTTTTATCTTTTCCGAAATCTGCGCTAAGTTTTTCTCATTGCGCGCAAGCAATACCGGAATACCGCGCCTTTTCGCCACTTCATAAGCGATCCGCTCGCCAAGCCCTCCGGATGCGCCGGTAATGACGACGTATTTTCCCTCCAAACTCCTCACCATCTCACCGCCTCATAAACATACGCATCGTTTTCTTTTCGTTTCATTATCTCCCCGATATGTTCTAAATAATCGAGCTGTCCGATTGTTTCTGACATCGTCAGCAAAAATTCCCGCTCATACACGGTTGAAAAAAGATGTCGGCATACATCAAAGGCAGTCATTGGTCCTTGTGTTAACATCTCTAATACTTGTTCCGCGCGCTCATGTTGTTTTTTCAACCGCTTTTCCACTAGCTCCGGCACGTCGGTGACATCTTCACCATGCCCTGTTTTTATTTTCGCAATGTCATATGACAGCAATTTTTTTAATGAATCATTATATTGCAAAAGTGGTTTCGGACGTTCCCATGTTCCGATTTCCGGAGGTTCTAAAAGCGGATTTGATGACACTTTTGCTAATAGATGGTCACCGCCAATCATCAGCCCGTCTTTTTCCCGATACAACACGATATGGCTTTGCGCATGCCCTGGCGTTTCAATTACCGCCCAACCTTCCATACCGTTGATGCGGTCGCCTTCCGAGATCGCTGTGGTGAGCGAGCGCTCGCATGAATAGCGAAGCGAACGGCGAAGTTTCGGCAGCTGCGGCAAAAACGCAGCATCAATACCACACTCAACTAAAAATTGTTCAAAGTAATGCTGATGCCACTCCAAAAACTTCGGGTCTTTGCTAATCCATGGCTGCGCTTTCGGATGGGCGATGACCGGAATGGAATCTGGCAAATAATCAAGCAAGCCGACATGGTCAGGATGATGATGCGTCAAGACCACTTGTTCAATATCGCTCGGTTCATAGCCTATTTCTCTCAATTGGCATTGAAACACTTGCCACGCTTCTTCCGTTTTCACCCCGGCATCGATTAATGTCAGTAACTCACCTTTGACAATATACATATTGACGTCCCCGACAGGAAACGGCGTCGGAACGACAATGCGATACACCTCTTTTTCCATCAATATTCCCCTTATCATTATATTATAATAATTTCCGAATTATCATGTTATTAAACAGTTTACACCGTTTTTCGTCATTTGTCATTTCTTTCTTATTATTCGCAAAAAAATTCAGAAAATAAATTGATTTTCCCTATTGACAACAAGCTTGTTTTCCGTGCATAATTGCAAACAAAACAAGGCGATGATTGGGACTAGTAAATGGAAAACGGCAAAAGAGAGTGAAACCCACCGGCTGAAAGGTTTCATTGCCCTCTTTCCCATTGAACCTACCCAGGAGCTGTTAGGCAAACCTAACCGTACAGCCGACGATACCGGCTAAAGAGGTGGGCGTGTCTTGCGCCAACAAAGGTGGTACCGCGGAAACAAAGACCTTTCCGTCCTTTTTCGAAGGGGCGAAAGGTCTTTTTTATTTGAGATGAGGAGGAGAGAAGATGAGCAAAGAAACAACGATTACGTTTCTTGGTGCAGGGTCGATGGCAGAAGCGCTTATTTCTGGGGTGGCAAAAACGTTATACGAGCCAAACCAAATGATTGTTACGAATCGTTCAAACGTCGAACGTCTTCACTATTTGCAACAAACATACGGTGTGCGAACAGAAACTAATAAAGAAAAAGCGGTGAAAGAAGCGGATATTGTCATTTTGGCAATGAAACCAAAAGACGTCGCAGAAAGCCTCACTCCGATTGCACACGCCTTTAGCGAACAACAGCTCATTATTTCTTTACTTGCGGGAGTAACAACTGATACGATTACATCGCTTATTGGAAAACAACTCGCCGTCGTTCGCGCGATGCCGAATACGTCGGCCGCCATTCGAAAATCAGCGACTGCGCTTTCATCCGGTCGGTATGCAACAGAAACCCATTTAGCAGTCGCCAAGACGCTATTTGAAACGGTTGGTATCGTCACCGTCGTGGAAGAACAACATTTGCATGCGGTAACAGGGTTGTCTGGGAGCGGACCGGCGTACGTCTATTATTTAGTGGAAGCGATGGAAAAAGCAGCGGATGAAATCGGGCTTGAGCGCGCTGTGGCGAAAGAGTTGATTTTGCAAACGATTATCGGCGCCGCCCATATGTTAAAAGCGACGAACAAACATCCTTCTGTGCTGCGCAAAGAAGTAACAAGTCCAAGCGGCACGACAGAAGCTGGCATCAGTGTGCTTGAGCGCTACCGCTACCAAGAAGCGATGGTTGCTTGCATTAAGCGGGCGACCGAACGCTCCAAAGAACTCGGTCAGGCACTCCTTTCCTCCGTCCAATAGTGCAAGTTGTTTTTCTTTTCCAAGTGCGCGTGGTATCATTTTTTATGGAAGATACTACGGGAGGGATGGATATGTTATTTTCACCATATACGATTCGAGACGTCATCTTAAAAAACCGCATCGTCATGTCACCGATGTGCATGTACGCATGCGACAGAGAAGACGGGACGGTACGCAATTGGCATCTCATTCATTATCCGACACGTGCCGTAGGGCAAGTCGGACTCATTATTGTCGAAGCGACAGCCGTAACACCGCAAGGACGAATTTCCGCTCGCGATTTAGGCATTTGGGACGATAACCATATCGACGGATTACGCACGCTCACGACGCTCGTTCATGAACAAGGCGCAAAAATCGGCATTCAGCTTGCCCATGCGGGACGAAAAGCGATGGTGGACGGGGAGATCATCGCTCCATCGCCGCTTCCGTTTGATGAAAACACGCACACACCGAAAGAGATGACGAAAACGGATATTGATGAAACGATTCAAGCGTTTCAAAACGGCGCGCTTCGTGCCAAAAAAGCCGGCTTTGACGTCATTGAAATCCATGCGGCGCACGGCTATTTAATTAACGAGTTTTTATCGCCATTAACGAACAAACGAAATGATGAATACGGTGGCACGTTTGAAAATCGCTACCGCTTTTTAAGCGAAGTCATTGAGGCTGTAAGAGAAATATGGGACGGACCGCTGTTTGTCCGCGTCTCCGCTTCCGATTATCATCCAGACGGTTTAACCGTAAAAGACTACGTCGAATACGCCAAACGCATGAAAACGCAAGGCGTTGATTTGATCGACGTTAGTTCTGGTGCCGTTGTTCCAGCCAAAATTGACGTATACCCAGGCTATCAAGTGCCGTTTGCCGAAGCGATTCGTCGTGAAGCTGACGTACCAACAGGCGCTGTTGGACTGATTACATCTGGACGGCAAGCAGAAGAAATTTTACGAAACGGTCGCGCCGATTTGATTTTCATCGGGCGAGAACTCCTTCGCAACCCATATTGGCCAAAAACAGCTGCAAATGAGCTTGGCATCCCGCTTGAGGCGCCAAAGCCATATGTGCGCGGATGGTAAATAAAGCGCACGTTTAGAGGATTGACCACCTGCTTTAACTTTGCGAAAATTTATAATGAGATGATTAAAAATAAGGGTGATACATGTGAGGGCGGAAGAGTTCATGAAAGCTTTAGACGAAATGGACAATGCGGAGCGAATTAAATTGCTATCATGGCTTTTCGACAAATACTTTGACAACAGACCTCCAAAAGATGTCATTGAAAAAGAACTAGAAAAAGAAATATGGGGAGAAGACGATGAGTAATCTGGGAAGACGAGGCGAAGTATGGTTTGCAGAAATAAAAGGAAAACGAAGACCTGTGCTCATCGTATCTCACCATAATGTTGTCGTAGAATTGGACAGAGTGATTGCAAATATTACAAGTCAACAGCCACGAAACAAATATGATGTCGTCTTAGAATATTGGAAAGAAGTGGGATTAGACAAACCGTCCGTTGTTAGGTGCTCAAAAATTAACACCATTCATTATCGGGAGCTTCTTTTCAAGATTGGAAACTTGCACGAACATGACCTAAAACGGGTAATGGAAACGATTAGAAACTATTTTTCTTAAAGCTGACCGACATTATCGGTCAGCTTGTTTTTCGCCTCTTTCAATTGGAAACGATGAAAAATCGAAAGCAAGTGAAACGTTCGGAAAAATCGTTTTGGCTTCTTCAACGAGCTAAATGGGGAGTCCCTCCAAACGATTCTCCATTCCTCCTAGGGCATTTTCGATACGGGAAATGCCCTATTGGTGCTGGATTCTGAAAATCTCACTAGTATTGGGCTGAATGGATACTATTTAGATCACTTTAACTTCTAAAAAGTCACATCCTGTTATATTATTTTTCTCTATTAATTCTCTAAGTTCTTCTGATATGAATATTGGAATTTCATCACCCTTGAGTTTAATAATATGCTTTGATTGTATTGCCTCCTTACATAAAGCATATTTTCTTATACTATATACATCCAAATTGACATTTTAACCTCTGGTTCACGCAGCACACCCGATGCTGCGTAACACTTCATCTCGGTGCTGCAACACATATTGTTCAAAACGAGTAATAGACTGGGCAATGTCGTTTTGATCTTTATGCAAGACGTTGGCAATGACTTCATCTTTCAGCCACTTCCACAACCGTTCCATCGGATTCAAATGAGGCGAATACGGTGGCAGAAAAATAAAGTGAAAGGCACCGCCTTCTTCTCCATCGAGGAATGCTTGCACCATGTTGGCATGATGAATCGGTGCATTGTCCAACACAAGCACGATGAATCGATCCGGATATTTCTCTTTCAACAGGCACAAAAAGTCTAGGAACGTTTCGGCATTGGCGGATGATGCGCGATGAAACACGACATCGCCTTGTTGCACGTCGACGGCGCCAAAAATGGACACGTGGGTATGGTGACCGTAGCTTGGCACTTGTTTTTGATTCCCTACTTCTGCCCATGTCGTACGAAGTGCTTGATACGCGCGAACATGCGTCTCATCGACATGAAGCAGAACGATTTCTTCCGTGATTAGTTTTTTTTATAAACTCGAGTTCTTTTTCAAAGGCCGCTTGAAGTACTGGATCGCCTTTGACGAGCTTATAGGTCGGGCGTGTCCATGACAAGCGAAGACGATGCAACAACTTACGAATGCCTTCCCGTGACATCGAAACACCATAGGTTTGTTGGATGTAGGACTGTAAGATACGTGTGTTCCATGACGAAGAAATGCCCTATCCGACATCCACAGGAGTGGTGGTTAATACCAGTTGTCTGATCTCCTGTTGTTGTTCTTCCGTCAGAAATGGAACGCGACCAGGTGGCAAGCGACGATCGAGTAAATGATCGAGCCCACCTTCATTAAAGCGTGCGACGTAGAGAGCAACCGATTGACGGCATAAATTGATCATTTTCGCTACATCTTTTCCGAGATGCCCTTCCATGACGAGGCGAACGGCGGTAACCCGAACGCGAAGAGAAGCATCTTTGATTTTCCGTTCTTATTTCCGAAGTTTTCGAGGCGTCCAGCCGTGATCATTCGTCATTTTAAGACGTTTCATGTCATTTCCGCTCCTTTTATATGTGGGTGTTTAGGAGCAGTATAACCATGGAAAAAGGCGTTCATACAGAAGTCATTGCTTTAAAGTGCATGTATATAGTACCCTTAATAATACTCACAGCCTGATCTAATTTTTTCGGATCAATATCAAATCCTTTCTTAATGGCATTTGTTACTTTTGAAATGTTCTTTAGACCACCTAGTCCCGGAATAAAACCAACTAACGCTTCGGCCACATCTTTTGCATTGGATTTCGGATTGCTTAACACTTGATACAAGCGATAGGCATCTTTGATCGTACCTACCACCGGAACGAAGTCGGTGACCACATCGATTAGTTCCTTATAAATAATCAAACATTTTTTTTCGACATTTTCCTTTTTTTAACATCTTTCCGAAAGAAGTCTCCCACTTCTAAACGAAGTGAAAGTGGGAGATGAATTTCGGTGAGGCGTAGGTATGAGTTGTTTCTTTTTTGTGTTATGATATAATCAGTATTAGAAAAATGAAAGGTTGTTGTATAAATTAAATTAGACAGTAATAACCATTCAGTATTCCTGTTGTATTATCATCTTGTTCTGGTTGTAAAATATCGCAGACAAGTGATTGATGATACCATATCTGACTATGCAAAAGATATGTTTGTGAGATTGGGGAAAAATTACAATATTTCCTTGGTCGAATGGAATCACGATATGGACCATGTGCATATTTTGTTCAAAGCACATCCGAATAGTGAACTATCAAAGTTCATCAATGCCTATAAAAGTGCAAGTTCTCGACTGATTAAAAAGCATTTTCCGCAAGTGAAAAGAATATTTTTGATCAAGAAATTTTTTCCTGTTTACAACGGGCGGTGCCATCCTTGAAGTAATAAAAAAATATATAGAAAATCAAGGGATGAAGTGATGTGGTGTCGATATGGTAAACAAATCATATAAATTCCGTCTGTACCCAACAAAAGAACAAGAACAGCTGCTTGCCAAAATCTTCGGTTGTGTCCGTTTCGTTTATAACAAAATGCTTGAAGAACGCATACAAATTTATGAAAAGTTCAAAGACGACAAAGAAGCTTTGAAAAAACAAACATTTCCGACCCCTGCCAAGTACAAAAAGGAGTTTCCTTGGCTTAAAGAAGTGGATAGCCTTGCGTTAGCAAACGCCCAATTGAATTTGCAGAAAGCGTTTCAAAATTTCTTTTCGGGTCGTGCTGGATTTCCAAAGTTCAAAAACCGCAAGGCGAAACAGTCGTACACCACAAATGTGGTCAATGGCAATATTCAACTTTCAGATGGCTATATCAAGTTACCCAAACTGAAATGGGTCAAGTTCAAGCAACATCGGGAGATTCCTGCCCACCATATCATCAAGGCTTGTACGATCACGAAAACAAAAACAGGAAAATACTATGTTTCTATTCTCACCGAATACGAACATCAACCTGTCCCCAAAGAAATACAAACGGTTGTTGGGCTTGATTTTTCCATGAATGGTTTATTTGTCGATAGCGAGGGTAAGAGAGCCAATTATCCTCGTTTCTATCGGCAAGCATTGGAAAAATTAGCGAAAGAACAACGGATATTATCACGCCGAAAGAAGGGTTCTAATCGTTGGCACAAACAGCGTTTGAAAGTAGCGAAGCTACATGAGAAAATAGCGAACCAACGAAAAGACTTTCTACACAAAAAATCATACGAATTAGCGAAACAGTATGATTGCGTGGTCATCGAAAACCTCAACATGAAAGGGATGTCGCAAGTCCTGAATTTCGGCAAGAGCGTTCATGACAACGGCTGGGGGATGTTCACGACATTTCTCCAATACAAGTTAGAGGAGCAAGGGAAAAAGCTTATCAAAATAGATAAGTGGTTTCCGTCATCTAAAACTTGTTCATGTTGCGGTCAAGTAAAGGAATCTTTATCGCTTTCTGAGCGTACATTCCGCTGTGAATGTGGATTCGAGAGCGACAGGGACGTCAATGCGGCAATCAATATCAAACATGAGGGCATGAAACGATTAGCGATAGCCTAACTTGTCCTCGAACCGTGGGACACACGGGGATCGCTCAGTCAACTTCCCGTCATGAGATGGGATTACCTGAGAAGCCCCCACCTCTAAGCGAAGCGTAGGTGGTGGGAGCATGTCACTCGACATTTCAAAATCATGAACAAGAGGCGAGAATCGTATGTCGGGCGTACTGTACGATCCAGTATGAATCTTCGTAAGGAACTGGTCTGCATCATCGGCCAGCTCTTTTTTTACTCCGCGCTTCTTTTCGGAATCGGAAACGAGGCAAAATCAAACGCAATTGCCACGTTCGGAAAAATCGTCTTTGCCTCTTCCACGAGTTGATCACACATCTCCCCTTGGTAACGCGAGCTAATATGAGTCAGAATAAGTTGCTTCGCCCCAGCCCGCTTCGCCACCTCAGCCGCCTGCACCGTTGTTGAATGATAGTAATCACGCGCTAAATGGGCTTCCTCTGCGCCAAACGTCGCTTCATGCACGAGCACATCCACTCCTTCGGCAAGTTCCACGCTCGCGTCGCAATAGCGCGTATCGCCCATAATCGCTAGCTTTCTTCCCTTTTTCGACGGACCGACAAACTCGCGGCCATCAATCACCGTGCCATCGTCTAATATGACCGTTTCCCCTTGTTTAATTTTTTGGTAAACCGGCCCTGGACGAACGCCAAGTGCTCGCAGCTTGTCCACTAACAACGTACCTGGCAAATCTTTTTCGACGATGCGAAAACCGTAGGAAGGCATCCCATGATCCAATCGTCTTGCCGTTACGATAAACTGCTCGTCTTCCAACACAACCCCTTCTGTTATTTCAACGACTTGCAACTCATATTTGAGGCGCGTTCCGCTGACCGATAGTGCCGTTTCGATAAACGGACGAATTCCTTTTGGTCCATACACGCAAAGCGGCGTGTCGCCCCCTTGAAACGAGCGGCTGCCAAGCAACCCTGGAAGCCCAAAAATATGGTCGCCGTGCAAATGGGTAATAAAAATGTTTTCGATCCGCCCCGGTCTGACAGACGTATGTAAAATTTGATGCTGTGTTGCCTCCCCGCAATCAAACAGCCACGTCGTTCCCCGTTCTTCTAACAACTGAAGCGCAATGGCCGACACGTTTCGCCCTTTAGCCGGAACTCCCGAACCTGTCCCTAAAAACAACAGTTCCACTCCATACACCTCTTCCAGATTATTCTGATGTTTAGCGTACCAATGTTTCCGACACAATTCAACATTGTTTTCCGTATCTTCTGTGTTAAAATGTTTGCGTTCATGACTGAAAATATCTACAATTAGATATTTGAAGAGACAATTTTAGCTAAAGCGAGGTACATATCGTGAACAACGTGAATCCAAAGTCACTGATCGTTATCTTTGGCGCCACAGGGGATTTGGCGAAACGCAAACTGTTCCCTTCCATTTACAGACTATACCAAAAAGGAAAACTATCAGAAGAATTTGCCGTCGTAGGGGTGGCACGGCGTCCTCTTTCTAACGATGAGTTTCGTCGCTATGTAAGCCAATCCGTTGAGGATTCGACGAAACAAGAACTGTCTGATCCATCGTTTGTTTCCCGTTTTTACTATCACTCGCTCGATGTGACAAGCGCGGCGTCATATCAAGAGCTGAAAACGTTGCTTGAACGATTGGAAGAAACGTATCGTATTCCAGGCAACCGTATTTTTTATTTAGCGATGGCGCCAGAATTTTTCGGGACGATTACATCGCATTTAAAATCAGAAGGGCTAACGGCAACGAACGGCTGGAAGCGGCTTGTCATCGAAAAACCATTCGGTCATGATGTAAAAAGCGCTCAACAGCTAAACAAAGAAATCCGTCAATCATTTTCTGAAAAGGAAATTTTCCGGATCGATCATTACCTCGGCAAAGAAATGGTGCAAAACATCGAAGTCATTCGCTTTGCGAACGCGATTTTTGAGCCGCTCTGGAATAACCGGTTTATTGCCAATATTCAAATTACATCGAGCGAAACGCTCGGTGTGGAAGATCGCGGTCGCTATTATGACCATTCTGGCGCGCTTCGCGATATGGTGCAAAACCATATGTTGCAAATGGTCGCGCTTTTGGCAATGGAACCACCGATTAAATTGACGACGGATGACATTCGCAACGAAAAAGTGAAAGTGTTGCGCGCGCTTCGCCCGATTACGCACGATGAAGTCGATCAATATTTTGTGCGGGGGCAATATGGACGCGGCTTTATTCGCGGCCAAGAAGTGGTCGGCTATCGGGAAGAAAACAGCGTCGATCCACAGTCGAATACCGAAACGTTTGTCGCTGGCAAACTAATGATCGACAACTTCCGTTGGGCTGGCGTGCCGTTTTACATACGTACTGGGAAACGGATGACCGAAAAATCGACGAAAATCGTCGTGCAATTTAAAGATGTGCCGATGAATTTATATTATCGAACGAGCGAACACGTTCATCCGAATTTGCTCGTTATTCACATTCAGCCAGATGAAGGGATTACGCTTCATTTAAATGCGAAAAAAAGCGGCGAAAGCATGAAAACAACACCGATTAAACTCGACTACTGCAACAATTGCATCGACGGCATTAATACGCCAGAAGCGTATGAGAAATTGCTGTATGACTGCATGCGTGGCGATGCGACAAACTTTACGCATTGGGATGAAGTCGCTGCGTCATGGAGCTTCGTTGACCCGATTTCCGAAGTATGGGCAAATACGAAAGCCGCTGACTTCCCGAACTACGAAGCAGGCTCGATGGGACCGAAAAAAGCAGATGAACTATTGCAAAAAGACGGCTTCCATTGGTGGCCATTAAACGGAACAATGTGAGGAGGAAACAACGATGAAAATATACGATGTCACCGCTCCGATTTTTGAAGGAATGCCTGTGTATAAAAATAAGCCGGAAAAACAACCGAAACTAACAACCGTCACCAACGATTACGTCACCGAATCGCGCATCGACATGGATGTGCATACCGGTACGCATATTGACGCACCACTTCATATGGTGAAAAACGGAGAAACGTTTGAAACGATTTCGCTTGAAAAACTTGTCGGCTACTGCAAAGTATTGGACGTCACAACCGTCAATGATCGCATTACAAAAGAGGATCTCATTCATTTTGATATTCAAGAGAACGATTTCATCTTATTCAAAACAAAAAACTCATTCGACGACGCATTTCACTTTGAATTTATTTACGTTGCCGAAGATGCCGCCATCTATTTAGCAGAAAAACGCATTCGCGGCGTCGGCATTGACGCGCTCGGCGTCGAACGCAACCAAGCAGGACACCCAACGCATAAAACGCTGTTCGGTCATGGCATTATCGTCATTGAAGGGCTTCGTCTAAAAGACGTACCAGCAGGGGAATATTGGATGGTCGCTGCTCCACTCAAACTCGTCGGCACCGACGCCGCCCCAGCGCGCGTATTATTGTTTGAACAATAAACAATCCCCCTCATCGAATGGTGAGGGGAATTTATTAGCTACAACTGTATCAAATGGGAGGGGATAACTATGCATAAGCATTTGCCGATGGAAGAAGAAGTGATGGACATGTTAGTTGGGGGATTTTCCTTCATCATGTTCATTGCAGTCATCACGATTGTATATCTTTGGAGAAACAATCGAGCGCAACAGGTAGCTTTCTTATGGATTTTTTGTCATTTTTTCTTGCTTTCCATTGGGGTATATTTTGCATTCAAAGCCATTTCTTTTAACCTCGAGCATGCACAAGCGTCAGTAGAAATTTCGCTCCTTTTAGGTAAAGCAGGGATATCATGGGGCGCGGGCATGATTTGCTTATTAATTGGGGTTGCGAAACTGGCAAACAAACCAACGCAATAACAGGGCGTTGTGTAAAGCTATTTTAGATTCACGCAAGAAATGAAAATGTTGTGTATTTAATTTCGTTTTGTCATATACTAATAGTAAGGAAAGTAGGAATTCCCCTACTTTTTAAATATTTAAAGGAGGAAGATAATATGCACATTCCGATTGTTGATCATGCTAAGGTAATGTCTAAAGGGCAAATTACACTTCCTAAAGATATTCGGGCAAAACTTGGTCTATCTGTAGGCGATCGTGTTACTCTCATTTGTGAAGAAGATCGCGTTATCCTTATGAATTCAGCAGTTTACGCCATGAAAATGCTACAAAAAGAAATGGAAGGAGAAGCAGAAAAAGCTGGGATATGTACCGATGACGACATCACAAATTTAGTGAAGGATATTCGGGCGGAGATGGAAGGTTTATGAGAGTATTGATTGACACCAATATTTTGATTTCTGCGTCTTTAAATAGTAGCAGTACTCCATATCAAGCGTACATCAAAGCCGTTACTTATCCCAACCACAGAATCGTATACGATCAAAATATTGACGAGCTACGACGTGTATTCAATCGGAAATTTCCGCATAAAATTCAAGCGCTTGAACATTTTTTATGACTGGCGCTTACTGTCCTTGAAGTGATTCCAACTGTATTTGATAATAGAATTTTGAGTCACACTGATTACATCTTTGTGAGCCACCTTCAACTTAGCGAATGGTAAATCTGATGTATCTTGACAAGGAGCATCCAGAAGCATGATTTCACTTGAAAGGTGCCACATCAAGGTGTTTCGATAGGCATCAAGCCAATCATGCCTCTCACTCCATATCAATAATACGGTATTTTTCGCTGGAAATGGGTGCTCACGTTTTCATAAGCGAAGTGGGCTCAATGTTATGTGAGCAAAGCAAAAACAATATCAATTCATGTAGCAAGCAATATGCCGTCAACTATTTCGGTTAAATTCTTCTTGTGTAATTTTTAATTGATTTTTTAAGATGTCCTTCCAAAGACGAACAGGAATTTCTTTTCCCAATGAATGGCTTACTTTTGTTTTTAATACTTCCCCGTTCACAAATTTCCGATAATAATAATGATCCGCCCCTTTTTTGTATTGTTCCCATCCGTTACGCTCTAGATACCGTTTTAAATCTCTAAACTTCGGCAACGTCTTCTCCGAACAATAAATGCTCTATATCATCTAATGATTCGCAAAGCAAAATGCGTAACGCGTAGGGAATAAGGGATTGCGTATTTTTCGCTTCGAACATTAGCGGATGATGGATGAAATCTTCGGCAAATTCGCGCGCTGCAACAGCAGCCGCACGACGACATTCCGCTTCCGTTTCTCCCATCGCATAATCGTTGATTGGTTCAATCCAAGCCGTAAAGCTTCCATCCTCTTCTTTTCTCATATCGACACAGAACTTATACGGTTCGAGAATCTGTGCAAGGAGCATACGATTGAGAAACACACCGTCTGTCTCATTTTTTTTACGGGCTTTCACTAAAGAAGGAATGCATTTCTGCAAATCATCAAAAATATGCGTAAAGTTTTGTCTTGCAACTGTAAAACGATATTCTTTTAACATGCTCATGCCTCCTCACCTCCTATAGTATCATAATATGTACAATTTGTACATTATGTACACATTAAACAACTATTTTAGACTACGCTCTAAAAAAGGAAATAAAAACCCCCAGAGCCACTTGCCCTAGGGGGTGTTCGTTTATTTCAACCATTCGGTATGGAAAATGCCTTCTTTGTCGATGCGTTCGTACGTGTGCGCGCCGAAGTAGTCGCGTTGGGCTTGGATAAGGTTCGCTGGCAATGTTTCCATCCGGTAGCTGTCGTAGTATGCTAAGGCGCTGGCAAATGCCGGAACTGGAATGCCGCGCATCGCTGCGGTTGCGACGATTTCACGAAGCGATTGTTGATAGTTTTCGACGATGTCTTTAAAGTATGGGTCAAGCAATAAGTTTGGCAGCGCTGGATCGCGATCGTACGCCTCTTTAATTTTTTGCAAAAACTGGGCGCGAATAATGCAGCCGCCGCGGAAAATCATCGCGATATTGCCGTATTGCAAATTCCAGTTATATTCTTCTGATGCGGCTTTCATTTGTGCAAAGCCTTGGGCGTACGAGCAAATTTTGCTCATGTAAAGCGCGCGGCGAACAGCTTCAATAAAGTGCGCACGGTCGCCTTCATACGGCTTCACCGCCGGACCAGATAAAAGTTTGCTTGCTTTGACACGCTCGTCTTTCATCGCTGAAATGAAACGAGCGAATACCGATTCCGTAATAATTGGAAGCGGAACGCCTAAGTCGAGCGCGTTTTGGCTCGTCCATTTTCCTGTCCCTTTTTGGCCCGCTTTGTCTAAAATGACATCGACGAGCGGCTTGCCTGTTTCTTCATCGATTTTTGTAAAAATGTCTGCCGTAATTTCGATTAAATAGCTGTCTAACTCCCCTTTATTCCACTCCGCAAACACTTCATGCAACTCTTGGGCATTTAACCCGAGCACATGTTTTAATAAAAAATACGCTTCGGCAATTAATTGCATATCGCCGTACTCAATGCCGTTATGCACCATTTTCACATAATGTCCGGCACCGTCTGGACCGATGTATGTCGTGCACGGCTCGCCGTCCACTTTTGCGGCAATTGCTTCGAAAATTGGGCGCACAAGCTCGTGTGCTTCTTTTTGTCCCCCTGGCATGATTGAAGGGCCTTTTAATGCTCCTTCTTCCCCGCCGGAAACGCCTGTACCGATAAAATGAATGCCGAGTTCCGCAAGTTCTTTATTACGGCGCTGCGTATCTTTAAAATACGTATTGCCGCCATCAATCACGATATCGCCTTTTTCTAAATGCGGCTTTAATTGTTCAATCGTTGCGTCGGTCGCTGCACCAGCTTTGACCATCAACAAAATTTTGCGCGGCTTCTCAAGCGCGTTGACAAACTCTTCGATGCTATATGTACCGACCACGTTTTTCCCTTTCGCTTCTTGTAAAAACTCGTCTGTTTTTTCTCGTGAACGGTTATATACGGCAACAGAATACCCACGACTTTCAATATTAAGCGCCAAATTTTTCCCCATGACCGCTAAACCAATGACACCAATTTGCTGTTTTGCCATTTGAAACGTTCCTTTCTATTTTTGATTGTTCAACAAAGAACATACCATAGTCCATTTTTTCATTCAAGTTTTATGTTCAAAAGAAAAGAGCCCTTTGTTCGGACTCTTTTCCTTCCATTTAATACCCGCCGTATGGATAACCACCATATGGATATGACGGATAATACGGATAGTACGGGTAATGATGGTGATGCGGATAATACGGATAATATGGGGAATACGGTCCGTGCGGATAGTGCGGATAATAGCCGCCGTGCCCCGGATACCCTCCATATCCTCCTTGCCATTGTTGTCTATCCATCGTTCATTCCTCCTCTAGGCTTTCCTTCGCTTATAGCATATGCTCCTAGGGAAAATGTGTATGGGCGCATACCTAGTGTTGATGGACAAACTCGATAATGGCTTTATCAATTGGGAGCCAGCCTTTATACCCTAAATGCATCGTATCTTTTAAAAAGTACGGGTCATATTCATGATTGCTTAAATCAAGGACAGGAAACCCTTCTTTTTCAATTTGTTGTTTAATTTTTTGATAATACCCTTGTCGTTCTTGTTTGCTTAGACCCATATAATCATACCAAAAACCGTTGACAGGAACGGACACAAACAAAGGTTGTGCGTTCGCTTCTTTTAACACATCAAGCACTAGCTGGAAATCTTTATATTCTGGCGAGGTAAGTAGCCGCGAGTCTTTGCGAAATCCCTTTAATTGCTCAAATTTCGGCTTAATTCTTTTATTGTAATAAAAATTATCGATGTAAAAGTGGTTGTTCGTGCTCTTTACTTTCGCCAGCTCGACCGCATTTTTCTCTAGCTCATCCCACGTTTTATTTTTCACTAACGATGGCTGTGGATGAAGCTTTGTGATTGGCACATCTAAAATCGCATGCAGCAAGTCCCGCTTTTCTAATGCTTTCATTAAAAGGAAAGCGAACGGCTTCATAACAGCAGCTTTCATTTTGGTTTTCCTGTCTTGATGCACTTTTGCCTCTAACAGCGTCTTTAACATCGCATCGTTTTTCACGACATCAAACGTCAACAACCGTTTTGCCCCCTCTACTTGAAGGGCTTTGCTTACTTTCGGTTCAAGCGCAAACCGATATGCTTGCAACGCTGAAAAATTAGCGTCAAACGATTGCTGCGTCGCTCCTTCTTGATAAAACCATTGCGGTGACAAAATAAATAATAGCTTTTTATGCTTCAAACCGTCTTTTTGGTCAGCAAAATTTAAAAAATGCACAAAAGACTGCATTCCTCCTCTTCCTACAAGAAAAGGAGTAACCCCAATCGGATTGACTTTAAAATAGTTAGACGGATGAAACG
The DNA here is from genome assembly GCF_001634285.1 of Anoxybacillus amylolyticus. Lineage (GTDB taxonomy): Bacteria > Bacillota > Bacilli > Bacillales > Anoxybacillaceae > Anoxybacteroides > Anoxybacteroides amylolyticum. The sequence continues at coordinate 2,437,115 of NZ_CP015438.1, forward strand.
TGTCAAGCCGCGACAATTCCGATGAACCGTAAATCGGCAAATAGTGAGGGCTCTCTAGCATTTTCTTTTGAATAATTTCGCCTTGAAACATGTTAAAATCAAGGTCAACCGCCTCTTCTTCCACCTTTTTATCTGTAATGAGCGGGAGAAGATATTGGTTTGGGATGAATAAAATCATGCAGAAAAGGACGATAGCCGCTAAAAGCGGGCTAAACGACGGTCGTTTCATGCCCAATTCTCCAATATAGCGATAATTTTATTCGGCGTCGACCATTGTTCCCGATCTACTTCTGAAATGCCGACACGAATCCCTAATTTCTCCTCAATCCCCATCAATAACGACACTACCCCAAACGAATCAAGCAAGCCTTCTTCAAATAACTCGATATTTAAGTTTTCTTTCACAACGTCCGTTTGGCAAATTTCTTCTAAAAGTTCAAGAACTGTATGTTTGATCTCCATTTTCTTTTCCTCCATCCATTAAAATAATCGACCTGAAAAAATTAAAAAGCCAAAACAGATAACATGGAACGTGATGATGATCGATAAAACTTCTGTCACTTTATTTTTCTTCCAAATCTTCCACTGTTTATTCTTCCGTTCAAAATAATCGTAAGCAATCATGAGTGCCGCATGGTAAAGCCCGTAGGCGACATAATGAAGTTCAAGCCCATGCCATACTCCCATAAGAAAAAACAATAAAAAATATCCGATGGACGAAACGGTATAGCGATTTTGGATCCATTTTTTCTTCATCATCCAAAAGACAAACCGCATGTACACATAATCTCGAAACCAAAACGACAGCGACATATGCCATCTGTTCCAAAAATCTTTCATATTTTTGCTTAAAAATGGAAGGTTAAAGTTTTCCGGCGTTTTCACTCCCATGATATAGCTTGCACCAATGGCGAACGCGCTATATCCAGCAAAATCGAAAAATAAATATAAGCTATAGGCATACATATAAATGAATGTAGAAAGCGGCGTATGCCCTTGTATAAACGGCGTTTCGATCACCCGATCGTTAATGACGTAAGCAATAATAAATTTATATAAAAATCCTAAAAAGATTTTGTTGATTCCTTTGTATAAAAGAAGACGATACTCTTCTCGGGTCGGGATTGTCTCCATATCTTTTTGGAACCGTTTAAACCGATCGATCGGTCCTGATGAAATCGTTGGAGAAAACAACAGAAACATCAACTGTTCTTTTACTGTCACTGTTTTCAGTACCCCGTCCCGCATGTCGATAATCATTTGCACCGTTTTAAACGTTAAATAAGAGATACCTAAAAATCCGACGATGTTGCTCATCTTCCATACTGGAAGCAATTTCGTAACAAGCAAAGGAACGAGAGATAGAAACACAACGGCATAAAAAACACCCGCTTCGTTTTTTTCTTTTCGATAAAAAGCGTACCAATTAACTAAGATCACTTGCCAAAAAATATACACAATAAACGAAACGAGTTGGTTCATTTCAGATGCAAACGCTAAAAGAAGAATGACAACGTGTACAAATGAGTTGTACACGTTGCTCCTTTTTCCTTTATACCCGAGCACAGCAACAGGAATCAACAAAACACCGAGTATCATAAAAAAGGAAAACGACGAATACGGTATCATACTCCGACCTCATTTGCAATTTTTTTCCGATCTGCTTTTCCATTGTTCGTCATCGGCAAAGAGGAAACGTAAACAAATTTTTTCGGAATCATATATGCTGGCAATAGCTGTTGCAGTTCTTTCTTTAAATAAGCAGTTAATTGATATTCTTTTTCAAACGTATGCTTTTTCGGCACGAGAACAGCCGTTAAGTATTGACATTTATTTTCTTTGTAAACGGGTACAACAACAGCGCTTTCAACGAGCGAAAGCTTTCGCAATTGCGCCTCGATTTCTTCAATTTCCATTCGATATCCATTTAATTTAATTTGAAAATCAAGCCTTCCTGCGCAAAATAACCAACCGTTTTTCTTATAGCCGACATCGCCGGTTTTATATGCTGGTTGGTTGTTATAGCGGAAAAACGCTTTGTTTGTCAGCTCTTCGTTCCGCCAATACCCTTTGCTAACGCTTTTGCCAGTAATAATAATTTCCCCTTTTTCTCCGTCCTCTACTTCCTTGCCATTTTCATCTACGATAAAAATTCCCACATCTTTCTTTGCGACTCCAACAGGAAGCGCCGGATACTCGCTTAAAATTTCTTCCGTAATCTCGACGCTTGTAACAGCAACCGTTGCTTCTGTCGGTCCGTACGTGTTATAAACAACCGCATTGGGGAACCGCTGTTTTAATTTGCGCGCCGTTTCATTCGGCAACATCTCCCCACAAAACAAAAAGGTTTCCAAAAACGGCAACATTTCCGCAGAAAAACATTCATCCATTAAACACATTTCCGCAAAAGAAGGAGTAGACGTCCATACATGAATACGCGATGCTTGCAATGATTCAAACAACCACTTCGGATTGGCGATAAGCTCTTTTGAAATCGTCCATAACGTTCCGCCTAAATAAAGGCATGGATATACATCCATCACCGACAAATCAAACGAAAACGGCGCTTGGTTCAAAAACCGTTGCTGTTCTTTTAGCCCGAAATCGGACACCATCCATTCGACGAAGCTTGCTAAATTGTTATAGCTAATTTGCACGCCTTTCGGATTTCCAGTACTGCCTGATGTATAAATAATGTAAAAGTTTTGTTCCCCGATAACGAATTGATCGGTAGGCGGTTGCTGTCCTTCATAGGAAGCAATTGCCTCTTTTATTTCCTTATCCTCAAGCATTAGGACATGGTTGTAATTTTTCAACGTTTCCGGTACACTTCCTGGCGTTAAAAATAACGCCGCTCCGGAATCGTCCATAATTTTTTTCACCCGTTCTTCCGGAATGCTCGTATCTACCGGAATATACGCCCTTCCTGATTTCACTGCCGCTAAAAAGCAAACGAGCATCAATGGCTCCATATGCCCGTAAACGATGATTGGGGCATCATTACCGCTCATTTTTTCACATATAAAAGCAGCAAGTGCGTTCGAATATGTTTCAAGTTCTCTATATGTCAGCTCGTTTCCATTGGAAGAAATGGCGACGCGGTCTGGGGCACATTGTGCCCATTTCTTTATTTGGGTATATAATTCCATGAAACCCCCCCCTTTTTAAAACTCATTGTAAATAAACGCGCTAGAGTTCGTCATTTTAAATCCGTAAATCATTAATAACCCTAACAGTATAAGTAAATAGTATGACATTCTTATCGTCCACCATACATAAGGTAATTGAAAAAATGTTTTTATCTTATGAATAACAGTCCCCATATGTCCCCCTCCTGACTTAACAACATAATACATGAAAATGAAAAACAGATTAAAAGAAAAATAAAAGTTTATTCATCCTTTAAGATACCAACGAATCCACATCATGTAAACATAAAAAGAGCCACTATTTAGTGGCTTCCATCTGTTTTTTCAAGTCCATTGCGCCTTCTAAACTAATAAATAAACGATTTGGGTCCAACAACGTAATAAGTCGATCGGGCAAATTAGCAACCCCAGTAAAATACGGAGCGTTTCGGTACGCCAATAAGTTCACTTGCTTGATCGTCTCTTCTGGAAGGTCGATAATTTCTTTCGCTTCATCGACAATAAATGCCACCGTTAATAGTTCTGTGTGAGCGACAACTAACCGCGTTCTCTCTGTGACAACGTATGGACGACGATAAAAAATGCGCGTCGTATCCAATACCGGTACTAACTCACCGCGAATGCGAACAACCCCTACGACATACTCCGGCATATGCGGAATTCCTGTCGGCTCGCTCATTTTTTCAATCGACACGACATACTCTACAGGAATGGCATATTGCTCTTCCTTAAGCTGAAATACGACTACTTTACTCACAACACTTCTCTCCCCATCCACTGCGATATTTTTATTATACTATAAGCATTAGGAAAGACGAAGAGCATCCTATGAACGGATGCCCTATTCTTTATTATTTCGCCACTTCTTCGATAATTGCGATAACCATTTCTGTTGTTTTCACTAATTCTTCAATTGGCATACGCTCGTTTGTCGTATGAATTTCTTCATATCCGACCGCTAAATTGACCGTTGGAATGCCAAAGCCTGCAATGACATTCGCGTCGCTTCCCCCACCGCTATGAAGAAGCTCGCACGGACGGCCAATTTTTGCAGCTGCCCGTTTCGCCACTTCGACAACATGATCGCCGTCACCGAATTTAAACCCGGGATACATGACTTCTACATGCACATCCGCACGACCACCCATTTCTTCTGCCACTCGCTCAAACGCTTCTTTCATTTTTGCGACTTGCGCTTCCATTTTTTCCGGAACAAGCGAGCGCGCTTCCGCTAAAATATCGACACGATCACAAACGATGTTCGTTTGCGTTCCCCCTTCAAAACGACCGATGTTTGCCGTCGTTTCCTCATCAATACGACCAAGCGGCATTTGCGCAATTGCTTTAGATGCAATTGTAATTGCTGATACGCCGCGCTCCGGCGCAACGCCCGCATGGGCCGTTTTTCCATGAACGACAACCTTTAATTTTGCTTGTGTCGGTGCCGCCACGATGATGTTGCCGACTTTTCCGTCGCTGTCTAACGCATAGCCAAATTTCGCCTGAATAAGCGATGGATCGAGCGCTTTCGCCCCGACAAGCCCGGACTCTTCTCCGACAGTAATAATAAACTGAATCGTACCGTGCGCGATTTGTTTTTCTTTTAACACACGAATCGCCTCGAACATCGCGGCTAAGCCAGCTTTGTCGTCCGCTCCTAAAATCGTCGTACCATCCGTGATGATGTAGCCATCTTGAATCGACGGTTTGACCCCTTTCCCTGGAACAACCGTATCCATATGCGACGTGAAATAAATCGGATCTACTCCTTCTTTTGTCGCCTCTAATGTACAAATTAAGTTGCCCGCGCCATGACCTGTTTTTTCAGTTGTATCATCTTCCACAACATGCAATCCAAGCACCGCAAACTTTTGCTTCAATACTTTCGCAATCTCCCCCTCATCTTTCGTTTCCGAATCAATTTGCACAAGCTCTAAAAATTCGTCGACTAAACGCTGTTCGTTTACCATGCCACTATAGCCTCCCTATATGTATCGAAAAATACTATACAAAAAAAGTATACACGATTCCGCTCTATCTGTCATAGGCAAAAAGCCTCCGCGAAATGCGGAGGAAAACGTTACAGCGGAATATTGCCGTGTTTTTTCTTTGGCCGCTCTTCATGCTTATGGCGAAGCATGTCCAATGCTTGAATGAGTTTGATTCGTGTATCGCGCGGATCGATGACGTCATCAACCATTCCGTATTTCGCTGCCACATACGGATTGGCAAATTTGTCGCGGTATTCTTCAATTTTTTGCGCTCTTGTTTCTTCTGGATTCGGACTGTTTTCGATTTCGCTCGCAAAAATAATGTTAGCTGCTCCTTGTGGTCCCATTACCGCGATTTCCGCGTTCGGCCATGCATACACCACATCTGCCCCAATCGACTTACTGTTTAACGCAACATATGCTCCACCGTATGCTTTCCGTAAAATCACTGTAATTTTCGGCACGGTCGCTTCCGAGTAGGCATATAAAATTTTCGCCCCGTGGCGGATGATGCCTCCATGCTCTTGTTTGACGCCAGGGAAAAAGCCCGTCACATCTTCAAACGTAATAATCGGGATATTGAACGAGTCACAAAAACGAATAAATCGGGCCGCTTTATCGGACGAATCGATATCAAGTCCGCCCGCCATAAACTTCGGCTGGTTGCACACAAGCCCGACGACTTCTCCTTTCATGCGGGCGAAACCGACGACAATATTTTTCGCGAAATCTTTTTGCACTTCCATAAACGATCCTTCATCGACGACTTGCAGCACAACGTTGCGCACATCATACGGCCTGACCGCATCGACCGGAATTACATCTGCTAAATCTGGACGATAGTCATCCTCGTTCGTAACAGGCACGACCGGTGGTTTTTCTTGGCAGTTTGCTGGCAAATAACTCAGCAATCGGCGCACTTGCGCAAGCACTTCCTCTTCTGTCGTCCCAGCAAAATGCGCGTTTCCGCTAATCGTATTATGAACGCGCGCCCCCCCTAAATCCTCAGCACTAATTTTCTCGCCTGTTACTGTTTCGATTACTTTTGGACCGGTAATAAACATTTGGCTCGTCTTTTCGACCATAAAAACAAAGTCAGTAATCGCTGGCGAATACACGGCGCCTCCAGCACACGGTCCCATAATAACCGAAATTTGCGGAATCACGCCTGAATAGATCGAGTTGCGGTAAAAAATATGTCCGTATCCGTCTAGTGACAATACCCCTTCTTGAATGCGCGCGCCTCCAGAGTCGTTCAATCCGATCACTGGCGCGCCTGTTTTCGCCGCCAAATCCATAATATTAGCAATTTTCTTTGCATGCATTTCCCCTAATGCGCCGCCAAACACCGTAAAATCTTGCGAAAAGACAAAGACGGTGCGTCCATCAATTTTGCCGTATCCAGTCACAACACCATCGCCCGGTCCCTTTTTTCCTTCTAAACCAAAATCGGTGCAACGGTGTTCAATAAACGGATTTAACTCGACAAACGTTCCTTCGTCTAGTAAAAGGTCAATGCGTTCGCGCGCGGTAAGCTTGCCTTTTGCGTGCTGCTTTTCAATTTTATCGTCGCCGCCACCTAGCTCAATTTCCCGGCGGCGGTCGTATAGTTCATTAATTTTTTCATACATATCCATCATTCGTGATGCACCCCTTTGTCCGTTCTTTCACATAGCTCATATAACACCCCATATGCAGATTTCGGATGCATAAATGCAACGAGTGCACCACCAGCGCCCGTTTTTGGCGCTTCATGAATCATGCGGATTCCATTTGCTTTCAATTCGTCAATGCGCGCTTGAATATCATCCACGCCAAGCGCCACATGGTGAATGCCTTCCCCTCGTTTCGCGATAAACGCCGCCACTGCACTATCTGGTGACGTCGGCTCAAGCAGCTCGAGCTTTACGTCCCCCACTTTCAAAAACGCAACTTTTACTTTTTCTGATTCGACTTCTTCTAGGCCGAGCAGCTCGAGCTGCAATATATCTACGTAGAATGGCAGCGCTTTCTCGATAGACGAAACAGCGATGCCAATATGATCTACCTTCTTTATGTTCATTCGTCCATCCCCCTTTGCTGTGAATATTTTTGAAACATTATGTGTTTTCGACCTTTCGACAAAAAATCCTGCCAATCGACTTTCGAAAAAACACATTTTTTGCTTGTTCGCTCCAAAAAATAACGATACAATGTTACATGGCAATATGTTTTTATAGGGAGGAACAAATATGTCCCGCAAAACAACACAAAAAATTGTCGTGTACTTAATGCTCGGTTCCATGTTGCTAACGACTGTTCTCACAGGAATTAGAATGTGGTTTTAGAGCGACAAACAACCGTCGCCTTTTTTGTTTTTACATTGAACTACTCCCACTTTCCCTTAGAAGTGGGAGATTCCTACGAATTTCGCTCTCATAAACCCTACTGCATTGCCCCTTGTCGCTTCACGAGCGACTCAAACGATTCGCTACTTCGGACGATCCACACTTTTGCTCCTATTGGCACTTGGTCGTATAGCTTTTCAACGTCTCGGTTATACATTCGTACACATCCTTGCGTAATGTACTTTCCGATCGACTGCGGATTATTGGTTCCATGAATGCCGTAAGTTCTTCCATCCGTATCGTTTGCATCAAAACCGATCCATCTCGTGCCAAGCGGATTGCTTGGCACGCCGCCAGGAATATTTTTCTTCCGATAATACGGGTTTTTCGCCTTAATCTTGACGGTAAACAACCCTTCGGGCGTGAGCGCTGTTGTCACCCCTGTTGCCACTGGATAAATGGCTTCAATCTTTTCACTTTGCACAAAAGCTAACTTGTTGATCGCTTTATTGACGATAATTAATGGCTTCGAAGCAGCGGATGATGTCGTCCCAAACGAAAGGAAAAGTAGTAATAATGAAATCAATAGTCGCATCCAACCCCACCTTTTGCTTTTTTATAGTGTGAGGCAAAAGATAGAGCTGCATTCACATTTATGATAAAGGATGAAATTGGCTTTTAATAATTAAATACTGCTCCAATTCTTTCACAAGGTGCAACAGCGCTGCCCTCTCTTCAAACTCTTCTCGCGTCTTCGGCAGCGGCATTCTCTCGGCTTGTTTCTTCATTTCATGGAGCTGACGAAGAAAGCGATCTGCTGTATTTCCAGGGTGGATCGCATCGCTAAGTTCATCAATAAAATTGGCAACCGCCATACGCTGCTCAACCGTATATGTAAAAGAAGTGACAAGTGGCAATACTCGCTCGATAATTTCAAACTGCTTTTCGCGCATCCGGAAATAATGGTAATACCCTTCCTCATTGCGCCAAAAATGATTTTCTGCATTGCGCCATGCAAGAGCCTTGGCCTCGCGTAACACATCAGCCACGAGCATCAATTCTTTTCCATCCCAATTGCTTTCATTTGTTCGCAAATATTTAACGATTTCTTTGAAAATGATACGAAATAAATCTTCCACAATCCTCTGATGCTCTTTCAATTTGCTTTCGACACTTGGCATATACATATTGACAATCAAAGCAACCCCGATACCGATAGTAATAAGGAAAACTTCATTTATCACCATGTCGAACGTAAATCGTTTTGCTGAATAAAAATGAAGAATAACAACCGAGCTTGTTGCAATACCGTCTGTCAATCTTAAGCGAACAGTTGTCGGAATAAATAAAAGAAGTAACAACCCGACGATGATCGGATGGTAAGCGATTCCTTCGAAAAATACAAAAGAAAAAACGATCGCAATAAGACAAGCAAGAAAACGTGCCCACGCCGTTTCAAGCGATTTCTTTTTTGTCACCTGAATGCATAATAGCGTAATAATTCCCGCCGAAGCGAAGTTAGAAAGATCAAAATGCTGTGCTACAATTATCGAAATCGCCACACCGATGGCTGTTTTTATTGTACGGTATCCTATTTTCAACATAACATAAGCTCCTTGTCATCCCAGGCATGTTGATTAACCATTAAAAAACAGTTGATTTCTCCTTATTCCTAGCTTTTCTGCCGTAGTCGGCAAGCGGTTCGCTTGCCGGCTGGGAGTATTACCATGCCCTCCTCGAACAATGAACGCTTTGCGGACAAATGACATTTATCCGCCGGCGTTCTTGTTCGAGAGAAGAGGCAAAAAAGCTTGTGTTTAGCTATATAATTGTTTGTTTTTAGTAAAATAATCGATAATGAACAATCGTGATGTCATCCATTTCCTTGAATACAATAATGAATAATCGACACTCGTGTTTTAATGCAATCGTTCTAATTATTTTTCTTGTACTATAAACAAAATAAAAAGGTGATCTTCGACCACCTTTTTATTATAACATTTTTTCAAGAAATTCCTGCGCCCGTTTGCTTTTCGGTGATGCAAAAAATTCACTCGGCGGCGCATCTTCAACAAGTTGTCCGCCATCTAAAAAGAGCACTCGGTCAGCCACCTCTCGAGCAAATCCCATTTCATGTGTCACAATCGCCATTGTCATCCCTGTATGAGCAAGAGATTTCATGACTTCTAATACTTCTTTCACCATTTCCGGATCAAGCGCCGAGGTCGGCTCATCAAACAACATTACTTCAGGCGACATCGCAAGCGCACGAGCAATGGCAACACGTTGTTTTTGACCACCTGACAATCGGCCAGGATATTCATTCGCTTTTTCCGCTAAACCAACTTTGCGCAACAATTCCATCCCTTTTGCTTCCGCCTCTTGTTTCGCTACCCCTTTTACTTTCATCGGAGCGTACATTAAATTTTCCAACACGGTCATATGAGGGAATAAATGGAAATGTTGAAACACCATCCCGACATTTTGTCGCACTTTCATAATATCCGTTTTGCGATCGGTGATCTCTTGACCACCAATCCAAATCTTCCCTTTCGTCGGCTCTTCCAGTAAGTTCATACAACGAAGAAATGTTGATTTTCCCGACCCTGAAGGACCGATAATGGCAACGACTTCACCTTGTGCGATCGTTGTCGTGATACCTTTAAGTACCTCAAGCTTACCAAATGATTTATGAAGATCGACTACTTTAATCACTTTTTCTCATTCTCCCTTCAACCGCTTTGCCAAGCAGCGTGAGGATCATTACTAAAACATAATAAATCAATCCAGCGACAAGCAACGGCTCAAAAAACGCGTATTTTTGACCACCAACAATATAGGCGCGCCGCATAATGTCAGTTGCTCCAATGACAGTGACGACAGCCGATTCCTTTGTTAATGTAATAAATTCATTCATTAATGCTGGTAGAATGTTTTTAAGTGCCTGTGGCAAAATAATATCTAGCATCATCCGTCGATATGGAACACCAAGAGCCATTGCCGCTTCCCGTTGTCCTTTATCAACCGCTAAAATTCCTGCGCGGATAATTTCAGAAATATACGCAGCAGAGTTTAAACCAAACGCAATAACCGCAGCTGGAAACGCCTCAATTTCAAAGCCGATGATTTGCGGCAAGCCGAAGTAAATAATCATGAGCTGCAGGACAAGCGGGGTGCCGCGAAACACAGACGTATACGCGTCAGCAAGCCACGTCAACAGCTTGATTCGTCCAATCTTAAACAACGCCAAAATAATACCAAGCACAAAACCTAACAAGGCGGCGAATGCGACGATTTTCAAAGTGACAGTAATGCCTTGCAAGATGTACGGTATCGATGGCACGATTTGCGAGAAATTAAGATTCACGCGAAAAACCGTCCTTCCCTCATATAATCAAAAAGAGTCTGACTCAACGCGCCTCTCACACGGTTTTGCCGCGGTACGAAACGCGTTTTGAGCCATCCTCACATTATTGTTGGTCAAACCATTTTTTGATCAGCTTGTCCACTTCACCGTTTTTCATTTTTTCCTTCAATACTTTGTTGAATTCCGCTGTCAGCTTGCTTCCTTTCGGGAATGCGATCGCGGAACCGGCTTCTTCTTCGTTTGTCGGAATCGTTGTTCCTTCTAACTTTCCGCCGCTATTTTTAATATAACCTTTTGCAACCGTGTCCTCGATAATCGCTGCATCGAAGCGACCAGCTTGAATTTCTTGGATGAGCTCTGGAATACGGTTGCGGCTTTCAAGCTTCATATGAATCGTTTTCGAAAGCTTCTGTGCTTCTCCTTCTTGAATCGAACCCGTTTGTACACCGACCGTTTTCCCTTTTAAATCTTTAACGGTTTTAATACCGCTTCCTTTTTTCGTCACAATCATATTTCTTGCAACATAGTACACATCAGAAAAATCGACGTTTTTCTTGCGTTCTTTTGTCGGTGTCATCCCAGCCAACACGAAATCTACTTTTCCAGATTGCAGCGCCGGAATCAACCCGCTAAAATCCATATCCACGATTTCAAATTTGTAGCCAAGTTCGTCGGCAATCATTTTCGCTAAATCAACATCGAATCCTATAATTTCATCACCTTTGGCTGTGTCTATATACTCAAACGGAGCATAGTCAGCCGATGTTCCCATTTTTAGTACTTTCTTTTCTTCACTGGCTTGCTTTCCTGTCTTTTCTTTCGATGTACCGCACGCAGATAGCAAGCCAATTAATAAAATGCTAGATACCAATAACATAACCCATTTTTTCACAAAAGAATCCCCCTTTTTTCTCTAAAAATTTTAAAAAGTTTTAATAATATTATGAGATAAGTTTTTTATGATTGCAATCATTTTTCAAAATGAATATAAATGAAACAATTTGTATAATAACACACTCGTTAATAATTATGCAATTACTTTTTTAAATATAATTTTCACGTTATAAAAATAAAAGGATCTGCTCTTTCGAAAAGAAACAGATCCTTCAGTTATTTACACCTCATCGCAATATTGCTCAAACGCTGCTTGCAATTTTTGAATGACAGCGACCGGCTCATGCCCTTCGATTTCGTGGCGCGGAATCATCGTGCAAAGCTTTCCGTCCTTTAGCAGCGCGAACGACGGCGAAGACGGTGGATGCCCGTCAAAATATTCTCTTGCTCTTGCCGTTGCTTCTTTGTCTTGACCAGCAAATACCGTTACTAAATAATCGGGGCGCTTATCGTAATGAATCGCATGTGCTGCCGCAGGGCGCGCAATGCCGCCGGCGCAGCCACAAACAGAGTTAATCATTACTAACGTTGTTCCTTTGCGCGCAAACGCTTGATCGACGTCTTTGGGTGTGCGCAACTCTTCATAGCCTGCCGCTACGATCTCGCGGCGCGCCTGTTCGACGATGTCGTTAAAAAGTTGAAACTGAAACACATTATCCCTCCTTTCCTTCTATCGTACCACATTTTTTCGTTATTCCCTACTCTCATATGCTGCAATGAGTTCTTGCACTGCTTGTGTGACCGCTTTCGTTCCCGACATGACGTGGTTTTCGATAATCGGCAATTTTTCTCTCACACGCGGATTGGCGAAAAAGCTTGTTTCTAAATAGTCTTTAATCATCGCATATACCCAATCTTTTAGTTGATGGCGGCGACGTGTGTCAAATACGCCCGATTGTTTCGTTACAGCGACAAACGTTTCAACGACGCGCCAAACGTCCTCAATTCCTTCACCGTAAAGCGCTGAGCACGTATACGCCTTCGTTTCCCATCCTGGCGTTGCCGGACGCAAGTAATGGAGAAATTGGTTATATTCTTCTTTTGCCGCCAACGCTTTTGGTTTGTTATCCCCGTCCGCTTTATTAATGACGACCGCATCGACAAGCTCCATAATTCCTTTTTTCATTCCTTGCAGTTCATCGCCTGCTCCTGTAAGTGCCAAAAGCATAAAGAAATCAACCATCCCGCGCACAACGAACTCACTTTGTCCAACTCCAACCGTTTCGACTAAAATGACGTCATAGCCAGCCGCTTCGCATAAAAGCATCGTTTCCCGCGTTTTCCGATGCACGCCGCCAAGCGTTCCGCCCGATGGCGACGGACGGATAAAGGCGCGCGGATGTCGGGCTAAGTTTTCCATTCGTGTTTTATCGCCAAGAATGCTGCCGCCAGTTATTGAGCTGCTCGGATCGACGGCTAATACCGCGACCCGATGCCCTTGTTCACATAAAAACTGTCCGAACGCTTCAATAAACGTACTCTTCCCTGCCCCTGGTACACCGGTAATGCCGATGCGAACCGATTTTCCGACATAAGGGAGCAATTCATTTAAAATTTGTTGTGCCGTTTCCATATGTTTCGCCGCATTGCTTTCGACAAGGGTAATCGCTTGCGCTAAAATCGTGCGGTCATTGTTACGTACCCCTTCGACATACTCAGCGACTGAACGCTCTTTTCGCTTCACAAAGCGTGGAGACGCTTTTGGCGCTATTTCGCTTCCTTTAACGTACGCGGTCGCAAACTCATCCGCCCGCTCATTAGGCGCCCATTCTGGTCGGGATGTATGTTCATTCATTGCTCCACTTCCTCATAACCGAGCCGCTTGTAAATTTCCCGCAATACTTTTTCAGCAGCAGTCGGAATAATCGTCCCTGGACCGAAAATGGCGGCAGCGCCATGTTCGTATAAAAACTCATAATCTTGCGGCGGAATGACGCCCCCGACGACGACTAAAATGTCTTCGCGCCCTAATTTGCGCAATTCTTCAACAAGCTGCGGCAACAACGTTTTATGCCCTGCCGCAAGCGAACTCATACCGACGACGTGTACATCGTTTTCAACCGCTTGCCGCGCCGTTTCTTCTGGCGTTTGAAAAAGCGGTCCGATATCGACGTCAAAACCTAAATCGGCAAATGCGGTCGCAATGACTTTCGCGCCGCGGTCGTGCCCGTCTTGCCCCATTTTAGCGATCATAATGCGCGGTCTACGCCCTTCGAGTTCATAAAACTCGTCCGTCATTTTTTTCACGCGCGCAATTTCTTCTTCGTTCGTAAATTCCGCGCTGTAAACACCGCTAATCGAGCGGATGACGGCTTTATGGCGCTTCGCTACTTTTTCAATTGCATACGAAATTTCACCTAACGTCGCACGTGCACGAGCAGCTTCTACCGCCAATTCCAACAAATTTCCTTCGCCTGTTTCCGTCGCTTTTGTAATCGCATCTAACGCGCGCTGGACACGCTCTTCGTCGCGAGAAGCTCGCAATTGTTTTAGTTTTTCGATTTGCCGCTCTCTAACAGCCGTATTATCAACTTCTAAAATGTCAATCGGTACTTCTTTTTCCGGACGGTATTTGTTCACGCCAATAATCGTTTCCGCCCCAGAATCAATTTTTGCCTGCCGTCTTGCCGCTGCTTCTTCAATGCGCATTTTTGGAAGCCCTGTGTCAATCGCTTTCGCCATCCCACCTAAGTTTTCAACTTCTTCAATATGCTTCCACGCACGCTTCATGAGTTCGTTCGTCAACGTTTCAACGTAATACGAACCTGCCCAAGGATCAATGACGCGGCAAATACCTGTTTCTTCTTGCAAATAAAGCTGTGTATTGCGAGCGATGCGCGCCGAAAAATCAGTCGGTAGGGCAATTGCTTCATCAAGCGCGTTCGTATGGAGCGACTGCGTATGCCCCATCGCCGCTGCGTGTGCTTCAATCAACGTGCGAACCACATTGTTGAACGGGTCTTGTTCGGTTAAACTCCAGCCCGATGTTTGCGAATGTGTTCGCAGTGCTAACGACTTCGGATTTCTCGGGTTAAATGTTTTCATCATTTTCGCCCAAATCACGCGCGCCGCACGCATTTTTGCCACTTCCATAAAATAGTTCATGCCAATCGCCCAGAAAAACGACAAACGCGGTGCGAACGAATCGATATCAATTCCTGCTTTTAAACCTGTGCGCACATATTCGAGCCCGTCCGCAAGCGTATATGCAAGTTCAATATCCGCTGGCGCACCTGCTTCCTGCATATGGTAGCCAGAAATGCTAATGCTGTTAAATCTCGGCATATATTTTGCGGTATAGGCAAAAATGTCGGCGATAATGCGCATCGACGTTTCTGGTGGGTAAATGTACGTATTGCGCACCATATACTCTTTTAAAATGTCGTTTTGAATCGTCCCCGATAGCTTATCTTGCGTGACGCCTTGTTCTTCCGCCGTCACGATATAAAACGCCATAATCGGTAGTACGGCACCGTTCATTGTCATCGATACCGACATTTGGTCAAGCGGAATGCCGTCAAACAAAATTTTCATATCTAAAATCGAATCGATTGCTACCCCTGCTTTTCCGACATCGCCGACGACACGCGGATGATCGGAATCATAGCCACGATGCGTCGCAAGGTCAAACGCAACCGACAGGCCTTTTTGCCCCATTGCTAAATTGCGGCGGTAAAAAGCGTTGCTTTCTTCTGCCGTCGAAAAGCCTGCATATTGGCGAATCGTCCATGGACGGTTGATGTACATCGATGGATACGGTCCGCGCAAATATGGTGGAATGCCTGGCATGTAATCTAAGAAATCCAACCCTTCCATGTCCTTGTTTGTATAAAGCGGCTTCACCGCAATTTGTTCGTTCGTTTGAAACAGCAAATCGTCAAGCGACGACTGCAACTTTTGCTCAATCGCCTGCTTCCATTCTTGTTCGCTCGTTTGCGCGCCCAGTATGTGTAGCGAAACGTTCGTAAAGTCGACCTTTTTACTCATCAAGAGCCACCCCCATCTCGTTCATAACCGTGACAAGCGTTTCGTAACAGTTGGAACCGATATGAATAAACCCGTCCACTCCCGCTTGAACAAACGTTTCTTCCACATGCGGCTCTTGCTTTCCTGCGACGTACAACTTTACATGCGGAGCCGCTTTTTTCAGCTCAGCGGCAATCGTCGGAACGGCATCAACATAGCTTTCGTCTGTGCCGCATACGACATAATGCGACTCTCCTAGCGCCAGCGCTCCTGCAACCGCTTCTTCCGTCGACATGGATCCGTCATTTTTCACAACAGCAAAACCGCCCGCTTCAAAAAATCCAGTAATGAAATCGGCTCTTGCTTTATGGTTCGGAATCGTTCCGAGGTTGATGAGCGCCACAGTCGGACGGCGTCCCGTCTTTTCAAGGCAGACTTCCGCCGCTTGCCGCAACTGTTCAAACGGCGCAGCAAGGCGCCATTGCCGAATTGATTGAACAGCGATGGAAGAATCGTTTCCTTTCATTGCTTCCATTATTTCTTGAGCGGTTGCTCGATTCGCTGCCGCATATAAAGCCGTTTCGAGCCATTTTTTCTCGCTGAACCCCGCTTTAAGCTCGGCGATTCGCTCCTCGTCGAGCGATTGCTCGCTAGACGTGCGCGCAATCCCATTTGTCCGCTTCACGGACGTTTCGGCTACATTCGCATAAAAGTTCGTGCCCACGATTTTTTCTTTGCGCGTTTTCACATGATGCTCGCGTTGTTTCGCCACTTTCTCTACTTCCGCTTGCACAAATCCTTCCTCGAGCGCTTTTGCCATGCCGCCCTTCGCATCAATTTGCTGGAATAGCTGCCACGCTTGCTCAGCCACTTGCGCCGTCAATGTTTCTACATAGTAGGAGCCCCCAGCCGGATCAATCACTTTGCCCATATGCGCTTCTTCGCGCAAAATGAGCTGCGTATTGCGGGCGATTCGTCTTGAAAACTCGTCCGCTGGCTGAATCGCTTCATCAAACGGCGAAACGTGCAAGCTGTCCGCGCCGCCGACGACTGCGGCAAACGCTTCGCCGGTCGCGCGCAACATGTTCACATACGGGTCATACACCGTTTTGGTAAAATAAGACGTGCGCGCGTGAACGTTCAGCTTTTTCGCCTCTTCGCTGCCGCCGAACGCTTCGATAATATTCGCCCAAATGAGGCGTGCGGCGCGAAGCTTCGCAATCTCCATAAAGAAATTCGCGCCAATCGCAAACGAAAAGCTGATGCGCGTTGCTGCCTCATCAACCGACAACCCGCGCTGGAGAGATTCATTCATATATTCAACCGCTGTCGCAAAGGCAAACGCCAATTCTTGCACCGCATTCGCTCCGCCGTGATGGTACGGCTCGCCGTGAACGATGATCGTTCTGACGTTCGGCATATGTTCTCTCGCCCACTTCGTCACATCTGCCATCACGTCGTATAGATTCTCTAGTGATGCCGGAAGCTCGCCGTTTTGTACAAGCAAAGCGAGCGGATCCATCCCAACCGTGCCGCGCAGCGCATCGACTGGTAGTTGCTCCTTCTGCAAATAAGCAGTAAACAGCGCTAAAAACGGCAAAGAACTTGCCCCCGCATCGACGCGAAGCGAATAGCGTTCAAGCGGAATGCCAGAAAACATCGTTTCTACATCTTCAAGCGTTGTCACGGAAAAGCCGAGACGGTCGAGTACAAAATGGATTTCCGTCTGTCCTCTCGCGATGTCGTGTTTTGCAATTTCGTTCCATTCTTGCGGGCTTGACGCAGATAGTTCTTGGCTGACCGCCCAAGGCTTTTGGACATATCCGTCCGGTTCCGTTCCGCGCACATACCCGCTAAACCCAGGGTATTGTTCAATTGAAAGCGATTGCAGATCGTGCCTTGTGTAAATCGGCTTGAGCTGCAATTGCTCATATGTCATCGAATATAGCTTTTCAATGGGCTTTCCTTTTAAAGACTTCTCAACTTCTTGTTTCCATTCCTCATAAGTTGGAACCGGAAACGCCCTATTTTTCATTGTGGAAATATCCGTCACCAACAATCCCTCCCCTTTGTGCCTTACGTACTCACAAGAAAGCGTTTACTTTTGAATTTTAAAAAAAGTGATATAATTTCATTTTAGTACATATAAACGCCCTGAGCAATGAACAAAACTTATTTCTCGTAGCCGTAAAAAGTGCACTATATAAATGCGCATTGAAGTGTTAACATTTTTCGACTGTCGGGCGACCGAACAACACCTCTCTTAGACAAATGAATTTGTCTGAGAAGGGGCTCGCTGTTCGGTTCTCCGTCACACGAACGCGTGACGCAGGCAAGCCTTTGGCTTGCCTCGGACAGTCGAAAACATAAATTAAACTCCCCAGTTGCATGTGTATAATGTTAATATAGTATACAAGTTCACATTCGCAAAGTCCTGCAGTAATATGTCAAGGTGAAAAATCATCGAAATTGGAAATTCATTTGTCCGATGACCCGAAAAAAGGCAATACTAAAGAAGCCCAGTCTTGTCTTGTGTCATTAACTGGGTTTTGATACAAATTGAGTTAGATCGATACCCCTATCGATCTTCCCCCTTTCTTGGCGTGTAGATTTGACCGTTGCGTAGCAGCGCATCGATCACACGCACGAGTTTTCTAGCAGTGAGGACGAGGGCTCGTTTATGTTGATGTTTTGGCACTTCCTCATACTTTTTCCGATAGTACGTGCGAAACGTCTCATCATGCCGTTGTACCCAGTTGGCAGCCTCCACTAGGTAGTAACGGAGATAGCGATTACCGGAACGAATGAGGGAAGTATCCTCGGCTTGGAAGCGCCCCGATTGGTGCTTGGACCAAGTCAGACCTGCATACTTCGCTAAGGCGGCTTGGTTGTCAAATCGCTCGATTTGTCCAATTTCGGCTAAGATATCAGCGGCGTGGACTGGACCGATGCCAGGAATCGTTTGTAACGTATTCGGGATGCCTTCCAAATGGCGAGTAATCGCTTTGTCGAGCTCTTTGATTTGCGCTTGAAGGCTGCGAATGGATTGAATCGACAGCCCTAAAAGCAAATCAATGGAATCCTCGACACACTTGGAAAGCCGATACGACGAACGAGCCGCCTTTTGAATGGACTTGGCGATGCATTCCGGATCGGCAAAACGATTGCGTCCTTTTTGTCCCAAGAAATCGGCAAGTTGCTGCACGTCCATCTGAGAGATTTCGTCTAAGCTAAACGACTTGAGAAGAAGCTCTAAGATGGCATGTCCAAACACGGAACCGTCCACCTCTTGAGTAAACGAGCTACACTTGTAAAACAAGTGCTGGAGGAAGTACTGCTTTTCCCGAGTCAGCGATGGACGAGATGATAGCGCATGCGTGTGAGTCGCTGAAGCGCAATAAACTGTTCGTGCATGACAGCCGTGACTTTCAAACGGCCGAAGCGAAGGCGATCCGCGATGATCCACGCATCGATGCCGTCCGTTTTATCCAAGTCGGTGTAAGCTTCTTTAAATTTGTGAATGAGCTTTGGATGGATAGTAAACACCTTGACATGCCAGGATTTTAGCTCCTCCTGTTGATGGAAAAACATCGCCGGATGCCAGCTATAGACGGAAGTGGCTTCCATCCTGATGAGAATTTCGGATGGTTGGCGTTTGTTGGCCCACAGGAGGATTTGATCGCGAAGGAAGGTTGCGCAAAGGAGATAGTTGTCCACCTTGAATTGTGCGCAAGTGTTTCCTTCTTGATCCATGATACAGGTGTATAAGTCCGTTGAGCTCACGTCAATCCCGATGTAGGGTTTCATGAGATCACCTCCAATCGTAGTAGGATCGTGGGGTTGGGACTTTTCGTGATGCCCTCGGATTGCGCCTGTTGACCAGTCACCCTCGCGTATGAGAACTCACGTTGGACCATGGGCTGCCTAGAAGTAAAGAAAAGCGGAGAACGATCCTTGACGCAGCCAAGGAAACATCCGACGGAAGCGCAAGCTTTCGACGAGACGTGCGTGCACGTCGATGGAGAAAGCGGACGCAGAGGAGGATGTTAGTTCGGAGCTAGACATAATGCTCCTTCCAGCATGGGAAACCAACGTCGAGCCTCGAGGTTAGATGTCCGAACAGGAGCCGAGGAGACAGACTTTTCAAGTAGTCAAAGCTACAGGAGGAAGAAGAGTGTCCCCGATGATCCTCAAGATCATTATCCAAGAACATCGCGAAAAGTCCAACCCCGATGTTTGTGAAATATGTTTGCGACCCACGGGGGAGGGGCGCCCCTCCCCGTGGGCAAGTCACCCAAGAATATGCGATTGTCAAGGAGCATATCGAACTGGAAATTCGATTTAAAAATCTTTCTAAACATACTATACGAGGAGGAATAGCGTTGTTAACATTGATTCAGAACGGGGAACTATATACTCCTGAGTATTTAGGAAAAAAGGATATTTTGTTAGTAAATAATAAAATTGGCTATATTCGTGACCGAATTGATCTACCGTCATCGTTTGTTGACATTGAGATCATTGATGCTTGTGGAAAATATATCGTCCCCGGCTTCATTGATGCCCACGTACATATTATCGGTGGGGGTGGGGAAGGGAGCTATCGCACACGAACACCGGAAATTCAACTGTCGGATGCGACACAAGCCGGCATTACAACGTTGGTCGGGGTGATTGGAACGGATGGGACGACAAGAACGATGCCGAGTTTAATTGCCAAAGCCCGGGCGCTTGAAGAAGAGGGAATTTCTTGTTTTGTCCACACTGGCTCATATCAGATCCCTGTCAAAACGTTAACCGGAAAAATTGAAGATGACCTCATCTTAGTTGATAAAATTATCGGCGTAGGAGAAATTGCCATTGCTGACCATCGCTCTTCGCAGCCGACGTTAGAGGAATTAGCAAAAATCGCTGCGGCTGCGAGGATTGGGGGGATGCTGTCAGGAAAAGCGGGGGTGGTAAACATTCATGTTGGTGACAGCCCTTCATGCTTGCACCTGATTGAAGAAGTCGTCGAACAAACGGACATCCCAATTACGCAGTTCTATCCAACTCACATCAACCGCAATCCACATTTATTTAAGGCAGGGATTCGTTTCGCTAAAAACGGGGGATTCGTCGATTTTACCACAAGTTCCATTCCAAAATTTTTGGACGAAGGGGAAGTGAAATGCAGCATCGGTTTAAAATATATGCTCGATGCAGGGGTCGCAATTTCGCAAATTACGTTCACATCGGACGGACAAGCAAGTTTGCCTGATTTTAATGAAAAAGGAGAACTTGTTGGACTTAAATTGGGAAAGGTAGCGAGTTTATACCATGAAGTAAGAGATGCTGTTTTGAATGAAAATATTCCGCTAGATGTCGCGATTCGTGTCATTACAGAAAATCCAGCGCGTATTTTAAAACTGAAGCAAAAAGGAAGCATCGCTGAGGGAAAAGATGCGGATCTTGTTCTACTTGACAGGAACTATCACATCGATTCGGTCATTGCCATGGGACGATTAATGGTGAAGCATGGACAGGCCATTGTCAAAGGAACATTTGAAGAATAACCAAAACCCACCGCTTTATGTAAAGCGGTGGGTTTTGGTATTAATAGATCGGCGTATTGTCTTTGGATATGTTTTCCAAAATTTCTTTGACGCGCGCTAAGAAGCGGCCGCAGATGAGACCGTCAAGCACGCGGTGGTCAAGCGACAAGCATAAGTTGACCATGTCGCGAACCGCGAGCATTCCGTCTTTCACAACCGGACGTTTCACGATCGATTCGACTTGTAAAATCGCCGCTTGCGGATAGTTGATAATGCCCATCGATTGCACCGAACCGAATGAACCGGTGTTGTTTACTGTGAACGTGCCGCCTTGCATGTCTTCTGGACGAAGCTTGCCGGCGCGCACTTTTGCTGCCAACTCGGCGATTTCACGGGCAATGCCTTTGATCGTTTTCTCGTCGGCATGTTTAATGACCGGCACGAATAGTGCGTCGTCTGTCGCCACCGCAATCGAAATGTTAATGTCTTTTTTCTGCACAATTTTGTCGCCCGCCCACATCGAGTTCATTTGTGGGAATTCTTTTAACGCTTGCGCGACCGCTTTGACAAAGAACGCAAAGTATGTTAAGTTAAAGCCTTCGCGCTTTTTGAACTCATCTTTGATGGAGTCACGGTAAGCCACTAGGTTCGTGACATCGACTTCGACCATCGTCCACGCATGCGGCGCTTCGTGCTTGCTGCGAAGCATGTTTGTCGCGATTGCTTTCCGAACTGGTGTGACAGGGATTTCAATATCGCCTGCTTGAACTGGAACGCTAGGCGCAGCCGCTTGTTTTGGCGCTGCCGCAGCGACAGGCGCTTCCGCTTTCGGCGCTTCTTGCACCGTTTGCACAGACGCTTGAACAGGAGCGGATGCTTGACTTGGCGTTGGAATGTTGCCAGACTCGATTAATTTCAACACGTCTTTACGCGTAATACGTCCGCCCATGCCTGTTCCTTGTACTTGTTCAAGGTCGATATTATGTTCTTGGGCAAGGCGAAGAACAGCTGGGGAATACCGTCCTTTTTCTCCCGCTGGCTTTTTCGGCGCTGCAGCTTGTACTTGCGCTGGTGCAGCCGCTTCTGCTTTCGGTGCTTCTTCTTGTTTTGTTTCTGTTCCTGCCCCTTCTCCTTCTGTTTCCATCGTGCAAATGACCGCACCAACCGGCAATGTTTCGCCTTCTTGTGCGATAATTTCTTTAATTACGCCTGTAAACGACGAAGGAATTTCCGCGTTTACTTTATCCGTCATCACTTCTGCGATTGGGTCGTATTTATTTACTTTATCGCCGACAGAAACGAGCCATTTGCTAATCGTGCCTTCCGTGACACTTTCACCTAACTGCGGCATAGTAATTTTTTCGATTGCCACGTCGATGACCTCCTATTATGTTCTGTTCATGTATGAGGATGACACGGCAAGCGCCCGCTTGCCGCGCCGTTTCATTTTGCCATCTATAGCTTCGCCAAGGACCTTTTTCCGCTTTTCGGGTTAGAATGCTGCTAACTCGCGCATAGCTTTTTCGACTTTGTCTGGGTTAACCATAAAGAATTTTTCCATCGTCGGCGCATATGGCATTGCTGGAACGTCTGGACCAGCGAGGCGCATAATTGGCGCATCTAAGTCAAATAAACAATGCTCGGCAATAATTGCCGCCACTTCGCTCATAATGCTGCCTTCTTTATTGTCTTCTGTCACAAGCAACACTTTTCCTGTTTTACTTGCGGCTTCAATAATCGCTTCTTTATCGAGCGGGTAAACGGTGCGCAAGTCTAGTACGTGAGCAGAAATGCCATCTTGCGCGACGCGCTCTGCCGCTTGCAACGCAAAATGGACGCATAATCCGTACGTAATCACGGTGATGTCTTCGCCTTCGCGTTTCACGTCCGCTTTGCCGATCGGCAATACGTAATCGTCTGTAGGCACTTCGCCTTTAATTAAGCGATATGCGCGTTTATGCTCGAAAAATAAGACTGGATCTTCGTCGCGAATCGCTGCTTTTAACAATCCTTTGACGTCATATGGTGTCGATGGCATAACAATTTTTAGCCCCGGCTGATTCGCAAATACTGCTTCCACCGATTGCGAATGGTAAAGAGCTCCGTGCACGCCGCCGCCATATGGCGCACGAATGACGATTGGGCAGTTCCAGTCGTTGTTTGAACGGTAGCGAATCCGCGCAGCTTCCGAAATAATTTGGTTGACAGCTGGCATAATGAAATCCGCAAACTGAATTTCTGCAATCGGACGCAGCCCGTACATCGCCGCACCAATTCCTACCCCAACAATCGCTGATTCGGCAAGCGGCGTATCGATGACGCGCTCTTCCCCAAATTGCTCGTATAGCCCTTGCGTTGCTTTAAATACCCCGCCTTTTTTACCAACGTCTTCCCCTAGGACAAAAACGCGCGGGTCTCGTTCCATTTCTTCACGAATCGCCATCGTAACGGCATCAATATATGAAATGACTGGCATCGATAAGTTCCCCCTTACTTCTCAGCGTATACGTACTTTAATGCATGTTCAGGCTCTGCGTATGGCGCTTTTTCTGCATAGTCCGTCGCTTCGTTTACTTGCTTCATGACGCGGTCATGAATTTCTTTTTCTAGCGCTTCTGTTAGCACCCCGACTTCTTTTAAGTAGTTCGCAAACGAAAGAATCGGGTCTTTTGCACGTGCCTCCGCCAGCTCTTCCGGTGTACGGTAGACGCGGTCATCGTCGTCTGACGAGTGAGCGGTCAGCCGGTAAGAAACGGTTTCGATTAATGTTGGTCCTTCGCCGCGACGCGCACGATCAGCCGCTTCTTTTACGACTTTATATACTTCTAGCGGGTCGTTTCCGTCTACTGTATATCCAGGCATGCCGTATCCAATCGCACGATCGGACACTTTTTCGCACGCCAATTGTTTTTCGATTGGAACGGAAATGGCATATTTGTTGTTTTCGCACATGAAAATGACCGGCAATTTATGAACGCCCGCAAAATTCGCCCCTTCGTGGAAATCCCCTTGGTTAGAAGAACCTTCTCCAAACGTAACGAAAGAGATGAAATCTTTTTTCTCCATTTTCGCTGCCAACGCAATTCCAACGGCATGAGGTACTTGCGTGGTGACGGGAGAAGAACCTGTCACGATGCGGTTTTTCTTTTTCCCGAAGTGACCTGGCATTTGACGGCCTCCAGAGTTCGGGTCTTCCGCTTTTGCAAACGCAGAAAGCATTAATTCCGTTGGAGTCATGCCAAACGTCAATACGACGCCCATGTCCCGATAGTAAGGTAAAACGTAGTCTTTCGTGCGGTCTAGTGCGAATGCCGCCCCAACTTGTGCTGCTTCTTGACCTTGGCAAGAAATAACGAACGGAATTTTCCCTGCGCGGTTTAACAACCACATGCGCTCATCAATTTTCCGGGCCAAAAGCATTGTTTCATACATTTCCAATACCGCTTCATCGCTTAAGCCTAATGCCTGATGACGATTTTCTGCCATCGAAAAAACCTCCTTGTTCTTCTTTAAAAATGAATCGCTTTGCCGTCGACCGCTAACGCCGCCTCCATCATCGCTTCAGAAAGCGTCGGATGCGGATGAATCGTGTGTGCTACTTCCCACGGGGTTGCGTCTAAGACGCGAGCAAGACCAGCTTCGGAAATCATGTCCGTGACGTGCGGGCCGACCATATGAACGCCTAATAAATCGTTTGTCTTTTTATCGGCAATCATTTTCACAAACCCTTCTGCTTCGCCAAATACGAGCGCTTTGCCGATCGCTTTGAACGGGAATGTGCCTACTTTGATGTCGTATCCTTTCGCTTTGGCTTCTTCTTCCGTTAAACCGACACTTGCCGCTTCTGGGCGACTATATACGCATTTCGCAATCATCGTATAGTCAATTGGCGTTGGCTGTTTTCCTGCAATATGTTCGACAGCGACAATTCCTTCATGGGAAGCAACGTGAGCAAGCTGCAACCCTCCAATCACGTCTCCGATTGCATAAATATGTGATTCTTTCGTTTGATAAAATTTATTTGTTTGAATAAACCCTTTTTCGATGACAATTTCTGTATTTTCCAAACCAATTCCTTCAATGTTTGCTTGACGTCCAACCGATACGAGCATTTTTTCCGCGGTGAACGCTTTTTGCTCTCCTGTATGTTCTGCTTTAATCGTCACACCTTCGCCTTTTTCGAGCGTTTCTGGTAACACTTTGGCGTTCGTGAAAATTTGAATGCCACGTTTTTTCAACAGTTTTTCCATCTCTTTCGATACATCGCGGTCTTCCGTTGGCAAAATGCGGTCCGCATATTCTAGCACTGTTACTTGTACACCAAAGTCGTTTAATAAAGAAGCCCACTCGATGCCAATGACACCGCCGCCCACAATAATAATCGACGATGGCAACGTGTCAAGCTGTAGCGCTTCATTGGATGTAATGACGAGTTGTCCATCAATGTCAAGCCCTGGCAATGTACGCGGACGGGAGCCTGTGGCGATAATAACGTTTTTCGGAACGAGCATTTCGTTTTCGCTGCCGTCATTCATTTCAACGGAAATCGTTCCAGGCATTGGCGAAAAGATCGATGGTCCTAAAATGCGGCCAGTTCCTGCGTATACATCAATTTTTCCTTTTTTCATCAAATGTTGAACACCTTTATGTAGTTGCTCAACAATTGTATTTTTTCGCGCCTGTACTTTCGCAAAATCCAGTGTGACATCACTTGCTAAGACGCCAAACTTTTCGCTTTCTTTCGTTTGTGCATATACTTCTGCACTGCGCAACAGCGCTTTGCTTGGGATGCAGCCCGCGTGCAAACACGTTCCACCGAGCTTTCCTTTTTCAACAACGGCCGTTTTTAAGCCAAGCTGTGCTGCGCGAATTGCTGCAACATAGCCGCCGGTACCGCCGCCTAATATGACGAGATCATACTCTTTTGCCATCTTCGTTTGCCCCTTTCTTTTATCGCTTTGCGGCAACAACATTGCCGGGATATTCTTTTTCTTTTTCTTCCCCCCGCAATACGCGCAATGCACCTTCCGCAAGAGCTTGTAGTTCGTTTTCCCCTGGTTGCACAATAACTTCGGCAATCCAGTTTACGCGATCGGCGATTTCTTTCACGAACCCTTTTCCGTACGCAAGTCCGCCGGTCAAAACAATGGCATCGACTTTTCCTGCTAACACAGCGCTTGCTGCACCAATTTCTTTCGCCACTTGATATGCCATGGCGCTATATACAAGCTTCGCTTTTTCATTGCCGGCTTCTATCATTTTTTCGACTTTCACTGCATCGTTCGTTCCAAGGTAACCGACTAATCCACCTTGTCCGACAAGCTTTTTCATTATTTCTTCTCGGTAATATTCCCCTGAAAAACAGAGGGAAACAAGATCGCCTGCTGGCACCGTTCCAGCGCGCTCTGGGCTGAATGGTCCTTCGCCGTCTAGCCCGTTGTTGACGTCGACGACGCGCCCTTGCTTATGCGCGCCAACGGTAATTCCACCGCCCATATGTGCCACAATGAGATTTACTTCTTCATATTTTTTTCCTAGTTGCTTCGAAACACGACGTGCTACCGCCTTTTGGTTTAAGGCGTGGAAAATGCTTTTTCGTTCAATGAGCGAAAACCCAGAAATACGGGCAATTGGGTCAAGTTCATCAACAACAACCGGATCAACGATAAACGCCGGGATATTAAGCGCATTGGCAATTTCATGTGCTAAAATACCGCCAAGATTGGACGCATGCTGACCAGAATAACCTTTCCGCAAATCTTTTAACATTTGTTCATTAACGCGGTAAGTTCCACCCTCAATCGGGCGCAGTAGTCCACCACGACCACATACGGCGCTTAATTTTGAAATGTTGATTCCCTCTTCATCGAGCGCGGATAAAATCGTCTGCTTGCGAAATTCATATTGGTCGATGATCGATTTATATTGCTTTAATTCTTCCGTATCGTGGCGAATCGTTTTTTCAAAAATAGAGCGTTCGTTATCAAATACACCGATTTTCGTTGAAGTAGATCCTGGATTGATGACTAAGATGCGATATTCTTTTTCCTGCAACGTTCCTACCCTCCAATTTGATAAGTGAAAGCGAGAAAATTTCTCGCTTTCACTGTTCATATTAACGGCCGCGACGACGGCTTAAAATGTGATGGCCGTTTTGCAAAAACTGGCTGCGAGATTTGCGCATTTTTTCAATACGTTCTTCTGCCATCCGGTCTGCTGCTTTGTATGTTGGAATGTTGTCACGTTTTGCGATTTCAAATACTTTTTCAATGTTGTTGTAAATTTGTTCTACTTTTTTCATCGCCCGTTCGCGGTTGTAGCCATATAGTTCGTCCGCAACGTTAATGACCCCGCCTGCATTAATGACATAGTCCGGTGCATAGACGATGCCCATTTCATGAATGATGTCGCCATGTCGTGCTTCGCGCAGCTGGTTGTTCGCTGCCCCAGCGATTACTTTTGCTTTCAATTGCGGAATCGTTTGGTCGTTAATAATTCCGCCAAGCGCGCACGGTGCGAAAATGTCGCAGTCTACGCCGTAAATCTCATTCGGGTCGACTGCTTTCGCGCCAAACTCTTCCACAACGCGTTGCACTGCTTCTTTGTTAATGTCGGTAACGATGAGTTTTGCTCCTTCTTCATGAAGATGGCGGCATAAGTTGTACGCAACGTTGCCAACGCCTTGCACAGCAATTGTTTTTCCTTCTAATGAATCGCTGCCGAACGCTTCTTTTGCGGCTGCTTTCATGCCGCGATACACGCCATACGCTGTCACTGGAGATGGATTCCCAGATGAACCGAATGCTGGTGAAATACCTGTTACGTAATCTGTTTCTTCGTAAATGATGTCCATATCTGCAACAGTTGTTCCAACGTCTTCGGCTGTAATATAGCGTCCGTTTAAACCTTGAATGAAACGACCGAATGCGCGGAACATTGCTTCGTTTTTATCTTTGCGCGGGTCGCCGATAATGACTGTTTTTCCGCCGCCAAGGTTAAGTCCTGCCGCTGCGTTTTTGTACGTCATGCCACGCGCGAGGCGGAGCGCATCTTCAATCGCTGCTTCTTCGGATTCATACATCCACATGCGGGTGCCACCTAATGCCGGTCCGAGCGTTGTATCGTGAATCGCAATAATCGCTTTTAAGCCAGATTCTTTGTCTTGGCAAAATAGTAATTGTTCATAATCATATTGTTCCATGTATTTGAAGATTTCCATGTCGTTTTCCTCCCCAAGTGTCTTTATTTATTTAGATGCGGAACAAACCGCAAGTGCTAGCGAATAAAGTTTGCTTTCTGCCGAGTCGGCGCGCGACGTTAATACAATCGGCGCTTTTGCCCCTGCAATGACAGCGCCCACTTTTGCATTCGCAAAATAAACGAGTGACTTATATAAAATATTTCCTGCTTCAATGTCAGGAACAAGCAAAATATCAGCTTTTCCTGCCACTTCATTTGTTATCCCTTTATGGGCTGCTGCAAGTTCTGACACCGCGTTATCAAGCGCTAATGGACCGTTGACGATACAGCCTTTTAACTGACCTCTTTCGTTCATCATCGTTAACGCAGCTGCATCAATTGTCGCCGCCATCGCTGGGTTGACGACTTCGACGGCCGCGAGCGGCGCAACTTTCGGCGTATCAATGCCGATTGCTTTCGCAACGGTTACTGCGTTTGCAATAATTTGCATCTTTTGGTCTAAATCTGGTGCGATATTCATCGCCGCGTCAGTAACGATCATGTAGCGGTCGTAGTTCGGGATTTCAAACACGGCGACATGCGAGAGCACATTGCCTGTTCGCAACCCATATTCTTTATGAAGAACCGCTTTTAAAATGGTAGCGGTCGGGATATTTCCTTTCATTAGTACATTCGCTTCGTTCGAGTGAACAGCTTTTACTGCAAGTTCTGCCACTTCCGCGACGGAATTCGCATGAATGATTTGAACGTTATCGTTTGTTGGGTAGTTTTTTAACAATTTGGTAATTTTGTCGCGATCTCCATATAAAAGAAAGCGACCAAACTGATGATGTAACGCCATCGTCACAGCTTCAATAACTTCTTCGTCTTCCGCTGCCGCGACAGCTACCGTAATATCGGTAGATTGGGTTGCTTTATCTACGAGTGTTTGCAGCTTCATGTCATCTATCCAACCCCTTTTTCTCTTTTTTTTCGATCACTATAACCTTAATGCAAAAAGTGTGCCAACATTTCTCGACAAACTATTTTTCTCGACAAAAAAGGCAAATACTCCGTCATTCACACCCAGAAAATACACCCCTTATTTGAAAACGCTTTATTTTTTCTTTGCATTTTTTTGCACATCGCGCAAACTATTGCATGTATGTTTTTGCAAGCCCATACTTTTCTAACTTGTAATAAAGGTTGCGAATCGAAATGTTTAATCGTTTCGCGGTTGCTGTTTTGTTGCCATGGCAGGCGCGGAGTGCAGCTTCAATAATTTGCGCCTCATATTGTTCGAGCATTTCGTCAAGTGGACGCAAGTCCTCGCTCATTATCACCTCGTCCTTTCGATCGGGCAATATTTGCAGCGGAGGAATATGGTGAATGTCGATCCATGTTTCATTAAATTTCATAAAAATCATCGCCCGGCCTAAGACATTTTCTAACTCACGCACATTGCCTGGCCAGTCATAAGAAGAAAGGTAGTCGAGCGCTTCTTCAGTTACCCCTTCGACGTTTCTTCCGTAATCTTGATTTAGTTTATGAATTAAATGTTGGCATAGTGCCGGGATGTCTTGTTTACGCGCTCGTAATGGCGGGATATGAATCGGCATTCGATTGAGCCGATAATATAAATCTTCCCGAAATGTTCCGGCGGCAATCGCTTTTTCTAAATGAACGTTCGTTGCCGCGATGACGCGCACGTTAATGGGAATCGGCTTTGTGCCACCGACGCGAACGATTTCCCGTTCTTGCAAAACACGCAACAATTTCGCCTGTGTATTGGCAGACAATTCGCCGATTTCGTCAAGAAAAATGCTACCGTTGTTTGCTTCTTCAAATAATCCTCTTTTCCCTCCCCGCTTGGCGCCGGAAAACGCCCCTTCTTCGTACCCGAACAATTCGCTTTCTAACAACGATTCAGAAATAGCAGCACAATTGACGCGAATAAATTTGTTGTATTTGCGATCGCTCGCGTTATGAATCGCATGGGCAAATAATTCTTTTCCCGTCCCTGATTCCCCACGCAATAAAATTGTTGCTGGCGTTTTCGCTGCTAGCTTCGCTTGTTCGATAGCGACCATCATTTCTTCCGATGTCCCGATTATATCGGCAAACGAATATTTCGCTTCGAGCGTGCGAATAATTTGTCGCGCGCGATTTAATTCGTTCGTTAAGCGCTGAATTTCAGAGACATCATGGATAATGCCGACGCTCCCCTTTAGCGTGCCGTCTACAATAATTGGGGCGACATTAACAATGACATCACGATTTTTCGGTCCGACTTTCATGCGCACCCCCCGGACAGGTTTGCGCGTTTTTAATACTTGCATATGCATACTTTCCCCTTCGGCAATATCGGCCGTTGCCGGTTTTCCAATCACTTCTTCTTCTGACAAACCGGTAATACGCGTGTACGCAGGGTTGATTAAAATGCCGTTGCCATACTCATCCACAACCGAAATCGCTTCTTCCGATGAATGAATAATTGCCTCAAGCATCATGCGAATTTCTTTTAAATTCGTTAGCTCTTCCGCAAGCTGCATCACTTCCGTTACATCTTTAAAAACAGCTAAAGCACCGAGCAACCTCCCTGCTTCATCGGTCATCGGGATGCGCGTCGTAATAATTTTACGCCCGTTTTCTAGTGCTAGTTCTTGATGCAATTCCATTTGTCTTGTTTTTAATACGCGCGGCAGTCCGCTTGTCGGAATAATTTGCAAAATGTGCTTACCAATCGCCTCTTGCTTGTCCACTTCAATCATCGACGCCGCGCTGTCGTTCATATGAGTAATATACGCAAATTCATCGACGACAATCATGCCATCATGCGTCGAGTTAAAAATTAAATCACGCCGTGCGGTTTCACTTTTTAGTGTCGTAATTAACGTTTCTTTTTCTTCGACAAGTTCGGCGATAATATAGGCGACCTCTCCTGGAATGACGACCGTATTTTTATGCCGCTTTTGTCGAATTTCTTCAAATACCCCTTTTTCGCCTGTGGCTTCGACGACAATGTCGATTGCATCTGTTAAAAATGGCCTCCAATCGCTGCCTGTTGGAATATTCATGGCGGCAGCTAAGGCGATCCCTAGCGCGCGAGGGTCACGGTCAATGACTGCGACGACTTCGATTGTTGCTGCTTTCTGGAAAATTTTTAGTAGTGCTGTTCCTCCTTTTCCAGCGCCTACAATTAATGCTTTTTTCATCTTCATAATCGAGCGAGGAGACCCCGGCTTCTAAGCGAGAGCGAAAGTCGGGGAGGAATCGCCCGTCCTCCTTTCGATTAATGTTTGAGCTTTTTACAATCCCCTACTTTAAAAGCCTAAGGCTTTAAGTGGAGGGTGCCCCCATCACCTTATCACCTTGCAATTTTTTGCAGATATTTTTATCATACCGATATTTCTTGACAAATTCAATGAAACAGTTAACATTTTTCATGAAGTGATTTTTTACCGGAAAGGATTATCACTATGCAACGATTAATCGCACTGATGATTTTGCTTATTCCTGGGTTTATTGCTGCATTAGGGATTAAGTGGATGCGTGATACGTTATTTGGAATTTTGCATCCACCAGTTCCGTTGCTTTGGTTGCAATTTTTGCTTGGATTTCTTTTGTTTGCACTTGGGCTAGGGTTTATTGGTGGGTTTATTTTTCATCGCGACCGAAAACGAAATAAAGTGCAACCGCGCTTTCAAAAAAAATGACCTGAACATAAGTTCAGGCTTTTTTTATTTGCGTTGCTTTTTCAGGATAATCGGTAAAAATTGCGTCCACTTCGTAGCGAAACATCGTTTTCATCGCTTCTTCGCTATTAATCGTAAACGGTCGTACGTGGACATGATGAAAATGGGCGTTACGGACGAACGATTCTGATACGGTGCGGTAGTACGGATGCAATCCGCTCGCTCCTAGCACGCGCACATATTGCCATGGCTGGTAAAGCCGTTCCATATACAAAAGCGCTGTTTCAATCATTGGGGCAAGCTGGCGACAACGAGCCATGCTATTATGGTTGAAAGAAGAAAAAATGATGCGTGGTTCCAGTCGATAATGTTTCACTAGGTCAATTACTTTTTCTTCGAGCCGGTCATAGGTAATGAGCCCATTTTTCAATTCGATGTTCAATAATAATGAAGTGCCAGAAATCCATGCCAGTACTTCTTCTAAAAGCGGAATGCGGCACGTTGGATATTGCTCAGTAAATTTATAGCCCGCATGCAACGATTGTAAGTCACGATACGTAAAATCTTTGACCCATCCTGTACCATCGGTCGTTCGGTCAACAGTTTCGTCATGGATGACGACAAGCGCACCGTCTTTTGTCATTTGCACGTCTAGTTCAATCCCATCTGCCCCGACGCGTTCTGCTTCATAAAAGGCAACCATCGTGTTTTCCGGATGCGTGCCGGCTGCACCGCGATGCGCAAAAATTTTTGTCATGCTTCTGCCCCTTTCCTATGCAAACGAAAACATAGTAAAATTATATGCATGTAGCGAAAAAATGTCTATCATAAAGAGGTGAACGGAATGCGCCCGCATCAAATTTCGTTGGAAACAGCGCAAAAGCTGGCAAAAGCGCTCGGGATTCCGCTTGAACAAGTGATGCACATGCCGCAACATATTTTAATCCAAAAATTGATGGAACTAGAAAAAGAGAAAAAAGACGAAAGGTAGCCCGGCCGGACTACCTTTTTCGTTAACTTGCTTTATGCTCCAGCCGCAGTTTATCAGCGACCATCGCGATAAACTCACTGTTCGTCGGTTTCGCTTTGGAGATGCTGACGGTGTAGCCGAATAGCGACGAAATGGATTCTAAGTTGCCGCGACTCCATGCGACTTCAATGGCATGGCGAATCGCCCGTTCAACACGGCTAGCGGTCGTGTTATATTTTTTCGCGATATCTGGATATAATACTTTCGTAATCGATCCGAGCAGCTCAATGTCGTTATATACCATTGAAATTGCTTCACGCAAATATAAATAGCCTTTAATGTGCGCAGGCACGCCGATTTCATGAATGATGCTCGTAATGCTTGCGTCTAAATTTTTCGGTTTATTGTCGCGCACTTGATATGTAACAGGCGCTTTTTTCACGACCGGTGCCGCTTTTCCTGCCACTTGACGAATGTGGTGGACTAGGTTTTCCATGTCAAATGGCTTTAAAATAAAATAAGACGCGCCCAAATCGACTGCTTTTTTCGTTACATCTTCTTGCCCAAATGCTGTGAGCATAATGACGTGTGGCTGTTTTTCCCGCTTCATCCGTATTTTTTCCAATACCGCTAAGCCGTCTAAATGCGGCATAATAATATCTAATAACAAAATATCTGGCTGCTTTTCTTCGAGCATATATAAACAGTCTTGACCATTATATGCTACCCCGATTACTTCCATATCCGGTTGATTAGAAATATATTCCTCTAACAAATTGACTAATTCGCGGTTATCGTCCGCAATGCACACCTTAATCTTCACGTAATTTTCCTCCTCACTTCCATTTCGTTGCGCTTTTTCCTTTTATTTATACCGATTCGACACAATGGCGAGAAATCCCTTTATTTTTCAAAGACGAAAAATCCACAAAAATCCACTTTATTCGACTAATTTGTCGAAAAATCTTTATATCCTTATTTTACCGAATCATACACCAAATATCTATGCAAAAAAAGAGAAAAATTGACTTTTTTCACACAAAAAACGAGCGTTTTCAGCTCGCTTTTTGCGTTTGTTTATATAAATCGATGCCTGCTTCATGCAACATCCATTCAATGTGCACCCCATACCCTGACGTCGGGTCGTTCACAAAAACGTGGGTAACAGCACCGATAAGTTTTCCGTCTTGGATAATTGGGCTGCCGCTCATCCCTTGCACGATCCCTCCTGTTTTTTTCAATA
This sequence comes from Anoxybacillus amylolyticus, assembly GCF_001634285.1. GTDB lineage: Bacteria > Bacillota > Bacilli > Bacillales > Anoxybacillaceae > Anoxybacteroides > Anoxybacteroides amylolyticum. Next base: position 2,471,430 of record NZ_CP015438.1, read on the forward strand.
AACGAGGGTCTGTAACACGAATGACTAGTCCTTTGGTGGCCGGGAATTTTTGCGGAATTGATTGAACAATTTCAATGTCAAACGCCTCAACTTTATCATTTTCGATAACCGTCAGCATTTTTGCTGGTCCTTCTTTTACTTGGGTTGATAAGGCAATTGGCATTGGTTCGTCAAATAATCCGTTTTTCATTGGTTTCGATAACGTACCGAAAATGCCAAACGGGCTATTGTTCGTAATATTACCGATTACTTCTTTATCGTCAGAAAATCTCGCCAATTTTTCACCTGGACTTCCGCTACTTCCTCTTTCAATGGAGGTTACGGTTGATTTCATAATTTGACCGTCTTGCACCACAATTGGTTTTCGTGTATCCATATCCGAAATCACATGGCCAAGCGCTCCGTATTTTTTCGAAACTGGATCAAAAAACGTCATCGTTCCAATCCCAGCCGCGGAATCGCGAATATATAATCCGATGCGGTAAGCATCATCTTGTTTATCTTTTAATGGAGTCAACTTTGCCGCAATTGATCGTTGATCGCGAAGAAGCTTGAGCTCTAGCGGCTTTCCTGTTTTCCCAGCTTCCTCAATAAACGGCGAGAGATCACTCATCTTTTCGATTCGTTTGCCATTGACGCTTGTAATAATATCCCCTACTTGAACGCCCGCAAGTTCGCCCGGCGATTTTTTTCCATCTTCTGTTTCCACTAGATGGTAGCCAACGACAAGAACTCCTACTGTATTCAATTTCACTCCGATGGATTGTCCACCTGGAATGACTTTTAAGTTCGGGAGCACTTTAATATCGACTTGTTTAATCGGCACTCCTCCCATATTTAAAATCAGTTGTCCTTCATCACGCTGCTTCGCTTCAAAGGAAAGCGAATTTTCTGTTTGTGTCACATCAATCGAACGAAAAGCATCTTTCATCTCTGCATGAACTGGTAAGGCAGAAGCGAAGCTTACGTTCTCCCCCTCAAACATAACAAGTTGCTTTGGAATGTGTAAATAGTCTTTCACTGGTGTTGACATACTAAGCACAACAAATGAAACAAGGAGAAAGACCCCAACCATTTTTCTCAACGTTTCTGTAATCAACCCTTTTCACTCTCCTCGCTCCCACCTACATTCGCGGTTACAGTTTTAATTTTGCCTTAATCGCCATAAATATAATCGCCTCGGGCATAAAAAAAGCTACCCACAATGGATAGCTTTTCATCCTTTTATTTTGGCTGCTAATTCCAACAGCTCTTTTGCATGCTCTTTCGTTAACTCCGTAATTTCGACACCGGAAATCATCCGGCCAATTTCTTTAATTTTTTCTTCTTTTGTCAACACTTTTACCGACGTTTTCGTCCGGGTTCCGTCCGTTTCTTTCGCGATGAATAAGTGTGTATCTGCCATCGCTGCTACTTGCGGCAAATGGGAAATGCACAACACTTGCGAACCGACAGAAACGCGGTAAATTTTTTCGGCAATGGCTTGGGCCACACGACCACTTACACCGGTATCGACTTCATCGAAAATAATCGACGTCACGCCTTGGTGCTTAGAAAAAATGCTTTTTAATGCGAGCATAATGCGCGACAATTCTCCGCCAGAAGCAATTTTCGCGAGCGGTTTTAGCGGTTCACCGACGTTTGTTGAAATGTAAAATTCCGCGACATCGACGCCATCCGCTTGAAATTTTACTGGCACTCCGTCAATAATTGGCGCATCCAGCGTTCCTTCGCGCTTCGTAAATACCATATCAAACGTCGTTTTTTCCATGTATAAATCTTTTAGTTCTTGGTGAATATGCTGAATGAGCGTTTTCGCATGCTTCATGCGCACGTTTGTGACGTTTTTCGCTTCGACGACTAAATCTTCTGTCACCGATTGCAGCTCTTTTTGTAGCTGATGAATTCGGGTGTCGCGGTTTTGAATCGAATCGATTTCTTCGGTAATTTTTTCGGCATATTGTAAAATTTCAGCAACTGTCTGTCCGTATTTTCGCTTTAAGTGGCTAATTTCGTTCAATCTTCCTTCGATTACATCCAGTCGGCTCGGGTCGTATTCTAGCTGTTCTAGCTCGTCACGCAGCTTATATGCCGTCTCCTCTAGCAAATAATAGCTATTAGCAATCGTTTCATACGCTTCTTTTAACACTGGATCAATATGGGCAACATCGTCTAAGTGACTCATCGCTAGTCCAACCCAATCGAGCGCGCGCTGTTCGCCGTACAATGCATCGTATCCGTTTTTTAGTGCATCGTAAATTTTTTGAAAGTTCACAATTTTTACTTTCTCTTCCATCAGTTGTTCGTCTTCGTTCAGCTGCAAATTTGCTTTTTGAATTTCGTCGAGCTGGAACGTTAATAAGTCGAGCCGATGAGCAATTTGTTGTTCATTTTCGCTTAGTTTGTGCAGCTGTTTTTTCAGCTGTTCATATTTTTCGTAGACAGCGCGATATTCTTCTAAAGCGGCGCTAATTTCTTTTCCGCCGTATTCGTCTAGTAGGGGCAAATGTTTATTCGGATCCATCAGTTCTTGGTGTTCATGCTGTCCGTGAATATCGACAAGTGTTGAGCCGATGTCGCGTAAGACAGCCATCGTCACGAGTTTTCCATTTACTCGGCAAACGCTTTTTCCGCTCGTCGAAATCTCCCGGCGCAATACGACCATCCCTTCGCTAATATCAATCCCTACCTCCGCGCATTTTTCGTAGCACGGGTGCGTGTCGTCGCTTAATAAAAATAGCCCTTCAATTTCTGCCCGCTCTTCGCCATAACGGACAAACTCGGCCGAACCTCGTCCACCAATCAATAAATGAATCGCGTCAATAATAATCGATTTTCCCGCACCTGTTTCCCCCGTTAACACGGTGAGTCCTTTTTCAAACGAAATCGATAACGACTCAATAATCGCAAAATTTTTAATGGACAATTCCGCAAGCATCGTGAAATCACCCCTACAGCATATCTAACAGCCGCTGCGAAATGACTTCGGTATCATCGGGCGTCCGGCAAATGATGAGACACGTATCGTCACCACAAATTGTACCAACGATTTCATGCCAATCTAAATTGTCTAAAAGCGCACCAATCGCGTGGGCATTACCAGGCAATGTTTTCATGACAAGCAAATGTCCAGCACCGTCAATTTTGACAAACGCATCCATTAACGCCCGCTTTAGTTTTTGCAGCGGATTAAACCGTTGGTCGGCTGGGAGGCTATATTTATAGCGCCCGTTCATCATCGGAACTTTTACTAATTGCAATTCTTTAATATCACGTGATACTGTTGCTTGCGTCACGTTAAATCCCGCCTGCTTTAGCATATCGACAAGTTCATCTTGCGTTTCAATTTCATGGTTTGTAATAATTTCCCGAATTTTAATATGGCGTTGCCCTTTATTCAACATGAACACCTCGCTCATTTTTTTCAAAAAAACAGGAATAACATTTGTTATTCCTTTGGCTCTCTGTTCGCTAATGTTTCGTGTGCTTGTTTGACGATGTCGCTCGGCTGCTTTGCTAGTTTGTTGCTGCCTTTTTCCCTTTCCCCTTCCCAGCGAAGATGGAGTAAAAATTCAATATTCCCATCGCCACCAGTAATCGGCGAATGTGTTACGTCAAGCACATCATATCCTTGGCAAAGCGCAAATTCGATCATCGAAACGAGAACCGCTTCATGAATCGTCGCGTCGCGCACGATCCCTTTTTTGCCGACATGTTCTCTTCCTGCTTCGAACTGCGGCTTCACTAACGCAATAACATCGCTTCCTGAAACGAGAACCGTTTTTAACACAGGCAAAATTAATTTTAGTGAAATAAACGATACATCAATCGTTGCTAGTTCTGGAAGCCCTTTTGTAAAGTGAGCAGGCGTGACATAGCGGAAATTCGTCCGCTCCATCACGACTACCCGCTCATCTTGGCGCAATTTCCATGCCAATTGGTTGTATCCGACATCGAGCGCATACGACAATTTCGCCCCATGCTGCAACGCACAATCGGTAAACCCCCCAGTCGAAGCACCGATGTCTAATAAAATTTTATCTTGCACCGTTACATCAAACGTCCGCAACGCTTTTTCTAGTTTCAATCCGCCACGGCTGACATAAGGAATGGCGTTTCCTTTCACCGTTAGCGGAATATCGACCGACACTTTCTCTCCAGGCTTGTCTAATCGCATTTCATTTGAATAAACAAGCCCTGCCATAATCGTCCGTTTCGCTTTTTCCCGCGTTTCTGCTAACCCTCGTTCTACTAGTAGTACATCCAGCCGTTCTTTCTTCATCGTTCATGCCCTTTTTTGTTTTTTTGGTATCATTGTTTTCACACGATCGACGACATGTGCCGTCGTTAAGCCGATTTCTTGCAACAGTTCTTTGACACTTCCATGTTCAATAAAGCGGTCTGGAATGCCCATGCGCTGAATAACCGATTGATGGTAGCCATGGTCATGGGCAAACTCAAGCACCGCACTGCCGAATCCCCCTTGCAGCGCTGCTTCTTCAATCGTTAGTAGCGGCATGCTACTTTCTAACAATTCATGGAGCATCGCTTCATCCATTGGCTTAAGGAAACGGGCGTTCACGACTTTGACCGACACGTTTTCTTTCGCTAATTTTTCTGCTGCCTCTAACGCCATCGGAATCGTCGTGCCAAACGTTAAAATTGCCAAGTCACGTCCGTCCCGCAATACTTCCCATGTGCCGATTGGAATCGCACGAAGCTCTTCATCCATTTTGACGCCAAGGCCGTTGCCACGCGGAAAACGAAGTGCAATCGGTCCGTCGTCGTATTGAATGGCCGTATATACCATATGCTGCCCTTCGTTTTCATCTTTCGGCATCATGAGTACAAGGTTCGGCACATGCCTTAAAAATGCAATATCAAATACCCCTTGGTGCGTTTCGCCGTCCGCCCCTACGAGCCCCGCTCGGTCAATAGCAAAAAAGACGTTTAAATTTTGCCGGCAAACATCGTGCACCACTTGGTCGTACGCCCGCTGCAAAAATGTGGAGTAGATGGCTAAAAACGGCTTCATCCCTTGGGTAGCAAGCCCTGCTGCAAGCGTCGTCGCATGTTGTTCAGCAATTCCGACATCGTACATCCGATCAGGAAATTCGCTCGCAAACCCTTCTAGTTTAGAGCCGACCGGCATCGCTGGCGTAATCGCCACAATGCGCGAGTCAGTGCGCGCCAATTTTCTTACCGTTTCACTAATAAGCTCACTCCAAGAAGGGGCGCTGTCAACCGGTTTTAAAAAGTCTCCTGTTTCGATTTTATACGGACCTGTGCCATGCCATGTTCCAATTTTATCGTTTTCCGCCGGATGGTATCCTTTTCCTTTTTTCGTGATAACATGTAAAAGCACTGGACCTTTAATTTTTTTTGCATAATGCAAATTCTCGAACAAATCATCGAAATCGTGCCCGTTGACCGGTCCAAGATACGTAAAGCCAAGTTCTTCAAAAAAGACACCCGATACGAGCAAGTATTTTAAGCTATCTTTCACTCGTTCAGCGGTTGCTGCTAATTTTCCACCAACCGCCGGTATTTTTTTCAGCAACATTTCCAATTCGTCTTTTACCCATTGATATTTTCCAGCGGTGCGCAAACGACCGAGCACGTTATGAAGCGCACCGACGTTTGGCGCAATTGACATTTCGTTGTCGTTTAACACAACGATAATATCTTTCTTTTCATGACCGATATGGTTTAGCGCTTCAAGCGCCATCCCACCTGTCAGCGCCCCATCGCCGATAATCGGGACGATGTATTCATTTGTCCCTTTTAAATCTCGGGCAATCGCCATTCCCATCGCTGCCGATAATGATGTGGAGCTATGCCCCGTTTCCCATACGTCATGCTCGCTTTCGCTTCGTTTTGGAAAGCCGCAAAGCCCTTTATATTGTCTTAAGGTATCAAATGCTTGAGCACGTCCAGTTAAAATTTTATGGACATACGACTGATGACCGACATCCCATAACAATTTATCTTTTGGGCTGTCAAACACTTTATGAAGTGCTATCGTCAATTCGACGACGCCAAGGTTTGGTCCGATATGTCCACCTGTCCTCGATAGCTTTTCAATTAAAAATTGACGAATGTCCGCGCTAAGCTGAACAAGTTGTTCTTTCGATAGCGATTTTAAAAAGCGCGGATCTTTAATTTCTGTGACGTCCAAACGAGATCACTCGCTTTCATTTGTTCTCTGTCCCTGATATAATACAGATATTAATTATTATACATGATAACTGAATAAAGAAAAATGTTCCTGCGCGATTTTCCGAATAGAAGCGAAAAAAGAGCCGCTAACACATATGTGATAACGGCATCCCTCCATTTTTTCACTATAACATACTCCTTGATAAGCGGCAACGTTCTTTCACCTAATGGTCGCGCGTAGCGACTAAATCGCAAATGTAGCGTAATACGTCGTCCTGCACATTGGCAGCTTGCAAGTAACGTTTTGCTTCATGGATGTGAAAACGCAATTTGTCTTTTGCCCCTGCCATCGTTAAAAGCGATGGATATGTCACTTTGGCGTTGGCAACGTCGCTGCCGATGTTTTTGCCAATTTTCTCTTCCGACCCTTCAATGTCAAGAATATCGTCGCGAATTTGAAACGCAAGCCCTAAATGAGACGCAAACGCATCCAAATGGGAAAGTTGTGCATCAGCCGCCCCAGCTAATAGCCCCCCAGCTAATACACTATATTGAAGCATTTTCCCCGTTTTATGGCGGTGAATGTATTCTAGTGCCGTTAACGAAAGCTGCTTTCCTTCCCCTTCCATGTCCGCTACTTGTCCAGCAACCATTCCTTCTGGTCCTGCCGCTTTGGCAAGCTCAGCAATTAAAGCGATTTTCGTCGTGGGGACAATGTTTGGCGCATCAGCAATGACTTGGAACGCATGCGTCAACAGTCCGTCTCCCGCTAAAATCGCCATTGCTTCGCCAAACACTTTATGATTTGTCGGTTTTCCGCGCCGCAAATCGTCGTTATCCATGCTCGGCAAATCATCGTGGATTAACGAATATGTATGAATCATTTCAATCGCGCAAGCAACTGGCAAGCCGAGCGCTAACTCTTTTTGAAACGCATGCAATGTCGCTAATAAAAGGAGCGGACGGATGCGCTTTCCCCCAGCTTCGAGCGAATAAAGCATCGCTCGTTTTAACGTATCCGGCGCATGTAGCATCTTGATATAGCGTGACAATTCTTTCTCGACGAGCTGTTTTTGTTCCCGTAAAAATTGCTCGACTAACACGTTATTCCTCCTCGATGGAGAAAGGCGCTAGTTGTCCGTCTTCGCGCAAAATATACTCCATTTGTTTTTCCGCATGTTGCAATTTATCGTGGCACCACTTCGATAGCCGCATTCCTTCTTGGAAAAACGCAATCGCCTGTTCCAACGGAACGTTGCCGGCTTCCAACTTCCCAACGATTTCTTCGAGCTGCTTCATCGCTTCTTCAAACGTTAATTCTTTTTCTTCACTCATCCACTACTTCCTCCATTCCAAAGACATGGCAGTCCAGGTGCCCGTCTTGCAGGCGCACTTGAATTGCGTCGCCTGGCTGCACTTGCCGCACGCTTTTAATTAACTCTTCTTTTTCATTATAAACTAAGCTATAGCCGCGCTCCATAATTTTTAGCGGGCTTAGGGCATGAAGCTGTGATAGAAGCGACGTGAACTGCCATTGTTTTTGCTGCAATAGGGCTTTTCCTCCCTTTTCTAGCGATTTCGTAAGCGTTTGTTGTTTTTCGAATAGTTGCGCCACCTTTTCCTTTGGGTGATGTGCGGTTAATTTTAGATACAGATGGTCAAACCGCTCCTTTTTTCGCTCCATCCCCCGCTCCGCGCTCCGCTTTAACCGTTCAAGCAACATGTCGAGCTGCTGTTCTTTTTGTTCATATAGCTTTTGCGGATAGCGGAACGCATACGATGTTTGCAAGCGGCGCAACCGCTCGGATTCGGTCGCCATTTTTTCTTTCATCGCGCGAATTAAGCGAACGTTTCGCTGCGCGAGGCGCTCGGCAAGTTCGGCGACATGAGGCACCGCCAGTTCTGCGGCACCGGTTGGCGTTGGCGCACGCAAATCAGCAACAAAATCAGCAATCGTAAAGTCGGTTTCATGCCCAACCGCAGAAATAATGGGCACGCGCGACGCAAAAATCGCTCGCGCGACTTTTTCTTCGTTAAACGCCCACAATTCTTCGATAGAGCCACCACCGCGGCCGACGATTAATACATCAATATAGCCGAGTTCGTTTGCTTTCTCGATCGAACGAACGATGGAGTCGGCTGCCTGTTCTCCTTGGACGAGCGCTGGAAACAAAATGATCGTTCCGAGCGGGTAGCGGCGACGAATGGTTGTCACGATATCACGAATCGCTGCGCCAGTCGGCGAAGTGACGACCCCAATATAGTGCGGAAACGCCGGCAACGGCTGCTTATGTTCTTTAGCGAACAGCCCTTCTGCTTCTAGTCGCTGCTTTAGTTGCTCATACGCTAAATATAAATTCCCGATGCCTTCCGGCTGCATCTCTTTTACATATATTTGGTAATTACCACTCGGTTCGTACACAGAAACTTCCCCGCGCACAAGCACTTTCATGCCGTTTTCCGGCCGAAAGGCTAAGTAACGATTATAACTAGCAAACATCACCGCTTGAATGCGAGCATTTTCGTCTTTAAGCGTAAAATACATATGGCCGCGCGAATGGTACGTAAAATTAGAAATTTCCCCCTTTATCCATAAATCTTGTAGATGTGGGTCAACTTCAAATTTGCGTTTAATATATTTCGTGAGCGCGGTTACTGTTACATATTTAATATCTGCCACTACGTTCTCCTCGCTTATTGATGTGATGCGCATTGCGCGCTGCTTCGACCGTATTATGAAGAAGCATCGTAATCGTCATCGGGCCAACCCCTTTTGGTACAGGAGTTAAATAACTTGCCACTTCTTTTACTTCATCAAAGCGGACGTCTCCGCAAAGTTTTCCATTTTCTAACCGATTGACCCCGACGTCAATGACAATTGCGCCTTCTTTTACATGTTCTGCCCCGATAAGGTTCGCTTTTCCGACGGCAACAATTAAAATGTCGGCTTGGTGAGTAATCGCTGCTAAATCTTTCGTTTTCGAATGGCAATACGTCACTGTCGCATGCTCGCGTAAAAAGAGCTGTCCGACTGGTTTGCCGACAATGTTGCTTCTCCCGACGACAACGACATGTTTTCCGGCAATGTCTATGCCGAGCGATTGCACCATAAATAAAATCCCGTACGGCGTGCATGGAAGAAACGCTTTTTGCCCGACCATCATGCGCCCGACGTTAATCGGATGAAAGCCATCGACATCTTTTTCTGGAGCAATCGCCTCGATTACTTTTAATTCGTCAATATGGTTTGGTAGCGGCAGTTGGACTAAAATGCCGTGCACTGTTTCGTCGCGGTTTAGTTGATCAATTTGTTCTAACAGCATCGATTCGGTAATTGTTGCTGGAAACGTCAAAAGCGTCGAACGAATGCCGACTTCGGCACACGCTTTTTGTTTTCCTTTGACATACGAATGGGACGCTGGGTCATCTCCAACAAGAATGACGGTAAGTCCTGGCTCGATTCCTAAGTTTTTTAATTCCTCTACTTCTTTCGCTAGTTGCGCGCGCTTTGCACTTGCTAATTCTACTCCATTAATGATTTGTGCTGCCATTTTTCCTACTCCCCTCTCTTGTACCATCTATCACTGAGAAATATTTAATGTGTCTTTTACTTTCGATAGTACTGCGTTAATAAATTTGCTTGATTTATCATCGCTAAATTTTTTTGCTAATTCAATCGCTTCGTCAAAGCTTACATTCACCGGAACATCGTCTAGATATTTCATTTCGTACGTTGCCATGCGCAAAATGGAGCGATCGACGTTTGCCACTCGCTCTAACGTCCATTTTTCTAAGTTGTTGCGCAATAGCTCATCGATTTCTTCTTGATGTTCGACCACTCCGAGTACGAGCTGGCGGAAAAAAGGATCGTTTTCCTCTCCAGCAACGATGTTTTGCATCGCTTCTTCCGGCTCAATCCGCCCAACATCAATTTGAAAAAGCGCTTGAAGTGCTTTTTCTCTTGCTGTATGTCGTTTCATCATTTCCCTCCTTGTTCCATTAGCGACAAAAAAGTCGCTTTTATATTTTGACGTTTCCTTGGCTTCGCCAAGGACCGTTCTCCGCTTTTCTTGATTGTCTAGCTGCGGCTCACAGCGCTTGGCAGAAAATAACCTTCCTCCGTCGAAGTGCAAGCACTTTTCGTCGGAAGAACATTTTCCCTTCAGCGCTAAGCGCTTGCCTCCTCTTTCCTTATAAACGAACGTTTATGATGATGATACCATATTTCCGCGATAAATGACACTATAATCCGTACAAATCATTAAGGAGATAGGTAAAATTATCGTCTTTTACCAATAGGAGCGTTTCTTACGCAAATTCGAACCGTCCTTCGCTTCGAGAATCGACCAGTTTCCTCCGCTCTTTAAGATAACAAATTTTCGACAAAAGACAAAGGGGGCAATTTTCTGCCCCCCGTTAGCTTATTCTACTTCTTCTTGTTTCCCCGCATCAAATTGAACGCCGACGACATGTACATTAATTTCACTTGTTTCTAATCCTGTCATGTTAAATAGCGCTTGGCGAACGTTCTCTTGTACTTTTTTCGCCACGCTTGGAATAGAAACACCGAATTGAATGAGGCAATAAATGTCAATGGCGACCCCATCTTCACGGATATCGACTTTCACGCCTTTTCCGTGGTTTTTCTTTCCTAACCGTTCCACAACCCCTGCTGCAAATTTTCCACGCATTTGGGCGACGCCTTCCACTTCGCTTGCGGCAATGCCAGCAATTACTTCAATAACTTCTGGAGCAATTTCTACTTTTCCTAACGTCAATTCTTGCCCCATTTCAAATACTTGCTCAGACATTCGACAGCACCTCCTATGATTTCATCACATCATACAACTCAAGAAACTTCGTGTTGAAGTCTCCTTGCACAAATTTCTCGTGCTCTAATAATTTTAAGTGAAAAGGAATCGTTGTATGAATCCCTTCAATAATAAATTCGCTAAGCGCTCGTTTCATTCGCGCAATGGCTTCTTCACGCGTCGGTGCATGGACGATGAGCTTCGCAATCATCGAATCATAATACGGGGGAATCATATAACCAGGGTAGGCGGCCGAATCGACGCGCACCCCTAATCCTCCTGGCGGAAGGTACATTTGAATGCGCCCCGGCGATGGCATAAAGTTTTTCTCCGGGTTTTCCGCATTAATTCGGCATTCAATTGCCCAGCCGTTAAATGTCACTTCGTCTTGCGTCAACGACAGCGTTTCACCAGAAGCGACGCGAATTTGCTCTTTAATTAAGTCCACGCCTGTAATTAATTCGGTAACTGGATGCTCGACTTGGATACGCGTATTCATTTCCATAAAATAAAACTTTTTCGCGTGATGGTCAAAAATGAACTCGACCGTTCCAGCGCCTGTGTAATTCACGGCTTTCGCTGCTTTTACAGCCGCTTCTCCCATCTGCTTGCGCATTTCCTCATCTAACGCTGGTGAAGGAGCTTCTTCGACAAGCTTTTGCAAGCGACGCTGAATCGAGCAATCCCGCTCTCCTAAATGAATGACATTTCCGTAAGAGTCCGCGAGCACTTGAATTTCCACATGCCGGAAATCTTCGATGTATTTCTCGATATACACCCCTGGATTGCCAAACGCTGTCGCTGCTTCTTGTTGGGTAATGTTAATGCCTTTAACTAGCTCTTGCTCGTTTCTAGCGACGCGAATTCCTTTGCCGCCGCCGCCTGCTGTCGCTTTAATAATGACAGGATAGCCGATTTCATTGGCTAGCGCAAGCGCCTCATCGATTGTGCCGATGATTCCTTTGGATCCTGGAACAATGGGAACGCCAGCTTCGCGCATCGTTTCGCGGGCAATATCTTTAATGCCCATTTTTGTAATCGCTTCCGGGCTTGGGCCAACAAATGTAATGTTGCATTCTCGGCAAAGTTCAGCAAAGGCAGCGTTTTCCGCTAAAAAGCCGTATCCTGGGTGAATGGCATCACAGCCCGTTAATGTCGCGACACTCATAATGTTCGTGAAGTTTAAATAGCTATCTTTTGAAGCAGTCGGTCCAATACAATACGCTTCATCGGCTAATTGAACGTGTAGCGCTTCCCGGTCGGCTTCCGAAAACACCGCCACCGTTTCAATGCCTAGCTCTTTGCACGCCCGAATGACGCGAACGGCGATTTCCCCCCGATTGGCTACTAGTAATTTTTTAATCATGGCTCGTCCCCCTTATTATTCTGGCTTCACAAGGAATAAAGGTTGTCCGTATTCGACGAGCTGGCCATTTTGGACAAGAATTTCGACGATTTCGCCGTTCACTTCTGCTTCAATTTCGTTAAAGAGCTTCATCGCTTCAATAATGCAAACAATCGTATCGGTTTTCACTTTATCGCCTACTTTGACATACGGTGCTGCATCTGGAGATGGCGCAGCGTAAAACGTTCCGACCATTGGCGATGTGATTTTATGCAAGTTGTCAGCGTTCACTTCTTGCTTTGGCGGCTCCGCCTGCTTCACTTCTTGCACAGGTGCTGCTGACGTTTGCATCGCTTCTTGGACAGGTGCTGCCACTTCTTTCACAACCGCTTTTGGTGCTTCTACGACCGTTTGGACAACCGCTCCAGCTGGCACGTTGCCGTTTGGTTTTTTCATATGTACTTTCGTACCCTCATGTTCATATAAAAACTCTTCAATGTTTGCTTGGTCAATTAATCGAATCAATTCACGAATTTCTTGGATTTTCAACATCATTCACACCTCTCGCCCCAAAATTGTGTCATATACTACCATCATACGACAGACCTTCCCTCATATTCAACAATAGAATAAGACTTTTCGGTAGATTTACTACCTAGTCATACAAACAATTATTATTATATAGCATTAAAATCATTTTTCCACTATGAAAAATAAAATAAGCGCCATCTTAAAAAAAGCTGGCCTCTATTACAGAAGCCAGCTTTTTCTTATTTTGTCGGTTGGAATTCGACCGCGATATCTTGCATATCGTTTAATTCGCTTTTTACAAGCTGAATAATTTCATTTGCTGCTTGCTTAGAGCTTTTTTTTGCTTTAACGGTTACCCTTACTGTATCACCGTCCGCGCGAACGAGGACGTCTTCATATCCGCCTTTTGATTTGATGAGCGTTTCTAGCGTCGCTTCTTTCTCGGCGAGTGCCTCGAGCTGCTGAATTTTATCCATCGCTTCACTTTTTTGCTCTGCCGTCGCACTTGTCGAGGCAACGACCGCATTTAGTTGGTCACGTAAACGGCTACGTTGATCCTCAATTTGCAGACGTAAAGCTGTAAAGACATCATCGCTAGCAATACTTGATGTGACTTTTTCATCTTTCGCTTCCGTTTCTTGTACGGCTACATCTGTTCCTTTTGCTTTATCTTTTCCACTGTTTGTCTTCGTTTGATCATTCATAAACGCGACACTATCATTCATGTTTTTTGGAGCCGTCACATAATAGACAGACAATACAACTACTAGGCTTAACATTGTCAATAACCAAACCGTTTGTTTTTTTAGCATATAAGTCAACCTCCCTTATTTTTTTGGCAATACAGCGACACGATAACTCGGGACATTGAGGACGCGTGTTACCGCTTCGACAATCCATTGTTTAATTTGTAAATTATCCGCCCCCTTCGCAACGACAAGCACCCCACGAATATCTGGTTTTTTCGTTGTGACAATAATTGGCTGTTCTCCTTCTCCATCACGGGTCATCACAACTTGTTCGTTAAACGAATGGTTTTCGATTTTCCGCTTGCCACCTTCGCGGTCGGTTTCATCCGTCGTTTGCTGCTGAGTGACACGGTTTTTTTCTAATACTTTTACTTCGGTGGCATCAACGTTGACAACAACTGTAACATCTTGTACTCCTTCGATCGATTCTAGCGCTGCTTTTAGCTGCTCTTCGTATTGCTGTTCGTACTCGGCAATGACTTTTGCTTTCGTATCCGACGTTTTTCCGAACGTCTCTACCGCTTTGTTGTCCGCTTTTCCTGAGACTGTGACAACGTTTGTTGATGATTGGTCTTTCCATGTATGGCTCATAAGCATGACCATTACTCCCACAAAGAGTAGAAGCAATACGTAAATCGCAGAGACAGGCTTCTTTTCTTTTGTTTCATTTTCCGATAGTCCAAGCCATCGCTTAATGTACGGAAGCATCCCCCCAGTCCCTCCCTTCCATTTGGACAATGATTTTTTCTTCGTGTACCCCCCATTTCGTAGCGAAAAATGATGCGAGCTTTTTTCGTAATGCTTCGTTTTCTCCATCGTTGGAAATAGGTTTTGACACATCGATTATCACTGGCTGGATTGTCTGTTGTGTTGGTGTGTGCTGCTGGCTGACCACTACTTCAATTGTTTGAATATCGTCAAAAGTTGGCAGCGAAGAACGTTCATTTGTTTGCAAAGTGATATGTTGCACCGTCAACCCATATTGTTTCATCAACTCCCCAGCCACTTGTTTTTTCATCTGGACAGCCATTTGTTCTAAAATATATGCACGTTGTGAGGCTTGTATTTCTTTTTTCTTTTGTTCTAGCTCATTTTTCATCGTTTCTTGTTGATCACTTTCTCCTGCGCTCACTGTTGTTAAAAGGCGGTCAACATCCAGTGAAAAAATGCTTAGTAGTGGCGATAGCATGATAAGAAGGAGAATAAGCCCGATAACCATTTTCACATATTTTTGAAAACTTGAAGATGGTAGCAATAAATCAATGACAATCGTAAACAAAAGAAACACAATAATGGTCGTGACCCATGAAATGATAACGTGCATCGCTTCTCCTCCTTAACGAACCATCATCGTAATATTTCCAGCGGTAATGATGACCGTTAAACTAAGAAAAAACATGAGCGAAACAATCGCTAACGCTGCTAAAATATAAAGAACGCTTTTGCTAATAATGTTTAAGCAAGCAATAACAGGGCCACCCCCAAGCGGTTGCAACACAGCTGCCGATAATTTGTATACAAAGGAGATAATAAAAATTTTTAAGGCTGGAAAAACAGCAATGAGGAGCACTAAGGCGACACCAGCAACCCCAACCGCATTTTTTAATAGCATGGAAGCAGTAACAACCGTATCGGTGGCATCGGTAAACATTTTTCCAATTACAGGAATAAAATTCCCCGCAACAAATTTAGCCGTTCGTAATGCAACCCCGTCCGCGATTGCTGCCGTCGCCCCTTTCACTGACATTACGCCGAGAAAAATTGTTAAAATCGCCCCAAGCGCCCCCATCGCTACTTTCGTAAATAAATCCGCCAATTGCGTTACTTTATAATGCTCAGACATCGTGCTGACGATATTTAATAGCGCTGCTAAAAACAAAAGCGGCAAGGCGATGTATTCGACGATTGCCCCAGTTACATTCATGAGGAAAAGAACCATCGGGTGAAAAAACGCTGCTGAAACAAGCCCACCAGAAGAAGCTAACAATGCCAACAAGAGCGGAATGAGGGCAATCATAAAATGGGTCATCGTTTGGATAGCCTCTTGGGCGTATTCCATTGCCAAACGAAAGCTATTTAGCGCAAGAATCATTAGCACCATATAGACGACAGCATAGGCGACTTTGCTAACCGCTTGCTGTTCAAACGCATTTTGCAGCGACTGCAAAAACATGCTAAAGACGGTTAATAATATAAGCATGCCAAGCAGTTTTCCGTTTGCTTGCAATTCGTAGACAAGGAACTTTACCAATGCTGTCAGCCACGCTTTGAACGACCATTCTTTCTCCCCTTGCAAAAACTCCATTAACGATCCTTTCTGACTTTCCGGCAAAAACCCACCATATTTGACAATAATGTCATTCCAATACTTTTGGATATCTCCTATATCGACTGTCTCTAGCTGTTTTTCCGCCATCTGCTGTTCGTTAGGGGCAGCTTGTACTACAGGCGATAAAAAAAAGGAAGCGGCAAATAACCACGAGATTATCGCTTTTTTCAATCCATCACCCCCTTGAGGAAGGAATCAACCCAATTACCGTTTCAATAATGGCGGTTAAAATAGGGATAGCCATCGCTAAAATTAAAATTTTGCCGCCTAGTTCAATTTTCGAAGCGATGGCACCTTGTCCAGCATCTTTCGAGATTTGCGACGCAAATTCTGCAATATAGGAAATACCGATAATCTTTAAAATCGTTTCAAAATACACCATGTTGACGTTTGTGTCGGATGCAATTTTTTGCAACATGTGTAAAATTGCGCTAATCTGGTCAATTAAAAAAAGAAAAATGGTACACCCAACGAATACGGTTAATAAAAACGCCACGCTCGATTTATGCTCTTTTAGCAACACAACTAAAAACGTGGCGATTAATCCTATGCCGACAATTTGCAATATTTCAATCGCCATCTCCCCCTAACTTTGGAACAAAAATACGTCTTTAATCTTTTGAAATAAGCTACTAATAACAGAGGCGACCATAAATAAAATGTAAATAAAGCCGATAAGCGTAATCCATTGGGCAAATTCTTTTTTTCCCATTTGCTCTAGTACGGTATGTAGCAAAGCAATTGCCATCCCCACCCCAGCAATTTTAAAAATGACATCGACATCGATTCCCATCATCGTTTTCCTCCTAGCGTTAAATCAATAAAATAATAAGAAGCAAGCCCACAAGGAATCCTAAACTTTTTGCCATCTTTTCATAGCGCATTTTTTTGTCAAGTGCATCTTGCTCTTCACGGTCAAGATGAATAAGCGCCAAAGCAATTTGCTTTTGTTGAGCAATTCGATCGTATTGACCTAGCGTTTCACCAAATTGCTTCATCACTTCAAATTCTGCTTGTTTTAAAGCAGTCGTCCGCCAAATCGCGCGTAAGCTCTCTTCCCATGCTTCACAAACATTCGTTTCCCCTATATTTAGTTTTTCGGCAAATCGTTCAAACAAGTGGGAAAATGGGAAAGCAAGTTGTCTTGCTAAATGTAGCGACGCTTCTGTGAGCGGGGTGTGACCATACATAATTTCTGCTTCAAGCGCTTGCAACGCTACTTTTAATTGCCGTAACTGGCGAGGGCGTTCACTCAGCTGACGGGCTACTTCAAATCCACTCCATGTCGTCGCAAGCAAAATAAGCAGCGCGCCAAACCATTTCATCTTCCCACCCCCGCGAATAGCACTGTTCCTGACCGGTCGAGCACGCGGCTGACAGTCCCTGGACCGCGCTCATTCGTCAGTTCAATAAACCGTTCAAATACGCGTTGTTCGATAAGCGCGCGCAGCGTCGGACGGTTGATAACATCGTCCCAATCTTTTCCGTGAACAGTCGTCCATACACATACACCAGCACGGACCGCTTCTAATATGGCTTCGCTATCTTCTAAGCGGCCGATTTCATCGACAACGAGTACGTCCGGACTCATTGAACGAATCATCATCATCATTCCTTCTGCCTTCGGACAAGCATCCAACACATCGACCCGGCTCCCTAATTCAAACTGGGGGATGCCTTTCACACATCCTGCAATTTCCGAACGTTCATCGATAATGCTGACTTTTTGCGCCGGGATGTTTTTCGCGGGGACACCGCTGCTAATCGTGCGCGCAATGTCGCGAAGAAGCGTTGTTTTTCCTGTTTGTGGAGAGCCGATAATCATCGTATGACGCCAGCGCCCGTTGTACACATATGGAATTAACGGTTGGGCGATGCCTATTTTTTGTTTGGCCACGCGTATATTAAAAGAGGTCACGTAGCGAATCGCTTTCACGCTTCCCCCATCGGTAATCACTTTTCCTGCCAACCCAACACGGTGTCCACCTTGAATGGTAATAAATCCGCGCTTTAATTCTTCTTCCATTGCATATATCGAATAGTGGCTAAGCTTGTTTAAAAGCTGGACACCGTCTTCGGCGGTAACTTCGTACGGAAGAAAGTATGGAGTTCCTTTCGCGATCACCTCTAACGGACGCTGTACGCGAAGGCGGATTTCCTCGATTTCGTTTTTCCAAGGAAATGACCATTTTTCTAGTACGTCTGCAATTGTTTTTGGCAACACGTCTATAATTGGCTGCATACGCCCTGCCTCCTATTTATAGATTCCAAAGAGAATGAACGCGACACCGATCCCGATCCAAAATAATTTGGCAAAAGAAAGCTCGTCCGTGAGCGAAAGCAGACCAATGGTCATCGTCGCAATAAAAATAATCGGGCCGACGACCGCAAGCAGCGCGTTGACGGCTACCGCTTTTTTTACATCGTTTAACATGAGCATTGCTATTGCTGCTGTCAATTCAATAGCCGCAGATAATACCCGCAACCCTGCCATCGAAAGAACTGTTGCATCGAATAGCGCGAGCCACCGTTTCATCGAATCCCCCTAAAAAATATGATTAGTACAACCTATGCAGCACTCGCCCATTTCAGAAGTAGAGAAAAGAAAAAAACCCCTTGCTAAAATAGCAAGGGGTTTTTTGTTACGCGCGGGAGACGTATGTTCCGTCTGTTGTATTAATAATGAGAACATCGCCTTCGTTGACGAAGAACGGCACTTGTACGACAAGGCCTGTTTCTAACGTTGCTGGTTTCGATCCGCCAGAAGCAGTGTCGCCTTTAATGCCTGGCTCTGTTTCCACGACTTTAAGTTCTACTGTGTTTGGAAGTTCTATCCCGATTGTTTCGCCTTGGTACATCATAATGAATACTTCCATATTTTCTTTTAAAAATTTTAATTCATGCTCGATTTGTTGCGAAGAAAGTTCAATTTGCTCGTACGTTTCTGTGTCCATAAAGACGTGCTGGTCGCCGTTCGCATATAAATATTGCATTTTTCGGTTGTCAATCTGAGCACGGTTCACTTTTTCACCGGCACGGAACGTTCTTTCTTGAATCGATCCTGTGCGAAGGTTACGGAGCTTCGAACGAACGAATGCTGCCCCTTTTCCTGGTTTTACGTGTTGGAACTCGATGACGCGCCAAATCTCGCCATCTACTTCAATCGTTAGTCCTGTGCGAAAATCGTTTACTGAAATCATCGACCAATATCCTCCTACTTCCAAATATTATAAAATAATAAGCTCTTTTGGTGAGCGAGTCAGCGATTCGTTACCGTCCGCAGTGACAACCGTGTCGTCTTCAATGCGCACACCGCCTAGCCCCGCTATGTAAATGCCTGGCTCTACCGTGACCACCATTCCCGGTTCTAACACCGTTTCCGAACGAGCGGATAATGCTGGTCCTTCGTGCACTTCCAATCCGATGCCATGTCCCGTCGAATGACCAAAATATTCCCCATATCCTTTTTCTGTGATATAGTCACGAGTGAGCGCATCTGCTTCACGACCAGTCATCCCTGGCTTAATGCCTTCCATGCCGCGCAATTGCGCTTGCAAGACGACGTCGTAAATTTGTTTTAATTCGTCGCTAATATCGCCAACGGCAACGGTTCGCGTAATGTCGGAGCAATAGCTTTTGTAATAAGCGCCGAAATCAAGGGTTACTAACTCCCCTTTTTCGATTACTTTGTCGCTTGCCACTCCATGCGGTAACGCCGAACGATAGCCAGATGCAACGATAATATCAAAGGAAGAAGAAACAGCGCCTTGTTTGCGCATAAAAAACTCTAGTTCGTTCGCCACTTCTCTTTCGGTCACGCCAGGACGAATAAACCGAGTGATATGGTCAAACGCTGCATCGGCAATCTCTGCTGCTTCCTTTAATATCTTAATCTCTGCGGCGGACTTAATCAAGCGCAACTTTTCAATGATTCCCGAAACCGGCACAAGTTCAGCTTTCATTTCTTTTGCATACGCTTGAAACGTTGCGTACGATAGGTGGTCTTGTTCAAATCCGAGCTTTTCAATGCCAAGCCGTTCGACTTGTTTTGCCACTTCTTCAATGATGAGTCCTGTATGTTGAACAATTTCGTACCCTTCCACTTGCCGAGATGCTTGCTCGGTGTAGCGAAAATCGGTGATAAATACCGCTTTGGTTTGACCAATTACAACAACGCCAGCCGTCCCAGTAAACCCTGTCATGTACCGCCGGTTGTACCCACTTGTAATGAGCATGCCGTCAATATCGTATTCCGCAAACCGTTCCCGTAATTTCTCTATTTTTTCCATCGCTCTTCTCCCCCTTTTCTTTCTAACAGTGCCAAAATTGCCAACCGATAGCCGGCAAAACCAAGCCCCACAATTTGCCCAATCGTCACTGGCGCAATGACAGATACGTGACGGAATGGGTCACGGGCATGAATGTTGGAAATATGTACTTCTACCACAGGGACATCGACACTAGCAATTGCGTCACGAATGGCATAGCTATAATGAGTGAACGCCCCTGCATTTAAAATAATGCCATCGTATGTGCCTTCCGCCGCGTGAATTTCGTCAATAATCTCTCCTTCGTGGTTGCTTTGAAAACAAGTAAGCGTCGCTCCTCGTTCCGCGGCAAAAGCAATGAGTTGCTGCTCTAAGTCATTTAACGTGTCGCTCCCATAAATGTGCGGCTCGCGCTTACCAAGCCGGTTTAAGTTCGGACCGTTAATCAAAAGAAGACGCGCCATCGCCACCGCCCCTTACAAAGAATGTTCAAACAATCCTATTTTATCATAAACTTCCTACTCCCACTACTCATTTACCGTGTTTGGTGCTTGTTTTTGCTGTTCGTTTTCTTGCGATTCAAATGAAATCGAATAACCGATGAACAATCCATACAATACATACAGGCAAATAGTAGTGATGATGGTATTTCGTTCTAGTTGTGTCACTGGACGCAAACCTGGCAACATCGGATTGAAAATGTAAAAAACGACAACCCAAAGTACTATTCCATATCCAATGCCAACCCACATGCTTTTTTGCTTTCGAAGCAGTACATAGTAAAGAAGCGCAACTGCAATGGATATTACACCGATAAGGAAAATGGCCAAATAGTTACCCGTTTTTCCATACTTCCAATCCCCGATGTTCCATGGCAACAAAAGCATGTTCGGACTTAGTTCAGTAAAATGAAAAAAGTATGCTAAATACCCTAACAAGCTCCAAAACACGCCGCCGACAAATCCAGTGATGGCTGCCTTCATCCATAACGCCATCGGCTGTTCGCGTTTATTTTGTTCTAATGGTTCGTTGTTTTTCATCATTGCCACCTCCAATTTTAGTATGACCTTTCATAGGAAAACTCATAATAAATTTATCCGTACCATGTCTAACCAATTTTATTTTTGGCAATGATATTGCTAACATCAACCTAGAGGTTTCCGACCGTTTCTTGTAGAATATAATAATAACAGAGGCGATAAATTTTAAGAAATAGGTTGGTGTAGACAATGGAGAAAGCGATGAAACCGATATACGGGGGACAGGCGGTTGTGGAGGGTGTGATGTTTGCAGGAAGAAAGCATTCGGTAACCGCTATTCGCCGCAAAGACAAATCAATTGAATATTTTCATCTGCCGCGAAAAGCGCATCCAACGTTGACAGTGCTGAAAAAAATTCCGTTTATTCGCGGAATCGTTGCAATTTTAGAAGCGAGCGCAAACGGGGCGAAACATTTTCAGTTTGCAAGCGACCGTTATGAATTAGACCCGAAGGAAACAGCGCAAATCGCAGAAAAAAAGGAAAGTTCGAAACTATCGCTCGTTGTTAGCGTTGCCGTTGTCGGTATTTTATCCTTTTTGTTTGGCAAATTTTTATTTACAATGATTCCTGCGTTTTTGGCAAATTTTACGAAACCTATTTTTCCGTCAAAAATGGCACAAATTTTTGTTGAAGGTGCATTTAAGCTATTGTTGCTGTTGCTATATATTTATTCGATTTCATTAACCCCTCTTGTTAAGCGAGTGTTTCAATATCACGGGGCAGAACATAAAGTCATTAATGCGTTTGAAAATGGACTGCCGCTGACCGTCGAAAACGTACAGCGACAGTCACGGTTGCATTATCGCTGTGGCAGCAGTTTTATTTTATTTACGGTTATCGTCAGTGTGTTTGTGTATATGTTCGTTCCAGTCGACCCGCTTTGGGTGCGAATTGTCAATCGGCTTGCATTAATTCCAGTCGTTCTTGGCATTTCGTTTGAAGTATTGCAGCTAACTAACCAATTAAGAGATGTTCCTGTCTTGCGTTGGCTTGGATATCCAGGGTTATGGCTGCAGCTATTGACGACAAAAGAGCCGACCGATGACCAAGTGGAAGTAGCGATTGCCTCATTTGAGCAATTGCTTCAGTTAGAAGAACAAGAAACGACAGCCATTCGGTAATTTTTCGAAGGAGGTGGGGCGGAATGTTTCGTCGTACGATGCACCCGTTAATAGGGATTGTCCTTTTTCTCGGAGCGTTTGGGATAGTATATACACTGTTTGAGGAGCCGGGGATGCTTTTTCGTCGCATCCTTTTTATTGGATTGTTGATTGCCTTGCTGTATACCTTTTATCATTTTGTTTATCAACGCCGCATGAATAAAGAGCGAGCCGCTTATTTAAAGGCAGTGCAGCAGTCGAAAAAACTGCATATCGAGCGCGACCGGAAAACACCGGCCAAAGCACCCCATACGAAAAAAGGAACGCACCACCGTTTACCGAAAAAACGAAGCACAACACATTTAACAGTCATCGAGGGGAAAAAAGGGAAAAAGAAAAATCGGGCATCGTTTTAGCCCGATTTTTTTAATATGTCCATGTTTTTAAAAACTGTGCGGTCTTTTGTTTGCCATAGGCGATTAGTTCGTCGCGAACGCTTTCTGTCATCGCAAATTCCGTCGCCAGAACGTGGCGGACAGGAATAAAAATAATGTTTTTTTCATGCCGTCGCGAAATGTAGCGGGCGTCATGCGCTTCTTTCATCGCGTTAAAGAGCGCTTCATATAGTTCGATAGCGTTACGAATCTCTTTTTTCGGCCGTTCTTCCGGTTTGGCGCTTAGTTTAATACCGAGGACAGGGCGCTTTTTCTTTTCATCGTCAAATAAAAAAAGTGGAAAGTTGCTTAACACCCCTCCATCGACAACAACGGAGGCGCCTTGTGCTGTTTCCATTTTCACAGGCTCAAAAAAATACGGGATACTTGTGCTCATTCGCACCGCTTTGGCGACGGAAAACGTATTTGGGTCAATTCCATATTGCGGCAAATCGGTCGGTAAAACGAGAATGCGCCCGTTGGTGACATCGGAAGCAACGATATGCAATCGGTCTTTTGGCAAATCAGCAAACGTCCGCACTCCTTTTGCTGCTAATACAGTCGTAAGCCAATCTTCTAATAATTTTCCCTTATATAGTCCCATTTTCCAATATAAGAAAACCCATTTCATGAGGGGAAACGGTACCGCTAGTTTTCGCACATCAAGCAGCTTTTGCAAGTCTAGCTCATCGATTATTGCAATCATTTCTTCGCTCGTATACCCCGATGCGATTAGCGCAGCGACTAATGAACCAGCGCTCGTTCCCGCCATTCGTTTTGGCGTGAGCCCTTTTTCCTCAAGCGCTTGATATGCCCCGATAAGCGCAAATCCTTTCACACCGCCTCCTGAAAACACGATGTCGATATCCACGCTGTCCTCCCCTTTCTGGCGGTTTTCTATATATATAAGAGGAAGACAGCGGATTTAGGTATAGAAAATAAAAAAAGAGTAAGAAACCTTACTCTACGGTCTGCTCATTTTGTTTTTGAATCGTGCGAAGTGTTTGAATTCGTTCGGGATCTTCTTGAAAATATTGCACTAAATCGCCGATGCGGTCGATGGCATTCCAACTTAGATGGTGTTCAATTCCTTCCACATCGCGATAAATGTTCTCCTCATCAACACCGATAATGCGCATAAACTGCTCTAGCAACTCATGGCGATACACGAGCCGCTTGCCAATTTTTTTTCCTTTTGCGGTTAATACGAGCCCACGATATTTTTCATATACTAAATATTCGTCTTTGTCGAGTTTTTGCACCATTTTTGTGACAGAGGAGGGATGAACGGACAATGCCTCGGCAATATCTGATACGCGGGCATATCCTTTTTCTTCGATAAGAATGTATATTTGCTCTATATAGTCCTCCATGCTCGGTGTCGGCATAACAGTCCCCTCCCATAAACCAATACTGATCAAAAATAGCAATCAGTATTATTATATCATGGGATAGTAAATTGACAAGGACAAGAGCCGATTACGTAAAATATTGTATTTTTGCCTCAGGGAAAAATTGATGAATATAATCGATCATCGTCGCCTCTAATTTTTTTGCCTCTTCGTCTTGATACACATATTTGCCGATTCCGTACCGCCCCCATTTATATTTCCTTTTGCTCTCATCCAAATCGAGCTTTGTTTTCGGATAACGTTTTTGAATGACAGCCTTTGCTGGTTTTGTGAATCGGTGCTGGATGAGTTCGAACGTTAAATCAGACGTATTCACCCCTGTAAGCTGTTCACATAACCGCTCAAATAACTCCAAATATCCTTCCTCCCATTCGTCGTGCATGTAAATCGGTGCGACGATAAAGCCGAGCGGATAGCCAGCGTGCGCTACTTTTCGCGCTGCCGCTAGCCGGGCATCAAACGAAGACGTCCCTGGTTCGAAATTTTGGATGACATAACGTGAGTTCACACTAAAGCGAAAGCGCGTTTTCCCGTTATGTTTCGCATCAAGCAGATGGTCGACGTGTTCATACTTTGTGACAAAGCGGAGCCGTCCGTATTCGGTTGCCCCGATAAATTCGATCGCTTTTTTCAAAGAATGGGTCAAATGGTCAATGCCGACAATATCGGATGTACAAGCCGCTTCAAAGCGCGTAATGTCCGGCGCTCGTTCGTCGATGTATTTTTGAGCTTGCGCAAAAATATCGTCAAGATTGACGTAGACGCGAATGTACGGCTTGCTTCCGAGCGTCGTTTGCAAATAACAATAATGGCAATGCCCCATACACCCTGTCGCAAGGGGAATCGCATATTCTGCCGACGGCTTGGACGTATCAAACTTTAATGTGCGCCTAATGCCAACAACGAGCGTTGATTTTGCGTTTCGGTATTGCTGCAACTCCGTTTCGCCTGGGATGCCGCGCACTTGATTATGCGATGTCGTTTCACGAATGTCAATATTCATATTCGTAAATTTTTCATATAGCTCTTTACCGAGCGGATAATTCAGCGCCTCGGGCTCAAAATAGACGAGCTGCGGAATAAATGGCTTCATACAATCACCTCAATGTTAGTATGGTTGATTGTCATGAGGTGATGAAATACAATTTTTGTCATTGTGTAAAAAAGAAAAAGGAACGGGGCATTTCCGTTCCTTTTCACCATTACAGACCGCACTTTAACTGGGCACCGCAGCTTGTGCATGTGTTGCAGCCGCCGATTTCTTCGACTGTTCCTTCGCGGCATACTGGACAAATGTTGCCGACTTCCGAGCCGATCGTAACGTCGGTTGCGCGTAAATCTGGAATCGTTTCAACGAGTGCAACAGCCCGTTTTTTCGGTTCTTCTGGAATTAATTCAAGCTGCTCTTCGACTGCATTTTCTTCCGCTTTTAATGTCAATACTTGCGCATCGCGGCTACCATCGACGTATACGGTGCCCCCTTTTGCGCCGCCGCGCCATAACCGCTCGTACACTTTTTGCACTTGCTCGACCGTATAGCCGCGCGGTGCATTCACCGTTTTGGAGAGGCTGGAGTCGACCCAGCGCTGGATGATGCATTGCACATCGGCATGCGCTTCTGGCGATAAATCCATCGCCGTCACAAACCAATGCGGTAAGTTGTTCGGATCTGCTTCTGGATGGTTGTCCAAATATTCTTGGACGATATCCGCCTTTACCTCAATAAACTTGCCGAGACGGCCGCTTCGATAATAAGAGAAAGAAAAATATGGTTCAAGTCCTGTGGACACGCCGATCATGGTTCCGGTACTCACTTATGTTACTTCTATCCATACCATATTGGACAGAAGGCAGGTACGATATTGCTACCTGCTCCATATGTCGCCACATGGGTCAGACTATATCTTCAACCAAATCTCCTGTGAATGTCTTTTGCGATGACAAGGATACTCACATAAGGTAATTAAATTAGATAATTCATTCGCCTTTTCCCAATCACCATTGAAAGCCCTAAATGGTATAATGTGATGAACTGATAATTCACGTTCATATTCAGCTTCTGTTATTCCACAATCTTGACAAGTAAAATTATCACGTTCCCTAGCCTTCCTGCGCTGAGCTCTCCAGTTTGGCCCATAATATTCTATATCTCCTCCTGCCCAAGCACCATTGTTTTCTCCAGAGAACATCCTAGTTCTTTCATAATAATCACCCATGCAATGCACAGAACAGAAATTAAGGTTTCTAGCAACAGAAGGTTTTTTCTCGATTTTTTTGCCACAATTATTACATGTGACAATAATTCGCTTTTTATATTGAGCTTTTCCTCTTTCCCCGTTCGCTTTGCCCAAACATGTCTTCGAACAATATTTCGCACTGAACTCTCGATTTTTTGGGACATCAAACGTTTTCCCACAAATTTTACAAATTTTTTCGACACGTTTTCTCAAATGCTGATTAATTTGATGGGCATTTTTTATTAGATACATTCTTCTACATTGTTTGTTGCAAAAGTTATTTTTTTGAATAATAGAAGGCTTTCGCAACATTTCCTTTCCACAAAATGAGCAAAAAACTCTCACTTTTTTACTCATCTTTTTCCAAAATAATGGAGGATTCTTTTTTTGGTACTCTGTTTTGCAAGATCGGGAACAAAATTTTTTTCTTTCAAAGTGACTAGGTTTTACATAAATTTCTTCATCGCAATTAAGACATTTTTTCTTCACAGGAACACCTCTCCTTTTCTGTCCTAATATAATTATTATAAAACAGAACTGATGTTCCTGTTAAGAATTTTGGTTGCTCGGCGTATAGTCGTTGAGGGGTCAGCCACGACTTCCCTGCGGATTGTCTGGTAGGATTCATCCAACACTCTTGCATTTTTACCTCTTTATGTGCTGGCAAGGCACAGGTAGCAAGAGATACGCCAGATTTCCCCGCATATAGCCGAGTTTTCACTGTATTTTTACAAATACAGGGGGCAAATACTTACCCGTCGGAGCCACGGTCAGCAAATGCGAGTTACGAATACCGTATGTTAAAATATCTTGACGAATATCGTCCGGCATTTTTTTCATATAGCCGGTGTGAATAAACGCTTCGCGCAATTTCATCGTTTCTTCTTCCGTTTCGCCAACTAAAAACGGAAAGCTTCCTTTCTCTTTTGCGAGCTCAATCGACGCGCGGTACGCCGTTGTCGCGATTGTTTTAAACAGCTCGTCCACTAACTGATTGCCTTCTTCCGAACCGTACTCTTTTTCGCAATAAATAAGCAAATCGGCTAATCCCATCACGCCAAGTCCGACGCGACGTTCCCCGAGCGCTTGTTTTTTATTTTCTTCAAGGAAGTACGGTGTTGCGTCAATAACGTTATCTTGCATACGGACGCCAACTTCAACCGTCCGTTTTAATTTTTCATAATCGACGACTTTCTTTTCTTTATCGACCATATTTGCCAAATTAATCGCGGCTAAATTGCACACAGAATAAGGTGCGAGTGGTTGTTCACCACACGGATTTGTTGCGACAACTTTTTGCCCGTACGCTCTTGCGTTCGTCATGTCGTTGGCGTTGTCGATAAAGAAAATGCCTGGTTCTGCTGAATACGTTGCGCAAATGTTAATAAGCTTCCATAGTTCGCGCGCGCGAATTTTCCGGTAGACGCGAACGCGATAGCCCATGTTCTCCCATTCGCGCACATCGCCGACTTCATGCCATTTTTCGTTGTAGATGCGCATTTCTTCTTCCGAATATGTTTCAACATCCGGGAAGCGCAATTCGTATTCTTCGTCGTTTTCCACTGCCTGCATAAACTCTTTCGTTAAGCAAACGGAAATGTTCGCCCCTGTTAAAAAGTCTGGATTGTGCACGCTATATGTGCCGCCTGTCCGCAACTTTTCTTCCGCATCTTTAATAATTTTTTCGCTAAAACCGCCGTATCCTGGGATGTTTTTATAGTTGACAATTCCTTGATACATGGCACGCTCTTGTTCGGTAAGCGGCGTAAACTTTAATTTTTCTTTCGCTGCTTTTTGAATGCCTTCATCTTCTGTATTTTCAAGCAAATAGCGCAAAATGCGCGGATTTTGCATTTTCGAAATAATGAATTCAATAATGTCCGGATGCCAATCGGCTAGCATAATCATTTGAGCGCCACGCAATTTGTTACTCACTCATTTGAGTGGGCTAGGTCATTTCTGCCTAGCTCTCCGTCTTTCGAACAGAGATCAGACTATATCATCAAAGAAGAGAATGTTACATATTTTCAATTCAATTTTATATCTCCATGTTGATAAAGGTGATGGAACAATTTGTTGACATCTTTAATACTGGATATATAAAGATCAAAGCATCCTTCTTTTTCAGTTAATGAATGGACATTTTGCCCAATACCTTTAGACTTCAAAAATTTTAAGATTCCTTCTAACAATTGCTTCGATCCAGTAATACCAAATCGTGTTTTTAAGTAAGTTTTATCCCTCTCTTGGTAATATCTCTTATATACTCTTATATTTCCATCAGCATCAAATACTCCACGCAAGAAGCTCCATTGCAATTCATCGCTATTAAACTCTATCCAAGTTTCATTCCCTGTTTTTTTGGGAGTTATTCCTAACCTCATTAAATCATTACACATTTTTGTAGAATTAATGGTTAATGAATATTTGTTTTGCTCATTAGGTGCATTTCTTTTTCTAAACTTGATCGCCTCTTGCATGTTTAATTCTTTTGCTATATCGTAAATCAATTGTTTATCTTCTTCTGCTAAAGTTAAGACAAGACGCTTTGATTTTTTACGATCAAAAATTGTCCCATCACCTAAGATATAGCCAACTAAATATGCTTGATTTGGAGTTTTTATATCAGAGAAATAATTTTCACAATAATTATATTTTTTGTTGGCTAATTTACCTGCTTCCCCGGGATTTCTGATTTCAAACATTTTCATTTCTTCATTCCATCTTCTTAAAGTTCCTCTACTTACACCTAATATTTTGGCTATTTTAACTTGGCTATATCCTTCTTTATGGAGATCTTTTGCTTTTTTCAACATCTCTTCTTTGTCTCGCGCCTCGTAACCTCGTCGCCGAGTGTTACGATTTACTCCTTCCATGGTTTCCACACTCCAAACATTTTTATTTATTACATTCATTGTATGGAGAACTGTAGGAAGTTTCAATAGTCGTTGAACCTTCATCTCCGTTTCCAGAGATGCTTGGCTGCTGGTTGCCCATTCTCTATCCAACTTGTTTTTAAACCGTCACGCTTGCCGTCACCAGCTACGTTGTGGTCAAGTTGGCTTTAGGGGGTTCCAGCAATTCGCGAGATTTTACTCCCGCCAATGGCACTACTTTAACGGGAGCCACCTTGTTCCACAAGATGGGTTAGTTTTGCAATGTCGTCAAGCCATGACACCGAACCGGACGATTTGCCGTTGACTCCGCGCGCGAGCGTATTGCGTGGGCGAAGGGTAGAACCGTTCGTTCCTACACCGCCACCGCGGCTCATAATTTCCATCACTTGTTTACGATGTTCAGAAATGCCTTCGCGCGAGTCTTTGACAAACGGCATGACATAGCAGTTAAAATACGTCACTTCTGTTCCAGAACCAGCACCGTACAACACGCGCCCAGCTGGAACAAAATTAAGGTTGACGAGCTGTTCGTAAAATTTTTCAAACCATTCTTGCCGCTTTTCTTCTGTTTTTTCAACAGCGGCTAACCCGGTTGCGTTCCGCTTCGCAATTTGCTCATAAAAAATTTCTAGCGGCTTTTCAATGACATCGAGCGAGCGAACAACAATGCCTGTTTTCGCCTCCTCTCCGTCTAACACGTGCCGGTACTCCTCTTCCACTAGCACATGCGCTTTTTTGTTTTCCAAATCAAGCTTGACAATAAACCCAAGCCCGCGCGCCGGAAACTTCGGATCTTCCTTTACGGTTAAAACGACAAAATCTCCAACGCTTAACGTTAATTTTTCCGTATCTTTAAACGAGTAGCGGTCAAGCATCACTAAACGCGACACGCCTTTATGCGTAATGTGCATGTCCTCCGTAATCGGATGCACTTGCGGAAACAAGCGAATGTCTGCATTTAGTTTAGCAATATCCAATTTCATTCGTTCAGAAGACGCAACCGTCATTCTTCAATCTCTCCTCTTCTTTCAAATTGTCCACTTTCTGCCTGCAAATTCTGTCTAGATTAAATTACCATATCGCCAACAAAAAAACAATATATAGTATGATATTTTTATCGACACATACTATATATTGTGTATTAGGTCAACAAATTCGTATTTTGTCAAATAACAAAAACAATAGAAACGAAAGAAAAAGGGAGAAAACGGTCCAAAATCGCCTCATTTTCCCGATAAACGAAACATTTTGCCAGTTGCTTTTCAGCGACAACGAAAAAACGCGGAATTTTCCGCGCTTATCGTTTAAAATTCCATTCATCGCTCGCATATTTTTTTTCCGCGAGCTCATTCACATACGCCATTTCTTCTGCCGATAGCGTATACGGTTCTAACACAATCTCGAGCCCTTTTTCAAACCCTTTGAAAAACGCTTCTTTCGCCTCCGAAAGCGTAATTTTCCGCTCGGTTAGTTCATTGATTGCGACCGCCTTATGTTTAAAGTTTTGCCGCAGCCGCTCTTTTACTCGTTCGTTCGGGTACTTAAACAAGCTAAAAAGCATCTCTTCATCTAAGTCCAATAAAATCGAACCGTGCTGTAAAATGACGCCTTTTTGCCGCGTTTGGGCGCTTCCTGCCACTTTTCTTCCTTCCACAACGAGCTCGTACCAAGACGGTGCATCAAAACAAACAGCGGAGCGCGGGTTTTTCAAATCCGCTTTTTCTTCTTCTGTTTTTGGAACAGCAAAATACGCATCAAGCCCTAGGAAACGAAACCCTTCTAAAATGCCTTGTGAAATGACACGATACGCTTCCGTCACCGTTTGCGGCATCGCTGGATGCGATTCGGACACGATGACGCTATACGTCAACTCTTGATCGTGAAGCACGCCGCGCCCACCCGTCGGTCGTCTCACAAAGCCGAGACTGTATTTTTTTACTGCTTCCATATCAATTTCTTTTTCGACTTTTTGAAAATAGCCGATCGAAAGCGTCGGTGGATTCCATCCGTAAAACCGAATCGTCGGCGGAATTTTTCCTTCGCTATGCCATTCTAACAACGCTTCATCAAGCGCCATATTAAACGCCGGAGAACAATCGCCCGAGTCAATAAATCGCCATCTTTCTTTTTCCACTTTTCCACCTTCTTTCCCCTTCTTTTGCGTCTATTAGTTTAGCAAACAAAGCGGACGAAGGAAAGCGAAAATGCTTTGCGTCTAATGGATAACATCGATATAATAGAATTTGTCGAATGTTGAAAGAAAAGGGGGCTTGTTGCTCGTGCAATGGCTATGGATTATCATTGGCGCCTTGATTACCTATTCTGCTGTCATGTATTTCATGCAGCGCAAAATGGTGAAAACGCTCACGGAAGAAGAATTCCGCGCTGGCTATCGGAAAGCACAACTTATCGATGTTCGCGAACCAGATGAATACGCTGCTGGACATATTTTGGGCGCTCGCAATATTCCGCTCACGCAATTACGTATGCGCATGAAAGAATTGCGCAAAGACCAACCGATTTATTTATATTGCCAAAGCGGACTTCGTAGTGGCCGCGCCGCACAAATGCTTTACCGCAAAGGCTACCGCGACTTGTACCACTTAAAAGGCGGTTTTAAAACATGGGCAGGGAAAGTGAAGAAAAAATAAGGTGCCAAGCAAAAACGCCTGGCACCTTGTTTATTTTTGATAACGCAAAATTGGTTTGCGAGCGGCAGTCGTTTCATCCAAACGTTTGACGACCGTTGTATGCGGCGCTTCCTGGACGATTTCCGGCGTTTCTTCCGTTTCTTTCGCAATTTGAATCATCACATCAATAAACGCATCGAGCGTTTCTTTTGACTCGGTTTCCGTCGGCTCGATCATCATGCACTCTTCGACAATCAATGGGAAGTAAATCGTCGGCGGATGGTAGCCGAAATCAAGCAAGCGCTTCGCAATATCAAGCGTACGTACCCCTAATTTCTTTTGGCGCTTTCCTGATAAGACAAACTCGTGTTTACAATGACGGTTGTATGGCAAATCGTAATATTCCGCTAAGCGACGCATCATGTAGTTGGCGTTTAATACCGCATATTCTGTCACTGCTTTTAAGCCGTCTGGTCCCATCGAACGAATATACGTATAGGCGCGAACGTTAATGCCGAAGTTGCCGTAAAACGGCTTCACGCGACCGATCGCTTTTGGTCTGTCGTAATCAAAATAGTAGCCGTTTTCACCTTTTTCAACCGTTGGCTTCGGTAAAAATGGGATGAGATCCGCCTTCACGCCAACTGGACCAGAGCCAGGACCACCGCCGCCGTGTGGACCAGTAAACGTTTTATGAAGGTTTAAATGCACGACGTCAAAGCCCATATCGCCAGGTCGTGCTTTGCTTAACACCGCATTTAAGTTTGCCCCATCGTAATACAGCTTTCCGCCTGCGGCATGCACGATTTCCGCCATTTCTAAAATGTTTTCTTCAAACAGACCGAGCGTATTTGGGTTTGTAAGCATGAGCGCTGCTGTATCTGGACCGACGACGCGGCGTAAGTCGTCTAAATCGACAAGTCCTTCTTCCGTCGACTTCACTGTCACCGTTTCAAAGCCGGCAACCGTTGCCGACGCAGGATTTGTTCCATGCGCCGTATCAGGAACGATGACTTTCGTGCGGTTGTAGTCGCCGTTTGCTTCATGATAGGCGCGAATCATCATCAGCCCTGTCCATTCCCCGTGCGCACCAGCCGCTGGCTGCAACGTCACCGCATCCATGCCCGTAATTTCTTTTAAATGCTCTTGTAAGTCATACATTAATTCAAGCGCCCCTTGCACCGTTTCTTCCGGCTGAAGCGGGTGAATGTGGGCAAACCCGGCAAAACGAGCAACGTTTTCGTTTATTTTCGGATTGTATTTCATCGTGCACGACCCAAGCGGATAAAAGCCGGAATCCACTCCGTGGTTGCGCTTCGATAGCGCTGTATAGTGGCGCATAATGTCAAGCTCCGACACTTCTGGAAGCTCCGGTGCTTCTTGCCGAATGTAATCGGTTGGGATGACTTGCGCGACATCGACTGCTGGTACGTCTAGTGCTGGTAAGCTGTACCCGATTCGTCCTGGCTTGCTTAATTCAAAAATAAGCGGTTGATCTTTATGCATGACAATCCCCCAATTCTTTCACAAGCGTGTCGATTTCTTCTTTCGTGCGCAATTCTGTCACCGCAATTAACATGCAGTTTTGCAATTCAGGATAATCGCGCCCGAGATCGTAGCCGCCGATCATTCCTTTTTCCAATAGCTTTTTATTTACTTCTGCTACTGGCTTGTTCATACGAATAACAAACTCGTTGAAAAACGGTCCTGGAAATACAACATCAAATCCATGATTGACGAACGTTTCTTTTGCATAATGCGCTTTTTGAATATTCATCGTCGCCATTTCTTTTACGCCGTTTTTGCCGAGCGCTGTCATCGCCACCGATGCGGCAAGCGCGTTTAACGCTTGGTTCGAGCAAATATTTGACGTTGCTTTGTCTCGCCGAATATGTTGTTCGCGCGCTTGAAGGGTCAATACAAAACCACGGCGACCTTCTTCGTCCGTCGTTTGTCCGACGAGGCGCCCTGGAATTTTGCGCATCAGCGCAGATTTAACCGCAAAATAGCCGCAATGTGGACCCCCAAATTGCGTTGGAATACCAAACGGTTGTGCGTCACCAACGACGATGTCCGCCCCGAACTGACCTGGCGGTGTTAATACCCCTAAGGCGAGCGGATTGCTTGCAACAACGAACATCCCTTTATGCGCATGGGCGATTGGCTCGATGTCTTTTAGCGGCTCGATTTGGCCGAAAAAGTTTGGATATTGGACGATGACACACGCAACATCCTCACTCATTTCTGCTTGCAGTGCCGAAAGATCCGTTACCCCGTTTTTGTACGGTATTTCTACTACTTCTAGCCCTGGCCCTTTCGCATACGTTTTTACAACGTCACAGTATTGGGGGTGCACCGCTTTCGATAACAACACTTTTTTCTTTTTCGTATGCGCCGCGCTTAATAACGCTGCTTCCGCTAACGCGGTTCCACCATCATACATCGAGGAATTCGCTACGTCCATGCCGGTTAGCTCGCAAATCATCGTTTGAAACTCGAAAATCGCCTGCAATTCCCCTTGCGAAATTTCCGGCTGGTATGGCGTATACGCTGTATAAAATTCAGAACGTGAGATCACATGGTCAACAATCGTCGGAATGTAATGGTCGTACACCCCTGCTCCTAAAAAGGAAGGATACGTCTTAATATCCGCATTTTTCGCCGCTAGTGCCATTAACTCTTTCATTAGCTCCGGCTCTGATTTTGCCGGTTTAATGTTGTATTCGCCTTGAAATCGAACGCTTTCTGGGATGTCGGAAAACAGTTCATCAATGGACTGTACCCCAATTGTTTGCAACATTTGTTGCTTATCTTCTTCCGTCATCGGCAAATAACGATGAAGCATAATCCTCTCTCCTCACATCTTATTTTGTCCGTTTATAAAACGGTGTTGCCACCACTTTCGCTTTTAAGCGCTTGCCGCGAATGTCCACTTCCACTTCTGTATCAAGAATAGTAAATTCTGTTTGAATAAGCGCTAAGCCGATATTTTTTTTGAGCGTCGGCGATTGGGTTCCTGTCGTGACGACGCCAACTTGCTCACCGTTTACATATACGGCATATCCGTGGCGCGGAATGCCTTTGTCCATCATTTCGATGCCGACAAGCTTCCGTGTCGTTCCTTCTTCTTTTTGTTTCTTTAATACTTCTTTTCCGAAAAAGTCAACGTCTTTATTCGTTTTGACCGCAAATCCGAGCCCTGCTTCGATTGGCGTAATGTCTTTCGCCAATTCTTGTCCATAAAGGGGCAAGCACGCTTCAAATCGGAGCGTATCGCGCGCACCGAGCCCGCACGGGAGCACCCCTTCTTCTTTTCCTGCCTCTAAAATCGCCCGCCAGAGCGTTTGAGCATCTCCTGCGCGGCAATATAGCTCAAACCCGTCTTCTCCTGTATATCCTGTCCGCGACACGAGCGTTTTAACCCCTGCGACATCGACATCATCAGAGAAAGCGAAAAATTTGATGCCAGATAAATCGGTAGTCGTCAATGGTTGCAACACTTTTTCCGCAAGTGGCCCTTGCAGCGCTAGTTGCGCGATATCGTTCGAGATATTGACAAGTTCGACATCACCAAATACATGCGCTTTAAGCCAAGCAAAATCTTTTTCGATATTTGCAGCGTTCACCACAAGAAGATAATGGCCATCCGCTTTTTTATAAATCAACAAATCATCTACCGTTCCGCCGTCTTCATCACACATGAGCGTATATTGAGCGCGACCATTTGTTAGTTTTTCCACATCGTTTGTCATCATTTTTTGTAAAAAGGAAAGGCTATCTTTTCCTTTTACTTCAAACTCGCCCATATGCGACACGTCAAACAATCCTGCCCTCGTCCGTACCGCTTCGTGTTCTTCTTTAATGCTTGAAAATTGCACTGGCAGTTCCCAGCCGCCAAAATCAATTGTTTTGGCGCCATATTGTGCGTACAATGAAAATAGCGGTGTTCTTTTTAACATATGCCCCCTCCTTGTCATAAAAAAAGACAGACGACTCCCATATATCGCCATATGGAAGTCTCTGTCCTTTCACCTGAAAGTTTCCCTATAATAGGTTTCCTCGTGGGTGGTTCACGTTCGTGAACACTCTCCAGAGCTGCGTCAAACAAGAGTTCTTTTGCCTGAGAGATTCGTGTTGCCACTTGCTCCTTCGGCGCTACATTTCGTAGTCTCTCCCCTTGTTCTCATCCGCCCATATATAATTTTCAAAAAAATGGTCAAACTATAGGAAAAGATGACGTAGTTTTTTTAACTTTCTAATTTATTATTATACTACCATTAATGTGTGCAAAAGAGCAATAAAAATTCAGTGCGACAAACAAAAAATATCCGAACTTTTTATTAGTAATTTCAGTAAACAATCGCCTATTTACATATATTAACCCCTATTGAATTAAAAACGTTCGGTATTAAAGGAGACGAAACAATGATGGTCGAGATTGCATTTGATTCCGCATGGACAACAGGACTATTGGAACGAATCGAAAAGGACGGGCCGTGGGCGAGCTGGGAAATGTATGAGCTTGCGTTAGAAGCGGCAAAACATTTAGCTGTACCTGATTTTGACGGGCTGCAAGCACCGAAACATTTGCCGCATTTAACGCCGCTTCCACATCAGCTCGAAGTCGCCAAACAAGTCGTCGAAACGATGAACGGCAAAGCGATTTTAGCCGATGAAGTCGGACTCGGGAAAACGATTGAAGCAGGATTAATCTTAAAAGAATATATGATTCGTGGGTTGGTGAAAAAAGTGCTCATTCTCGTTCCGGCTTCCCTCGTTTCTCAATGGACAGTGGAACTAAACGAAAAATTTTTCATTCCCGCCGTTGCGCAAAAAAAGAGCTACGTGTGGGAACAGTGCGATGTCGTCGTTTCTTCTATCGACACCGCAAAACGAAGTCCGCATCGTGACATCATTTATGCCCAGCAGTACGACATGGTTATTATTGATGAAGCGCATAAATTAAAAAACAATAAAACGAAAAACTATGAATTCGTGCAGCATTTAAAAAAGAAATTTTGTTTATTGCTCACGGCAACCCCGATTCAAAACCGAATCGAAGAAATTTTTCATCTCGTTTCTTTACTAAAGCCCGGCCATTTAGGAAACGCTTCTTACTTCGCCGAAACGTACGGAAAAGGACGGACGCTGCAAACCGATGAGCATTTAAAAGTGCTTGTTAATAAAGTGATGATTCGCAATCGTCGCATCGATACCGGCATCGAATGGTCGAAGCGGCATGTCGAAACGGTGATGATTGAATTTTCCAAAGAAGAGCGGGAATTATACAACGCTGTTCACGCGTTAAAAATAGACGACGGGCAATTTTCGCTTATAACGATGTTGCGAGAAGCTTGTAGTAGCCGTGAAGCGCTCTTTTTTACGTTAAAAAATATGATGAGCAAATATTCAGAACCACCTATGTATTTTGACACGTTAATCGAAAAAATAAATGCTGTCACGACCAATGCAAAAGCGGAGAAAGCTCTTGAACTTATTCGGGGCATTAACGATAAAGTCATTATTTTTACCGAATATCGGGCGACACAACTATATCTGCAATGGTTTTTGCAACAGCACGGTATTTCGTCCGTCCCGTTTCGCGGCGGATTTAAGCGCGGAAAAAAAGATTGGATGAAAGAACTGTTTAAAACCCGCGCCCAAGTGCTTATTGCAACTGAGGCAGGGGGAGAAGGGATTAACTTGCAGTTTTGCCATCACGTCATTAACTATGACCTCCCTTGGAACCCGATGCGCCTTGAACAACGCATCGGTCGCGTACACCGCTTAGGACAAACGAATGACGTATATATTTACAACTTTGCAGTGAAAGATACGGTCGAAGAGCATGTGCTAAAACTTCTCTATGAAAAAATTCGGCTATTTGAACGGGTCGTTGGCGAATTAGACGATATTTTAACAAAGATGAACATGACGGATTTCGAAGAATATTTACACGATATTCTCCAATCCCGTAGTGAGCGAGAAATGAAAATTAAAATGGAAAATTTAACGGCGATGATTGATTTTGCGGATCAATTCGTAAGGAGTGACGAATATGCGGCAAGATGAGATTCAACAGTTTCTCGAACGATATTTTCGCGCAAACGAATGCGACATTGTCGAAACTGAAGACGGATATATGACGGTGCAATTGACGGTTGCAATGGATAAAGAATTGATGAACCGCCCGTTTTATTGGCATTACATCGAGCGAACGGGCGGGACGCCAGCACCGGTAAAGCTGACGCTTATAACAAAACAAACAGAAAAAACAAAAACGCTCCACGGAGAACCACTTCATTTCGGCTCTCCGAGGCTTCATCAAATATTCCAATCAGCCCAGCGCCATGGAAGCTATATTCGCCTTTACGAAAAAATGGATGCAACATCATCCGTTCCACTTCATCCGTGGTTAGGGATTAATGTCAAAATCTCGTATCAATGCGACCGAAAAAAAGACACCATTTTGTCACTCGGATTGCATTTAATTACCGGAATGATCGTCGAACAGTTTCATGAAAAATTACAGAAACTGCATCTAACCCCAAAAATTCCGGACTATTGTTTTACCATTTCTCCCATCATTAAACCACAAAGCGGGATGGCACGACTTGAACAATACATGAAAAAAAAGATCGAGCAAGACGATCATACGTGGGCGGAAAAAGCGATGGCGCGCTGGAACGAAGACTTGGCGCTGCTTAATCATTTTTATGAGGAAATGGAAGAAAAGCCAGAATGTTATCATATGGAAAAACAAGCGTTAGAGGAACAATACAAGCCAAAAATTACGATTTCCGTCATTAATGGTGGGCTTTTTTACTTGCAGCCCCGTTCATAATCTTTGTAAACGTAAAAATAAATCTCCCAGGCAACGGGAGATTTATTTCCGGCGAAAAAACATTTGCAACGCAAACGGAATCATGCCAAACCAGTGAGAAAGGAGTGGCGGCTTTTCTTGTTTCCGCTGTTCGCGCATTCTCTTTCGTTCCTCTTTTGGCTGATCCATATAGCGAACAAACTGTTGCGTCATAAATTTCATATAATCGTTCACTAATGTTCACCGCCTTTTTTACTCCTATTCTTGCCGATTTTCCGTTTTCTTAATCCATTCCATTATTTCTTGCACAACTTCTTCTACACGCTTTCCTGTCGTGTCAATGACGATATGTGCTTCGGAATAGTACGGCAACCGTTGTTCCCATAATCGTTGCAAATCTTCTAGTTGATTAGAAAGGAGCGGGCGTGTATCATCATCGGCAATCCTGCGCATAATTTCCGCAAAGTCGCAATGCAAATAAATGACCATTCCTGTTTGTTTCATCCATTCCCGATTTTCCGGCTGAATGACCATCCCTCCACCGGTCGTGACAATACGTTTATCAGGCGGCAGCGTCCGTAAAAATTCCCGTTCATAGCGCCGAAACGCCGCCTCCCCTTCTTCGACAAAAATTTGTTTAATTGGCTTGCCGATTTTCTCTTCAATATAGCTATCCGTATCAATCATCGGTACACATAGCTGTTCAGCTAGCGCCCGACCAACGGTAGTTTTTCCTGCTCCCATAAACCCCGTTAAATACACTCGTTTCATTTGCCAACCTCCCCTTTTCTTTTTTACCAACATATCATATTGACAGCCAATAATGAACTATGAATATGTTTCTTTCCATTCGATTAGCTCTAACGAAGGGAAGGAAATGGTAAACTGAGCACTATACTGGATGCCTTCGGAGGAAATAGCGATAAGCGTTACTTTGATGTCGTTTTGCGTCCCTTGTTTCCAATCGTATTGCACCGTGCCATTCGGATAGGTGAACGTTCCTTTCCCTGATTGCTTGCCTCGAGCGCTCGCAGCAATTTGCGCTTTCACATCGACGACAGCCATTTGCATGAGCGAATCAACGTCGGACGATTGCCGCACGTAGTCCGCTAGCTGCATTTCTGTCTCGTACAGTTCTAAGGCGTGAAACACCGCTAAACAAAACAATAAAGAAAACATGACGGTCATTGGAAAAATGACACCTTTTTCGTTTCGTTTCATCGTCTCACCCGCACTGGAAAAAAAGTCGAAACAAACGCCTCGTATCGTTTTCCATTTATCGCCGTCACCGTAATTTGCACCCCTGTTGTCGCTAGGTAATATTGCACATTCGAAACGTTTTGCAACACGATTTCGTTTCCTTGACCGTTCACTCGTCGCCGAATGAGCGTACCATACATTTCAAAGCTCACTTTTTCCCCTGTTGGCTTATACGCATACAACGTCGTGGAGACGTTCTCAAGCTCTTTTGCTTCGCGAATTTCGCTTTTTATTTGCTGAAGAAACACTTGCCATTCGAGCGGCTGAAATTCGTTTTGTTTGTCGTGCAGCCAACGAACATCTAATAAAAGCGGCAAGAACGAAACGACAAGCAACACAACCGCTAACACAACAAGCATCTCAAGCAGCGTAAAGCCTCGACTGTTCATTTTTTTACATACTCACACCTTTCCACCGTTCGATTCATATCATCGTTCCAACGAGCGCACGCCTTTTTCATTCCGTTCCCTAGCTCTGTCCAAGAAATTGCATACGTCACTTCCCCAACTGTCACTATTTTATCGATCTGCACGTCACGATTGATTTCTGCATCAAGAAGCTGCACAGCTTCATTTTTTAACGCGACGTTGTGTCTTTCCACCATAATTTGCGTCAATAGCGGCAACAGCGTCATCGTTATCACCAACAATCCTGCCAACGATACGAGCGCCTCGACAAAGGTAAATCCGCTACAGTTTTTGCACATAAAACCTCCCTTTCCCGAGCAAAAATACGAGTCTGTACGTTGTTTTTCCGTTTTTTAATAACACCGTTCCCGATTTATTGACATTGCCATTGGCTAAAAACGTTAGCGGGTTTTGCAATGTCGAAAGCTCGATTTTCCACGGATTCGGAAGCGTCCGATCGAGTAAAACCGTTCCTAACATATATCGCTCCGTCATTCGGTAGCGACCTTGCGCATTATAAAAAACGACAACGACCGATTGTTTATGTGTCAATGCATATGCTTGGGCATATAACAAATCATCGGTCAACTGCTCGAGCATATGTGCTTCTTCTTTCGCTTTCTTTAGCTGATCAAGTCGTGGAATAGCGATGATCGTCAGCGTACTGACGATCATCAACACGATTAACATTTCGATGAGCGTAAAGCCATTTTTACGAGCCACTTTCGCTCACTTCACCATCGCTGCCAATTTGAACCGTATGGCCATTTGGACATTTATTTGATTTAATATATTTTCCATCAATGAGCTGTTGCACGGTCGGAATCACATCATTTTCCATTTGGTACGCCTTCACTTGGGCCTGAACAGTTTTTACGAACGCTTGGCATCCTTTATCATTAATCATGCTATTATGTTTCGTAATGTTCGGAATCATAATTAATAGCAAAACCGAAATGACCATAAGCACAATCAACATTTCGATTAATGTGAACCCTTTTTCTTTCATCATCGATTCCCCCTATAGTTGATTCATTGTGTCAAACATTGGCAATAAAATCGCTAAATACAAGCAAATGACAAGTAACCCGATCACAGTGAATAACAGCGGTTGAATAAACCGTGTCCACTTTTCAATTTGTTCTTCTAATTTTTGCAAAACAAACTGACTGTAATGAAACAATTCTTTCGCTAGCTCTCCATTCGATTGGCCATGACGAACGACGAGCAAAAGCGCTCGCTCATAATAAGGACGATCGGCAAGTAATGTTTCTAATTTTTCTCCTTTTGCCAACTGTTCTTTCATCGTACTTCCTTCAGCGCGTAAAAACGGAACGTGGTGTTGTTTTTCAAATACTTGGAGCGCTTCATATGCCGACAATCCGCCATTTAACAAGTGGCTAAACTGTAAAGAAAAAACGTGCGTGTAGTAAAGTGTGGCAACGGTACGAAGAAACGGGATTTTCAACCATAAGCGAATTTGTGTTAGCGGTGGAAGCCGTTTCGCCCATATAGCATACATGCTCCCCCCTATCACACAAAGAAAGCAGGCGGATAGAAAAAACACCGGCACAACCGAAACGACTTGTATAAGGAAATGCGAAACGGAAGAACGAGTGGCAACAAACGAAGATGAAAGATGAACAAACTGCGGAAGAAGCATTTGTTGAACAATAAGAAGCATGACCACCATAAAACAAAGGAGAAACAGCGGATAGCTTACTGCTTTGCGCAGGCGCTGCCAGTACCTCGCTTTATTTAAAAGCATGTTTCCTGCCTCGACTAACCCTTGCGCAAACTGCCCGTGTTGCTCGGCAAAAAATAAATACCCAATCGCCTCGGAATGGAAGGCAAGCGGCTGCAACGCCTCGTGAAACGATAACCCTGAACGAAAAAATGATAAACAACGTTGCAAGTCATGCTGGCGAGCAAGCGGTTGTTGAAATTGCAAAAATTCCATCGCCTGTGCCAACGAATATCCTTTCTCAAGCAGTTTTCCAAGTTGCGTTAAAAATTGTCCTTGTTCTTCTAGCGACCATATGTTGTTACGTTTCACCTATTCCCCACCCTTTCAATGAAGAAGGTGGCAAAAACCCGAGGGCAATTCCTTTCGCAATCATTTGCGGCAATGTTGGGTATTGATAAATGACTCGTTCGCCTCGGGCTTCTTTTAATGCACTTGCTAACACTTCTCCATCGAGCCATTCGTAAATGGCAACACGCCGCACGACTCGCTGTCTGCGGCAAAACGGAGAACATTTTTCACCGCATAACGGACACACTAGTTCGACAAGCCGCTGCGCGGTAACCGCTAACAACGTCTGTTCGATCTCTTGCAGCGGAATATCAAATTCTAACAGCCGATAAATCGCGCCGACGGCATTTTTCGTATGCATCGTTGTTAACACTAAATGTCCTGTTAGCGCTGCACGAACAGAAATTTTCGCCGTTTCCGCATCACGAATCTCTCCGACCATAATAATATCAGGGTCATGGCGCAAAATCGCCTTCAACCCTGTCGCATACGTAATACCTGCTTTTTCGTTCACTTGCACTTGCAAGCATTCGGTGCGCTTTTCTACCGGGTCTTCTAACGTAATCACATGGCGATTCCACTCTTGGCATATGCGCAATAGCGTATACAGCGTCGTCGTTTTCCCTGAACCAGTCGGTCCTGTGAAAATAATTAATCCGTGCGAATGATGAAGAAGGGAAACTAATTTTTTCGTCGCACTCGGGAATAAGGAAAGCTGGGAGAGAGGAAGAAATGAGTCTTGCGGAAGAAGGCGAATGACGAGGCTCTCATCGTAAAACGTTGGCAATGTGGATAGCCGCAAACTAACTACACCGCCGTCGACTTCTATTTCCATCGCTCCGTTTTGCGGGCGCCTCCGCTCGCCGATGTCCATGTCCGCCAAAAATTTAAAGTGAGCAACAAGCCGTTCGTGCACATCTTTCGGCAGTTTTTCGCGCGTCACTAATGCCCCATCTATCCGAAACTGAACAATAGCGCCATCTTTTTTCGGAACGATGTGAATATCAGACGCTTGCAAAACCGCTGCCTCCCGCACTAAACGATCCGCTACTTTTTCTACTTCCATTCAACCACTCCTTTCTGTTCTTCTCGCCTATGCAAATTCGACGACTTTTGCCAAATTCCTTCTTTTGTTTTAAAAAAACGCCAATATTTTTTCTGTTTTTAAGACAAAACAGTGACTAATTCATGAAAATTTCCCGAACATTACAATTAATTACTATAAATATGATTCCAATGAAAAAATGAGTATATTATAATAAACGTAGCATCGACCTAGGGGTGAAAAACAATGGAGCAAATTTTAAAAATTACAAACGTCTTAGCTGATCCGACACGCTACCATATTTATGAATATATTACAAAAAAGCATAAAGAAGTATCTGTCCAAGAAATTGCCGACGCATTTAATATTCATCCAAACGTTGCTCGGCTTCATTTAACAAAATTAGAAGACGTCAATATGCTCGTTTCAGAGACGCAAAAAACGGGCAAAGGTGGACGTCCAAGCCGGTTGTACCGCCTATCAGACGATGTTATCCAACTCCATTTCCCGTTCCGCGACTACCAACTTCTTTCCAAAATAGCGATTCAAGCGATGATGAAGCTTGGAGAAGCAGGAAAACAAGTACTATACGAAACAGGGAAAGCGTTCGGCCGAGAACTAGTGGAACAACGCCTTTCCCACGATCAATCACCAAAAACGCTAACGTTTTATGAAAAAGTGAATATTTTAAAAGAAGCGGCAGAAACAGCTGGATTTTATCCATCGTTTGATTATAATGAGCAAGAACAAAAAATTTATTTTCAAGTGTTTAACTGTCCGTTTAAAGAAATCGCTTTTCAACAGCCGGAAATGGTTTGTGGCATGCACCATGCGTTTTTGCGCGGCATGTTCGAAGCGTTGTTTGATCGGGTAGAGTTAGCAGAATTAGAAAGCATGACAAACGGCTGTGATGCTTGTGCGTATCGCGCCGTCGTCGATAAGTATATAAATGCACATTGAGAATGTTGAGCGACCGAACAACACCGCTCCGAGACAAATGAATAGGACTGGGAGGCGGCTCGTTGTTCGGTTCTCTTCGGTTCTCTGTTAAGCGAACCCGTGACAGAGGCAAGCCTTTGGCTTGCTTCCGACAGTCGAAAAAATAAGTGAAACTCCCCTGTTGCATGTATATAGCATTGATTTTTGAAAGCGTTGTTTACACGTTGATTACATGTACATTATAATATGTAAAGGCAATGATTTAACGAAAAAGGAGGGGAAAACAATGGATCGCATGTTCCGCGTGTTGTCATTTTGGACGGGCATTTTTGCTGTCATGTTTTATCTTGGCCACATGCATACAACATCGTTAATTTTCTTCGGCCAAACGGTATTTTTCTTATTGCTTGGATACTTAAAATTAACGGAACGGATGTACATTTACATCTTCGGTGCATACTTAACGATCTTTTTCGCTGCATTTACGTACTGGACAACGTTTATGATGGTTCCAGGCATGGGCGA
Organism: Anoxybacillus amylolyticus; assembly: GCF_001634285.1. Classification (GTDB taxonomy): domain Bacteria; phylum Bacillota; class Bacilli; order Bacillales; family Anoxybacillaceae; genus Anoxybacteroides; species Anoxybacteroides amylolyticum. The sequence goes on from NZ_CP015438.1 coordinate 2,516,407, forward strand.
ATAAGAATAAAAAGCGATGGCAAGCCATCGCTTTTTATTTTAAAAATTGCGGTTCTTTCCACATCGCGTCCCAATCTACCTGCACACCTTTTTGTTGAATCATCACGTGAAACGCCGAACTAATTCCTTCATCGGTAATGAGCGAACGAATCGCACGATTGCGCCGGCTTTGTTCAGAAAATGGGTTCGGGTCGTGATGTGCCACTAAATAGTCGAGAATGCCTGCCGCAAGTAAAAAACGGTCTTGCCGAATCGTCTGTACCCATTCCCAGCCTGCTTGCTTGCCATATACCCGAAGCGCATCCCACGGAATATGAGACGTAATGTCCATTTCTCCCGGATAGGCAAGTGGGTTGGCAATGAGCTGATGGTGATAATAGCCACGCAAACTCCCCCCACGGCGTGGAAGTTGTTCCCATTCTTCGTCCGTATAACCGTAATCAACGGTAAACATTACACATCGATCAAAAAACGATGCATGATCGAATAAAAACGCTTTCATCGCCAGCGGCACTTCTAGCCGTTGCTCCTCTGTTAGTACAATATTTCGTTCACGCAAATACGCAAAAATCGCTTCGTTTTCGAGCGGCTGTTTTTCTTCTTGAAGCCGACCGTCTTTTACAGTCACAAATAGCTCATATAGCTGCCCACGTTCACTCGTAATGACGTGAACAGGCAACGCATCAAAAAATTCGTTGCTAAATACAATTCCAGAAAAGGAAGAACGTTGCTTGCGAAAATCGTCCAATCCTTTGTAGAAAATTACATGTTGAGGAAAATCTGCAAGCGTCTGCTGTTGTTTTTTTCGCTGGTAAGGGCTTGTATCGATAATAATATACGTCAGCTGTTCAAATGTTGCAGATGCTTTTTTCCATTCGGTTAACACAGCGTGGGCAAACTTCCCGTCTCCCCCACCGAGTTCACAAATGCAAGGGGGAATTTTCCCTGCCTCTACAAGCTGTATAAATAGAGAAGCGAACAATTTTCCGAACACGTCTGAAACATGGATGCTTGTATAAAAGTCGCCAGTACGTCCGATTTTGTCACCTTCTTTCATATAATAGCCGTTTTTTTCGTCATACAATGCAAGATTCATATAGTCGGCATATGAAATTCGCTGCTTTGGCGATGACATAATCGCTTCTACAATGTAGCTGCTCATCATTATTTGCCCCTTTTATATTTTTCACTATTGACATAGTAAAAATATTAGTATATTGTTAAATTAGTAGCTTAACTATATCCCCTCCCATTATTGAGGATAGAACATCCCCCAAAGCCCCTTCTCATAGGAGAAGGGACTTTTTTTATTTTTTTGCCACTAAGCGGTTTTTCTTCAAAATCCATTTAAAAATGGATTCGTATCCATTTCGGCAGCAAGCGTTGTTTCTCGCCCGTGCCCTGGCAAGACAATCGTTTCTTCTGGCAATGAAAGCAAACGGTCGTGGATGCTTTCCATCAGCTGTTCATAATCTCCGCTAGGCAAGTCTGTCCGGCCAATGCTTCCAGCAAACAATACATCTCCTGAAAAGACCGCACCAATTGCTGAACAATAGTACGATACGCTTCCTGGAGAATGCCCTGGCGTTTCAAGTAACTCAAACGTAAACGCCCCAATCGATAACGGCTTGTCTGTTTGCAAACATTGCGTAGCACAAGTTACCTTCACTTGCTTGCCAATAAAGTAGGCGGAACCGTTTAATAATGGGTCGGCTAGCCAATCGATTTCTTTCGCATGAATGTATACGGGCAGTTCCCACTTAGCCAACACGTCGTTAATGGCGCCGATATGGTCAAAATGGGCATGGGTTAATAAAATCGCTAACGGCGTATAGCCCTTTTCTTCGATGTAACGAACAAGCTTTGTCCCTTCACTTCCTGGGTCAAAAATGACACACGTTCGGTCAGCTGCATGCAAAATATATGCGTTCGTTTGCAGTGGTCCGAGCGGAATACGTTCCCAATTCATCATCATCCCTCCATTTCTTTCTATCCATCATTTTACGCCATCGATTGTTCTGTTACAATGAAAGAAAACGAAAAGAAGGGATATTCGATGAAAAAAAGATATGCGCTCGCTTCGGTTATTTCCGTCGAACCCCATATAGTCACTGACCGCGACGGAGACTGGGTAATCGTTTCTGAACTCCCGGATAACGTTCACGACTATGAAACACTAATTGAGATCGATACTCCAACCGTTACGCCGCTTTTTTCTGATTACGGATTTACCTCTTTGAGCAAACGTGTTTACATTTATGAATCCGTTGTCACCGCGTTTACAATCGTCGCTGGCGAAAGTATCGAAATCGACATGTTTTTGCTTCAGCTAGAAGAATATATCGTTGCGAACGAACAAACGATATACTATATCGCCAAACATCAACAACCGCTGCTTGAAAAAATCGCGGCTACCTATGGCGTGGCGATTCATATTTTCGACCTCGACAAATGTGGAAAAAACGATTAAAATGTAAAGAGATTACTGTTACATATGGTAAAAGGGGGGTAGTGGCATGGGTTTAGTCATTATTTTTGCGTTAGTATCATTGTTAGCGCTTTACGGCATCGTCCGCTCGCTTCGTGAAAAAAATATACTCGCTTTATTGTTCGGCTTAGGAACAGCAGCTGTATTCGGCTGGTTCACAATAATGACCGTCCTTCACCACGGATTTCCAACTGGAACGCACTAAAAACAAGAGGCTGTTATGCCTCTTGTTTTCGTTTTGCTTCGACGCTTTTCACTTTATCCGCCATGCGTCGCTTTTTGTCGCGACGGTCATCGATGCGAATATTTGTGGCGACTCTCTGTACCCCTTTCCCAAATGGCACTTCGTGAATCGCTTGAATAACTTCAAACAGCACCGGAAGTTCTCCTTCAATAATCGTATTCATCGGTGTCAACATAAACTCAATTTTCCCATCTCGTTTATATGTGTCCAACACGCTATGAATTTCCGCGATATAGTCACTGACGCTTGGGCTTTCTGTCCCGATTGGGATAACAGTAACATCGACAATAGCCATCGAAATTCTCCTTTCTCAACAAACTGCTAATAAAGCAAGCAACATGTTGCGACTTGCTTCGTAAATCTCGTCAAACTGTGCAAGCGGTAGCGGGTTCACCCCTTCCCCTAGCTCAATCGTATAGCCAGGGCGTTGCCATTTCTGAACAAACCAATCGCGGTAGCCGGCATGGCTATCGATATAGCGAACCGCTTGATACCCGCTTACCTTCGCCAATTCGTCTACAATTTGTTCTGCTTCTTTCGGTTCAAATCCTTCATATCCCCAATAAATTTCTTTTCCTTGTGTATGAAACGCCACGACAATAGCAAAATCGCTATCTTCTGTTAGCCGCGCCATCGCCTTCGTTTCTGGCTCTGTCAATGGGGCAACCCCAGGGAAATCACGTGGGGCAGGCCCCTTCGGAATTTTCCGCATTTGCTCGATCTCCCATTTCGCAGGAAACTGGTTATTTAAATCCACGCCTCGAATATTTGCTTTCCATTGGGAAAAATCCAAATTCCCGCCATTTATCTCAAGTACCTCGCTTCGATGCGGCTCCGTTTCTGACGGTCCATTTAACACTAAATTCACGCCGTCTGGGTTGACCATTGGAACAATCGATAGCGTCACTTTTTTATAGTAGTCAAGTAACGAACGGTCAAGAGCGTCGTTCGTCAAGCGTAGCGCATACTCATTCACAAAAGCCATCACCGCCGCGGTCGTAATCCATTCGTTCGCATGAAATGAGGCGTTTACATGAATTTTTTTCGGTCCTCGCCCGACGGAAAGTTCAATGAGCGGCTGACCAAGCACGCTCGTTCCAATCGTTCGTTGGCGAATGAATGGATAATATGTGCATAAGTCATCAATATCTTGCTTCATGACCGCAAAATCATAAGGCTGCTTACCATTCACAATAAACGTTTCTAAGCGGCGCGGCAATCGAAGCAACAACCGGTCTTCATTCATTCGCTCAAGCGCTTCAACCGGCAGCGAAAGCGAATGTGCCATTTGTTCGAGCGAACCTGAGATCTGGCTATGATACGTCACGACATCATACCCAGGAATAAAAACAATTGCTCCTTCATGCAATTCGTGCGAAAGATGCGGATTTGCATCGATTATTAATTCTTGCGGCACAGAAAACAAGCGGCTGTATAACTCCCATGTATCTCCTTTACGCGCATAAATCATCATATCGCCCCCTTTTTTCAACATATGAACAAATGAAAAAAAAATGTGCACAAAGGGGCTAGTGGGTAGCGAAAAAAGGACGGCAAACAGCCCCTTTATTCGCTAAACGACTGTTTTGCTAGCCAAGCGCCACCGATGACACCGGCATCGTTGCCAAGCGTAGCGATAACAATGGACGCACTCTTGAACACGCGCGGGAAAGCAAACTGTTGAAAATATCGCGTTACTTGTTCTGCAAGCCATTCGCCTGCTTTCGACACACCGCCGCCAATGACGATTTTCTCTGGATTGACTACATTTGCAGCGTTCGCTAATGCTAACCCTAGATGAAAGAAGACGTGTTCCGTTACTTCAAGCGCTAAACGATCGTTTTCTTTTGCTGCATCAAGCACGTCTTTTGCTGTAATCGTTCCCAGATTTCGTAACGAACTGTCCATATTACTAGTAATAAGCTTTTCTTTCGCCAACCGGACAATGCCTGTTGCCGAAGCGATCGTTTCTAGGCAGCCGGTTTTTCCGCAATTACACGGCGCCCCGCCAGTGGGAACAGAAGTAATATGTCCGATTTCTCCGGCTGCCCCATTCGCCCCTCGAACGATTTGCCCATTAGCGATTACCCCTCCGCCGACACCTGTCCCGAGCGTCACGCAAATTAAGTTTTTTGCACCGCTTCCGGCTCCTTTCCACATCTCACCAATCGCAGCAATATTCGCATCGTTGTCTACTGCCGCTGGGAGCGACGTTTCTACTTCCAATATATTTTTTAGAGGATAGTTTTTCCACCCTAAATTGACTGCTTCATAAATCACTCCGGTATCCCCATCGACTGGTCCAGGCGCTCCCATGCCGATGCCGATAAGCTTCTCTTTTGGTTGTCCGTGTTCTTCTAACTTTTGATCGATCGATTTCGCGATATCGGTTACAATATATTTTCCTTGTTCGTTAAGATTCGTCGGAATTTCCCATTTATCAATTAATTCCCCGTATACGCTGACAAATGCCATTTTAATCGTCGTCCCACCTAAATCGACACCTACTAACCATTTTTCCGTCATTATCTCTCATCCTTTTTCATTCGTTTTTCGCGTTCTAATTGCGCTTCATGTCTTACAATCAAAAGCGCCATTTGATAGTCTTTCCCATCGATTAATTGCGATTGGTATAGCTCTTTTAGCTCTTCTTCCATCAGTTCTAAGTCGGCTAACCGATCTCCTACATAAATAATCGTGCCATATTTTTTCAACAGCTGTTGCACGTCGTATACGCTTTCCATCTTTTCACCTACCGCCTTTTTTCTCCACTATAAATGTATAAAGAAACAACAAGCACCGTCAAGGAAAGAAAGACAACCGACGTGAAAATGTCATAAAAAAACGCTTACCTCGCTAACGAGATAAACGTTTATCGGTCGGGGTCGCGCGGATGCAACACGGTTGGTCGCCGATTTTTGAGCGGAATAGGAGAACGAATAAACACATCGCGCATCGCTCGGTACGAAAACGGAATAAACGGCCATAAATACGGGACGTTGAACGATTTCATGCTCGCAAGCATAATGACCCATAGCGTAATTCCGAGAACGTAACCATATAGACCAAATAAAGTAGAAGCAATTAACAGTCCAAGTCGAACGAGGCGATTCGCTAGACCTAATTCGTAACTTGGCGTTGCAAACGTTCCAATCGTAGCTATCGAAAAATAAAGGATGACTTCGTTAGAAAAAATGCCGACTTCCACCGCAATGCCGCCGATCATTAATGCAGCAACAAGCCCAAGCGCTGTCGCTAACGACGAAGGGGTATGAATCGCTGCCATTCGCAACATATCAATCCCTACTTCAATCATCAGAAGCTGCGCAAAAAGCGGGAGCGCCCCTTCGCTTGCTTTTCCAATAAACGAAAGTGCCGCTGGCAGCTGTACTTGCTCGGTCATAAACAAATACCAGAGCGGCAATAAAAAAATCGACGCCCATACAGCTAAAAAGCGAACAAAGCGCAAATATGCCCCGACGATTGGTTTATTTCGATACTCTTCGGCGTGCTGCAAATGGTGCCAAAACGTGGCTGGGAAAATTAATACGCTCGGTGAACCATCAACAATAACAAGAATATGACCTTCATATAAATGAGCTGCAGCTGTATCAGGGCGTTCGGTATAGCGAACGACAGGATATGGATTCCAATGTCTCCCCGATATAAATTCTTCTAGCGTTTTTTCCCCCATCGGCAACCCGTCGGTGTCAATTTTCGCAATCGCCCCTTTAATGCTCTTCACAATCATCGGATCAGCAATGTCTTCAATATAGCATACGCAAATATCTGTTTTCGACCGCCGCCCAACTTGCATATATTCCATCCGTAACGTTCGGTCACGCACTCTTCGTCTCGTCAGCGCTGTATTAAAGATGATCGTTTCTACAAACCCATCTCTCGCCCCGCGAACGACCCGCTCCATATCCGGCTCTTGTGGCCCACGTACAGGATAGGTGCGCGCATCAATTAAAATCGCATAGCTCACTCCATCGACAAGTAAAGCTGTAGGTCCCGCCAACACTCCATCCACCACGCGATTCAAATCGTCTGTTTTTTCTAGCTCCACATACGGAATATATGTTTTTAACAATTTTTCTAGCGGATTGTCACACAACTTTTCTTCACTTAATATCGCCAAAAATTGCATAATATAATGCAGAATATCGTCTTTTACAAATCCATCAATCATAAAAAAAGCCATTTCCCGACCTGCATATTCCACATCTAAATGAAGGACGTCAAAACTTTTGCCGACCCCAAGCCTTTCTCGTAAATACGCCACATTTTCCGCTAGCATGGTTGAAACAGCCCGCTTTTCTTGCCTCATTTTTCCACCTACCCGTCCCATCATTTACCTTCCATCATAGACAAGTGACAAGAAGTTCATACATATTTTTCAATAAAGCGGCATACATTGGTGAAAAACTTGTCCGCACAGATGGAGGAAATTATGAAACGAACATTCCAGTGGCTCACGTTGTTCATTGCGTTTTTACTTACTTTATATACACTCCCTTTCTCTCTAGAAAAGCCGACAAAAGAAACGATTATTTTTTTCCCGCTTGACCGAACAGCAGCGTTTAGCAAAGCAACAACGACACTGCAAGCACAGTCAGAAAACCCACACCGTTCCTACTCACTTCTTTGGAAAGTTTCTTCTTCGTTAAACGAAACCGCCTATTTGCGCCAAGACATTTCGCTTTTGTTTGCGGACGGTCGTTTAGTCGGAACGCTATCCAAATGGGAGGAAAACAGCCAGACGTTACTTCAAGAAGAAGACACTAAGCAAAAGGACAGTCATTTTTTCCAATCGATTTCGTTTCACTACGGTGAGTTGCATCGAGGACAAACGATTACCAGCGCACAAAAAATGAGCGGGGATTATTTATATGTCGTCGCTTCTTCGTACGAGCCGTTTACTTCCTTTCGGCGCGGAAAAACAGCGTCTGAAAAAGAATGGCAGCGCGTACTTACAAAAACAACAACTGATTTTCTTCAGTACAATGCACAGACAATGTTGGACAATTTAGCAATTCCACTCGAAAACTACTACCATTTTTATTTGCCGGAGTTGCTCGTCTATAACGAACAGCCATTTCCAGGGATTTCACAAGCAAAAACACAAAAAATTATCGGAAATATTTGGGAAGGATTGTATAAAAACTATTTTCTTGGGGTGAAGCAAAAAGACGGAATGGTCGTTTCCCCGATTGGTAGTACCATTCCGCTTCTTCTCATCAGCAAAGACTATTCCCATTTACTCGTCCTGACAAAAATGAAAAATGGGGAAACGGTGCAGCTTATGCAGCAAATTTCCCCATAACCTTTACTGAAATCCGATGGATAAACCAACAGCAATGAGTAACACCGTGAACACAAACGCCGCAAGCTGCCGCTTCCATAAGCGGTGGCGTGGCAAGTGCACGATGCCAGCCGCCAAAAACCCACCGATGAGTCCGCCAATATGTCCAGCGTTATCGATACCTGGAAGCAATAGTCCAAGCCCTAAATTCAGCACGATAAGCCCGATAATGTTCGTTCCCATCGTTTGAAAAAAGAGATGGCGATAAACCGTCCCGAAGTAAAGCAATGCACCAAAAAGCCCAAAAATTGCTCCTGACGCTCCTGCGGAAAGCGAGGTTGTAAACAAAAAGCTACCGAGCGTCCCGAAAAAACCAGCAACAAGGTAAATGAAACAAAAACGAAAAGAGCCATACAATCGCTCAGTCGTCATACCTAAATAATAAAGCGCCATTGTATTCATCAATAGATGAAAAAAGCCGATATGCAAAAAAATAGGCGTAATAAAGCGCCACCACTCTTGTTGCATCAACGGGTTAAACTTCGCCCCATAACGAATTAGCACGTCCGGATTCGTGCTTCCGCCGTGTGCTTCCAATAAAAGAAACATCACCATTTGCAAAACGATAAATACGTATGTAAAGAGCGGACGGCCGTAATCAAGCACTCGTTCTTCTGTTTCCCGCCGCTCTTTTTCTAAACGAAACACGAGCCTTTGAACATGTTGCGCCGCTAGAAATGGATCGACTTCACCTGCGACAGATTCTAATACAACCGGTTCACGAAGAACATCACTTATTTGTTGTAGTGCATGTACCGCATTTCCCGAATGAAGCAAAACGGTATGCAACTGTGGGAAATCATCTGTTGCATTAGCAACGATCCATTCCCAATCATCGACTGGTGGGTACGTCGATACGTATATGTTCAATACGCCGCTCGACCGTCGAAACGGTCGTTTTTGCAGCTGTATCGCCACCTGTTTTGTATATTCAAGATCGCGCGCTAACCAACTGCTCCAATCGACATCGTAGCAAACGAGGCGAACGAGCGGGGCATGTTGTCCAAACGACGCTAACCAAATTTCCTTAGGGTCATTGGCTAATTTGATGATACGGTATTGTTTTTTTACAAAAAAATAAACAAGCTGCCAATAAAGAAGCTCCACGTTCCCCTCTCCCTTTCGCTAAAAAGAGCCATTTTTTTCTATTGTATCATACTTCGTGAACGACTTGGGAAACAATTAGCTTACGGATGACTGGAACGTTCATCCCAATCTGTACAATCCACCGCTGCAACGGTTGAATGCGTAAAACGGCATTTAACACCCGATAACGATAACGATACATAGCAAACGAACTAAGCAAAACAAAAAACGCATACACCATCTTTCTCATCTTTTCCCTCCTCTTTTTCCGTCTGTTTATTCTTTTTTCCAAAAGAGAAGGAAATTATAAAAGCGCCCTCTTTAAGGGCGCTCATGATGGAAAAATGAATCGAGTACTTGCTTCAATACGTTCGCTGAATGAGAAAATTTCGCACGTTCTTCTTCCGTCAGTTTTAACTCAATTACTTCGCGAATGCCGTTTCGGTTGACGATCGCTGGAACGCCGATATAAATGTTGTGTTGGCCATATTGACCGTCTAAATAGGCGGATACAGTAAGCACAGCATTTTCATTTTGTAAAATCGCTTTTGTCAATCGGGCAAGCCCCATCGCAATTCCGTAATACGTCGCTCCTTTTCGTTGAATAATATGATAGGCTGCATCGCGAACGTTCGTAAAAATGTTCTCTAAATCCGCTTGTTTATATTCCGAACGCTCATTAACAAGGTCAAGCACCGATCTTCCGCCAATATCCGCATGACTCCACACTGGCAACTCCGTATCCCCGTGCTCCCCAATAATATAGGCATGGACGTTGCGGGCATCTACTTGGAAATACTCTCCTAATAAATAACGAAAACGTGCCGTGTCTAAAATCGTCCCTGACCCGATAATCCGTTCTTTCGGTAAGCCTGAAAATTTCCATGTGGCGTACGTTAAAATATCCACTGGGTTCGTAGCGACAAGAAAAATGCCATTAAATCCGCTCGCCATCACTTGCGAAACGATCGATTGAAAAACTTTCATATTTTTATCCACTAAATCAAGGCGTGTTTCCCCTGGCTTTTGATTCGCCCCTGCCGTAATGACGACAAGATCGGCATCTTTACAATCGCTATAGTCACCAAACCAAATTTTTGTTGGCGACGGCGCAAATGGAAGCCCATGGTTTAAATCCATTGCATCGCCTTCTGATTTCTCTTTATTGAGATCAATTAGTACTAGTTCTTCTGTTATTCCTTGGTTGAGCATCGCAAACGCATAACTAGAGCCGACAAACCCTGTTCCAATAAGAGCCACACGATTTACACCGTTCATTTTCTCTCTCCCTTTTCCTTATCTCATGTTTTTTGATTGTACACTGTTTCTTTTGTTCATTCCCCTTAAAATTATTACAATTTAATGACAAAAAAGTAAACAATCGTTGAACAAAAAATCGACAACCAGTTCACAACGTCATTATTTAACCAATCTTGTCCTTTTATTCTTATCGTTTGTTTTCCGCAATGCTTTCGCTTCTCCGTTTCCATCCCACACACTGTGCAGCGGTACGAAGCTTGCCAAACGGCACCGATATATGTATCCAAAGCGCTGCCCAGAAAGCCCAAAATACTGACGGCAACTATTGAAATGTCATGCCATAATAAGTCCGCGACAATCGCAATCACGAACGCACCGAAAAAAGAGGCGAGCGTTCCGAGCGATGTCACCGCCCCCGATGTGCCAGACTCCACTTTTTTCCATGTCGTAATCATTCTTGGGGATTGGCGGCTAACGCTTCCAATTTCCGATGCCCATGTGTCCGCGTTCGCGGCAGCAATAGAAACGGCAAATAGCCCCTGCCAACTCCAATGGGGAAAAGCGAGAGCAAGCAAGCTAATCGCTGCTGGAATGCTGCCGTTGGCGAACACTTGCACGTAATCACGCTGTGCCCCCTTTTCTATTTTCTCTGCTAGCAACTGCTTTTGTTGATGACGAAAATGGCTCCAAAAACTAGATGTCCCAAAAAACAACCCGAGCAAACATAACCCTTGCCAAGAGAAACTAACCGCTACTGCCGTCCCAACAAGCATCGTCGCCACTGCCCCTGACAAAGAAAGCGAACGAACGAAAAATCCACCCATGGCAACTAACACGACAGCGATATACTTACTCATGGCAAACGATAACCTTTTCGTTCGTAATAATATAATCCACTGGAATGTCATGCGGCTCGATTGGAAGCTGTTCCATCACTTGAAACGGGTATGCTAACGAAACCGTTGGGCTTTTCACCTGCTGTAAATACCGGTCATAATAGCCGCCACCATAGCCAATTCGATAGCCGTCTATGGAAAAGCAAATGCCAGGGACAATCATTACATCTATCGCCTCTGGGGCTATCTCGTCCGTTACCGCTTCGATTGGCTCGCTTAGCCCAAAATAGACCGTTTCTAACTGGTCAAACGAGCGAATCGCACGAAACGTCATCGTTTTCGTCGTCGGATAGCATTTTGGCACACAAACGATCTTCCCTTCTTTCCACGCGTTTTCAATGAGGGGAGTTGTATTAATTTCCTGTCCTTTAGAAATCGTCAGTGCAACCGTCGTTGCTCGTTGCCAAACAGGAAAAGCGTATAGCCTAGCGGCAATTTGTCCGTCATATGCTCGCTTTGCTTCCGGCGTTAATTGTCGAAGGCGTTCTCTCATTTGTTCGCGGATGAATGTTTTCATCATTTCCCTCCTTTAACAAAAAAGCAGCAGGAAATCTCTTCCTACTGCTTACTTTGTTTCACGGTGAACAGTTGCTTTTTTATCTCGTGGGCAATATTTTTTTAGTTCCAAACGGTCTGGGTTATTGCGTTTATTTTTTGTGGAAATATAGTTACGTTCGCCGCATTCTGTGCAAGCTAATGTAATGTTTACGCGCATCTTTTTCCCTCCAAACTTTTTATAATCAGACCTTTCTATGATAGCATTTTTTTTTCGCGATTTCCATATTTAATTTATACATTTTGATATTGGCGAATTTTTTTTATATATCGCGTGACCGTTTCTCGCGCTTTTTGTCCGTCAAACGCCTCAGAATAAATCGTAAATACCGGCTGATCTAATTCTGGCAAAATAAACGTCCAACTGCCATCCGAATGGCGTACTTTAATGCCGCCACCAACATCTACGTTCGTTTCGCTTTCTTCTTCGATGAGCTTCCGCATCACGATTGCGCGAGCGTTCCAAGGGCAGAACACATAATCTTTTAACCAATGTAGGCGTGGAAGGGAATCGATAACTTGTGATAGCGGACGGGCTTCGACGGCAAAAAGCTGAAGTAGCTGAACGAACGCAAACACCGCATCGTACAAAAAATGAAACGGATGCGACCATGCACGCAACATTTCTCGTCGCGTTCCTTCCACTCGCTTCGTGCTACCGTTTAAACGGCTTGCAACCGACTCTAATCCAGAAGGCGCATAAACCGGAAGCGGCACCGAACGCTCTGAATGAAAGAGAAGCGACACGAGCGTATAAAGCGAGAATAGCTGCTCCTCCGTCATAATATTCCCTGTTTCATCCATTACGAAAAATTGTTCACCGTCTTTTTTCGCCACGACAGCAAATAAGGCGTCTGTTGCTTTGAGATATTCGCGCAGTTCGTGAAGAGATGTTTGTTTAATTATGGTGATTTCGCGGGTTGAAAACAACTGTTCTATAAGTGAAGAAACGTTTGCGTCAGAAACAAAGAGCGCGTTTGAATGAAGAGAAAACGACATATACTGGCGCATTGCTTGAATGTATAGAGCACTTGGCTGGCGTTCATAGTTGGCATACCCAATTTGTTCGAAAGCAACGCGACGAATATTCCCTTGGGCAAATGTATGCTCTAGTTTTTTTTCTTGAAATCGGTCGAGTGGGTAGCCACATTCGTCATATAAATCGATATACACCTTGTCATTTTCTAAAAACATATACACGCCACCAGCATAAGACAGACGAGAGAGGTGATAGCGAACGACTGGCGCTGTTGTCCCTTCTTGCCATGCTGTCGTGCAAACACCAGATGCATGTAATCCTTGAGAAAACGCTTGTTTCATAAGGGTTGTAAACGGATGCCCGTCACTAGCAACGATTACGTGGCTGTGTAGAGGCAATGTGCTGCCATAGGCGGCGCCTAGTTTAGCCGCGTATTCTGGGGTCATCTCGACATTCGCTACTCCAGAAATGCCTCGCACGCCAAAAAACGGTTGCGAAGCATCTGTTCCCCAAAAAAGAGACGAATGAACGACCGTTCCCTCCACAATTGTTTTATTCGGCCATATTTTCGTATTCGGTTTCACATGTACGTTTGGCTGAACTGTACAATGACTACCGACAACTGATTGTTCGAGCAACTCAACATGGTTCGCCACATACGTATCGCCCGCTACTAAGCTTCCGCGCAACTCACAATAGCGGCCTACGTAAACGCGATCCCAAATAATGCTCCGTTTCACTGACGTATGTTCGCCGATATGCACATTTGCACCGATGACGGTATATTGGTCAATTTTCGCATGTTTACGAACACATCCTCCCTCTCCAATAAACGCTGGGCCGACGATAATCGCACCGTCCTCGATTTTTGCGTCTGTACCAACCCAAACGTGAGGAAATACTTCCTGCCCTGGGAGCGAAACGTTTACGCGCTTATTTAACAAGTCGATATGCGCCTTTCGATATTGCTCGATGCTTCCGATATCCAACCAATAGCCATCAGCAAAAAAGGCATAAAGTGGGGCGTTTTGCTGCATTAAGTATGGAAAAATATCGTTGCTAAAATCACATTTGTCTTCTTTCATGTATTGGAAAATCTCACGCTCGAACAGATAAATCCCGGTGTTTACTAAATCACTACACACTTCGTTCCATTTCGGCTTCTCAATCAACTGTTTTACCCGTCCATCGCTTGCCGTAATAATTCCGCCGTAATCGAGCGGATTATTTTGCTTTGTTGCCACAATGGTCGCAAGCGCGCGACGGTCACGGTGAAACGCCATCGCTTCCGATAAATCAATATCGGTTAAGGCGTCGCCGCTGACGACGATAAACGTATCATCAGTAAATGACATGGCGCTTTTTATACTCCCTGCTGTTCCGAGCGGCTCTTGCTCTTCAAAATAACAAACATTCACTCCAAAACGGCTTCCATCTCCAAAATACGTTTTAATTGTTTCCCCCAAATAGTGAATCGTAATCGCAATATCCGTCACCCCAAATCGCTTTAGCCAGTCAATCGAATATTCTAGCACCGGTTTTCCAACAAGGGGAACCATTGGTTTTGGTACATCACAAGTAAGCGGTCGGAGCCGCGTTCCGCGACCGCCAGCCATAATAATTGCCTTCATCCCCCCACCTCCTGTATTTTACTGAATATTCTTAAAATATCTTTCTTTTTATTTTATCTTTCGTTACTCACGCATACAAGATATTTTGTCGATTTTATGTAGTTATTTATGTTATATTCAAAAAGGGTGATATAAATGATGGAATATGTGATGTTTGCACTAATTGGGATATCGTTTTTTTTACTACTCGTATCTTTTTTTGGAAAAGACCGCCTCAAACAACTCGAAGAGCAACTTGACCAATTAACACTTTCGGTTGCACAAGAAACATACCAGCTAAAAAAGCGGGTGAAAGTGTTAGAGGAAGAATTGCTGATGAGCGACGTAATAGAATCGGAAAAAACACGCCCGGAAACCGCCGCTTTCTCTGTTCACGACCGCATCCGGTTGCTTTATAAACAAGGGCTTTCTGCAGAGCAAATCGCCCGAGAAACAGCCATGACGGTAGAAGAAGTTCGCATGGTGTTGCGGGGGATTGCCCGATGAAAAAAGAAATTCGCACTTTTGCACTGGGCATGTTGCTTTCGACTTCGATCCTTGGGGTTGTCTATTATCAGTACGACAAGCAGCAACCGCTCACCCAATCACAAGTAGAGGCCTATTTGAAAAAACATCACGAAATCGCTCTGAGCAATGCGCAATATCATGCGCTTCAAGAAAAAGCAAACAAAGCAAACAAACAAGCAAAACAGGGGACACCAAATATTACTACCGTTCATATTTATCATCTTGTCATTGAAAAAGGGGACGTTCCTGCTAAGTTCGCGAAAAAATTAGAAACAGCGAAAATCATTGCCGATGCGGATACACTTACCTCCTACTTAGAAACGCATCAGCTTACACGAGCCATTCGCCCTGGGACGTACGAAATTCGTAGCGACATGAGCTATGAACAAATCGCCGCGATATTAACACATGGAAAAAGGTGAGCTCTTCGCTCACCTTTATTAACTATTTAAATCATAATGTCTTCCCTTGACGAGATAAACGACATGTTCAGCCATGTTGGTAACGTGATCCGCCGTGCGCTCGAGATAACGAGCAATTAATGACAGCATGTTCATTTGCGAGAAATTTTCTTGCGAATGCTCAAGCTGCAACAAATCGCGCATAATTTGCCCGTATAATTCATCAACTTCATCGTCCATGTCGGAAATTTTTCGCGCTAACAAAACATCTTCTTCGTTGTACGCTTTTAAGCCGAGCGAAACCATGTCTAGCGCAATTTGATGCATTCGAACAAGCTTATCGATCCCCATCACAAACGGCTGTTCGCCGATGCGAATGGTCGCTTTCGCAATGTTCACCGCGTAATCAGCAATTCGTTCAACATCGGTCGCAATTTTAATAGCGACCACAATACGGCGCAAGTCAATTGCGACGGGTTGTTGTTTGGCAATTAACAAAATCGCAAAATCGTTAATTTCTTCTTCTAACATGTCAATTTCGCTGTCGCGCTCAATCACCGCTAACGCTTGATCGACGTTTTTCGTTTGAAACGCCTCGATCGCTTGCGTCAATGCAACTTCTGTTAAATTGCCGAGCTCTATAAGTTTTTGCTGCAATGTTTTTAAGTCGTATTCAAATTTTCCTCTCACGTTTCCGCCCCCTTTTTATCCAAATCGACCAGTAATGTAATCTTCTGTTCGCTTGTCTGCAGGAGTCGAGAATAATTGGTCTGTTTCCGCAAACTCGACTACTTCCCCATTCAAGAAAAACGCTGTCCGGTCAGAAATACGCGCTGCTTGCTGCATGTTGTGCGTCACGATGATAATGCTGTAGTTTTTCTTTAATTCTTCCATCAATTCTTCCACTTTTAGCGTCGAAATCGGATCAAGCGCCGATGTCGGTTCGTCCATTAAAATGACATCTGGTTCAATCGCTAAGCAACGGGCGATGCATAACCGCTGTTGCTGTCCACCCGACAATCCGTACGCATTTTCATGAAGGCGGTCTTTCACTTCATCCCAAATCGCCGCACCGCGTAAGCTTTTTTCCACAATTTCGTCGAGTATTTTTTTATCGCGAATGCCATGAATGCGCGGACCGTATGCGACGTTTTCATAAATCGATTTCGGAAACGGATTTGGCTTTTGAAATACCATGCCAACTTGTGTGCGCAATTCTTCGACGCGGTACGTCGGGTCAAAAATATTGCGACCGCGATACGTAATTTCACCTGATGTACGAACGTTCGGCACAAGTTCAATCATTCGGTTTAACGTTTTAATGTACGTCGATTTCCCACATCCCGATGGGCCGATAATTGCCGTTACTTCGTTCTCGTAAATGTCTAATTCAATATTTTTTAACGCATGATGCTCGCCATACCATAAATTCAATTCTTTTGTGCGGTAAACAACTCGTTTTTCCTCCATCGTTTCTCCTATACTTGTATCTTGTTCTTTTACCATTGTCAATTCCATTGGATATCCGCCTCCATCTATTCAAATCAAAATGGCATAGACTGAGTTGCTCTCGTCTTTTTTATCTTTATCCGTCAATTCCTTTCAACTTCACAACTGTATCCCCAGAATACTACGCAACTTTTAATTGCGTTTGAAGAAAATGTTAAGTTTTTGTAAAGTAAAAAAGGTGCCTCGAACCGTTCGAAGCACCCGAGATAATCAGTGTCCGTAAAATATTTATGGCTGGGAAACGGAAGACGTTGCATTTTGTTTGTTTTGTGTTGTCCCTTGTTGAAGTCGTTCCTTTTTTAATTCAAAGTACGCATCTAAAATTCGCCGACCGATCTTGTTGTTAATTGGATAGTGCGGTTCTTTTTGATATGCCCACGGCACGACGACGGCAAAAGATACTTCAGGGTCATTATATGGGGCATAGCCGACAAGCGTTAAGTTGTACGTCTGCGCGTTTCGCATGCTTTGAATTGGTCCGTCATAAAATGCTTGGGCTGTGCCTGTTTTCCCTGCTGGTTTGTACGGAGCGTCAGCGAAAAATCCCGCTGCTGTTCCTCCTTTTTCTTGCATGACGCGACGCAACCCTTCTTTCACATGATTAATGTACTCAGTTTTCATATCGATTCGATTGAGTACAACTGGCTGAAAATCACGAATGACCGGTCCTAGTTCCTTTCCATCATTGTTCGGTTCACGAATTTCTTTGACAATTTGTGGTTTCATTCGATAGCCGCCATTCGCAATGGTAGAAATATACTGCACCATTTGAAGCGGTGTATACATATCATATTGCCCAATTGCAAGGTCTAATAAAAATCCCGGTAACGTACTTGTTCCTTGAAACCCGATAATTTCATTCGGCAAATCAATCCCTGTTTTCACCCCTAAACCAAATTGGCTAAAGTAGCGGCGAATGGTTGAAAATGCTTCTGTGTTAATTGCAAGCGGCGCGTGCGGTCGATATACTCCACCCCCGATGGCGATTGCTGTTTTAAACATATACACGTTCGATGAACGCTGCAAGGCCGTCAATTCATTAATCCGCCCCATCGTTTGGTACGATTTTTTCACTGGCGTTCCTTTAATATAAAGCGGTTCGTCGACGATGTACGTATACGGATGAAGAACACCTGTTTGCAACCCAGTTAAAACCGTTGCCCCTTTAACCGCAGAGCCCATCGCATACGCGGATGTCATCGTCCCAAGCGCATAGTCTTGCAACTCGACCTTTCCATTTTTATCTTTGGCAAACCGTTTCCCTGCCATTGCTAAAATTTCACCTGTTTTCGGATTCATCATAACAACAAACGCACGGTCTAGCAGAGGAGTTCCACCAAATCGTTTTGCTGCTTTCAACTCGTCTTCGATAATTTGTTCGACGCGCTGCTGCAGTTCTATATCAATCGTCAATACAACGTCTTTGCCACGCTGCCCATCATATACTGTTTCCGTTTCCATCACATTTCCTGATTTGTCAGTAATATTTTTTATTTTCGCTTTTTTTCCGTGCAACACATCTTCGTACTGCGCTTCTAAATAGCTTTTCCCGACGCGATCGTTTCGACTATAGTCGCGCGCTAAAAAATAATCTAGCTGTTCGCGCGGCACCCCTTCGCTATCGCTTGTTACGCTACCGAGCACCGAACGAAACGTATTTCCAAACACATAGCGCCGCTCCCAGTCCGTCGTCGTGTCCACCCCTGGCAATTCTTCTAAATGTTCGCTTACGACGGCATATTCCTGATTTGTAACGTCTTTATTTTTGACAATTTGCGGCGTTAATGCATAACCGCTGTCGAGTTCTCGTTTAATCGCTAACACTTTCATTTCTCGTGGCGTAATTTCTTTTAAATCCTCTGGAGTAATTCGTTCCAATGTCAGTTCATAAATTTTTTTGTCTAGCTCTTTATCAGACAGTCCTTTTTTCTTCAGTGCTTTTTTCTCTGACTCGCTCACTTTCTTTTTCGCTTCTTCTTTTCTCGTTAAAATCCAATAATCTTTCATGTCTCGTTCCGTAATTTTATCCGTCGGTTTATCAATATATTTCGCTAACCGTTCAGCAATGACTAGCGTATCTTCTGGGGTCGTCGTTTTCGTACGCGTATACGTAATCGCATTGAGCGGAATGTTATCCACAATGACACGATTGTATCGATCATAAATTTTTCCGCGCGGCACTGGCATGCTTACCGTCACATTTTCCGTCCGCTCTACCTCTTTTCGATATTGTTCCCCATATACAATTTGCACGACGCCAAGCCGTAAAATTAGCGCCGAAAATAATAAGAATACGCCAAAGAACAATATATTTAACCGAAACGGCAATTGCGCCCTTTTCTTTTTCTTCAAGATTAAACCCTCCCTTTTTCGTTCCATGTTTATTTTAAAAGAAATAATAACATTTGACTAGAAAATCGCATAAAAAAGAGGCTCTTATGAGAGAGAGCCCTCTTCATTTGTGCGCAGATGCGATTCACTATCCACTTTGATGGGACGGATGAACAAATAAATGAGAGAATGACCCGCACCAAGCACAAGCATTAGCGAAGGAATAGCTATTTTTTCATCAAACAAGGCAATCGTCAATAAAAATAACAAAATCGACGCCACCCGCCCGCCGTTTAAAAACAATTCGCGCACTACGATATATTCTACTCGCCGTTCTGCAGAATCCTTGCTTTTCCCAATCACATCAAACGTCAATGAAGAATACGGAACAAGAAGGAGCGGGTATGCAACCGCAATGGTCACTGCATAGAGCAAAAGACGGGGGTAAGAAAGATGAAAAACAATTAGAAAGAGCGCGGCATACAACAACACCCCACCACATAAAATCGCTTTTTTACGATGCTCCGGCTGAACAAAGCGAGACACGACGTAATAGGCGATAAACGAAGTGAATGAATTGACAAACGCAAACTTTCCAAGCGCCCATTCGCTTCCTGTAGCTACATAAACGAAGACGGAAATAACAAAGACGAAAATTCCTTCGCGCAATCCTTGAAAAAAATGCGCACTCGTAATAAGCCGCCAATTTTTATTCGTTTTCCGTTCCTTTAGAATGTACCATACGCTATATGTCCCACTTGCCGGACGCCTTTGCAGAAAAAAGCTAAGCGAAACTGCCGCAACAAACAAGCCAAGGGAGGTGGAAAAAATAACAGTGTAGCCAATCGATTGGACGAGGGAAGAAATAAAATACCCAGCAACAATCGGCCCAATCATCCCCGCTACCGACGTTAAAATACCTAAAAAACCATTAAAGAAATCGCGCGTATCTGGTTCCGTAATTTCAAATGTGAGCACGTTAAACGCAAGCCAATAAAAACCGTACCCAATACCTAATAAAGCGCCGAGCAAAAGTAAATAATCGCGCGCATGATTACCGACGATAAGCACACTCAGAAAAAAAAGCGCTAAAAATGACACGCCAAGACGCAAGACGATAATGCGGTCAACTTGTTTCGCTAGCCTCCCTGCGAAAAGAAACGTCAGTGGCTGCATCGTGACAATGGCTAACTGGTAGAGCGCTAAATCACGAAACTCCCCAGATTGTTTCCACAAATAGACGTTCACAAACGCATTCGACAGCGATACGCTAAGCGCATAACATCCGCCAATGCACAATAACAATAACAAATCCCGCTTTGCTTTTTGACTAACTATTTGAGTGAAAATCGTCATCGCCAACTCCCCTTTTCATCTAAACGGTAGTGTTGGCAGCTTTCCTTTCTTCTATACACAAAAAAGGACGGCGAAAAGCCATCCTTCCTGTCATTATTTTGCTTCTTGGTAACGTTTTTCTACTTCGTCCCAGTTCACAACGTTCCAGAACGCAGAAATATATTCTGGGCGACGGTTTTGATATTTTAAGTAGTACGCATGCTCCCAAACGTCTAAGCCAAGAATTGGTGTTTTTCCTTCCATGATTGGCGTGTCTTGGTTTGGAGTGCTTGTCACTTCTAGTTCACCGTTGTTCACCACAAGCCAAGCCCAACCAGAACCGAAACGAGTCGTTGCTGCTTTTGCAAACTCTTCTTTAAACGCAGCAAAGCTGCCGAATTTTTTGTTGATTGCTTCGGCTAATTCGCCTGTTGGCTCTCCGCCGCCATTTGGTGAAAGAATCGTCCAGAAAAGCGAATGGTTTGCGTGTCCGCCTCCGTTGTTGCGAACCGCTGTGCGAATGCTTTCTGGGAGCGCGTCTAAGTTGCTAAGCAACTCTTCTAACGTTTTGCTTTGCAATTCCGCATGTCCTTCCAATGCAGCATTTAAGTTGGTCACATACGTATTATGGTGTTTAGTGTGGTGAATGTTCATCGTTTCTTTGTCAATGTGCGGCTCAAGCGCATCATACGCATAAGGTAATGGTGGTAATTCAAAAGGCATTTCAATTCCTCCTTTGTTGTCATTATGTATGTGGACGAGTGTGACCTTTTTCACGTCCACTCAAAACTAGCTTACCAAAATTGCCACAATGTTTCAATTTATTTGCCTGCTTTGCTAATCTTAACGTTTTTTGTACATTTATTTAACAAACATTTAACATTGATGGGATACATTGAAGATAGCGTGCAATTTATTCCTGAAACGAGGAGAGCGTAATTATGAAGAAACGAAAAAAAAACATGCTCACTTTCTATCGATTCATTAGGACACAGCCATCGTCTCTTTCTTCCTTGCTCTCGATAAAAAGATGGGATTTACAATTATTATTAGCATTTGTCATTATTATAGTTATCTTCATTTCATTATTATCGATAGCTTATATTGGATATCAAAAAAATAAGCAACTATCCGTTCAATCAATCGAGCAACAAATGCAGTTATCTACCGAAGTAACGATTGAAAAAATTTCCTTATTAAAAGCAACCGTAACAAATGAGGAATTCGACAAAAAACTCCCCTATATCCTTATGTTAAATGAACGAAAATTTAAAGCTCTTCATTTAACGCCAATGCAATTTGCAGTAACCAAAGAAAAACGCATAGAAAAATTTATTCATTTTAATAGTTCCCTACCATCTTTACCTCGTTCCATTGTTCATCAGATGTATGAAAAAAAACAAGGAACGATTCATTTTCAAGGGATTACGCTATGTTATGCCTATTCCGTCGATTTAAACAAATTGTACGTATTGGCGCTAAAAGATAGCGAATATTTACAGCCTGTTTTTTCATATCAAAAAATCAGCTTACTTATTTCGCTTATTACTGCTTTTATTTCTAGTTTTATTAGTTTTTTTATCATACAAAAAATGCTGCAACCAATTGATGCATTAAAACGTGCTATGCAGCGAGTTGGGCAAGGAGATTTACAGACACGCCTGCACATAAAGCATTCCAGTAAAGATATATATGCACTGGTCACCGGTTTCAACCAAATGATCGATAGTTTAACGACTTTAATTAAACATTTAGAGGAAAGTTCCAAACTCGTTGCCCATTCATCAGAAACATTGCAACAATCGTCATATGAGTCGAGAATAGCTTTTGAACAGATTTCCACCTCTATGGATGAAATAGCAGCAGGAACAGAAAAACAAGCTCATGCGACAGCAGAAATTTCACAATTTTTTCATGAAATCTCTCTTGGTATGGAAAAAGCCACTCTTTCTATGGCAGAAGTTGAAGCGTCTACAAACGCAGCCGAGCAAAAAATACACATGGGAAATCAGCTAGTAGATAACACGGTTAAACAGATGAATTTGGCGCAAAAAACCGTCGGACAAGCTGCCGAAATGATATACATATTAGGAGAAAAATCGAAAAAAATTGACCAAATTGTTAGTCTAATTAATCAAATTTCTAATCAAACGAATCTTCTCTCGCTGAACGCTGCAATTGAAGCAGCAAGAGCCGGGGAACACGGAAAAGGTTTTTCTGTAGTAGCTAACGAAATAAGAAAACTAGCTACACAAACAAGTGAAGCTACAAAACAAATTCAAGATATTATTGAAGAGATTCAACACGAGGCAGAACAAGCTGTCGATTCCATGCACTGTGGTGCTCAAGTCCTTAAAGATGGCATTCAAATGGTGTATGAAACAGATACATCATTTAAAGTAATTGGACAGTCAATGGAACATGTTTTAACAAAAGCAAAAGAAGTAGGAAATATTGTTCATCATGTTAGTGCTCAAACACAAGAAATTTCTACCAATATGGAAGAAATAGCTGCTGTTTCGCAACAAATCGCTGGGAATATGGAACATGTCGCTACCATTGTTCAAGAACAAACCTTCTCTATCGATAGCGTTTCGCACGCATCTCAATCTTTGAACGAATTAGTGAAACAATTACAGGAAATCGTTCGCACTTTTAAAGTAAAAAGAATCTCCTAATCGGGGATTCTTTTTACTTGGGCGTATGAGTTGAATTATGAAGAAAGACAATATACAATGAGCATGGAAGGATGTGTGAAACGTGAATATATTGGCACAGTTGTGGAAAAGTTTATATTCTCCAAAAGACATTGCCCGCTTTCGATTTCAAAAAATCGGAAAAGCAATCGGATACGTCTTTCTGTTAGCATTTCTTTCGTCACTACCGCTTTCTTATTATATGTCCGTTAATTTAGTCGACGGGATTCGCTACATGAAAACGTTATTGGAAAACGAGATACCTTCTTTCAACATTGAAAACGGGAAACTTGCTTCTTCTGCTACACAGCCTATCACTATTAACGAACACGGCTTAACGATTGTCTTTGATAGCACAGGAACGGTAACAAAAGAAGAAGTGGAGCGGGCAACGAACGCCATTGGCTTATTAAAGCATGAAGCAATTATTGTAACAAACGGGCAAATGCAAACTTACAGCTATTCAATGTTTTCTAACATGACTCTTACAGACGAAGACGTACGAACCCTTCTTGAAACATTGCAGTCATTGCTTCCGGTACTTATTCCGATTCTCTTTGTTTTCATCTATTTATTTACGAGCACCAGCAAGTTTATCGGGGTTTCTGTTCTTGCATTTATCGGCTTGATTTTGCGAAGCACATTAGACAAAAATATCTCTTACCGTCACACATGGATTATGTCTGCTTACGCGGTAACGCTATCGACTACCTTTTTTACTATTATGGAAACGTTGCAAACCGTCGTACCATACGCCGTCCCGATTCATTGGTTTGTATCCATTTCCGTTCTATTTTTAGCTATTAAAGAAATCCCTTCTGTAAAACAACTTTAAAAAACAAACACGCAAGGAGGACGACTTGCGTGTTTGTTTTGTCTTAAGATGCCATTTTCGTTTTCCGTTTTTTCGCGCGCATATTTCCAGCAAAATATTTTTGCAAAAGCGTCGATGCCAAACGAGCCGTAAGGTTAAAAAATAAAACCATAATAATTAAAACAGCAGCTGATTTAGCAGCAATTAGTTTCGCATCCGGCACAATCCCTTCCGAGTTTAATTTCCAGATGTGTACCGTTAACGTTTCAGCAGGGCGAAAAATGTTTAACGGGTGTGCTTTGCTCGATAAATCAGCAGCGGTATTTAAAAACGGTGTAGTTAGCCCCGATGTGTAAATTAAAGCAGCTGCCTCACCAAAAATTCTGCCGGCTGCTAAAATCACTCCCGTCATAATTTGCGGCACTGCAGCTGGAAGGATAACCTTTACTAACGTCTGCCATCTTGTCGCTCCTAATCCTAAACTGGCTTCTTTCACACTATGAGGAACATCTAAAATAGCACTTTCGCATACCCTTGTTAATCCTGGTAAATTTAAAATCGTCACCGCTAAAGCACCGCCAAGTAACGTGTAACCCCAGCCCGTTAATGTCACAAATACTAAAAGACCAAATAAGCCGACAACAATGGAAGGAAGAGAAGCCATTGTTTCAATACAAAGCCGGATAAAATTCAACATTTTTCCTTGCTTTGCATATTCAGCTAAGTAAATACCTGCTCCAAGACCTAGCGGAACAGAAATAAGCAACGTCAACACTAATATATAAAGGGAGTTAATTAATTGGGGACCAATCCCGCCCCCCGCTTGAGTGTTGCTTGGGTTTCCAAAAAGGAAATGCGGATCCCAAAAGCCCCATCCTTTCGAAAGGATGGTCACAACGAAAAATCCTAACAAAATCACAATGAAAACCGAGATTCCATACAAAATGAATGTCCAAATGGCATCAACCGTTCTCGCCTTCATCATTTCTCACCCCGTTGCCCAATGATACGAATAATAAAAATAAATACGAAAGAGATAAATAATAACACCATCGCCAATGTCCACAACACGTTGTTCCACGCCGTTCCGTTTAATGTATTGGACATATCCATCGTTAAAATCCCTGTTAAGGTAGAAGTTGGACTATATAATCCTGAAGGCAGCTTCACGGTGTTCCCGATGACCATTTGAACCGCTAACGCTTCCCCAAATGCACGAGCTAATCCCAATACAACTCCTGTTAAAATGCCTTTGCGAGCAGCAGGGACAATGACACGGCTAATTGCTTGCCATCTCGTTGAACCTAATCCGTACGACGCCTCTAAATAGGCATGCGGAACACTTTGAATCGCATCAGAAGCGATGCTTGCGATCGTCGGTAAAATCATGATGCTCAACACAACAATCCCTGCAATCAAACTAAATCCTACCCCGCCGAATGATTCCCGTAATAATGGGACGAGAATAGTAACACCTAAAAATCCATAAACAACTGATGGAATCCCAATCAACAACTCAAGCACAGGCTTTAGTACTTTCGATCCGAACTGTGGAGAAATATGATTAATAAATACCGCTAATGCGACCGCAATAGGAGCACTAATCATCACCGCACCAAGCGATACAAACGTCGACCCGGCGATAAAAATAACAGCCCCGTATTTAGGATGCGAATCGTTCGGTGCCCATTGTTTAGAAAATAATATTTCTTTTAATGATAAATGGCTCTGCGTGAATGACTGAATTCCTTTACTACAAATAAACACAATAATCGAAAGAGTAACAAAAACAATGAAAAATCCACAAAATGTAGCCAGCCCTCTTCCTATATATTCATTTTTCCAATAATTAATTGGTTTTTTCCCCTTCATCTCTCATTCACCTTCCCTAATTCATCCAAACGAATAGGACTGACTAAAATGTAGCCAGTCCACTATATTTAATTATTCTAATTCAGAAATTGGAATGTATCCCATTTCTTTTACTTTTGCAGAAAACTCTTCACTTTTGACAAAATCAATAAACCCTTTGACAGCATCTTTTGCTTCGCCTTTTGTGACCATGTACTCATACGACCAGAACGGATATTTTTGCGCTTTAATGTTTTCGACTGTTGGTTCCGCACCATTAATTTTTAATTTTGTTAACGCATTTGCTTTATCACCAACTAAATAAGACATCGCGACATAACTAATAGCACCTGGTGTGGACTGAATCGCTTGCTCAACAGCACCGTTAGAATCTTGAACTGTTCCGATGCTGTCATTCACTTTCGTACCGTTCATTAACGTTTTTTCAAATGTTGCCCGTGTTCCTGAAGAAGCTGGACGATTAATGACGTTAATTTTTTCATCGTTTCCGCCTACTTCTTTCCAGTTTGTCACTTTCCCTGAAAAAATATCTTGAATTTGTTGAACAGTTAATGAATCAACTTTTACATCTTTGTTCACTACTAACGCAAATGCGATCCCTGCTACTTTATTATCAACTAATTCGCCAGCTTTCGCTTTATCTTCAATTTTTTCTGCTGATGGAACATCTGAGTTACCAATTTGAACCGCACCTGCTGCTACTTGGTTCACCCCTGTTCCACTTCCGCCACCTTGCACCGTAATCGAAACATCCGGATATTTTTGCATAAATTCGTTTGCTGCCTCTTCTGCAAGCGGCTGAAGTGCTGTAGAACCTGCTACAGTAATCGTTCCTGTATACGCCTGTTGTTTCTCATCTTTTTTGTTATTTTCTGTAGCATTTTTGTCTGAGTTTCCACATCCAGCAAGTGCCCCTGTAATAACTAGTGCGGCCATTGCT
Source organism: Anoxybacillus amylolyticus (assembly GCF_001634285.1). Lineage (GTDB taxonomy): Bacteria > Bacillota > Bacilli > Bacillales > Anoxybacillaceae > Anoxybacteroides > Anoxybacteroides amylolyticum. The sequence continues at coordinate 2,543,316 of NZ_CP015438.1, forward strand.
AACTTCACGCTTCTCTTTAACATCCTTGTAACCTCCATCATTTTCTTAATCATCTCGCTTACAAAGTTATTGTAACGAACAAGTTTTATGATTTTATTAAGCAAATGTTAAGTTTAAGTAAAGATGATCTTTTTTTATCACTACACATGATAGGGAATGGACAAGCATACGTATGTAGTAGGTACTTTTATTAGGAGGAAACGCAAGTGAGAAAATGGACGAGTATCGTCGCGACTCTTTTAATTGTATACACTGCTTATCATGACGTCACAAAAGGAACGTTAGGCCACAAACACGAAAAGACCGTTCATGCACAACATGAAAAAACAAAGGAAGCTTCCCTACCATATCAAATCGTCGAAATAAAAGCAGGCGATACGCTGCTTTCATTGATTGAACAACAGCAAAAAGGTCCCTTACCTGTACCGATGGAAACGCTCATTCGTGATTTTGAATCATTAAACCCTGGCGTCAAAGCAACCGCTTTACAAATCGGAAAATCGTATAAAATTCCTATGTATCGCAAGTAACTTAGCGAATTCCTTGTCAATTTCCCATAAACACTGATACAATAGTGCAGAAAACATAAGTTCTCAAAGGAGCGAATGATCTGTGAATGAAATCATTCATCGTTCAAAAACCCGTCCGGTTCGCGTCGGCAACTTGACAATCGGCGGAAGCAACGAAGTCATTATTCAAAGTATGACAACGACAAAAACACACGATGTCGATGCGACGGTTGCTGAAATACATCGATTAGAAGAAGCTGGATGCCAAATCGTCCGCGTTGCCTGCCCAGATGAACGGGCGGCAAACGCTATCTCAGAAATTAAAAAACGAATTAACATCCCGCTTGTCGTTGATATCCATTTTGACTACAAATTAGCATTAAAAGCAATCGAAGGCGGTGCGGATAAAATTCGCATCAATCCGGGAAACATCGGCCGCCGCGAAAAAGTCGAAGCGGTCGTAAAAGCAGCGAAAGAACGGGGAATTCCGATTCGAATCGGGGTCAACGCCGGTTCGCTCGAAAAGCGGATTTTAGAGAAATACGGCTATCCGACAGCGGACGGAATGGTCGAAAGCGCCTTATATCACATCCGTATTTTAGAAGAGCTCGATTTTCACGACATTATCGTATCGTTGAAAGCGTCCGATGTCCGCCTTGCGATTGAAGCGTACGAAAAAGCAGCAAGAACGTTCGACTACCCGCTTCATCTCGGCATTACCGAATCAGGCACGCTGTTTGCCGGAACAGTAAAGAGTGCGGCTGGGCTTGGCGCCATTTTAAGCAAGGGAATCGGAAATACTGTGCGTATTTCGTTAAGCGCTGATCCGGTCGAAGAAGTGAAAGTCGCGCGCGAGTTGTTAAAAGCATTTGGATTAGCGGCAAATGCAGCAACACTTATTTCTTGTCCGACGTGCGGACGAATTGAAATTGATTTAATTAGCATCGCCAATGAAATCGAAGAATACATCGCGAAAATTAAGGCCCCGATTAAAGTGGCTGTCCTCGGTTGCGCCGTCAACGGTCCTGGAGAAGCGCGCGAAGCCGATATCGGCATCGCTGGGGCGCGCGGAGAAGGGTTATTATTCCGCCACGGACAAATTGTCCGTAAAGTTCCGGAAGAAAAGATGGTCGAAGAATTAAAAAAAGAAGTCGACAAACTCGCAGAAGAATATTTCGCCAAACAAGCTAAAGCTTGACGCATTCCGCGCCAAGCTTTTTTCTTTTAGTAATAAAAAGGAATTACAAACAATTTGATAATAATCGATACTATCCCGATACCGATTGCCCACATTCCTAACATCGTTGCCCCGCGCCGGCGTGCGATAAAACCGACAATAATCCCTGCTGCTCCTAACAAAATTGGCATAATAAACAAGGACAGAACCGACAAGGCAAGCGCCGTCCATCCCCATCCGCTTCCATTTGCTCCTTCTCTTTCTTCCCGTTCGTCATATCGACGAACCGGTTCAGCGATTTCTGCCGACGTCTCTTCCATAAAATCTGGCTCTCGTTCTACTCGACCAATCGATTGCACGTACCTTCCGTACGTACGTTTGTTGTTATTCTCCATGTTGTTCCCTCGCTTTCGTAAAGTAAAAGGAGCATTTTTAGTATCGGTCGTTTCCGAAAAAATATCGCTGCGAATGTTTTCAAATGAAGGAAAATTACATGTGATATGTTACAATATCGAATAGAAAGGAGTGCTTCATTTACAATGAAAAAACGTCTTGGCATCGACATCGATGGAACCGTTACTTGTCCAAGTACATTTATTCCCTATTTAAACCGTTCGTTTCAAAAACAATTAACGCTTGCGGACATCACGCAATACAATTTAGCGCCTTTGTATGACACGACAGAGGAAGAAATGGATCGCTGGATGGAACAATACGAAGGCATGATTTACAAAGAAGCGCCGCTTGCACCAAATGCGCTTGAAGTCATCGATAGCTGGAAACATCAATATGAGCTATTTTATATTAGTGCCCGCGGCAAACATTTATACGACATTACCGAACAATGGTTTCAAAAACACGGGATTCATTACCATCACATCGAACTTATCGGCTCACATGATAAAATCGAAGCGGTGAAAACATACAACATCGCTGCCTTTTTCGAAGACAAATACGACAACGCTTGCGACATCGGTGAACAATGCAACATCCCTGTCATTTTATTCGATACCCCATACAACCAAGGCTCTTTGCCAAAACAAGTCATTCGCGTGAAAACATGGCTAGAGGCGAAGCTGCAAATGGACATGCTTTTATCTTCTTCACATTTAATAAATACGGGCAAACGTTCATAAGGCAAACGGGATATCTCCCTAATACGAGATATCCCGTTGACATTCCGGGCACTTTCCGTATATTTCAAATTTATGATCCGCCACTTCATAGCCTTGCAAATGCTCTTGCAATTCCCCCATCGGGCATGTAGCAATTTCTTTCGTCTTACCGCATTCCATGCAAATAAAGTGATGATGGTGATGCGCACTATCGCACTTAAAACGGAAATGCTTCTCGCCAGACAACTCCGTCATTTCTAAAATGCCCAGCTCAACAAATAGCGATAAATTGCGATAAATCGTATCAAAGCTTAAGCCGGGATAATCGTTTTTTAACGCCTCCAATACGTCTTTTGCTGTTAAATATTTATCTGTCCGCGAAAACAAGTGCAGCATTTCTTCCCGCTTGCCCGTATGCTTAAACCCCTTTTCTTTCATCAGCTGAATGGCTTGCGCAACATTCATCTTCCTTATCCCCTTCTCCATTTTTTCCACGAAATTGCGATAAGTAAAATGCAAACAGAAAGCATTACAATCGTTCCGCCCGGCGCCAAATCTAGCGCATACGACAAAAACAATCCGGCAATCACCGCCGTTTCCCCAAACAAAACAGAATACACAATCGCTTGCTTAAATCCTTTTGCCACGCGAATGCTAGCGGCAACCGGAAGCGTCATCAGCGACGACACTAACAAAATGCCGACAATGCGCATCGAGGCGGCAATCACTAACGCCACTAAGATAATAAACACAAAATGAATCACTTTCGCCCGAATGCCGGAAGCAAGCGCATATTCTTCATCAAACGAAAGAAGAAACAATTCTTTATATAAACACCCAATCGTTGCCGCAACGACAAACGCAATGATTACAATAACCCACACATCTTGCTGGCTTACGGCGCTCACGCTACCAAACAGATAGGAAAACAAATCCGTATTAAATCCGTTTGCCAATGAAATAAAAATGACGCTTAATCCGATTCCGCCCGATAGAATAATCGGAATCGCTAATTCTTGATAATGTTTATAAACGCTGCGCAATTTTTCAATCAAAAGCGACCCAGCAACAGAAAACCCCATCCCCATATATAGCGGATTCCAGCTGAACATTCCCATTTTTTTCTCCAGCAATAAACTAGCAGCAATACCAGCCAGCGTCACATGGCTCAACGCATCCGCGATTAACGATAAGCGCCGGACGACGATAAACACCCCTAATAGCGGCGCAACAATTCCAATCAATACGCCAGCAAAAAAGGCGTTGCGCAAAAACTCATATTGAAACATTGCTTCAATCATTATAATCCCCCTAATGTTGGTGGGAAAGCACGTGCAAATGATGCCCGTAAAAGGCAGACAAATCATCGGCTTGCAACTCAGCAAACTCCGCAGCTTTCCCGTGGAAATATAAATGCTTATTTAAACATGCGACATGTGTTACTTTTTCGGTAATCGTTCCAACGTCGTGCGTCACTAACACAAGCGTGATGCCAAGATGGCGGTTTAATTCCTCTAACATGTTGTAAAAGCTCTGGACATGATGAACGTCGACACCGACCGTCGGCTCATCTAAAATTAATAGCTCCGGCTTACTAACAATCGCCCGAGCGATAAAGACACGCTGCTGCTGGCCTCCTGACAACTCCCCGATGTTTTGCTTTTGAAACTTCGCCATTCCAACCGCTTCGATAGCCTCTTTTACCGCTTCCTTTTCCTTACGCGTAAAAAAGCGGAAAAGACCGAGCTTAGCCGTTAGTCCACTAGCAACGACTTCTTCGACTGTTGCCGGAAAGCCGGTATTAAAACTATTCGCTTTTTGCGACACGAATCCGACACGATGCCACTCTTTAAATTCCGAAATCGGTGTACCAAATAAAAAAATGTTTCCTTGCTGTGGTTTTAATAAACCTAAAATACATTTTAACAACGTTGATTTTCCAGAACCGTTCGGACCAACTAATCCTAAAAACGCCCCCTTTGGAACAGAAAACGTCACCTCTTCTAACACATTCTCTTTTTCATAGCGAAACGACAAGTGCTCTACTTTTAACGCTTCTTCCTTTCTCATAGCGTCTCCCCTGTTATTTAAGAATGATTACGATTTACTGGCGAATATAGTATAGCGGAAACCAATTCGTTTGTAAACGAACGTTAATGAATTGCGGACTTAAACTTCGCCCCTCTTACTTCGTGCGTATTCATAATCGTAATAAACGCATGTGGGTCTAGTTCATACACAATCGCTTTTAACTTCGTCAATTCAAGCCTTGTTACGACGGCATAAATGACTTCTTTTTGCGCATCGGTATAGCCGCCTTTCCCTTGCAGCTTCGTCGTGCCGCGTCCAAGTCGATGCAAAATCGCATCCGAAATATCTTCATACTGGTCCGATACAATAATGACTGCTTTCGTTTCATCTAGTCCTTCGATGACTGTATCAATCGTTTTAAACGCAATATAATACGCCATAACCGAATACATCGCTTGCTCTAGCCCAAAGACAAACGCTGCCCAGCCGAAAATAAAAATATTCATAAACATAACAAACTCACCAACAGAAAAAGGGAGCTTTTTCGTTAATAAAATCCCTAATATTTCTGTTCCATCTAACGAACCGCCGTGGCGAATGACAAGTCCCACGCCAACGCCTAACGTAAGTCCACCAAACACGGTCGCTAAAATCGGTTCTTTCGTCAACGGCTCCATATGATGAAACATCCGCTCGACGACCGCTAAACAAACAATGCCAAAAATAGATGAAAGCATAAACGTTTTCCCAATTTGCTTATAGCCGTAATACATAAACGGAGCATTTAGTAGCACGACAAGCGTCGCGAAATTTAAAAACGGCCATTTTTCCGGCAAAATATAATCTAAAATAAGCGAAATGCCGATAATTCCCCCGTCAATGATTTGATTTGGCACTAAAAACCGTTCGATGGCAAGCGCTGCTAACGACACGCCAAGCAAAATCAGCAACAGCCGGTACAGCACATGCCCTGTACTTTCTTTTTTATGCTGCTTCTGAATCAATCGTATCCCCCCTTTTCTTTATATACTATAACACATTCTACCTCCTCGTTTCATACGATACACATAGATGGAAAGGAGGTCGCTAGCATGAACCTTTACCAGCAACTCATTAACCAAAAAATAAAAACGATTACTCCGGAAGAACTTGTATCCTATAGCCACGATTATGGCATCCCGCTAACGATCGAGGAGGCAAAAAAAATTATTCATATCGCCCGCACGAATAAAATTAACGTATTTAACCCTCAAGAACGAGCAAAATGGGTGCGAGAATTAGCAAAAATTACGTCCCCACAAACAGCGAAACAAGCAAATGAGCTGTTTTTAAAGTTTGTCAACAAAAAGTAAGGCGATCTCACAGCGGAGATCGCTTAATTTTTTCCAACACTTCTTCATCAAACGATTTCGCGCGCAACATCGCGATTTCAAAAAGATATGGCGGTTTTTTCTCGTTTTTATCATTGCCAACGTACGGTGTCTCTAAAATTTTTGGAATGTCGGAAAGGCTTGGATGATGCACGATGTAATTGAGCGTTTCAAACCCAATATGACCAAACCCTATATTTTCATGGCGGTCTTTGCGGCTGCCGCGCGGGTTTTTGCTGTCGTTAATATGCAATACTTTTAGCCGGTCTAAGCCAATAATTTTGTCAAATTCCTCTAGCACTCCGTCAAAATCATCGACGATATTGTACCCAGCGTCATGGACGTGGCACGTATCGAAACAAACCGATAGCTTTTCGTTATGCACAACGCCATCAATAATTTTGGCGATCTCTTCAAATCGGCTGCCACATTCCGAGCCTTTGCCCGCCATCGTTTCTAACGCGATTTGCACCGGTTGCTCACGAGAGATGACTTCATTGAGCCCTTCAATAATTTTCTTAATCCCTGCATCTATTCCCGCTCCGACATGCGCACCTGGATGAAGAACGATTTGCTTTGCACCGATCGCAGCTGTTCGTTCAATTTCCGCCCGTAAAAAATCAACCCCGAGCTGAAACGTATCAGCGTTTACCGTATTTCCAATGTTAATAATGTAAGGGGCGTGTACGACAATTTCTTCAATGCCATGCTCTTTCATATGAGCAAGACCCGCTTCAATGTTTAGTTCTTCGATTTTTTTTCGCCGCGTATTTTGCGGGGCGCCAGTATAAATCATAAACGTCGTAGCCCCATAAGAAACCGCTTCTTCACTCGCTGCAAGCAACATTTTTTTTCCACTCATCGACACATGCGAGCCGATTTTCAACATCTCCATCTCCCCTTCGTTGCGTCATTCTTTATTTTTTCTTTAGGCGTCTCTTTTGTTTTTCGAGTTGTTCTTGTAGTTTTTTCTTATATCCTGGTTTTACTTGCTTCGGTTTTACTTTTTTTAACAGTTGTTGGATATCGTCGCTTTGTTTTGCCCGCTTGCTCCGCTGGTTCCAAGGAGACAAGTCTTCCCACTCTCCGCGCACAAGGTCACGATGGATGAACGCAATCCCTTTCTTCTCTAACTTTGTCAACGTATCTTGGTCGGAAGGTTCATAAATGGTCGTGGCAATTCCTGTATAGCCAGCACGCGCCGTGCGTCCGACGCGATGCACGTAAAAGTCTAAATCGCTCGGCAATTCATAGTTAATGACATGGCTAACTCCTTCAATATCGATGCCGCGTGCTGCTAAGTCTGTCGCGACGATGAATCGAAACTCAAGGTCACGAATTTGCTTCATCATTTTTTTTCGTTCTCGTGGCGTTAAATCGCCGTGCAAAATCCCAACTTTTAGCCCTTTTTCACTTAATGCATCCGCCACTTCGTCCGCTCGTTTTTTCGTATTCGTAAAGACGATTGCCAAATACGGATTATAGGCAATAAGCATCTCATGCAATAATTTTAGTTTGTCGCGATGGCGAAGTGGAACGAGCACGTGTTCGATGTTTTCGGCCGCCACTTGTTTTGGTGCAACATGAACGTATTTCGGGTTCTCCATATATTTTTTTAAAAACGGTTTTAGCTTTTCTGGAATCGTCGCGGAAAAAACAAGCATTTGCAATTCTTTCGGCATCCTTGCGGCAATTCGGTCAACATCAGCAATAAAGCCCATATCAAGCATTAAATCTGCTTCGTCAACGACTAACGTCTGAGCCGTATGGACAAACAGCGCCTGCTCGCGAATTAAGTCGTTAATTCTCCCAGGAGTCCCAATGACAATGTGCGGCTGTTTTTTTAATTTTTCAATCGCCTTTTGCTTGTCTGTCCCTCCGATAAAACAGCGAACCGTAATCGGAGCGTCTTTCGGACAGTGTTTCGTTATTTTGAGCACTTCGTGGTAAATTTGGGTTGCTAACTCTCTTGTCGGCGCTGTAATGACAGCTTGTACGTGATCGCGTGACGGATCGATATTATTAATAATTGGCAATACGTACGCATGCGTCTTTCCTGTCCCTGTTTGCGATTGCCCAATGACACTTTCGCCACGAAGGACGCTCGGAATCACGCGTTCTTGAATTTCTGTCGGTTGATAAAACCGTAGCGTTTGAATCGCTTCTATAATAAAAGGCTGAAACGAAAACCGTTCAAACAACGTTTCTTTCACACGCTCATCTCCTTTCTTGGCAAACAAACCCGATTTACCATTATAGCGGATTTTCATTTCTTCTCGCAACAATAGGCACTTCGGAAAAAACATTTTCTGTGATATTCGCATACTGTATGATAGAAAGTAGTTAGAAAGGAGGAAAAAAGATGATGCGACCACCAATGGTTCCCCCTCCATCCGCGCGCCCGTTTTCCTTCCAACGCTCTCCGTTTCCAACGCAGCCGTTTTACAGTGCCCCAAGAGCAGGCGGCGGATTGCTATCCCGCCTATTTTCTGGCGGCCAAGCAGCTTCTCCTTTTCGCGCGCTGCCAATGCAGACGATGGCGAGCGGTGCAAGCAGCGCAGGCGGCGGAATTAGTGAAATGCTGACCAATGTGCAAAAAATGCTTGGCATTGCGCAAAACGTCATGCCAATGGTTCAACAATACGGACCGCTCGTTAAAAATTTGCCAGCCATGATAAAAATATGGAAAGAACTAAAAACAACCGATACAAGCGAAGAGAAGAAGGAAAAAACAGAAGCGAAAAAAGAAAAACAATCTTTCCCACGCGAACTCCCGACAGTGAAACAAGCTCCGAACGAAAAACGAAAAAACGAGCCGAAACCATCTATCCCGAAGCTTTATATTTAGTTTGCTTTTGTCTTCCCCCTTATTCTCCGTTATAATGAAAGATGTAAACGGAGGGAGGAAGGACCGATGGAAGTCATAAAAATTACACCGCGCGGCTATTGCTATGGCGTCGTTGATGCGATGGTGATTGCGCGAAACGTCGCCTTAGATAAAACGTTGCCACGGCCGATCTACATTTTAGGCATGATCGTTCATAATAAACACGTCACCGACGCGTTCGCGGAAGAAGGCATTATTACACTCGATGGGGCAAACCGATTAGAAATTTTAGAAAAAATCGACCAAGGAACAGTTATTTTTACTGCCCATGGTGTCTCACCAGAAGTAAAAAGACGCGCTCGCGAAAAAGGGCTTGTCACCATTGACGCCACTTGCCCAGATGTAACAAAGACTCACGACTTAATTCGGGAAAAACTCGAAAAAGGGTATGACATTATTTACATCGGCAAAAAAGGTCATCCAGAGCCAGAAGGAGCAGTCGGCATTGACCCGGCACACATTCATCTTGTCGAAACTGCCGCCGATGTCGAAAACCTTGGGATCGCCAACGAAAAAATCATGGTCACAAATCAGACGACAATGAGCCAATGGGACGTTGCGCATATTATGGAAAAGGTGCAAGAAAAATATCCACACGTCGAAATGCATAAAGAAATTTGCTTAGCAACCCAACTTCGGCAAGAAGCCGTCGCAGAGCAAGCCAAAGAGGCGGACGTTACAATTGTCGTGGGCGACCCAAAAAGTAATAACTCGAATCGGCTCGCACAAGTATCGGAAGAAATTGCCGGAACGAAAGCGTACCGCGTCGCCGACGTCACCGAAATCGAAATTGACTGGATTAAGGATGCGAAAAAAGTCGCTGTCACCGCTGGAGCTTCCACACCAACGCCAATTACAAAAGAGGTCATCGATTTTCTCGAACAATTTGATCCGAACAATCCTGCTACGTGGAAACGCGAACGCAAAGTGCCATTACAAAAAATTTTACCGAAAGTCAAAACGAAAGGTGTCCAATGAGGACACCTTTTTATACAAACGTAAACGGATCAGTATGCACTGCTGACGCGAAAATAGAAACATCCCACTTCTCTCCGATTTGTTGTTCCAAAAAGCGAACCAATCCTTGCTTCATCACTTTTTCCGCATAATGCCCTGGGTCGACGATGTGAAGCCCAAGCGCCATCGCGTCATGCGCTACATGATAATAGACATCGCCTGTAACATACACATCCGCTCCACTCATTTTCGCGTGGCGAATATATTTATTTCCATCTCCGCCAATGACCGCCACTCTTTTCACTTTGTCTTGTAAATCGCCGACAACGCGCACTGCTTGCACATCAAGCGCTTTTTTTACATGTTCCGCAAAGGCACGAAGCGTCATTTCTTCCGGTAAATATCCGATGCGCCCTAATCCCCATGTCCGTCCTTTATTTTCTAGCGGATAGACGTCGTACGCTACCTCCTCATATGGATGTGCTTTCAACATCGCCGCAACTACCTTTTTTTGCAGCGCTGCCGGAAAAATAGTTTCTATCCGTACTTCTTCCACTTCTTCTAATGTTCCTTTTTCACCGATAAACGGATTTGCCCCTTCCTCCGGCAAAAATGTCCCGATGCCGCGGCTATTAAACGTGCAATGGCTGTAATTTCCGATATGGCCAGCACCAGCGTTTCCAATCGCTTCCCGAACAGCGTGAGCGTGGGTGTCCGGAACGTAGACGACTAATTTTTTCAACGATTCTTCATACGTCGGCACTAAGACGTCAATTTCTTGTAGACCAAGCGCTTCGGAAAGCCAGTCGTTTACACCGCCTATGGCGATGTCCAAATTGGTATGGGCAGCATAAATCGCAATATCATGTTTTAAACATTTTTCGACGATTCTCCCTTGCGCGTGGTCAGTAATGATTTGCTTCAGCGGACGATACAATGGCGGATGGTGGGCGATGATAAGGTCGACATGTTTTTTAATCGCCTCATCCACCACTTCCTCCAGCACGTCAAGCGTCACCATTACGCGCTGAATGGGCTTATTGAGCGAGCCGATTTGCAATCCAATCGGGTCGCCTTCCATTGCTAAATGTTTCGGAGCAAATTGCTCTAACAGGTGAATGATTTCCTGTCCATTTGGAATTTTACTCATCGCGCAAGACCTCCTCGATTAATTGAATGTTTCGTTCTAACGCTTCTTTCTTCGCCATTCCCTCTTTTGTCGTCGCCTTTTCGTCTAACTCCGCAACAATTCGGCGCCAATGTTCGATTTCTTTGCACCATTTTTTCACAAAAACATCGTTTCGTTCGGTTCGTAAAAACGGGCCGACCAACAATTCTACCTCAAAATACCGATACGGCTTTAAAGGGTTTCCTTTTTCCGCTACTAACACTTCATAAATTTGCCCATCTTCTTCTAAAATTCGTTCAGCGATTAATTCCCAACCGTTCGTAACCAACCATTTTCGCACGACATGTGCGCCAACATTCGGCTGCAAAATAAGTCGCTTTACCGTTTGCACTTTCTGCTTTCCCGCTTCTAAAATGTTCGCAATTAACGTTCCGCCCATTCCAGCGATTGTAATGCAATCGACTTCTCCCGCTTCAATAACCGCTAAGCCATCGCCTTTTCTTACAGAAATGACGTCGCTTAATCCGGCTTTAGTCACTTGTTGCTCCGCGGAACGAAAGGGACCGTCTGCCACTTCTCCAGCAACAGCTTGCACAATATATCCGTGCAAATACGCATAGCACGGCAAATATGCATGATCTGAACCGATATCGGCTAAACGCGCACCCTTAGGGATAAACGAAACGACCGTTTCTAATCGCTTCGATAGTTTTACCTCGTTCATTCTATCTTCCTTTCCTTCCAATAACAGTCCTCCTTCATTGTATCATAAACAAAAAACCCCTTCACCTAAGGCAAAGGGATTTTAAGAGTTATTGCAGTTTGGATAGCCATTTCGCCATTTCGTCTGCTTTGTCTGCAGGAACAAGACCAGATGGCATGTTACCGCGTCCATGTTGAATGACGTCTTTAATTTGATCTAACGAAAGGCGTTTTCCTACACCTTTTAACGACGGACCGACACCGCCTTCATAGTTCATTCCGTGACAGGCGCTGCACGTTTGTTTATAAAACTCTTCTGGATTTGCTGCAGTCGCTTTTTCTTCTGTTTTAGCGCCGCCTTTTTGCTCTTCCGCAAGCTTTTTTGCATCCCCAAGCCCTTTGAAAGAAAGAGCGATCGTTAGACCAATCCCTAATACCATAATAAGTACAAACGGGATTAATGGATTGCGATTCATCGTATTTACCTCCCTTTTATGTATCCATCCTTTAAATGTAACCGCTATAAACAACTTTATTTTACTGTAAATCATCAAGAAGGAAAAGCCCTAATCTAAAATCTTGAAGAAAATCGTCCAAAAAAAGAAAAGCGAAGGCGACTGGTCAGCTCTCCTTCTACTTAAAAAAAGAACGACCCCATAAATAATAATAAACCGAGCACCCCAGAAATCGTTAAATATAAAAAACGAAAGCGCATTCCGACTACTATCCACAGGAAACAATTTAAAAAAACAACAAACGATAATACGATTTTTGATCCTGGAAAGTAGTAGTCGCTTATTCGCACCGTAGCAAGAAACAAAAGAAATGCTCCACTAATAAGCGGCAGATGCACAAGTGCTTCTTTTCGCCACCGCCATATCCCGATTAGACAAATTCCGACAAAAAATGTCAAAAGGAGCATTTGCAAAACGAATGATAATTCAGTAAAATAAATGACAAGAACACCTGCTGGAAGCAATAAACAAATGAATAACATAAAGAGAACCGTCGCCCATCGTTTTCGACTAGGAGCGGCAGAAGGAGCAACTTCTCCTTCTGTGTAAAGCGCTAACAAATAGTTGCAATAATGCTCGGGGAGAAGACGCGACCGTTTCCAATATTCGATTTCGTGCACAATAATTTCACGTCGTTTTTCATTCATGCCGATCGACCTTTCTATCGAAATAAAAATAGTTTACTTCTCCGCAAAGAAGTAAACTATTCATTCCCCGCTTTTTAAGCATTGCTCAAAAAGCAGAGAATGTTTTACTCTAAAAAGTCTTTCAGCCGCTTGCTTCGGCTTGGATGGCGCAATTTTCGTAGCGCTTTTGCTTCGATTTGGCGAATGCGCTCTCTTGTGACGCCAAACACTTTTCCAACTTCTTCAAGCGTACGCGTGCGTCCATCATCTAAACCAAAGCGAAGGCGAAGCACGTTTTCTTCCCTGTCTGTTAACGTATCAAGTACGTCTTCTAACTGCTCTTTTAATAGCTCATACGCCGCATGCTCTGAAGGCGACGTCGCATCTTGGTCTTCGATAAAGTCACCTAAATGGGAGTCGTCTTCTTCACCAATCGGGGTTTCTAACGATACGGGCTCTTGAGCGATTTTTAAAATTTCCCGCACCTTCTCCGGCGTTAAATCCATTTCTTCTGCAATCTCTTCTGGAGACGGTTCGCGGCCTAAATCTTGCAAAAGTTGGCGTTGTACGCGAATGAGCTTATTAATCGTTTCAACCATATGAACAGGGATACGAATCGTCCGTGCTTGGTCGGCAATCGCTCTTGTAATCGCCTGGCGAATCCACCACGTCGCGTACGTGCTGAACTTATATCCTTTTCGGTAGTCAAACTTTTCAACCGCTTTAATTAATCCCATATTTCCTTCTTGAATGAGGTCTAAAAATAGCATGCCGCGACCGACATAGCGTTTGGCGATGCTGACGACAAGGCGCAAGTTTGCTTCTGTAAGGCGACGTTTCGCCTCTTCGTCCCCTTGCTCAATCCGTTTGGCAAGTTCAATCTCTTCTTCCGCCGATAACAGTGGAACGCGACCAATTTCTTTTAAATACATACGAACCGGATCGTTAATTTTCACCCCAGGCGGAACGGTTAAATCATTTAAATCAAACTCTTCTTCTTTCAAATCATCTAAATCCGGGTCGTCTTCTAAATCAGATTCGCTAATCACATCAATTCCTTGTTCCGCCAAATATTCATAATATTCATCCATTTGATCCGAATCAAGGTCAAAGTTTGCTAACCGCTCAGCAATTTCTTCATATGTTAATACACCGCGTTTCTTCCCTAACTCCACTAATTGTTCTTTTACTTGCTCCAACGTTACATCCGTTTCCACTTGTTTTGAACGAGCTGATTTTTCAGCCATCTCGTCACCTTCCTTCTAAAACTTTCCCATCACACTACAATTGTTTTTTCATTTCCAGAATTTCTTGAGCGATGCGTGCCGCCTTTAAAAAATCTTTTTGCCGCTCCGCTTCGAGCTTTTCCTGTTCCTTTTCTTTTAGCTTTAACCATTTTGGGTAATTCAACACATGTTTCATATAGTCATTTAACTCTTGGGAAGAAAGATTTTCATTAATAAGCATCATCGACAGTTCGGTTACAAGCGGTTTTAACTCGTTCGGCACGCGAGCTAGCAATGCACTAACGTCCGGTTCGTTCCCTTCTTCATAAAACGCGTAAAGGTAAGCAGCAATTGCGCGATGTTCCTCGATGTTAAATCCGCCTTGGACCGTCTGTTGGACGGTAAAAGCGACGTCACGGTTGCGCAACATATGAGCAAGCAACATCCGCTCGGCGTTATGAAACGCCGGAAGCAACTTTTTTTGCAATGGCTGCTGGCGCATCACGTGCCGTTCGCGAGTAACATGTTCTTTCTTTTTATAACGTTCTAGTTGCTGCTCTAAGGCAGCTAACGAAAGAGAAAACTCGTTCGCGAGCTGACGTAAATAATAGTCCCGTTCAACGGGAGAAGAAAGCCGGCTAATTTCGCGCAACGCTTCATCAATATAACGAATTTGGTCATTTTCATTTTTTAAATTTTTTCCTCTGCGCAAATATGCCAGTTTAAACGCCGTAAGAGAGCGGCTTGATTCAAGGATGTTTCGATGAAAGGACTCCGACCCGTTTCGACAAATATACTCATCTGGGTCAAGCCCATCAGGAATTGTTGCAATTTTCACATGGCAGCCGGCTTGTGCTAATAATTCGGCTGCCCGAACCGCTGCGTCCATCCCTGCTGAGTCCCCGTCATAACAAATGACGACCGTTTCCGCGTTTCGCCGCAAAATGCGTGCCTGCTCTTCGGTTAATGCTGTCCCCATCGTAGCGACTGCATTTACGACCCCTGCTTGCACTGCTGAAACGACATCGGCAAACCCTTCAAACAAAACAGCTTGCTGCTGCTTTCTAATCGGAAGTCTTGCTTGGTGAAAATGGTATAAAATTTTTCCTTTATGAAAAATCGACGTTTCTGGGCTGTTTAAATATTTTGGCTGTCCCTCTCCAATCGATCGCCCGGAAAACGCGACTGTTTCCCCATGATGATTATGAATCGGAAACATGATTCGATTGCGAAAACGGTCAAAATAGTTGCCGTCTTCTTTCCGAATGACAAGCCCTGCCTTTTCCATGAGCTCCAACGAAAATCCACGGCCTTTTAAAAATTTTACCGCTACGTCCCAAGCTGGGGGCGAATAGCCGATGTCAAACTGTTCGATTGCTGATAAGGAAATACCTCGTGTTTGCAAATAGTGAAGCGCTTCCTGCCCCTCTTTTGTATTTATGAGCAAATGATGATAAAATTTCTTTAAAAGTTCATGGGCTTCGATCATTTTTTTTGTATCGTTCGTTTCCGCTGCCCGCTTCGGCTGTTCTTGGAGCGATAAATGGGATAAATCCACGTTCGCGCGCATTGCCAACCGCTCGGCTGCCTCCACAAACGATAGCCCTTCGATGTCCATCAAAAACGAGAAGACATTTCCGCCCGCTCCACAACCAAAACAATGGAAAATTTGCTTTTCTGGAGATACCGAAAACGATGGCGTTTTCTCTCCATGGAACGGGCACAGTCCGAAATAATTTCGTCCTTGTTTTTTCAGCTGGACATACTCACTAATCACATCGACGATATCAACCGCTCGCCGGATTTCTTCAATGGTTTCTTCGGGAAGGCGATATCCCATATGAACAACTCCGTAATGTATTATTCTCGACCTATATCTATTTTCCTGCGAGTTTCGACAAAATTTTTTCGAAACATTTTCGAAACGCCTGTCGTTCTTCCGCGGAAAAACGTTTCATGCCTTTCGCGTATACTCCTTGTCTTCGCTGTTTCGCATGCAGGTAGCGAACATAGAGCCTATGACCCATTTCTTCTTCCGCATACACGTTTCCACGCGGAGAAACGACGTAAATATTCCGATGGACGAGCATGCTCGCTAAACCAACATCTTGCGTGACGACGACATCTCCCGCTTTCGCATGGTTGACGATGTATAAATCCACCGCTTCCTTTTCTGCATCGACATATATCCATTTCATCGGTTGGTCGTGCGAAAAATGGCTATAGGAAGACACAAACACGCTCTCTACATTATATTGACGAGCGAGCGAAAAAATTTCTTGTTTAACAGGACAAGCGTCCGCATCGACAAAAATAGTCAACTCTCGCCGTGCATATGATTCATTTTCTACATGTTTCTCGAAAATCCTGCTTCTCCTCCTATGACATCGCCGAATTTTGTCGATTCCCCTCTTGACAATAAACTATACATAGTTTACTCGTTCTCTATACGCTCTAAACGTGCTTTTATCACAATTTTTTATTATAATACAAACGACGAGAATATGCTATAAGAAAATAGATGGCTTTTTTCTTGAAGGGAAAACAAAACGAGCTTGGCGTTGGCTCAGCTCGTTTTTGTCGGTTATAACTTTCGTTTTTTCATAATGATGTTAGCTGTTTCTTCTACCGCTTTATTTGTCACATCGATAACCTCGCAGCCGATTTTTTGAATGACTTTATCAAAGTAATCCAATTCTTCTTTAATCCGTTCAATATTTGCATAAATTGCTTTATCGTCTAAGCCGAGCGCTTTTAGACGTTCCCGGCGAATAGAATTTAACTTTTCGGGGCTAATTTTTAATCCGAAACATTTTTCCGGCGATACTTTAAACAGTTCTTCCGGCGGCTCGACTTCCGGTACAATCGGGACGTTCGCCACTTTCAGGCGCTTATGCGCCAAATATTGCGAAAGAGGCGTTTTCGATGTACGTGACACGCCTATTAACACAATATCTGCGCGTAAAATGCCACGTGGGTCACGACCATCATCGTATTTCACCGCGAATTCAATCGCTTCGATTTTCTTAAAATAATCTTCGTCAAGCACGCGCACTTGTCCTGGTTCATAACGTGGCGTCATCTGAAACAAATCGCGCATTTTTTCGATAAGCGGACCAATAATATCATACACCTCTACCCCTTCGCGCTGCGCCTCTTCGATTAAAAATTGGCGCATTTGCGGTACAACGAGCGTAAATGCGATAATTGCATCATTCATTTTTGCGAGCGCAACCACTTCTTTTAATGTTGTCGTGTCTTCGACGTACGGCACGCGTTTTAATTGAATGATCGAGCTATTAAATTGACTAGCGGCTGCTTTGACGACTAATTCCGCCGTTTCCCCCCCTGAGTCAGAAACTACGTATACGACACGTTGCATTCCCCAACCTCCTTACAACAAATCATCTTTTGCTAACGCAACAAACGCTTTCGTAATGTTCGTTTTTGTAATTCTGCCGATAACTTCAAATCCTTTTTCCGTCTTTTTTACAACCGGCATCGCATCAATTTGTTTCTCAATTAACCGATCAGCAACATCAATTAATAAATCATCTTTATAACAGACTGTAATGTTTGGCATTCTTGTCATAATAATATTTACCGGAATGGACGTAAGCTCTTGTTTGCCGATGCTCGTACGTAACAAGTCTTTGCGTGATAAAACACCTGCTAACAACGATTCTTCATCAACGACGAATAACGTCCCTACGTCTTCTAAAAACATGGTAACAATAGCATCATACACGCTAACGTTTTCATTGACGACAACAGGGATCGATTGATAATCACACACTTTTAGTTTTTTCAGCCGATCGGCAAGAAGCTGAGTACCGGTTTTCCCGGTATAAAAATAGCCGACTCTCGGTCTCGCTTCCAAATAGCCGGCCATCGTTAAAATCGCCAAATCAGGACGAAGCGTTGCTCGCGTTAAATTTAATTTCTCCGCAATGCTCTCTCCAGTAATCGGTCCGTGATCCTTGACGATTTGCAAAATTTGCTCTTGGCGCTTATTTAGTTCGATTTTCATTCACCACCTTACGAAAAGCTAAAAAAGACATACGTATATCAAAATATTATAACTTAATTTCGCACTTTGCAAAGTCGAAATCACGAAAATTCAAAAAAACGAAAAGTCGAGACGACTTTAATCGAGTAGGAGGGGGTGATTAACCCCCGACCTCTCACACCACCGTACGTACCGTTCGGTATACGGCGGTTCCACTAAGATTGACGCAGAAATTCGTAGCGATTATACAGACTTTTCAGCCCTCGTTGGCTCCAATAGGAGTTGTCGAGGGTTTTGTGTAGAATTGGGCTGTGGGCGATTCGCCAGTATTTCTTTCTGGTGTTTCCCCATTCGTATGCTTTGTATTCTGGAATCCCTAATCCAATCAGCTTTCTAACTCTTGTTTTAGGTTTCTTCCATTGTTTCCATTCACACATTCTCAGCCTTCTTCTTATCCACTCGTCTATTTCTTTGAATTTGCTCGGGGTATCTGCTAGCGCGAAGTATCCGCACCATCCTGTGAGGTATTGGTTCAGTCTTTCCACCCTTACTTCCATCGGATAAGGCTTCGACCGAGAAGTTATTTCTCGTATTTTTCTTTTCAGCCGTTCCATGCTTTCTTTGGCTATTCGCACCTTTGGATCTTTGTGAAAGGTGAAACTGAACCCTAGAAACTTCCGTTTCCACGGACGGTCTACTGCTGATTTCTCTCTGTTTACCTTCAATTTTAGGTGCTGTTCGAGGAAGGTCGATACCGATTTCATCACACGCTGTCCTGCTTTCCATGACTTCACATAGATGTTGCAGTCATCCGCATATCGGACAAATTGGTGCCCCCTTGCTTCCAACTCTTTGTCCAATTGGTCTAGGAGAATGTTGGATAGAAGTGGACTAAGCGGTCCTCCCTGCGGTGTTCCTTCTTCCGTTATTTGGACAACCCCATTTATCATGACTCCTGATTGAAGATATTTTCGTATCAACTTCAGTAGGATGCGGTCTTCGATTCGCTTGGCGAGTATCCCCATCAATTGGTCGTGATTGACTTTATCAAAGAATTTCTCTAAGTCTATATCGACCACCCAGCGGTAACCCTCTTTGATATATTCTTTCGCCTTCCTTACCGCATCATGAGCCCTCCGATTCGGACGAAACCCATAACTATTTTCCGAAAAGGTTGGGTCAAAGATTGGGGTTAACACTTGAGCGATTGCTTGTTGAATGAAACGATCTGTCACGGTAGGTATTCCTAACATCCTCACTCCGCCATTTGGTTTCGGGATTTCGACACGACGTACGGGTGCAGGTTGGTAGGTTCCTGTTCTTAACTCTTCCCGGAGGGAGTCCCAGTTTTCATAGAGATGTCTTCGTAGGTCTTTTACGGACATTCCATCGATGCCGTGACTTCCTTTATTTTGTTCCACTCGTTTGAGCGCCGTTAGAAGATTTCCACGTGACAAGATTCGTTCCATTAACATCTTCGCTTCCCTTTCTACGTGAACGAAGGTTCTCCTTATGCCAGTTCCTGCTCCACCCTCTTAGAGTCCCCCACGGGATTCACCGCTTCCTCCTCTAAGTAAGTCCTTTCGGATTGTCTGTGTTCTTCACAGGTACTGAATGCGTAGATTTCGTTCTCTCTTCATGGTTCAGTCCTTCCCACCCTTTCTCGAGCAAGGATGGTACTATGACCTCTGCTGACTTCTGATTGTTCAGCTATCCATCACTGGATAGGTTGCCAAGGGAACTCGGCATTCCAATCAGACCTCCCCGGGTAAGAGTGCAGTCTTTCCTTCCATCCATCTGCTTCATTTACTCGATATCACCTTCGGCAGAAAGGGCTTTGTTTTGTCGCGCAAACTCACCCAATGATACCTAGCCTCTTATGAAGTTCGTGTTCCTCAGACCGGAAGTTTGCCGCTCGCTTCCTTCAGATTCCGCGTCACCACGGACACCCTTGCGTTAAGCTAACTGCTACTTCTGCCTTCGCAGTTCGGGACTTTCACCCTATAGACTACACCCATGCCGGACGCACGCGAAACAGGGCTGTCCGTTCGTCGGCACAGCCCTGCTTACTGGAAATAATTTTTTAATTGCTCGATTTGCGTCAAAAAGCGTTTCGTTTTTAATGAAAGACCAGAGTATTCATCGTAATAGGCAGAAATGGCGCGGTTCAATTGTTTTTTTGTCTCTTCCTTCACAGAAATTTTTCCAAGCCGTGACAAATCTAAATAATAAAACAGACGCAACAGCTTCACCGCCGCCGGAGAAAGCGGCAGCCGATGAGGGTCGGTCGCTTCGCAACGATGACAAAGAAACCCTCCCTCTTTCACCGAAAACGAAAACGTCCCTTCTGTTTGTTTACAGACGGCACAATAGTCAAGCATCGGATATAGCCCCATAACGCGCAACATCTTCATTTCATAAATATATGTAAGGATTTCTAAATCCACCCCATCGTTCATATATTTTAATGTTTGCAACAGAAACTCAAACAAATAAGGGTTCGGGCGCTGCTCTTCTGTCACTTTGTCCGTTAACTCTACAATATACGAAGCATATGCGGTAGCGAAAATATTTTCGCGAATGCCGCGCAACGAATCGATGACTTCCGCTTGTTGCAAGCTACCAACACCGCGGCTTTTTTGCACTAAATAATACCCGTATGTAAACAACTGCGTGACAGACGAAAGGCGGCTGCTCGGCTTTTTGGCACCGCGAGCCATGACAGCCACCTTCCCCCATTCCCTCGTCCATAACGTCACAATTTTGTTCGTTTCTCCGTAATCTACTGTTCGAAGTACAATCGCTTCGCATTTTTCAAACAATGCAATCACCACCAAGCTGAAAAAAGCAGCTTAGAAAATCGGCTGGTCCATTTCCGTCAACTCTTGCTCTTGCTCATCGTTTGGTTGATGCTCTCTTTCAAGCTCTTTAAAAAGGAGATACGTGTCGATATTTCCTGTTTGGCTGAACAGCTTCCACGTAAACTCAAGCATTGAACCACACCTTTCCGCCTGCAGGATCTTTCTGTGTTGTCGGCAAATCGCCATAAACACTCGCCCGAGCTATTTATTAGGTTGGCATTACGGCAAATGATTTATGTTATATAAAATTTGTTAATACTCATCTTCCCTAAACCCGAAGTCACGAAGCTGCGACAGTTTATTGCGCCAATCTTTTTGCACCTTCACCCAAAGCTCTAAAAATACTTTCGATCCAAGCAGCGCCTCAATGTCTACGCGCGCGCGCTGTCCGATTTCTTTTAACATTCGACCTTGTTTTCCGATAATAATTCCTTTTTGCGAATCGCGCTCGACGATAATTGTCGCCCCGACATATACCGTATGGCTGTCTTCCCGGCGTTCAATGGAATCAATAACAACAGCAATCGAATGCGGCACTTCTTCACGGGTCAAATGAAGCGCTTTTTCGCGAATCAATTCAGCAATAATAAACCGTTCTGGATGGTCGGTTACTTGGTCGGTTGGATAATACTGTGGACCTTCCGGCAAATACGATTTAATTTGCTCAATGAGCGTTTCGACATTGTTCCCTTGCAGCGCTGAAATCGGTACGACTTCTGCAAACGAATAGAGCGCCCGATAGCGATCGATAAGTGGCAATAAGTCGTCTGGATGAACTTGGTCAATTTTGTTCACGACTAAAAATACCGGCGTATTCACTTCCTTCAGCCGCTCGATAATAAAGGCATCGCCGCGACCGAATCCTTCTTCGGCGTTGATCATAAACAAAATAATATCGACTTCTTTTAAAGCGTTTTGTGCTACTTTCATCATAAAATCGCCGAGCTTATGCTTTGGCTTATGAATTCCTGGCGTATCAATAAAAATGATTTGAGCATCATCGGTCGTATAAACGCCTTGGATTTTATTCCGTGTCGTCTGCGGTTTGTCGCTCATAATCGCAATTTTTTGTCCGATGACACGGTTTAAAAACGTTGATTTTCCAACGTTCGGTCTCCCGATAATAGAAACGAATCCTGATTTAAATCCTTCTCTACTCATGCAAATCCTCCGCTGAAAATGCTCCTGGTAATAGTTCTTTCACCGTTAGTTCCGTTACGTCACCTTTCAAATTGGCTAAAATTACTTTCATATCTGGGGGACATAACTCTGCAATGACTTGGCGGCACGCTCCGCACGGCGGAACTGGACGGGAAGTATCGGCGATGACCGCAAGCGCGGCGTATTCACGCGCCCCTTCCGAATAGGCTTTAAATAAAGCGGTGCGTTCTGCACAATTGCATAAGCTGTACGCCGCATTTTCAATATTACACCCATAGTATACTTTACCATTTGTTGTTAATAGCGCAGCACCAACTTGAAATTTAGAGTAGGGGGCGTACGCATATTCCCGTGCCTTTTTTGCTTCCGCAATTAATTGTGTCATTTCCATGCTGCTTTTCCTTCCTTTCGAGGCAACCGCCTCTTTCTTTATTTTACAAGAAATTGAGAAAAATTTCATCTCTCTTCGCAAGAAAATTAACAGAAAAATTAGAATTTTATCCTTTGTTTACGGAATGATGTAGGGAAGAAAAATAATTGCTCCGACAATTCCTGCAATCACTGCTGCAACAAGTACTGCTCCCGCAGCAATGTCTTTTGCTGCTTTGGCGAGCGGATGAAACTCTTCTGTCACTAAATCAACGGCACGTTCAATCGCTGTGTTGATTAACTCTAAGCTAACGACAATTGCGATAACAACTAACAACACAAGCCATTCCTGCACAGAAAGATGGAAAATAAAGGCGAGCGATACGACGGCGAAAGCAGCCAACAAATGAAATTTCATATGCGCTTCTTCTTTTACGGCAGCGACAATTCCTGCCCACGCATCAAGAAAACGTTTCCATTTAATATTTGGCTTGTTCATACATTTATCGCTTCAATCCATATTTTTCAAGAATTTGTTCTTGTTTTGCAAACATTTCTTTTTCGTCTTCTTCTGTTTCGTGGTCATACCCAAGTAAATGCAAAAAGCCGTGCACCGCTAAAAAGCCGAGTTCGCGCATGAGTGAATGCCCATACTCTGTTGCTTGCTCTTTTGCTTTTGGAAGCGAAATAATAATATCGCCTAATACTTTCGGCATGTCTCCACCGATAATTTCTATTTCTCCCTCTCCCATTTCTTCAAGGGCAAAGGAAATGACATCGGTCGGCTGGTCTTTTCCGCGGTAGTCACGGTTAATGATACGGATTTGTTCATTGTCGACAAACGAAATGCTCACCTCCGCACCGTCTGGCACTTGTTCGACTTCAG
Source organism: Anoxybacillus amylolyticus (assembly GCF_001634285.1). Taxonomy (GTDB): domain Bacteria; phylum Bacillota; class Bacilli; order Bacillales; family Anoxybacillaceae; genus Anoxybacteroides; species Anoxybacteroides amylolyticum. The sequence goes on from NZ_CP015438.1 coordinate 2,566,846, forward strand.
CCGCATAGCATAACAATTGCTCGAGCGTTTGAATTTGTTCGTCTGTTACTTCTCCTGTTTCATCAATCCAATCGATGGATAGGGCCATAATTCTTCCCCTTTTCTATTGATAGTTTGGACAAAAAGAGACCCATGCGCAAGATGGGCCTGACATTTCTATTATATACCAGCTTGGTCGTACGCTTCAATAATTTTCCCGACGAGCGGATGGCGAACGACGTCGGACTGTTCAAGAAAAACGAACGAAATGCCGTTGACAAAAGCTAAAATATCTTTGGCGACCGCAAGTCCTGACGGAACGCCTTTTGGCAAATCGACTTGCGAAATATCACCCGTAATGACCATTTTCGAACCGAAACCAAGCCGGGTTAAAAACATTTTCATTTGTGAAGGCGTCGTATTTTGCGCCTCGTCTAAAATGACAAACGCATCCTCTAACGTGCGACCGCGCATATACGCAAGCGGAGCAATTTCGATTGTTCCGCGTTCAATAAGCCGCTGGGTATGGTCCGCCCCTAATACATCGTGCAACGCATCATAAAGCGGACGTAAATACGGGTCGACTTTTTCTTTTAAATCCCCTGGCAAAAATCCTAAGTTTTCCCCTGCTTCGACAGCCGGACGCGTTAAAATAATGCGCTTTACTTGCCCTATTTTTAACGCCTGTACAGCCATCACAACCGCTAAGTACGTCTTCCCTGTTCCCGCTGGGCCGATGCCAAACACGAGGTCGTGCTGTTTAATTGCTGTAATGTACTGCCGCTGTCCTAACGTTTTGACACGAACAGGTTTCCCTTTCGCGTTTTTTGTAATTTCTTCGTCATACAGTTCTAAGAAGTATTCGATCGTTCCGTTTTTCGCCATCTGCACAGCATACATAACGTCTCGCTCGCTAATCGCAACTCCTTTACGAATGACGCGGAGCAATTGGCGCAAGACGTCATCGACGAGCTGCACGTGTTCGTGGCTGCCGGAAACGTTGACGACGCCACCGCGCGTCACAATCGAAACAGCCAATTCTTGTTCGATTCGCTTCAAGTGGGCATCATGAATGCCAAAAAGCGCAATCGCTTCATTTGGATTTTCGATTTGCTGGCTAATCGTGACAAACTCTTCTGACATTCCTCAATCTCCTTGAACAATAGGTTGTGGTTGCGCAATGTTTTCATGGACTTCATAATACATTTCTACTTTTACTTTACCATTCTCTTTCTCCGCATGCAAAACCTTTTCATCTTTAATCAAAGCGTCTTCGTCTAATTTTGCCTGCAACTCTTTTCTGGCGATTTTTTTCGCTTGTTGAAACGCCTCGTTCCATGAATAACTTCGCTTCACTTGTTCTGTTTCGCGGTAAATGACACGCTCATAAACAATCGGCAACTCCCACTTCCAAAACCGGAGCGGTCGCTTTTGTGACTCCGTTTCGTAATGAACAAACGACGGCTTTTGAAATCCCCAAACAGGAATGGCGAAAGATTGGATAGAAAGATAATGTTTCTCGATATATTTTCCGGTAAAAACGTGAAATACTGCTTCTAATGGAAGGACAACGGTAGACTTGTACCATGTTTCGCCAAAAATTTTTCCTTTGGCGGGGACAAATTTCGTTTGCCCTTCTTTTCCGATAATTCCAGATACTAATATTTGCCCTTTTTCCACATGGTCATGAACGGAGACGAGCGGTTGACCCTCTTCCACGAACAAATCAGTAATGACTGCTTTCTTTTTTGCGACTAAATGACGGATAGGTACTTGTTCCGGTTCCTTTGGTTGTTTTTTTTCAACGACTTGAAAATAAAACGTCGTTCCTCTTAATTCAACCCCCACCCACGTGAGCGTATCGATGCGATCCGTTAATTTTTTTTGAATGGTTTCCGGCGGATCAAGCAAAAATTGAAACGCTCCTTTCTCTACCCCCATTTTCTTCAATTCTTTTAAAATGCGATGTTCCGTTTCCGGCTTCGCGCCTTGCACATGCACGCCCCATACCATATTGGATAACAAAAACACTACAACCAAAAATAAAAAAATACCGAGCAAAAAACCAAAATTAGCCAACGTTTTCTTCACAAGAAACGGAAACCCGCTTCTTCTGCCAAAAGAGAGCTTACATTCGCTTTGGCGGACAATCGGACGGAGGCGAGGAACGTCTTTTAGCAGCATAAAAAATGTGAGTTTGTCTTCTCCTATTTTTTGCACGTCCCAAACTACCATTCCGTTTCGCAAGCAAGCGTTCACCAATCGCTCCGTCCCTTTTCCTTGTACGGTCACTTGAACGCTTCCGATAAAAAAATAAGCCCATGTGTTTTTCATCGTCTTCCTCCTCATTGGTCCAAATAAACGACTTGCTGAATTTTTCCTTCAAGTAAAATTTCTTCTGGTAAAATCGTTTTAATGACAAACTCATCACCACGAACGAGGAGTTGGCCTTGTTTTAACAGCAAGCGCAGTTCTTTATCGCTAAACGTCAATAACCCGCGATGGTTTTCAATGTAAATATGTATATGCCCAATCATCGTAATGCGAGGAAGGTCCATGATAACATCAGCCGGTAATTCTAATTGATTAGCAAGCCATTTTTTCACTTGTTGCCGCCATTTTTTCATTAAAAGAACCCCCTTTCATCTCATACATATGAGAAAAAAAGGGGGGATAGCACTAAAAAAAGACCGCCTTGCGATGCAAGGCAGTCTTTTATGCTAAATATTGTTGTACAAGTTTGTTGACGAGAGAGCCATCCGCTTTTCCTTTTACTTTTGGCATGATTGCTCCCATCACTTTGCCCATATCCGCTTTCGAAGAAGCACCGACTTCAGCAATCGTTTGTTGAATGATTTCTGCTAGTTCTTCTTCACTAAGCTGTTTTGGCATGTATAGTTGAAGTATGTGAATTTCTTCCTTTGTCTTGTCAACAAGGTCTGAACGACCAGCGTTTTCGAATTCTTGGAGGGAGTCTTTACGCTGTTTTAATTCACGAGCAAGTACGGTCAGCTCTTCGTCTTCAGATAACGTTTTGCCAAGTTTAATCGCTTCGTTTTGCAATGCCGCTTTAACCATCCGAATGACGGAGAGTTTTTCCTTTTCTTTGTTTTTCATCGCTTGCTTCATATCATCGTTTAGACGTTCAAGAAGACCCATAAATACACCCTCTTTTAATGCTTGCGCTTTCTAGCCGCTTCAGACTTTTTCTTACGTCTTACGCTTGGCTTTTCATAGAATTCACGCTTTCTTGCTTCCTGTAACGTACCTGTTTTGGAAACAGCACGTTTGAAGCGACGAAGAGCATCTTCAAGCGATTCGTTTTTGCGAACGATTGTTTTTGACATCCTACTTCCCTCCCTCCGAACAACAACACTTGCATTTGTAGTACGAAACATGTACTTGTCAATTATAATACATCCCTTAGAAGAGGTCAACTAAAAAAGCTGTCATCATCTCCCTTTCTTGTCCATACAATGATGGAGAAGGAGGGAGAGCGGTGGGACGTATATTCATTTTATTTTTGATTCATCTTAGTATGTTTTTGCTTGGCATGCTAATGATGAAGTCAGGACTTTATGTACTTTCTGGTGATCGGTTAAAACGATGGGTACTGCATTTCACGAAAACACCTGTTCAAAGTTTCCTTACTGGGACAATTGCCACAGCGTTACTACAAAGCAGTTCTGCGATGATGGTGCTTACCGTCGGGCTTGTGGCGACCGGCTATTTAACGTTTCAGCAATCGATTGGGATCATTTTAGGGAGCAACATCGGCTCGACAATTACAACCGAACTTATCGCACTTGATGTTGGTACTAGCATTATCCCACTGCTACTCATTGGAGCGTTTCTCGTCTTTTTTGTCCGCCACCGCATCGGATATAGCATTGGCATGACGCTCGTTGGGCTTAGTTGTTTATTTTTTGCGATGGAAGGGTTCAGCGCCTTGGCCAAACCGCTTTCCACCACTCCGTTCGTCCATGAATGGTTGCAACAAACGAACCGCTCGTATATCGCCGGCATTCTCGTCGGCACAGTATTGACTGCCATCATTCAATCGAGTGCTGCGACCATCGGCATTGCGATGGGGTTTCTCAGCGAACGGTTGCTCGCGTTGCCAGCTGGCATTGCCATTTTGCTTGGCGCTAATATCGGCACGTGCGTTACCGCTTTATTAGCGAGCATCGGCGCAAGCCGAGAAGCGAAATTTACCGCCTATACACATTTATGGCTCAACATTGCCGGCGTCGGTATTTTTTCGTTATTCATTGCTCCATTTGCCAAGATCGTTAGCCTCTTTGCGTATTCGCCTGATGTGCAATTAGCGCACGCAAGCGTCTTATTTAACGTCATTTGCTCCGTTGTTGCGCTTCCGTTTATCCGTTGGATTGAATGGTGGATTTATTTTGTTCACGGGATTAATAATCGGTCGTAGCTGTTTTCCCTTGAACGATTGCCACGCCAGAGCTTGTGCCGATGCGCGTTGCGCCAGCTTCAATCATCGCTTCCGCCCCTTGAAGATCGCGAACGCCGCCGGACGCTTTCACACCAATATTCGGGCCAACTGTTTTTCGCATGAGCGCGATATCTTCGACCGTTGCACCGCCGGTGGAAAATCCTGTCGATGTTTTCACGTAATCGGCACCTGCTTGCACGGCTAAACGGCAAGCGCGTACTTTTTCTTCTTCGGAAAGCAAGCACGTTTCAATGATTACTTTCACAAGCGCTTTTCCATTTGCCGCTTCGACTACGGCACGAATGTCGCGCTCCACTAACGCATCGTCACCATCTTTTAGTGCACCGATATTAATGACCATATCAACCTCGGTTGCCCCTTTTTCAATCGCATCTTTCGTTTCAAACGCTTTCGTTTCTGGTGTATTCGCTCCAAGCGGAAAACCAATGACCGTACATACTTTCACATCGGTTCCTTTTAGTAAATCAGCTGCTGTCGCCACCCATGTTGGGTTGACACAAACAGACGCAAACCCATACTCTTTCGCTTCTTCACACAATTGCACGATTTGCGCTTTCGTTGTATTCGCTTTCAATAACGTGTGGTCAATCATTTTCGCAATGTTCGTTGCCATTGTAACTCTCCTTTCCGACTAACAGAAGTCTGACCTCTATCATCATACCACTTTTTCATTTCAAAAACTAGTTTTCCCGAAAAAATGACGAAAAATGACGAAACAGATGGTGGTGCGGCAAAAAAGAAACCCAGCAACATGCTGGGTTAGGAGCTTAGTTTCATATTTTCAACCGAATCGGACACGACGCGGACAAATTCCCCTTCGTTGTATGGATAGCCCGCTTTCGTAATTTTCACTTTCACAAGTTGTCCGACCATCTCTTCCGTCGCTGGGAATTTCACTTTTAAATAGTTGTCTGTATATCCGACGTATAATCCGCTATTTGGCTCTTCTTTGTAAGGTTCTTCTGGAATGACTTCGAGCACATGTCCTTCAAACTGCGATGCGTATTCTTTTGCAAGCTGGTCAGAAAGCGCAATCAACCGATGGACGCGCTCATTTTTCACGTCTTCGTCCACTTGATCTGGCATTCTCGCCGCTGGTGTGCCTGTCCGTTTGGAATACGGGAAGACGTGCAGTTCAGAAAAACGTTGGTCTCGAATAAAGTGGAACGTCTCCATAAATTCTTCTTCCGTTTCCCCTGGAAACCCAACGATCACATCAGAAGTAACCGCTAGCTCCGGAAATACTTCTCGTAAACGTGCCAACCGCTCCGCAAAAAATTCAGTCGTATATTTACGACGCATTCGCTTCAACACCGTATTCGAGCCCGACTGCAGCGGAATGTGCAAATGGCGGACGATTTTATCCGATTGTTTCAATACATCGATTACTTCATCGGTAATTTGGCTTGCTTCAATCGAGGAAATGCGAATTCGTTTCAACCCCACTACTTGCTCGTCGAGGTCGCGAAGCAGCGCCGCAAAATTATAATCTTTCATATCTTCGCCGTATCCACCCGTATGAATGCCGGTCAACACAATTTCTTTATAGCCCGCATCAACAAGTTGCTGCGCTTGGCGAATAACTTCTTTTGGGTCGCGTGAACGCATTAAGCCGCGCGCCCACGGAATGATGCAAAACGTGCAGAAATTGTTGCACCCTTCTTGAATTTTTAACGATGCCCGCGTCCGGTCAGTAAAAGCAGGCACGTCTAATTCTTCGTATACGCGCGTTTTCATAATATTGCTGACACCGTTAATCGGTTGGCGCTCCTGCTTAAATCGCTCGATATAGTCCAAAATTTTCGCACGGTCTTGCGTTCCGATGACGACATCCACTCCAGGAATCGCCATCACTTCCGCGGGCGACGTTTGCGCATAACAGCCCGTGACGCAAACGACCGCGTCTGGATTTTGCCGGATTGCCCGGCGAATGACTTGACGGCTTTTTTTGTCCCCCGTATTTGTCACCGTGCACGTATTAATGACATAAACGTCCGCATGGCTTTCAAACTCTTTGCGTTCATATCCGGCTTGCTTAAACAACTGCCAAATCGCTTCTGTTTCGTAATGATTGACTTTACAGCCTAACGTATGAAATGCCACTGTTGGCATTGTCCTCACCTCACTTTAATTCCCACTCATATGATGCCGCTGCCAATACGTAAAGCGGAGCTGTTTCCGTTCGCAAAATGCGTGGGCCAAGCCCACACGCCAAAAAACCGCGGCTTAGAAACAACTCCATTTCTTGTGGAGAGAAACCGCCTTCCGGGCCAAACACGACAATAAGCGACTGCCCTTGCTTCATTTGCCGAAGCACCGTTTTTAGCGCAGCCGCTTCGCCGTTTTTCGCTTTTTCTTCGTATGCTACGAGCCGATAGTCGCACGTTTGTGCAAACTCGATCAGTCGATGAATCGTCATTGGGGCATATACATGTGGTACATTCGCTCGATGCGCTTGTTCCGCCGCTTCTTTCGCGATTTTTTGCCATCTCTCGAGCTTTTTTTCGGCTTTTTTTTCTTCCCATTTCACGACAGAATGAGCAGCTAAAAACGGAATAAATGCAAAAGCACCAAGTTCTGTCCCTTTTTGAATGACAAGCTCCAATTTATCCGCTTTCGGCAATCCATGGGCGATATAAATCTTCCCTACTAGTTCGGTTCGTTCTTCTTTCCATTCTATAACACGAACGATGACGCTCTCATTGGTAATTTGTTCAATTTCACACAGAGCGGACAAGCCATTCCCTCTGCTACAAATCATTTCGTCCCCTTTATTCATCCGCATGACGCGAACGATGTGGTGGTAATCGTCTCCTGTGATTGTGATATGTTGTTCGTTTATTTGGTTCTCCGACACAAAGTACCGCTGCAAACCGACACCTTCTTTTTCACGATTTTCTTGCGATAAATGCGACCCAGTCTTCCATCGTCAACGTTTCTTCAATCGTAAATCCGGCGTTTACCAGCCCGTCTTTTACTTCTTGTTTCTTCGCTTGAATAATTCCAGACGTGATGAAATACCCATTCCGCTCTAATAAATGATACGCATCATCCACAAAGCGCAAAATAATTTCTGCTAAAATATTAGCCACAATGACGTTTGCGGGTTTATCGATATGATCAAGCAAATTATTTTGCGCAACCGTCACGACGTGCTGCACTTTATTTAACTTTACATTTAATTTTGCACTATCGACGGCAACCGGATCTAAATCGAGCGCTCGCACAGATTTCGCCCCAAGCATCGCCGCGGCAATGCTTAGAATGCCAGACCCGGTGCCGACATCAATGACCGTATTCCCCGGTTGTACACACTTTTCAAGCGCTTGAATGCACATGACCGTTGTCGGATGCGTCCCTGTTCCAAATGCCATTCCAGGGTCTAATTCAATAATTAATTCATCGGTCGATACGCGTTCATACGTTTCCCACGTTGGCACGATGGTAAATCGCTCCGAAATTTTCACGGGATTATAATATTTTTTCCAAGCGGTTGCCCATTCTTCTTCGTTCACTTCGCTAATCGTCACTTTATTTCGTCCGACGTCGATATTGTAAAGCATTAAGTTGTTAACCGCTTCTTTAATTGCCTCGACCGTTTCCCCTAAAAAGCTATTCACTGGCAAATACGCTTTTATGACGACCCCTTCTTCCGGATAGTCGTCCGGATTCAACTCGTAAATTTCGCCAAATTGTGTGTCGCGTTCTTTCGTTAAATCGAACGGATCTTCAATGACGACGCCGCCAGCACCTGCTTCGTGCAAAATGTTCGAAATCGCCTCAACCGCTTCATGTGTCGTATGGATGCTAATTTCTGACCATTTCATAAATGTTCCCCTTTAAACGCTTTTTTTACTTTTTCAAAAAAGCTGTCTTGCGTTTGATGCATTTGGTGTCCGCCTAATTGATCAAATTCTCGCAACAGTTGCTTTTGTTTTTCCGTCAGTTTCGTTGGCGTAACGACGCGAACAATGACATGCTGGTCGCCATTTCCGTAACCGCGGACGTTCGGCACCCCTTTTCCTTTGAGGCGGAATTTTGTGCCCGTTTGCGTCCCGGCTGGGATTTTTAGTTTCACTTTTCCATGCAATGTCGGCACTTCTAATTCGTCACCAAGCGCTGCTTGGGCAAACGTCAACGGAATTTCGCAATAAATGTCGTCGCCGTCGCGCTCGAAAAATTCGTGCGGTTCGACATGGAACACGATATACAAATCGCCTGATGGTCCTCCATTTACTCCCGGTTCTCCTTGACCGGCTACGCGCAACTGCTGACCGTCATCAATTCCGGCTGGAATTTTAACGTGAATTTTCTTCCGCTTTTTCACGCGCCCCTTTCCACCGCACGTCGTACATTTTTCTTTAATAAATTGCCCTGTCCCTCCGCAATAATGGCACGCTCTTCGGTTAACAATTCGGCCAAACGGCGTCACTTGTTCAACGCTTATTTGCCCTGTACCATGGCAATGTGCGCACGTTTCTTTTGTTGTTCCCGGCTTTGCACCAGAGCCGTGGCATGTGTCACACGTTTCTTCGCGTGGAATTTCGATATCTGTCTCTTTTCCGAACGCAGCTTCTTCAAACGTCAACGTCATCGTATATTGCAAATCCGCGCCGGCACGTGGGGCGTTCGGGTCACGACGTCTTCCGCCACCAAAAAAGGACGTGAAAATATCTTCAAAACCCCCAAATCCGCTAAAGCCGCCAAAATCAAAATCATCGCCACGGAAACCGCCAAACCCTTGATTCGGGTCAGCATGACCAAATTGGTCGTAATGCGCACGTTTTTGGTCATCGCTTAATACTTCATACGCTTCTTTAATTTCTTTAAATTTCTCTTCCGCCCCTGGCTCTTTATTGACGTCCGGATGGTATTGCTTCGACAGTTTCCGATATGCCTTTTTAATCTCCTCTTTTGTCGCATTTTTGCTTACTCCGAGAATTTCATAATAATCTCGTTTCGTCATCATCACCCACTCCCGTTTCACTCACATAAAATTAATTGTACCATTCGCTTCTTGACATATGCAATAGAAATGAAAAAGTCAAAGCCAAGGCAGGCCTGACTTTGACTTTTTCGTTTTTACTTATCGTCTTTTACTTCTTCAAATTCCGCATCAACGACGTCGTCGTCTTTTTTGGCAGTGCCGTCAGCGCCTTGTTGTTGTTGCGCTTGTTTTGCTGCTTGTTCGTATAGCTTAATCGATAACTGCTGCACGATTTCTTGAAGGGCGTCTTTTTTCGCCCGAATTTCGTCGAGGTCGTTTTTCTCAAGCGCTGCTTTTAATGCGTCTTTTGCTTCTTGCGCTTTTTTCACTTCTGCTTCGTCGACTTTGCCTTCCAATTCTTTTAGCGTTTTTTCCGTTGTGAACACTAAATGGTCGGCTTCGTTACGAAGCTCTGCCGCTTCTTTCCGCTTTCTGTCCGCTTCAGCATTTTCTTCTGCTTCGCGAATCATGCGCTGAATTTCTTCTTCCGAAAGACCAGACGATGATTTAATCGTAATCGACTGCTCTTTATTCGTTCCTAAATCTTTCGCGCGCACGTGCACAATTCCGTTGGCGTCAATATCGAACGTTACTTCAATTTGCGGTACACCACGAGGTGCTGGCGGAATGTCGGTTAATTGGAAGCGACCGAGTGTTTTGTTGTCGGCAGCCATCGGACGTTCCCCTTGCAAGACGTGAATGTCTACTGCCGTTTGGTTGTCTGTTGCCGTCGAGAAAATTTGTGATTTGCTTGTTGGGATTGTCGTGTTACGCTCAATTAGTTTCGTAAAGACGCCACCCATTGTTTCAATCCCTAACGAAAGCGGCGTAACGTCTAGTAATACGACGTCTTTGACGTCCCCTGCAATGACCCCACCTTGGATCGCTGCACCGATCGCTACAACTTCGTCCGGGTTCACACCTTTATGCGGTTCTTTGCCAATTTCTTTTTTAATCGCCTCCTGAACAGCAGGAATGCGCGTCGAACCGCCGACAAGAATGACTTTATCGATGTCCGCTGGCGTTAAACCTGCATCTTTCAACGCTTGGCGCACCGGACCCATCGTGCGCTCGACAAGATGAGCGGACAATTCTTCGAATTTCGCGCGTGTTAATGTCATTTCTAAATGCAACGGCCCTGTTTCGTTTGCACTAATGAACGGCAACGAAATTTGTGTTTGTGTCACGCCAGAAAGATCTTTTTTCGCTTTTTCGGCAGCGTCTTTTAAACGCTGAAGCGCCATTTTATCTTTGGATAAGTCGATGCCATGCTCTTTTTTGAACTGTTCGACTAAGTAATCAATGATGACTTGGTCGAAATCGTCCCCACCAAGATGGTTATCACCGGCTGTCGCTTTTACTTCAAACACGCCATCGCCTAATTCCAAAATCGATACGTCAAACGTACCGCCACCTAAGTCGTAGACAAGAATCGTTTGATCTTCGTCCATTTTATCCAATCCGTATGCAAGCGCTGCGGCTGTCGGCTCGTTAATAATGCGCTCCACTTCTAAGCCTGCGATTCGCCCCGCGTCTTTTGTCGCTTGGCGCTGCGCGTCGTTAAAGTAAGCTGGGACGGTGATCACCGCTTTTGTGACCGGTTCACCTAAATACGCTTCTGCATACGATTTTAAGTATTGTAAAATCATCGCCGAAATTTCTTGTGGCGTGTATTGTTTTCCTTCGATTTCGACTTTGTAGTTTGTTCCCATATGACGCTTAATGGAAATAACAGTATTGGGGTTTGTAATCGCTTGGCGTTTCGCCACTTCCCCGACTTGTCGCTCCCCGTTTTTAAACGCTACAACAGAAGGCGTTGTTCGACCTCCTTCTGGGTTTGGAATGACTTTTGGCTCTCCGCCTTCTAACACTGCTACGCAAGAGTTTGTCGTTCCTAAGTCAATACCGATAATTTTGCTCATCGCAATCACCCTCCTGTTTATTGATTTACTTTAACCATTGCCGGTCGAATGACACGGTCTTTCAATTTGTATCCTTTTTGAAATTCTTCCACCACCGTATTCGGTTCGTAATTACCATCTTCGACTTGCATAACTGCTTGGTGTACGTGTGGATCGAACGGTTTTCCAACCGATTCAATCGCTTCGACGCCTTCTTTCTTTAGCGCCTCGACGAGCGAGCGGTAAACCATTTCGACCCCTTGCAAAATGGATTTCGCTTTTTCGTCTTCGACTTCCACTTTTAAGGCGCGTTCAAAGTTGTCTAGCGCCGGCAATAAGTCGGTCACTAAACTTTGTGCGCGGTATTTTTCCGCTGCCTCAAATTCTAATTTTGTGCGGCGTCGGAAATTATCAAAATCCGCATATAAGCGGAGGTAACGCTGTTCCATTTCTTGCAACTTGCTTTGCAGTTCGGCGATTTGTGCATGCGCTTTTGCTAGCTCCTCGTTTTGTTCCTCTGTTTCTGCTGTTTCTTGCTGAGTTTCTACTGTTTCTTCTGTCGTTTGATCATATGTAGCTTCTTCTTGCACTTCGAGCGTTTCTTTTTCTTTTTCCATCGCCCTCACCTCCCTTAAAGTAATCAGTTATGTATGTTCACAAGGAAAGGATGGGGTGTAAAGCACCAACCATCCATTATCCAATATGACCAATGCTAGTTGTTTTGATACCAGTCTGTCAGCACCGCCGATAAATCAGAAGCGACGCGGTTTAAGATCGTAATGACGCGGGAATATTCCATGCGCGTTGGACCGAGCACTGCAATCGTTCCCAAAGGTTCTTCGCCAATAGAATACGTTGCGGTAATTAAGCTGCAGTTTTCCATTCCCCTCAATTGGTTTTCGCGTCCGATTGTCACCTGAATCCCTTTTTGTCGATGTTTGCGCAACAAACGGTAAAAATCCTTTTCTTGCTCAATCATCGTCATTAACGAGCGAATTTTTTGAATGTCGCTAAATTCGGGTTGGCTGAGCATGTTTGTTTTTCCAGCGAAAAACATTTTCTCTTCTTGCGGAATATCGAGCGTCTCCGCGATCGTTTTGAGCATGCTGTCATAGCTATAAATGTGCAGCCGCAACACGTTCGCTACTTCTTTATAAATTTTGTCCTTTAAGTCAATCAGCGGAACACCGACGAGTCGCTCGTTTAAAATGTTTACCATTTTTTCCAAATCAGCAGCCTTTACGGCTTCCGGAATCGTAATGACGCGGTTTTCGACATGCCCGGTATCCGTAACGATAATCGCCACCGCTGTTTCTTTCGTTAGCGGGATAATTTGCAACTGCTTCAGCTTGTTTTCTTTCACGGCTGGACCGAGAACAATTGACGTATAGCTCGTTAAGTCGGATAAAATTTGCGCGGATTTTTGCACTAATTTTTCCAATTCGTAAATTCGCTCAGCGAAAATCGATTTAATTTTGCTCATGTCTTCTTGTGTCAGCCGCTGTGGTGACAATAGATGATCGACATAGTAACGATAGCCTTTTTCCGATGGCACCCTTCCAGATGAAATGTGCGTTTTTTCAATATATCCTAACTCTTCTAAGTCTGCCATCTCATTTCGAATCGTCGCTGAGCTAAGCGTAATTTTCTCTTTTTTAGACAACGTTCGAGAGCCGACGGGCTGACCGTAACGGATAAAATCATCAATAATGACTTGTAAAATAAGCAATTGGCGATCAGTTAACAACGATCATCACCTCTGTTAGCACTCAGATTGTTCGAGTGCTAAATCTATTATTAAAGTATCAAATTCGGTCGCTTCTGTCAATTAGCTGACGTGAAGAAACGCTTCAAATACGACATTGCCAAGCAGCTTGCCGCGGTGGGTAAGGCGAACATGCGTTTCAGTTTCTTCTAGTAGCCCGTTTGCTTTTTCTTTTGCAATGACATCGCCAAATACATCGTTCAGCGAACGATGAAATTTTTCGTAAAACCGTTGTTTCGATACGCCTTCTATTTTTCGAAGACCTAAAAACATTTCTTCTTCCATTCGTTCGCGCTCATTCACTTCGTGCCGTTCCACATATGGCAACTGCCCTTTTTCGATGAGTTCGATATATTTTTTCACCGGTCCAATGTTGACGTTGCGTATGCCGTTCATATAGCTATGGGCACCAGCGCCAATGCCATAGTAATACTCATTGTTCCAATACGTTAAATTATGTTGGCTTTCGAATCCAGAGCGAGCGTAGTTACTTAGTTCATATTGAACGTATCCGTGTTGTTGCATTTGTTTCATCGTCTCTTCGTACATTTCCGCTTCCTCGTCTTGTGACGGCAAAGAAAGCTTTCCTTTTCGCATCAGGTTATAAAACACCGTTTTTGGCTCGATAATTAAGGAATAGGCGGAGATGTGCGGAACATCGAGCGAAAATGCAACTGCTAAATCTTTTTGTAATTGTTCAAGGGTTTGCCCTGGCAGCCCGTAGATTAAATCGATGCTAATATTTGTAAAACCAACCGCTTTTGCTGTTTCGACCGCCTGCCATACGTCGCGCGTTTGGTGGGTGCGGCCGATTCGGCGTAACAGCGTGTCATTGAACGTTTGCACTCCAATGCTTAATCGGTTGACACCCGCATCTTTTAAGCACTGCAATTTTTCGCGCGATAATTCGTTAGGATTAGCTTCTACCGTAAATTCCACCTTATCGACAGTGCACGGAAGATAACGATGAATGTTTTCCAACAAAAAATCGAGCTGTCGTATATCAAGCGCTGTCGGTGTGCCACCGCCAATAAAAATTGTCTGCACCCGCTCCGCCGGAAACTGTGCAACCGTCCGCTTCATTTCTTGTTCCATTGCCTGCAAATATTCCGCTACCGGCTGTCCTTTTAAAAACACTTTATTAAAATCGCAATAATGGCAAATATGCGTACAAAACGGGATGTGCAAATACGCTGCCTGTATCACTCGCAATCGCTCCTTTACGTAAAAAACAAGGCTATCCCATCCGATGAGACAGCCTTTGCTTCATTATTTTTTATCATCCATTTTCAATACGGCCATAAACGCTTCTTGCGGAACTTCGACAGAGCCGACTTGCTTCATTCGCTTTTTCCCTTCTTTTTGCTTTTCTAACAGCTTCCGCTTCCGCGATACGTCCCCGCCGTAACATTTTGCTAAGACGTTTTTACGAAGCGCCTTAATGGTAGAACGAGCAACGATTTTGTTTCCGATCGCTGCTTGTACGGGCACTTCAAATTGCTGGCGTGGAATTAAGTCTTTTAATTTTTCTACAATAATTTTTCCACGCTCGTATGCCGAATCGCGGTGAACGATGAACGAAAGGGCGTCGACTTTTTCACCATTTAAAAGAATGTCCATTTTCACAAGTTTCGACGGCTTATACCCGATAAGTTCGTAGTCAAAGGAGGCGTATCCTTTTGTGCTTGATTTTAAAATATCAAAGAAATCATAAACAATTTCAGAGAGCGGAATTTCATAAATTAACATGACCCGCTTTTCGTCTAAATATTGCATATCGACAAAAATGCCCCGTTTGCCTTGGCATAATTCCATCACTGCTCCGACGTAATCGTTCGGCACCATCACCGTTGCTTTGACGTACGGCTCTTCGACACGGTCAATTTTTTGCGGATCTGGCATATTGGACGGGTTATCGACTTGCAGCTCTGTTCCATCCGTTAAATATACTTTATATACGACGCTTGGCGCCGTTGTAATCAAATCGATGTTAAATTCGCGTTCGATGCGCTCTTGAATAATTTCCATATGTAATAGTCCTAAAAAGCCACAACGGAAACCAAACCCAAGCGCTTGCGACGTTTCTGGTTCAAATTGTAGCGCTGCGTCATTTAGCTGCAGCTTTTCCAACGCCTCACGCAAATCGTTGTATTTGGCTGTATCAATCGGATACATGCCGCAGAACACCATCGGATTTAAGCGACGATACCCTGGTAGCGGTTCAGCAGCAGGGCGCTTGGCGTCAGTAATTGTATCCCCAACGCGCGTATCGCTGACGTTTTTAATTGAAGCAGTCAAATAGCCAACGTCTCCGACTGTCAGTTCATCAACCACTTTCGCTTTTGGGGTAAAGACGCCGACTTCAACAACTTCAAACTCTTTTCCAGTCGACATCATTTTAATTTTTTGTCCTGGCTTCACCGTTCCTTCGACGACGCGGATGTAGGCAACGACCCCGCGATAGGAGTCGTATAGCGAGTCGAAAATAAGCGCTTTTAGCGGGGCGTCTGGGTCACCGGTTGGCGCTGGAATTTTTTCGACGATCTGCTCTAAAATCTCGTCAATACCGATCCCCGCCTTTGCCGAAGCTAATACCGCCTCGGAAGCATCAAGCCCGATGACGTCTTCAATTTCTTGGCGGACGCGCTCCGGTTCTGCGCTTGGGAGGTCGATTTTATTAATGACCGGCAAAATTTCTAGGTTATTATCGAGCGCTAAATATACGTTTGCTAACGTTTGCGCTTCGATTCCTTGCGCCGCATCCACAACGAGAATGGCGCCTTCGCAAGCGGCTAAGCTACGCGATACTTCATACGTAAAATCGACGTGTCCTGGCGTGTCGATTAAATGGAAAATATATTCTTCCCCGTTCTTCGCTTTATAAGTTAGCTGAACGGCATTTAATTTAATCGTAATGCCACGTTCCCGCTCGAGCTCCATTGAATCAAGCAATTGATCTTTCATTTCCCGCTCGGAAATTGCGCCTGTGCGCTCAAGAATGCGATCAGCTAATGTCGATTTGCCATGGTCAATATGCGCGATAATCGAAAAATTGCGGATTTTCTCTCTTCGTTTTAGTCTTTCTTCACGATTCATTTCGTTCACTCCTACTATTTCCGAAACTACACTAGCTTTGATTATAACAACACCATCGGCAATATTCAATGATTGACGGAAAGAAAAAAGCCGAGATATCCCCGGCTTTATTTTATGAGCTTGCCTAGCAGCGAAAGAAGCTTGGCTGCTGCCGTATGAACTGCTTCTGCCAATTGCTTTCCAAGCTCTGAGAACAAATTAAACATTTTCCATTGTTCTAACTTTTTCGCTTTCTCGTCCACCGTTTCGGCCGTCACTTTGTTTCCCATCACCGTCGCCTCAACCGCCCCTTCTTGATTTTTCTTCACAGCAACTACCGATTGGAACGATGGGTCGTGATATCCTTTCATTTTTAAAAGCCCTTCTTTTGCTTGTTGCATGCCAAGCAGCACACCGAAAAAAAGAATGCCGACAGCGGCAAAAAACTGTATCGTAAACTTCATCTCTACCCTCCGATGTCGATATATCAACGTTTTTTTGCGTCTTATGTGCGCCAAAACCACACTCATTCCATCTTCTTTACTTCTTTTGTGCAGGAGATGGCGCTTGCACTTTTTCTGCTTGCCAATAATACTCGCTGAACACATCCGCAACCGCAGCCGCCGTGCGGAATAGCTCTTCAAACGTATTGTCCACTCCACCAAACTCGATTAATATGGCATTTCCTGATAAATCTTGGTTGAACTTCCCGTTTGTTTCCGCTCCTTTTTTCTCGATTACTCCACGGCTTAACCCCGGATATTTTTTTTGAAGCAATTGATGAAGATGTGTCGCCAGCTGCAAATTTCTTTCGTAATTCGGATTTTCCCCGCCAATAATAAACACGACACGAGCATAATCCGTTCCATTAATCGTTACAGTCGTATATTTTCGCGGACGTGAATCGCGATGAATATCAATGAAATATTGTAAATCACGAGTATGTTTCATCGCTTCCATTACGACTTCCCTTGACATGTCGTACGACTGGTAATATTTCATTCCTCTTTTCGCTAACTCCTTTTGAATATCTACCGGGCTTTCTTCCGCTCCAATTCCTCGTTTTTCTAATTCTTCGGCTAATCTTTTTCCTACTTTTGTAACATTAACTGTTCGATGGAAAGCAAGATCCGGATCAGTTACCCCCTTTAGGGCAGGCAAATACGATTCGTACGTATGCGTGTGATAAATGTACACTACTTTTTTTCCACCAGTTGTCATCTTTGGAGGAGGAACTGGTTTCTCATCTTGCGCTTCATCTGCTTTTTCCAAATTCTCCAACGAGGCTTCTCGCTCAGCAAGCATCACTTCAAGCGGGGGAGCAGATTCGTACGGCATGTTCGTATAATCGGTGCCTTCTCCGGCAACTACAATTTTACTATCATATAAGGCAAAGCCAGGTAATTCCCTTCCAAGAAAGCTGCGTGGGTCATTTAAATTCACGCTCGTAATCGTCCGAAATAATATAGAGGAGTAGCTAATATGTTGTCGTTCTTTCGGCAAATTTTGCAAAAAATAATGATTTTCAAAGCTAAGCAAATGAACAAACGTCTCCTCGGGAAAATGATTCACGACATTATTGACGGATGACGAGGAGAAACGATATTCTGGCTTTAAAGACGTCAGCACCCCAACAAGCGTGAACATCATCATCCAACCTAAAACGGCGATGACTGCTATTTTTTTTATGCTTGTCCCATGAACGGTTACGAATAGCCGAGAACGAAGCCGATTCATGTTCTCACCCTTTCTAAGCTTGTCTACTAATTTAACAGTATGGCCAAGCTTAAAAAGATAGAACTGAAATTTTACAAACTAATGAGTGTACGCTCCGATATTTCCTTGGTCTACTTGTTCGTGCAATGCGGCATTTAAACCGCCCGCAAGTAAATTCGCCATATCTTCGATAAACATATCGACTTCTTTTGGCGTCACCATTAAATTATGACCAAGTGGCGCCAATACTTCGTGAATCAGCGCCCGTTTTTCTTCGTCGGCAAGCGTTCCGATCATCCCTAAAAATGCTGAGCGCTCTTCTTTTGTTGGCATGTCTTCTTCCGTTAATTTTTTTCTTCTTCCAAACGACCAACCAGATGGCGCTAATGAACTCGACGGGCGCTTCTCTTCTTTTATTTCTCTCCCGAAATGTTTCAACAAAAAATCAATCGTATCGCTCGTAATCGACACCGCGTCTACCACCGTCGGAACCCCGATGGCAATGACGGGAATTCCTAACGTTTCTTTGCTCAATTCTTTTCGTTTATTTCCCACTCCTGAGCCTGGGTGGATGCCGGTATCCGAAATTTGAATCGTTGCATTGACCCGTTCCAACGACCGCGCCGCTAGCGCATCTATGACGACTACAAAGTCCGGGTTCGTTTTTTCGACGACGCCACGAATAATGTCGCTCGTTTCAATACCAGTCGTTCCCATGACACCTGGGGCAATAGCACTTACCGGCCGAAACCCTTCTTCAACGCTTTCCGGTTGCAGCTGAAACAAATGCCTTGTAATCAACAAATTCTCGACCGTTAATGGTCCGAGGGCGTCCGGAGTGACATGATCGTTCCCAAGTCCGACAACAAGGCAACTTGCTTTCTGACCAATACGTAATTTCTGCAAAAAAGAATGAAACTCTTTCGCAAAAATTTGCTCCACTTTTTTTTGCAGTTCTGTATCTTGCTCCCGAATCCCTTGTGCTTCAATCGTAATATACGTCCCTGGTTTTTTGCCGATCGATTTTGCCCCTTCTTCCGTTACTTCGACGTAGGACAATTTCACCCCGTCGATTTCTCGGTCGCAAATAACGACTCCTTCCATCGAAGATGGTGTTTCGCGCTTTTGTTGTAGCCGCTCTTCGATAGCAATTTCGTGCGCTTCAATCGCCAAGTCCGTTCGCACCGCGTATTTGCTGAGATCTAGCATAACTTCGTCCTCCTTTTGTTGATACTATGCTTATTGTCGCCGGCTTGGCGTGTTTTCATACAATGTTCGTTCTCTGCGTACACTTTTACGGCTTACAAATTGCAAATAGTCTTGCATAATTGCGGCCTGTTTGATAGAATATCACTTGTTCTTGAATATGGCGAAATGCGACAAAAGAATAACGTAGATAGGTCATTAACGGAGGTGAAATACATTGGCAAACATTAAATCTGCAATCAAACGGGCAAAAACAAACGAAAAGCGCCGTGCTCATAACGCTGCGATGAAATCTGCAATGCGCACAGCAATCAAAAAATTCGAAGCGCTTGTAGAAGCAAAAGACGTAGAAAAGGCACAAGAAGCGTTCGTTCTTGCTTCGAAAAAATTAGATAAAGCGGCAAGCAAAGGCTTAATCCACAAAAACGTAGCAAGCCGCCAAAAATCTCGCTTAGCGAAAAAATTAAACAGCATCACAGCGTAAAAACGACCTCTCTTAGGTCGTTTTTTTTCATAAGAAAAGCGAAAAGTCAAAGACATATCACACCGATGCACCTAGAGTTAGACGGCACTTTAGCTGATATAAAGCAAAAAGCCGGGCTATGCCGGCTTTTTGCTCCATTTTACAAGTAACAACTCGATAATTAGCTGTTTGTCCATCGCGCTACTTTTCATTTGATAGTCTGCTTCCGCCAAATCGTGAACGATGCTTAACAGTTCTTGTTCGGAAAATAAGGCGATTTGTCCGAGCGCTAATTTTACTCGGAACGGATGCACTTTCAAAATAGAAGCGATTTGCTGCTGCCCATACCCTTTCGTCGCCAATGCTTTTACTTGATACAAGAGGCGGAATTGGGAAGCAAGAAGCGAGACAATTTTAATTGGTTCTTCTTGATTTTCTAATAAATCATAAAACACTTGCAACGCCTCTTCAATTTTACGATTGACCACTTTTTCCACAAGCACAAACGCATTTTGCTCCAACGTGCGCGATACAAGTATTTCCACTGTTTCCTCGGTAATCGTTCCCGCTTGCCCGACGTATAGCGATAACTTCTCTAATTCATTCGAAAGTATCGTTAAATTCGTCCCTGCCAATGCCAACACTCTTTCTTTTGCCCTGTCAGTTATGGTAGCGCCATGTTCCTGAGCACACTCCTCGACCCAGCGGTACAATTCCTTCTCATTCAGCGGCAACGCGACGAATACTTCCGCTTCCTTCATTAAGCGCTTCGTTATTTTTTTTCTCTCGTCTAATTTTTCATATGCTCCCGTAAAAACAACAATCGAAAAAGGGGAAGGAGAAGCTATGTATTCCTCAAGCTTTTTTAGGTCGTGCTCCACCTTCTCTTTTCCTTTTTCCGCCGTTAAAAAAATAGGGTTTTTCACGACAACTACTTTTTTCTCCCCAAAAAACGGCAACGTTTCCGCCTCTTCCACCGCTACTTCCACCGGCGTTTCCTCGCAATCATACACTGCTAAATGAAAATCGCGTTCCTCTTCCGTTAATGCTGTGTTGACAAGCCGTTTGACCGCTTCGTTTACTAAAAATGTTTCCGTTCCATATACTAAATAAAGCGGCACAAGTGCTTGCCCATTGATTTTCTTAAAAAAATCTAACCCCATGTTTCTTCTTCCCCATTTCTTTTTTCGTTCGCTCATTAAGATACACTGTTTTTTGGACATTTACAAGGGAGCCGGCAAACGGGGAAAGCCGACTCCCATTTTATATAAACGTTGATAAAGAAAAGTTCTTTATCAACGGGTATTACTATCTTATCCCGCACGCCTTAAACTATTTGTGTCAACTGTTGTTAAGATAGGAAACACATAATTGGCATATAGATTTTTTTTCCGTTTTGGCGTATACTAAAAATGATTGCACGAGGAGGGGTAAGGATCATGAACGAATTTGAGAAAAATGTACAGTGCACACGCAATGATGCGGTCGATTCTGGTGTCGGCTTCATGGTTTCCTTCGGCTTTTTCGCCACGATGTTCATTATTGCGACATTAGTGAAATATTTTGGTTCATGATGAAAAGAGATTGCTTTCGGCAGTCTCTTTTCTTTTTCCTTCCCCGTCGTGCTATATTTTATGGCACCATCCCCATAAAGGTTCCTGTTTTTTTCGTATACCGATAGTAAATCGCTCCGTGTTCATCGGTGCGTAAAACGGGAATATGGTGCGCTTTCAACCGCTCGAGCACGATCTGATGGGGATGGTGGTAGCGGTTATTTTTCCCGACGGAAATGACGGCCAGTTTCGGGGTAACTGTTTGTAAAAACAATTCAGAGGTCGACGTTTCGCTACCGTGGTGGCCAACTTTTAATACATCCGCGTGCAAATGAGGAAACGATGAAAGCACCTGTTGCTCTCCTTCTTTTTCTAAATCTCCGGTAAATAGCCATGATAATGGACCGAGTTTAGCGTATAACACAAGCGAGCGGTTATTATCGGAAGAGGTGGAAACGGTCGGCGCTGGATGAAGAACGAAAAACGAAGCGTTTCCCACTTTCCACGTATCCCCTTTTTGTAATTCTGTTATCGCAATGTGTTGTTTTTTTGCCATCGCAATCACAGGAGCTAACGTTTCGTTTATTGCTCCTTTACCGATCGCTAATTCGCGGACATGGATTTGTTGGATGACTTCCGTAGCAGCTCCCATATGGTCCATATCCCCATGGGTGAGTATTAAACGGGTCAGTTCACGCACTCCTTTCGCCCGCAAAAAAGGGACAACGACTTGTTTTCCGACGTCCCATTCACTTGTTCGTATTTGCCACCGCTGTTTCGGAAGCGAAACCGCTCCACCTGTGTCGATTAAATAGACGCCTTGGCGATATGGCAATTCAATATAAATGCAATCCCCTTGACCGACATCAAGAAACACCACTTCCCCATACTTGTCCATATATGGCCAACTCGCCTGCCACACCGCAACAAGCGCTACATATAGAAACGCTTGGAACTTTCCTTGTTCCATCCGGCGAAACGCCCATACAATTGCCACCCCATAACAACATAAGAAAACAGATGACGGACGACCGAGCACGAACGAAAAAGGATCTTTTTCTGCCAAAAAAATGACCAATTCGTTCGTTGCTACGATGATTCCGTTTAATAAGCGAATAAAAAAAGCGCCGACCGTTAATGAAAGTGAGCTAATTCCTACCGAAAGAAGCGAAAGAGGCAAAATAAGAAATGAATAAAGTGGAACAAACAAAAGATTAAGTGGAATGCTGAAAAGCGAAACAGCAAAAAAGTGATATAGCACAAACGGCAACGCACTAACTTGTGCGATAAATGTCGTCAACGATAGACGAACAAACACCGAATGATGTTGTGCAATCGTCGTGATCGATAAAATGAGCGCAAACGATACGATAAACGACAGCTGAAATCCTGCTTGAAAAAGAGCGTACGGTTGAAGCGCAAGCATTAGTATACATGTTACGCTAAGGATATCTAATGGCACCATTGAGGACTTTTGATATCGAAGGATTAAAAAAAGCATCGCCATGAGCACTGCACGAACAACGGAAGGAGAAGCACCTGTCAAGACCATATATACAGGAAGACAAAGGAGAAGAACAATTGTTGCCGTTTCTCGCGTCACGAAACGAATGAGTGCGTAAAAACAAGCGCTGACTAACAATGTTACATGCGAACCAGAAATCGCTAATAAATGGATTAGCCCAAGTTTTTGATAGCCCACTTGAAGATCTTCTTCCAGCTCTGTTCGTTCACCGTAAATAAGGGCTTGCACAATGCCAGCAGACGCAGGAGGAAATAAGTCAACGATGGCGCGAAGCCCTTGCTGGCGTACTGTAAGCAACTTTTCATACATGGTGAGGGGAGTATGTTGGCACTGCTGAAGCGAAAGCGATTGTGGACGAACGAGCCAATGAATGTGCTGAAAGTGCAAATAGTCGCGGTAGTTAAAGGCGGCAAAATTGCGAGGAGGCTCTGGTTTTTCTAGGTTCCCGCGGAACGTACAAACCATCCCGATCGCTAACTGAGAAAGTTCATGCTGCTGTTGTTCGCTTTTAAGACGGTATAGCAGCTGAACGGCTTCATCCTCTTTTGTCCGAACGACCGCTTTTAATCGATCGCCATCTATCATAACAGGCGATATGAAGCGAACAGTAAACTCTGTTTTGTCTTGTGGAAGAATGGTCGTATTATGGCGCTCGATCGAATTCGTATAGAGGAAAAAAAGAACGATGGCACACAGCGACGGAAGAAAAAGAAGGTGTTTGCGAAGAAGAAGGAAGAAGAAATAGCCACTGATGGCGATGGCATGAAGCGAATGAAAGCGTTGCACCCCAGATGCTACACCTAAAATCGCCGCGATAGCGATATATACGATATTTCCTTTCATTTTTCATCCCCTTTTTATCGGGCATGCCACTAACGCATGCCCATATGTTAATCGATATGCCGAAGAAGTGAAAGGACGTTTTTGTCAAACGGAACGTGTCGAACGAGTACGTTTGCTTGCTGAAACAGCTCTAGCGCATACGGATGGTTTTTGTAATCTTTGGCATAATAAACGGCGGAAATGCCGCTTTGAATAATTGCTTTACAGCAATGCAAACACGGAAAATGCGTGACGTAAATTTCCGATCCTTCCGTTGGCACTCCGAATTTGGCACATTGCAAAATAGCGTTCATCTCAGCGTGAATCGTGCGGACGCAATGATTGTCAATGATATAGCACCCTTCATCCATACAATGAGCTCCACCTGCAATCGAGCCGTTATAGCCACCGGCAATAATTCGTTTATCGCGGACGATCGTCGCCCCGACGGCAAGGCGTGTACACGTGCTACGCAGCGCGAGCAAATGACTTTGTGCCATAAAGTATTGATGCCATGTAATTCGTTCCATTGCCCTCTCCCCTGTCCAGTTGTTTACCATTAGTGTACTCGGTAAGAAAAAAGGCGTCAATTTTCTTAGCGTATGAGAATTTGTTCTTTCATTTTTTCGAGCGATTTTTCGCCAATTCCCGATACATTCAACAAATCTTCTACTTTCCGAAACGGACCATGCTCTTGACGGTAAGCAATAATGGCAGCCGCTTTTGTCGGACCGATTCCTTGAATTTTTTGGATTTCTTCAACCGTTGCGCGATTAATGTCAATCTGTTCTTTTCCATCCGAAGTGCTGGCTGATGTTGGTGCGTTTTCTCCTTTTACTGGTACATAAATCATCATTTCATCATGCACTTTAGCCGCTAAATTTACTTTTGTTTGATCTGCTTCTTTCGTGAACCCTGAAGCGAGCGCAATCGCATCACGAACGCGGGCATTTTCCGCTAATTCATACACCCCTGGACGAACAACCGCCCCTTTCACATCAACGACGACAAAAGACAGTGCTTGCTTCTCTTCTTTCGTTTCTTTCTGTTCCGTTGCTTGGGTTAGCTGTATCGGGAGGGAAGGAGCCTCTTCCTGTTCGCGATTACTATAAAGAAAAAGGACGATTCCGAGGGCAAGAAGCGCCCATACGTACCATTTTTGCTGAAATTTTTTTATCCACTGGTTCATCTTCCATCACCCTTTCAAAAATGTGGCATAAAAAAACACATCTTTTCATACATATCGTGAAGAGAGGAATGGAAAATAGAACGTATTATACATCACCTAAAGAAAGGGGGACGAGCCGTGAAAATCGGTGTGATAGGCACAGGAAACATGGGGAGAATGCTCATTGAAGCATGGATAGAAGCACGTGCGGTAGCAGAACAAGATATCGTCATCACGAATCGCACAATGAAAAAAGCGCTAGACATTCAACACACTTACCCACAAATCGAAGTAGTAGCCAATCCGGAAGAAGTCATTCAACGGACAAACATCGTCTTTTTGTGCATCAAACCATTGGACATTCACCCCCTTTTAATACAACTAGCACCTTACTGGACAGCGGAGCATTGCCTCGTTTCGATCACAAGCCCAATTGCCGTCGAGCAGATCGAATCTGTTGTCCCTTGTCACGTCGCTCGCGTCATTCCAAGCATTACGAATCGGGCGCTTTCTGGAAGTTCGTTAATTACTTTTGGCCATCGATGCGCCGCGTATTACCGCAGTTATATCGAGCGCTTGTTTCAAACGATTTCTACCCCTGTCTTTATCGATCAAGACATCACGCGAATCGCCTCCGATATCGCTAGCTGCGGACCGGCCTTTTTTAGCTATTTGCTGCAGCGGTTTATCGATGCTGCCGTACAAAAAACAAACATTTCAAAAGAAATGGCGACCGAACTGGCGAGCGACATGATTATCGGCGTCGGAGAATTGTTGAAAAAAAAGATGTATACCCTTCCAACATTGCAAGAAAAAGTGTGCGTCAAAGGTGGAATTACTGGGGAAGGCATTGCCGTGTTAGAAGCAGAAGTAGGCGAGATGTTTGCACACGTTTTTGAAAAAACGAATGCAAAATTTGTCGAGGAAGTAAAAAAAGTTCATAACCAATTTCATTAATTCGACAAAAGCGACCGAATTCCTGCAAAAAAATAAGCTGCCACCTTGAACAGCTTATTTTTTTGCCACGAAAAAAATCCGTTCCGATGTGTCGCACGGAGCGGAATCCGTAAAGTCAGCACATACCTCGAGTACAGTAAACCCTGCATCCGCTAGCCATTGTTCATATTGTTGTTGCGTAAATGTGCGCTGGACGTGCGATTCATCGTACCGCTCGTAAAGCCCTCGGTTCGTTTGCACAAAAAACGTTAGTTCATGAGCGACCGTATGTGGCGTATCTAGCGGCTCACATTGCCAAATATAGCTAATAGATTCATCGCTATCGGCGAAAGTTTCCCCTTGAAACAACTCCATTTTATAGATGGAATGAACATCAAACAAAAATAGACCGCCCTCTTGAAGCGTTGTGTATACTCGACGGAACGTTTGCATCACATCTGTTTCTGTTAATAAATAGTTAAGTGAATCACAAAAAATGACGACGATATCGACTGGCGGAACGTCTAGTTCCGTCATATTTTGTTGGAACAGCCCAACACTCACACGTTCCCGCTCCGCTTTTTCTTGTGCAACGGCGAGCATATTTTCTGACAAATCGACTCCTGTCACAAAAAATCCGTCTTTCGCTAAGCGAACTGCTAACTCCCCCGTCCCACAGCCAACATCGACCACCCGCTTCGCATCCGCACCACCGTATTGACGTACCTTTCGCTCGACAAACGCTTTCCATTCGTCATACGGCGCTTCACTCATTAACGCATCATACCAATAAGCAAATGATTCATACGTCATTGCACAAAATCACTCGCCACGTCTTCTATCGGCGCATCGCCCCAAAGACGTTCTAAGTTGTAATATGCGCGGTCGTCTTTATGAAACACATGAACGACAACATCCCCTAAATCGACGAGCACCCATTTTGCTTCGTCGAATCCTTCTAATCGTTTGACCGGAATTTGTTGTTCTTCCGCTTTTTCTTTAATTTCCCGCGCAATAGCCTGCACTTGTTTTTCCGAATTGCCGTGGCAAATCATAAAATAGTCAGCGACAAGTGAAATACCTTTCATATTTAGCGCGACAATATTTTCTGCTTTTTTCTCATCCGCCGCCCGAACGGCGACGCGTAAAATATCACGTTCATTCACTTACGGACTCCCCCTTTTTCTTCATCATGAGTGCATTATACGTATCAATGGTCATTGGATAAATCGGTTGATTTTTTTTCAATAAAAATTGAATGGTATTTTTTAGCGCTTCGATGAGTGCTTCGTCTAAGTCGTGTTTCGCTAATTCTCGCACTTCTTCTACTCCTTTAAAGATACGCCCTGGTTCGATATAGTCGGCGATATATATTATTTTCTCCAATAATGTCATGTCGCTACGGCCAGATGTATGGTAACGAATTGCATTTAAAATGTCTTCGTCGTCAATGCCTACTTCGGTTTGCACTAAATAAGCACCGACTGGAGCATGCCAAAGTTCCGTATTATGCGAAAGCAAATCGTTCGGCATATTTTGCTCTAAAATAATTTGTTTCATTTCCTCTTTTGGACGAAATTTTGCGTAGTCATGAAAAATCGCTGCTAACTCTGCCTTTTTTTCATCCGCCCCGTACTGTTTGGCTAGAGCGATAGCAGTTTCCATCACCCCAAGCGTATGTTGGTAACGGTGGTCGGTGAGCTGCTTTTTTACGATTTCTAATGCTTCATGACGTTCCATACAATCTCTTCCTCTCAATGTACTGCCGGACGCGTTCCGGAACTAAATAACGAATACTTTTCCCTTGTTTTACCCGTTCGCGAATGAGCGATGACGATACAGCAAACTCAGGAATCTCTACTTCGATAATCGGATACGGCGTGCGTAGAGAAAAGCCTGGACGCTTCACCCCGACAAACGTGACGAGCTGAACAAGTTCGTCAATACAATACCAATGCGGTAAATATTCTACCATGTCCGCACCGATAATGAAATAAAATTGATCGTTTGGATACATCTCCTTCAATTGCTGCATCGTATCGTACGTATACGATGGTCCTTCGCGTGTAAGTTCAATCGTTTCCATTTTAAACTGCGAATGATCGGCGATGGCTAGTTGCAGCATACGCAACCGATCGCTGCTCTTTGTCACTTGTTCGTGCTGCTTATGCGGCGGGATGTGGTTCGGCATAAACCAAATTTCCGATAGCATTAATGCGTGCAACACTTCATTCGCCATTAATAAATGGCCGTTATGCGGCGGATCAAACGTCCCGCCAAAAATCCCAATTTTTCTCATTTCCCCTTCTCCTTATGAGCGGGAGTGCTAACGCGGCAATACAATTTGTTTATTTTCTTTGGACTCTTTATACAACACAATCGTGTTGCCGATCGTTTGAACAAGCTCCGCGCCTGCGCCACTTGCCAGCTGTTCGGCAACTACTTCGCGCGCTTCTTCGCAGTTTTGCAGTACACTTACTTTAATTAGTTCACGTGCTTCTAACGCATCTGCAATTTGTTTCACCATATTGGCATTGACCCCGCCTTTTCCGACTTGGAAAATCGGCTTGACATGATGAGCCATTGCCCGTAAAAACCGTTTTTGTTTTCCTGTTAACATGTTTTTCCTCCTAACTGTTGAATGACGACTTGTTTCATTCGTTCGACGTCGGGAAATACTCCCGTCCATTTTTCAAACGCAAGCGCTCCTTGATAGACAAACATGCCGACTCCATTTTGCACGATTGCCCCTTTTTTTCGCGCTTCTTTTAGCCATTTCGTTTCGAGCGGATTATAGATGATGTCACTTACGATTGTACGCTCATTCAAATGGTCTAGCGACAGTGGCATCGCGTCTACGTTTGGCGAAAGCCCGACCGATGTCGTATTAATAATAATATCATATTGCGAAAGCCGTTCTTCTGCTTCTATCAATGAATAGGCGCGTCCGCTCACCAAAATATCGCTTTCTTCGATCAGCTGCTCCGCTTTTTCTTTCGTACGATTGCAAATATCAATCTGCTCTGCTTGTGCAGTGGCCAACGAAAAATAAATTCCTCGCGCTGCGCCGCCTGCCCCGATTAATAAAATGCGCTTTCCTTGAATCATTGTGTTTGTTTCTTCTATAAGTGCCCGAACAAATCCCGGACCATCTGTATTATAGCCGATGAGGCGGTCATTTTCACGAACAATCGTATTCACCGCTCCGATTCGCTTAGCTGTTTCATCAACGCTATCTAACAGCGCGATAACCGCCGTTTTATGTGGAATCGTGACATTAATCCCGGCAATCCCAAGTGCTTTTATTCCTTCGATCGCTGCCGGAAGCGCTTCTTTTTCAACATAGAATGCATGGTAATGCGCATCGATGCCAAGCGTTTGAAACGCGTCATTATGCATCAATGGCGATAGCGAATGATGAATCGGGCAGCCAATTACCCCGTAAAGTTGCTTCACTTCCCCTCTCCCCCTTGTCATTAAATAAGTGACTTACGTAATAATACATTAACCCCTTTTGGAACGTACGCGACCACTTGTGTTCCCGGCTCATTGCACGTTACCCAGCCGAGCCCAGAAAAGACAATATCCGTTTTCGATTCTTTAATCGTAAACGAATGAGCGACAAGCGGCGGAAACGTGTCCGCATAACTTTTTTTCGGTGGCTGAAGCAACTCCCCAAGCTGTTTTTCATACAGTTCGTCGGCGTGTTCTCGCTTCGTCCGGTGAATAAGCAAGTCGTTGGAAAAATGGCAAACAAACGAACGGCGACCACCTTTGACATAGTCAAGCCGTGCCAATCCCCCAAAAAATAACGTTTGTTGTTCGTTTAGTTGGTACACTTTCGGATGAATTTCGCGCTTTGGCGTAATCGTTTTTAAGTCTTTTTTATCAACAAAATGCGCCATTTGGTGATGGTTAATAATTCCTGGCGTATCATAAATAGCCGCTCCATCATCGAGCGGAATTTCAATCATATCAAGCGTCGTCCCTGGAAAATACGATGTCGTAATGACATCACCTTCTCCGGTCACTTCGCGAATAATTCGATTAATAAACGTCGATTTGCCAACGTTCGTACAGCCGACGACGTAGACGTTTTTCCCATCGCGGTATTGCTCAATCGCCTCCATTACCCGCTGCATGCCAATTCCTTTCACCGCGCTAATTAAGCAAATATCGACCGGCTTTAACCCTAATTCCTTCGCCGACTGCTTCATCCACTGAATCAACTTCGGATACTTGACCGACTTTGGCAATAAATCCACTTTATTGCCGACGAGTAAAATCGGGTTGTTGCCGACAAAGCGATGTAACCCCGGAAGCCAACTTCCATTGAAGTCAAAAATATCGACAAGTTTGACGACAAGCGCTTGCGATTGGCCAATTCCATGCAATATTTTCAAAAAATCGTCGTCTGTCAACGATACGTCTTGAATTTCATTGTAATGCTTTAAACGAAAACATCGCTGGCAAATAATCTCTTCTTTCCCCAATGCTGAAGGAGGTGCGTAGCCAAGTTTTGTTTCGTCTTCGGTCTGAATGTGCACTCCACATCCGATACAGCGCATTTTTTCACTCCTCCCAATAAATCATTCCACGGCGTTTCATGACGTGCAACAGTTGCCGCTCAATTTTCCGGTTAAATTTTGTCCAAAAACCGTCCGTTTGCGCCATTGGAACGACTAAAATGGTATGCAATCCGAGCCTGTTGCCACCTAATACATCCGTCAGCAATTGGTCGCCGATGACGACGACGTCTTTTTTGGCTAACTTCATCTTTTGTAGCGCCTCGCTAAACGCGCGCGTCAGTGGCTTTCTTGCTTTAAAAATAAACGGGATGCCAAGCGGTTCAGCAAATGATTGAACCCGTCTTTTATTATTATTCGACACGATGACGACTTGAATGCCACTCTCTTTCATCCCCCGAAACCATTCGACTAATTGTGGCGTCGCTGACGGTCTGTCCCATTCGACAAGCGTGTTATCTAAATCGGTAATAATTCCTTTAATTCCTTTTTTCTTTAGTTCGTTTGGCGTAATATCAAATACGCTTTTAGCGTATTCGCTCGGTAAAAAATAATGAAGCACCGACTGTTCCACCTCTCATTTCCATGTTTCGCCTTTTCCCATCATACATAATTTTCGACAACGTTTCAAAACAAAGTTTGTCACATTTATACAAAACAGAAAAATTTTTCGACAAATTTCTCCATTTTTATAACTTGTGGATAACTATACCCACATCACCCACAAGCTTGTCTTCTTGCTCTTTTGTGTTTATAAACACTATTTCCACACGTTATCCACTCTCGGTTGTGGATAACAGAACGGTTGTTCTCTTCTTACAGTCATGGTAAAGTAGAAGTAACTTACCATTATATGTATCGCATATGGTCTTTATTCCACTGTTAAAGGAGGGTTCTTGCCATGAAACATTTATCGGACGATTTGCTCATTGAATCTTATTTTAAGGCAGTCGAGTTAAAGCTGAACCCTGAATTTATTGAGTTAATCGAAAGAGAAATCCACCGTCGTTCGTTAGGACATAAAATTAAACTTTCTTCCTAATGGAGCTTTTAGCTCCTTTTTGTTTTTTTTGCACCTACATCCAAAAACCGAGCCTCTCTCCTACTTTCACATCCATCGGCGGAACGATCCGTTCATCAAGTGTAATGCTTCCTTTTTCAAATAAAAGCACAACGGTCGAACCAAACGAAAAGTACGCTATTTCTTCCCCTTTTACTAAATGCTCATTAGGATGTGTCCATTCAATGGTGTTAACAAACATAGCACCAACTTTCACGACGGCGACATGTTTGCCGCCCGCGCCAATTTCCGTAATAACCCGATAATTTTTCGCCAGTGGCTTTCTTCCGTATTTCAATCCGAGGCGATTCACCGGATACGAACGATTGCCAAGCGTCCATTGTTTCGTAACAGTTCCAGAAATAGGGCTATGAATGCGGTGATAATGGCTTGGACTTAAATATAAAATAATAAATAGTCCATCTAAATATTTTTCCGCAGCGGCTTCGCTACCGAGCATTTCTGCGATGGAATATGTTTTTCCTTTGACGACGATTTCTTTTTGCCCACTAATCACACCAATATCTTCAATAACTGCATCAACTGGGCTGACGACACTATTTGGCATAGGGTCAATCGGACGTACCCCTGCCTTTAGCTTTCGAATAAACAATTGTTGCAACGTTTTATAATGGCATAAAGTTTTCTCCATTTCTTCTTGATTAATTTGATACACTTTTGCATAAGATGGAATGAGCCATGCGCTTACGCGTGATCGAGTAAATCGCGACAGCAATTTCGAAGAAAACGCATGGTTTGTCAATTCAATCATAAGACGGTACAACCATTTGAACAAACGATATTCCCTCCAATTTATTCTAGAATGAACTTTTACTACTTCCCATATTATAAATAAAATGAGTATAATGGAAGTATATCTTGTTGTTTCGTGCGATAGAAGGAGCGTGAAAACATGTTTTTATCCGATTATATTGATCATACGTTAAAAAAGCTAAAAGCGAACACAGCAAACATCTTGACCTTGACCAATTTGACGTTAGGCGGCTTTTCTATTTTATTCACGTTAAAAGGGCAGTTAAACGCGAGCTTGTTGTTTATTTTTCTCGCCGCACTCGCTGACCGATTTGATGGGACGGTGGCGCGAAAGCTCGGAATTGAGTCGGAACTAGGGAAACAATTGGACTCAATGAGTGATATTATATCATTTGGAGTGGCACCTGCACTATTGCTTTATCAAAGTTTAATGCAAGATTTTGGCGTACCAGGGGCATTTTTCACCATTTTATATATCGGCTGCGGTGCGTTTCGCTTGGCGCGCTTTAACATTACTGAAAATAATGGCTATTTTTGTGGGTTGCCGATTACTGCTGCTGGGGTGTTATTAACGTTTAGCTATTTCGGTGTTCATTATTTTCCGCCACAGTTTTTCTTTTTTCTTATGATGACGTTATCGTTTTTAATGGTCGGGACATTTAAATTGAAAAAAGTGTGACGATCAAAGCTGTCTCATCAACGGACAGCTTTTTCTATTTTTCATACCATTTTCCCTTTTCAATCGTTAGGATTAATTATATGATAAATTTGAACAGTACATGTGATTGTTCCCATCACCAATGATGTCTGGATGTTGCAATGAATTAACGGGGGGATCGTTTTTGGACAAAACATCGATTATTGGAATTATTCTCGGAATTATTGCCGTCGGGGTTGGGATGTATTTTAAAGGGGTAAACCCTAGCGTACTTATTAACCCTGCTGCATTTTTAATTATCATCGTCGGAACGGCGGCATCGGTTTCGATCGCCTTCCCTACTCGCGATATTAAGCGGTTGCCAAAGTTATTCGGCGTCATTTTTAAAGAGCAAAAAATCCCAACAGTAGAAGAGCTTATCCCAATGTTTGTCGAGTGGGCAAACATTGCTCGCCGCGAAGGATTATTAGCGCTAGAAGCGAAAGTGGCGGAAGTTGAAGACCCATTTTTGCGCAATGGACTTAGTTTAGCAATTGACGGACAGACACAAGATTTTATTCGGGACGTGATGTCGGAAGAAATTGCGGCAATGGAAGAGCGCCATCAAGCAAACGCCGCCATTTTTACTCAAGCTGGAACGTATGCACCGACGCTCGGGGTATTAGGGGCGGTTGTCGGGCTTATCGCTGCATTAGGGCATATGGATAACATCGGGGAACTTGGGCATGCGATTAGTGCTGCGTTCGTCGCCACGTTAATGGGGATTTTCACCGGTTACGTCTTATGGCATCCGTTTGCAAACAAACTGAAGAGAAAATCAAAAGAAGAAGTAAAAGTGAAGGAAATTATGATTGAAGGGGTGTTGTCGATTCTAGAAGGACAAGCACCTCGAGCAATTGAACAAAAGCTAGCCTCCTATCTCCCAGAAAGTGAACGAAAAAAAATATTAGGACAGGGAGAGGCAAAAAATGAGTAAAAAAAAGAAACATCACCACGAAGAACATATTGATGAAACGTGGCTCATCCCATACGCCGACCTTTTAACGCTGCTATTGGCGCTCTTTATTGTCTTGTTTGCAAGCAGCGAGCTAGACCAGAAAAAATTCCAAGAAATCGCCCGCTCCTTTAGCAGCGCCTTAGGGGGCGGACTTGGGGTGTTTGACTTTCCAAGTCCAGTGGAAGAAAACAATCCGCAAACATCCCTTCCCAATAAAGAGCGCTTAATGAAAAACGAACAACAAAACCTCGTAGAGCAAGAAGGATTGCGGGAACTTCAAACGAAAATCAATGAATACATTAATAAGCAACATTTACACGGGGAATTAAAAACGACACTAACAGAAGAAGGACTGCTAATCACGATCGCGAACGACATTTTATTCGATTCGGGAAGCGCCGACGTGAAGCCAGAAGACAAGCAAATCGCGGTCGAAATTTCTCGCCTTCTCGTCATGAATCCACCGCGCAATATTATCATTAGCGGTCATACTGATAACGTCCCCATTCACAACTCGAAATTTTCTTCGAACTGGGAATTAAGCGTCATGCGTGCAGTGAATTTTATGAAGCTATTATTAGAAAACAAACAGCTCGACCCGCGCATGTTTAGCGCCAAAGGATACGGAGAGTTTAAACCAGTTGCCTCTAACGCGACTCCTGAAGGAAGAATGAAAAACCGGCGCGTCGAAATTTTAGTTGCTCCAAACACCGCTTCTTCAACTGCACGTTAAAAAAGCTGACATTTTGTCAGCTTTTTTTACATATATCCCCAAAAGAAATCCCACTTCAAGCAACCCCGAGCAGGAGCAGTTCAAAGTTTGAATGAGAATTTAATAACCCCTGCTTTTACCATCGCTTCAATCACAATGACGATCGCTGGGCCGATAAATAGTCCAAGAAAGCCTAGCAAACGAAATCCTAAATAAACGCTCACTAATGCCGCTAACGGACTAATGCCCAAGTTAGAAGAGAAAATTTTCGGCTCAATCGTCCGACGAATGACCGTAATGGCAACAAATAAAACAATCAGACCTATCCCTAATGCTTCATGCCCGTTGGCGATATTAAAAATTCCCCACGGTACAAGCACAGAACCCGTTCCTAAAATCGGTAAAATATCGACAATGACGATTAAAAGGGAAAAAAGGAACGGATACTCGACCCGTAACATAAGCAAGCCGCCCAACGCAAGCAAAAACGTAATGACGCTTAATAAAAACTGCGCTTTAATAAACCCTACGCCGGCACGGCTTAATTGGGTCATAATAATCGTCAAGCGCTGCTTTGTACGCTCCGATAAGTGATTTTCGAGCGCTTTTTTTAGCCGTGGCCAATCTAGACTAATAAGAAAAAGGGCGACTAAATAAACGAGAAAATGAATCAGAAATTCTGGAATCATCGTCACATAACGAATCATCGATTGCGTCAAATTGGTCGCAAACGCCAAAAGCATATTTTTCAGCGTTTCGACGCTGTTTTCAAGCGAGACGATAATTTCGCGCGGAATCGAACTAGAGTAGGACTGCCACTTGCGGATTAGCTGATTGACAACCGTTGTCATCTCTGATAAAAGAGATGGCATCTTTTGTGAAAACATCATTGTCTGCTCGACAAGAATAGCGATGATAAAGTAAGAAAGCCCTCCAATCACAAGCAAAAAAAGCGAAAAGACGAGCGCAACTGCATGTACTCGTTTTAAACGGCCTTTTTGCAACTTTTGCACTGCTGGTTCTAAGAGAAAGGCAGTAATAAACGCAAAAAGGAGCGGCAAACTATATGGTAATAAAAAGAAAGCGAGTGCCACTAATATTGCAACGACAAGCCATTTTTTCATCATGCTTCACTCAACCCATTTCTTTGTTCAACTTTTCCTACTCATTACTATAACGAAAGGAAGGCGTACAATCAATAAAAAACGGTCGCCATCGACCGCTTCAAAATTTCCCTGTCCATTGGAGCACTAGCACGAGCAAGCCAAGCGCCCATACATAAATAGCAAACATTTTTAGCGAATGTTTTTGTAAATAGCGAATCATCCAGCGCACCGCGATATACCCAAAGAACGCGGAGGAAATCGTTCCGACAACTAATGCACTTAACGAAATCGCTTCCGCCTGTCCTTCCAATAAATCAACCGATTGTAGCACAATCGCTCCCGCAATCGCCGGAATCGACAATAAGAAAGAAAAATACGCAGCCGTTTGCCGATCGAGTTTGCGAAAAAGCCCTCCAACAATCGTGAGTCCAGAGCGAGAAATCGCTGGGAAAATGGCTCCTGCTTGAAACATACCGATAACAAACGCATCTGTATATGTAATATCTTCCATCCGTTTATAGCCGTGCTTTATTCCGTCCGAGAACCAAAGAAATATACCGGTAATTAAAAACTCCCAACCGATGGTCACTCCAGTTTTTGAAATTTCTTCAAAGTAATCTTTCAACAACAACCCAACAACGACTGCTGGCACTGTACCAACGATTAATAAAAACGTAAGCTTGCTAAACGGCTTGCGAAGCATATAAAGCAATTCCTCTTTATAAATGACAAACACAGCGAGCAATGTGCCGATATGAAGCATTGTATCAAGAAACAACCCCGCCTCATCCAATCCAAATAAATGCCGTCCTAAATATAAATGGCCGGTGCTGCTAATTGGCAAAAACTCTGTCATTCCTTGAATAAACCCTAAAATCAATGCTTCTAGTTTGGTCATCCGCTTCTCTCCTCGTTATTTTTTTCGGCGACGATAAAGCTCAGCGGCAATGTATAGCGCCATGACAATGAGCGCGCCAAACGCGATCGGTCGCAAATACGGCTGCGCGATTTCATCAATTTTTTGCCAGTTGCTACCTAACTTCTCCCCTAGAAAAATGAAAAAAATCGACCACGGAATAATTGCGCCAACTGTATAAATTGTAAATTTTACCCATGACATATTCGCGATTCCCGCTGGAATAGAAATCGCGTGGCGAACGACAGGGATAAATCGCGCCGTAAAAATAACGCCAGGGCCGTATTTCCGGAACCATTCTTCCGATAAATCTAAATGCTTTTTCTTAATGAATAAATATTTCCCATATTTATCTAAAAACGGACGTCCCCCGTATAACCCCATCCAATAAAGGAATAACTGGGCAATCGTTCCACCGATCGTACCGGCAATCACGGCACCAACAAACGACACTTCTCCGCGCGACACTAAATAACCGGCATATGCTAATACAATTTCGCTCGGAATGACCTCAATCATTAACGCAAGAGCAATTCCGATATACCCAAGGTCGATAAGAAACGTAAAAATAGACTGTATGAACTCGTGCATCGTTTTTCCTCCTATGTATAAGCCAAGCTCTTATTACACCATATTCAACAGTAAATTATACTATACGGCCAACCGGAAAAAAATAAAAAATTCAGCCACCTCAAACATGAGATGGCTGAATGTCTTATGCGCTTTTTACAACTTCGTTGACATATTGCGTCGCTTTTTCTTCGTTGTACTGTCCTTCCCACTTCGACATGACGACAGCCGCTAATGAGTTGCCGACGACGTTCACCGCTGTGCGCGCCATGTCTAAAATGCGGTCAATGCCAGCGATAAATGCTAAGCCTTCGACCGGAATTCCAACCGTTCCAAGCGTCGCTAACAAGACGACAAACGATACGCCTGGCACTCCGGCAATCCCTTTCGATGTGACCATCAACACTAATAAAAGCGAAATTTGCTGCGAAATTGGCATATCAATACCGTACAACTGCGCGATAAAAATTGCCGCTAACGCTTGGTAAAGCGTCGAGCCGTCTAAGTTAAACGAATACCCAGTCGGAATGACAAACGAAGTAATCGCCTTCGGACAGCCGAACTTCTCCATTTTCTCCATAATTTTTGGCAATACTGTTTCCGAACTTGCTGTACTGTATGCTAGTACAAGCTCGTCCTTTAAAATTTTTATCATATGCCATAAGTTCACTTTCACAAGTTTGGCGACGATGCCAAGTACGACAACGACGAAAAAGACCATCGTTCCATACACAACAATGACAAGTTTGCTTAATGGAATAAGCGATTGAACGCCAAATTTAGAAACCGTCACACCGATTAACGCAAACACGCCAAACGGCGCAAATTTCATAATTTGGTTGGTGACGTAAAACATCGCATCCGCTGTTCCTTGGAAAAATTGCAGCACAACTTTTCCTTTCTCTCCAATTGCCGCAACCCCTAACCCAAACATGACGGAAAAGAAAATAATCGCAAGCATATTGCCAGTCGAAAGGGCCTCAAAAATGTTTTTCGGCACGATATTAACGACAGTGTCAATCATGGAATGACTTTGTACTTCATGTGTCGTATCAACATATGCTTGAATATCCGTTTTTTCAAGCGTCTTCATGTTAACGCCTGTCCCTGGATGAAAGAGGTTTGCCGCAAGCAATCCAACAACGATTGCTATTGTTGTAATAATTTCAAAATACAAAATTGTTTTTCCACCTAATTTTCCAAGTTTTTTAATATCACCAACGTTCGCGACGCCGACGATTAAACTTGATACAACAATTGGAATAACGATCATTTTAATTAAACGAAGGAAAATATCCCCGATCGGTTGCAAATACGCCGCAACTTCTGGATTCCCATAAAAAGCTGCTCCTACCGCAATCCCAAGAAGCAAGCCAATAAAAATTTGCCATGCTAATCCTATTTTTTTCATTTGTCTACCCCCTTTTGGACATAAAATAACAAAGCTATTCTAATATGTTCATTTTGTTATGTCAAGAATATTCACATAATAATGTAAATTATTTCCTTTGTTTTTTTTAAATGTCCAAACACGGACAGCCTTTCGCGTTCATATATATAACTAACGGCCTTGTGCCTAAATTGAGGAGGGTGGGGTGGAGAGATGTCCAGCATTTTGTCTGCGCTAGCGTATGTCATTAAAGAATTGATGTTTTTCGTTTCTTATATTAAAAACAACGCATTTCCCCAACCGTTAAGTGCGCAAGAAGAAGAAATGTATTTGCAGCGAATGGCAGAAGGCGATGAAGAAGCACGCAATTTATTAATCGAGCATAATTTGCGGCTCGTCGCACATATTGTGAAAAAATTTGAAAATACCGGTGAAGAGGCGGAAGATTTAATCTCGATCGGCACGATTGGCTTAATTAAGGCGATTGAAAGCTATTCACAAGGAAAAGGAACGAAGCTGGCGACCTACGCGGCCCGTTGTATTGAAAATGAAATAATTACGACAATAGTAAGCGGTAATAAAATGGAAAAAGAACGCTGTTTAAGCGTTCTAAAATAAGTGAATCTCAATATTTTCTTTATCGATAACCCGGATCTCTTTAACAACTTTCCGGATCAGTGTCTGTTTGATTTCAAAGTCAAGTTCTTCTTTGTGATTCAAGAAAAAGTCGATTGCTTCTTGCAAAATGTGTTCGTTCGGCTTGCTTTCTTGCATTTCTTTGAGTTTTTGTTCCAGCTGGTTGTATTGTTCAATCAGCTCTTTTTCGCGTTGTTGCAAGTTGCGTATTTCTTCTTTCACTTCTTCAAGGTCGAGTTCGTCGTCATCGGACATTGTGACAAGCGACAGCAGGCGTTTGCGTCCTTTCCGCGCTCGGTCAATCTCTTTTTCTAGCCGTTCTAACTCTTTCTTTTCAAAGCTATTTTCAACGTCAGCAGCTGGCTGAAATTCTTGGATTCGTTCGGGATGGTTGAATAGATCAAGCAAGTAGTTCCATACTTCTTGTTCTATTTCATCAGCTCGAACGGCCATTCCGCAGCCACGGTGTTTTGCGCCAGCTGTGTTTTTTCTGTCCGTGTATTCGCGATGATATTTCCCCCAGTTTTTCATCAATCGCCCGGTCATTGTGTTCCCGCATGTGCAACGTAACAGCCCTGAAAGCAAATATTGACGTTTCGTTGCTTTCGTATAGCGCCTTCTCGCTTGTTCTAGCAGCATTTGCGCTTGCTGAAATTGTTCCTCCGACACAATCGCTGGCACATCGACATAGATCCATTCGTCTTTGCTCCTTAAACGCATCGGTATTTTTTCATTGCGATACTTATTCGCCAGCATGCCTTCTGTATTCCACTTGTTTTGCGGTTTTCTCCCTGCATACGTTTCATTCATCAATATTTGCCGTACCACTTGCCGATGCCACACCGTTTTTCCCGTTTTTGTCGGTATTTTTCTCTCAGTCAAATGCAATGCAATGCCGTTTACGCCTTTGAAACGCTCCTGAACGAAACTGTCAAATATGAAGCGAACAATTTCGGCTTCACTTTCATTTATTTTGAGCTGTCCCGTCTGTTTATCGTAATCGTAACCATATATTCGATCGTTTTTCACGACTTTTCCTTCTTTTGCTTTTCGCTTCCTCCCTGCCATCGTCCTCTCACGAATTTTCGCTTTTTCAAATTCAGAAATAGCGCCGCGCATCGAAAAAAACAGCTTCCCTTCCGGCGTGTTTGCATACTCTCCATTGACAAACAGCAATTCAACATTATATTTTCGAAACTCATCATCAAGCAACAGCTGGTGCATGAGATTACGAGCCAGCCGGTCGGGATCGTACACAATGACGGTATCGATCATTCCGTTTCGTATATCGTTGCGCAAGCGTTCCAGCCCTGGACGCTCAAGAAATTCGCCGGAAAAGCCTTCATCGGTGTATATCATTACATCGTCCGTTTTCGCCTTCTTCTTCGCTTCCTCGATCTGGTGAGCGATCGAATATCCTTTCTGTGCCGATTCTTCTGTCGATACTCTTGCGTAGATAGCTTTCATTTCTCTTTGCTATCTCCCTTCTGTTTCTGTATATCTTCACTAAATAATGATAACAGGATTGAATATTGTTGTCAGTATGCTTTCCCTTTATAACCCGTACATTCATCGCGCATACCTCCTTGGTTGAAGATATGCGGGCGCTGGTTGTACGAATGAAAAAAACAGATAACATGTACAAGCATGCTATCTGTTTAATCTAAAACGATTCCGTATTTCTTATAGCAAAGATTCTTGATTAGCTTTACTTCCCGTTTATAGTGTTCAATGAGAATCGTGCTATTTTTTTTGTATCCTTGTCTAAGCAAAAAACACTTCCGATTGTATTCTTTCACAAGCGCGTATAGTTCGTCAGGATGAACGTTGTACTTGTCCAAGTTCGCGCGCCTCCTCACGCTGCACACCCTTCTTCAACTTTTCGTAGCACCGATTCAAGCAGCTGCAACGTTTCGTTTTCTTTATATTCAATCTTTTCTTGTTCGGCTTGTCGTTTCAATTCTTGCGTATAGAACGAGAGAAAAGAATGCAGCATAGTAGCTTGTTCATCGTCTATTTCAACGTTGTACGAGTCACATTCCCCTTTCTCTTCTAATTGCTCGCTAAGCGCAGCCGTAATCGAATCATAGCAAGCAACTTTCTTTTTCCCTTCAAAAAGCCCGTAATTTCGCTTGAGCGCTTTTTTAATCTCTTTTCGCATGATATTCATATGCAAAAGCAGCATAGTAAATTCTTCATTTGTGAGAATCAGAATCATTTCGTTTCCCCCTATCGTTTTTTCGTATTTCGTCTAAGTATTCTTGCAGCTTCCGATTTTCCGTTTCCGTCAGTTCATCCGGTTTCATCATGAAAAACGAGTTTCGACCGATTTTGATTCGCCGGTCAGCAAATTGTTTCACTCGTTCCCAGTGCATACATACAGATGGAAGCAAAATATACCCCATTCGGTTGACAATGTCCTGCGCGATTTCAAGTTGTTTGAAAAAATAGAATTTCTGCGTGATTTTTGCGAATTTCACGACTGGAATGGACGGAAAATGATACAACAATGTACGTGGATCTTTTTCTTTATAATGCCGCGGCACCAGTGAGTAATTCATGTGCAGCCCTCCTAACTGTTCCACGCGCTTTATCATGAATTTCCTCAAGCGTCTGGAAAAATTCGTTTGCCTCTCGTTCTGTCGATGGAAGAGGGAAGCCTAGCACCATTGTGTCGGTGTCATATAGACCGAGCTTAAAAATCTTTTTCGCTTTCCACATCGGCAAAAACTGTTTGTGCATAAATTCGCCCGTCTGATAGTCGGTGAAGTGAATCGCAAAACCGCGATCGCCAATTTTCCGAACGTTGATTAGCACTTCAACAATTTGCCGAATACGGCTGTCCACGTTGTTGATTGACGGCGAACAATATATTTGTACGCTTTTCATTTTTCTCGTGAACATCATGACTTCCGTTGCAATCGTCGCGCCGTATTTTGACCATTTACGATTCGAAAACGCCATCTGTGCTTCGTCCCAGCAACAAATACTGCCTTGCGCCTCTGCTACCTTGTACCAGTCGGTATAGTGTTCCAAAGGGATAGAGTCCTTCAAGCCATAGTTTGAAAAAAGTTGAATATCCCCCCCACGCGCACGCACTTTTTCCCGCCAGTGATGCGCCAAAAGCGACATCATCAACGTTTTCCCAGCGCCGAGCGGACCTTGTATGAAGAAATGATGCGCCATTATCGTTTTCCTCCCTTCTCGACACCATTCGGAGCGACAATAACCGGCTTCGGCGGTTTCGGAATAAGCGCTTCGATTGTATCAATGTAATATTGCGGATCAGCGACAAGCACTTTTCCTTGCATGATAAAGTTGATAATTTCACGATACGGATCGCTTTTTCCGTGTAAATATTCATTCTGCGACAAACTTTCAAGCAATAAAATAGCTTTAATTTGCCATTCTTGCAGTTCCTGCGCTTTTGTCGTCATTTCTTCAAGTACTTGTTTTACGTCTGATATGTGCTGCACTTGCGGAAACAAGTCGTCGGAAATGACACTTTGTAGTTTTTCAGCATTGCTTGTTCCTTGCATATGCGATCACTCCTTTACAAGTTCGACAAGCTCATTGACCTTTTTTTGAAGACGCTCGATGCAAGGATAATTCCATTGATCGTCTATGCTCGCCATTTCTTCCATCGTGTCGATCATGCCTTTCAATTCAAAAATGAGAAATGCAACTTGATTCGACATGATTACTTCCCTCCAGCGCAGCTTGAAATACCGAGAATGATGAACGCAAAGAACACAAGCCCGAATAGAAGTATTTTCGTTAAATCTAATTGACTTTGCGGCTCTGGCTGGCGATACGACGTTATTTGCCGCAATACAATGCTTTTCTCCAGCTCAGCAAGCCGTTTTGTTTCCTGGACAGAACGCGACGGCGCACGATAAAAAAAATGTCGTCCTTCGATTCCTGTCGTTACCTCGCAATCGTGAATCGGAACGCAATACTTCCCCGTGACATATATCGCATTGTCGCGAATTTCATCGATGCGTTGTATGTCGCTTGTTTTTTGTTCGTCGTCGAACACAATGAGAATATCGTTTGTTTCTTGAAAGAATTCATCTTTTTCTCGTTTGAAAAGTGCCATTAGATGACCGCCTTTCTTTGTTGTTTTTTCTTTCTATTTGAAAACTTGACAACCTTCCAGCCGAAAAATGCGACAACACCAACGCCGGAAGCTGCACCAGCTCCAAGCGTAAACATATAGAAAAATGCGTCTACCACCACTTCACACCTTCTTTCAAAGAATAATAGAGCCGCATAACAGAACGGAAAATAAGCAACGAGCCGAGTATGACGACCGACATAAGCGCTGATGAAATGACC
This sequence comes from Anoxybacillus amylolyticus, assembly GCF_001634285.1. Lineage (GTDB taxonomy): Bacteria > Bacillota > Bacilli > Bacillales > Anoxybacillaceae > Anoxybacteroides > Anoxybacteroides amylolyticum. The sequence goes on from NZ_CP015438.1 coordinate 2,610,105, forward strand.
AACTGCCATGCGGTCGGCATGTCGCCGAAAATCGCTAAATATTTTCCGACATTCAGCCCTTGCGCCGTTATTTGTCCGACTGCACGTAATTTGTCTATCGCCATATCTAAAAACGTGAGAGGGGGATTGAAGATTTTATCAATGAAACTATGAATCGAATCTTTAATGTTCATTGTTATTCTCCTCCTACCCGAATGGACGATAGCAATTTAATCGCCGCAACGGCGGTAAACATCCAAAGAATGAAAAGCAATATATAAGCAATCGGCTCAAGTTTCAATGGCTGCATCGCGGTGAAAATTTTTCCGAGCATGTCTGAATAGCCATTTCCACTTCCGCCACGCGGAACATATACAAGGCTGGCAAGCGTCTTTGCAAAGCCGACGAACAATGAAACAATCATTTTTGCCAGCTCAAAAAAGAGCAAAAACAACTTGACCGCCAGCACGCCAATTTTGTAGAGAAAATACAACAAGCCGTCAATCAGCGCATAAATAACCTCGAAAAAGCCGACAAACAAGTCAACAAGCCCTTGAAACAGCTTTTTCAGCAATCGCCCGATCCATTTTATCCCTGACCATATCACGTCGAATAGTTTGCCGAACGCGTCGCCTAAAATTCCGCCTATCGCAAAAGGAAGAAAATAAATCATCGTATCACCTGCGGATTACGTTATATAAAAAGCTGATAAGTCGTTCGCCAAACATGATGACAATAAAAAGGAATAAAACGGGCGTGAGATAAACCATATATCGCTGAAAAATGATCTCTAGCACGGCTTGTAAAATATCAAAATTCATTGTTTCACACGCCCTCCTTTAGCATTCACCAGCATTTTCTTGATTAATTCGACGATCGGTCGCCAAAAGACTAAGACAAACGACAACAAAATAAATGGTGCTGCCCAAACAAGGATATTAATCACCGTTTGTATAAAATCATTGAAAGAAAACGGAAAATCAATTTTCGTTTCTCCAACTGTCGGCACTTGTACCGCCTCGCCCTCTGTGCCAAATTCCCCGATCGGCACTAATTTTGCTTCATAGCCGCCGAAAAAGTTCAGTCTCATATCTTTTTTCGGTATGATGACTTGCTGCGTCGCTGCATCGACTACTGTATATTCTTGCCTGTTAATCAACACTTTCACTGTCCCTTTTGTCGGGCTTGTCCATGTGACGACATAGTCGCCGTTCTGATTTTGTGTCGTCGCCACTCCGCTCATTGTTGGAACAGGCTCCGACGGTGTTGTCGTTTCAATCGTGACCCCTTGCGACTCATTTCCTTCAATATTGACCGATGTCACCTTGTACGAATATGTCGTGTCCGGCGTGACGGTCAAGTCTGTCCAGTACGTTCCATTTGTTTCGAACATCGGCGTATAGCCGTCCGATGTCGTCGCAGCGGAAACAGCTGTTGCACCAAACAGTTGATCCCAGAAAGATTTTTGCCCCAATTTTTTACGATAAATCTTCACATGCGAGAAAAAATCACTGTCCGGTCGTGTCCACGAAAGTTTTATGCTGTCGTATTTTGCATCTGCACTTAAATCCGTAACATCTTCCAACGGGATCGCTGTTTTCGCTGTCGCTGTTTGTCCTATCGATGAATATCCGCCACTATATTTAGAAACAACTTTTACCGTGTACGAGACGTTTGGATTTAAGTTATTAAATTCATAAGACGTTGCATTTTTATCTAAAGAACTAATTAAATTTCCATTCAAATAGAGATCGTTTCCTAAAAAAGGTATCCATTCAGCCCAATACTAGTGAGATTTTCAGAATCCAGCACCAATAGGGCATTTCCAGTATCGAAAATGCCCTAGGAGGAATGGAGAATCGTTTGGAGAGACTCCCCACTTAGAAGTCTTTGCAACGATTCCCAAACCGGCTTTCCGTGTTTTTGCAGGGTAGAAATGACGCTGCGAATGGTGCAGAAAGCCTCGGCATCGTCTTCCTGACGAAACGTTCCGGAAATTTTTTGTTTGACTTTCACCATCCGCAAATCACGCTCGGCTTGGTTGTTGTCAAACGGCACTTCTTTCTTTCGCAGGAAGAGAAGCGCTTCTTGCTTGCGCTTTTCCAGGCGCTGGATGAAATTTTGCGCGTTGCGGACGCCTTCATGGTTGCCTTGTCGGCAACGTTCATCGAGTTCTTGTCGACCATTCGCTAGAAGCTGGTCGTACACTGCTTCCCAATACCGGACTTCCTCTTCCGGTAGAGCTCCGCCCGCTTTCTCCACCGCCTGTTTCATCTCCAACAGTGCTTCGGTCATCTCTTTCGACCATGAATGGCCGTAAAGTTCCGTATATGCCCGAAGCTCCCGGAGATGATGGGCGTGGCAAAGCGCATGGCTCGCCTCTGTGTACATCGGGTACACCGAATACGCATCGTGTACCATCGTTCCTTTGTACCGTGGCAAGATCCCGATGTCGTCCGTCGCTTGCTTTCCACGGGAACGATGAAGCCCGTATCGTGTGACCTTGGCAGTGGAAGCCACATGCACCCATTGGTTCTTTCTGTTCACACGCAGGCTCGTTTCATCGACGTGCAACGTGCTGGAGGTTAGCAACGCCGTTTCGATCTCTTTGAGCGCTGCTTCTAACACAGGGAGCCACCGTCTCGTCATGTTCACGACTGTGCCTGCACTGATTGAATGGCCCACTAACGCTTTGACCATCTCCGTGACACGCTCGCACGGGATCAACTGCGCATGATTCCAGTATAAAACAAGGGAAGTGATGGCTGGTCCGTACTGGACATGATTCGTGACATAAAAAGGGAACTCTGCCTGCTGGACGAGATGACATTTCGGACACCCCTTCACTTCCCGTTCGTGTTGAGTCACTTCCATTCGAACCACTGGGAGGTCGAACACTTGGCGAATGTCTACTTGAAGCGGAGCAACATGTTCTAAAGAGTGACCACATCCTTTGCATTTGGTCACGCGGTGAAGGACTCGATGGTCAGGATTCGGTACTTGGCGGAGCGTCGTTCCTCGATGCCCTAGTTGCCCTCCCGGCTGTTTCTCCGACGGTTGGCGAGAAGGGGATTTCGCCACAAACCGGTCAGAGGACGGCGGTAAGTGGCTGTTCGTACTGTTTTTTTTCGTACGGGCTTCTAATTCTGCAATACGTGCTTTTAATTGTTGGTTTTCTTGTCTTAGCTGCTCGTTTTCTTTGATGAGTTTTTCGATGGTTTGCGCTTGGCGCTCGATTTTTGCGACCATGCTTTCGAGTGTAAAGACCGCTTGTTGAAAATCAAAAACAACGTTTGCCATCGTGTTCACCTCCCTTGTCTTGGATGGTACTAGTATAGACAAGGGGAGCAGAAATAAACCCGATCTCGTAAACTTTTTCTATGTAACGGCTGAATAGTTACTAAAAAAGATTGATCGGAAGGATTTGTCCATTGCGCTAAAATTGAATAAGCAGCTGGAAACAAATTTAAATTTGTAATGTCAGAAAATGATAAAGTTTTAACCGCTTTTGTTACCCCATTCGATTCATTGCCACTCGTATCGAATGTGGTAATCTTAATGTTATAATTTGTATTCGGTTGTAAATTAGAAATAGAGTAAGACGTCTTTGTTTTGTCTAAAGTTGCATTTAACACACCATTTAGATAGATTTTAGTTCCCGCAAAATCAATGTCGGAAGGATTTGTGAACGCTAAATCAATTGTTGTTTGAGGTACTTTTCCAACGTTTGCTGTAAAATTGCCTACCTCACTAGGGGGAAATGTATCTTTTATTTCTACTCCAAAAACATCAAATTCGTAAACAGTACTGCCACTCCACATATCTTCATTTTCTAAACTAGCATAGTAAACGTTATCTACTTTGGTAATATAATGTTTAATACCGTCAGCTTGAACATAAGATGTGTAAATAATATTTCCTGCAGAATCAAAAAAACGTAAAACTAAACTTGAACCACCTTTTACCTGATAAGATTCAATACTTTGCGGAGATGTAAATTTATACCAAATTGTATCCGTAGCATAAATATGAGCCATCCTAGGCATTAAATTTACACTAGTTGATTCATCTCCGTCTGTTGCTTTCGTGGTAGTTCCATTGATTGAACGAATCCAGTCACCAACGTTGAGCGTTTTTCCATGCAATAATCCCCCCGAATAAGCAAATACATAGTGTAAAGAAGCAGGGATTAAGAAGAAAGAAAGTAATGTTAACGAGAATAAAGAAAATATTTTTTTATACATACAATCCATCCTTTTTTTGTTATGTTAATTTCTCATCCTCCTGATCCATCCGGATAATCAGGATGTTTTTTGTAGTATTGTGTTCCTTGCCAGTCGCTTTGGTTTGGTGTTGGAGCGTTGCTGCCGTTGTCGCTAGGGCTTGGCGGTGTGTCGTTGTTTTGGCTTGGTATTGGCGCGTTGCCGGTGTCCGGTGTGCCGTTTTGGTCTTTAGGGATTGGCATTGTCTGGTCCGGCTGTTGTGGATGTCCCGCGTCCCAATCGCCTGCGTCGGTATTCCCCGGCTCTGGCATTTTGTCCGGCAATGACGGCAATGTGTCGAGTGGATTCACGATGTCAAAGCCGCCTGAGTCATCGTTTCGGAACGGAATTTCCGGCGCTTGATTTTCGATATTTTGTTTCGTGAACCCCGACGTATCAAGCCCCGAATCGGGAATGCTTGGCACTTGATTTTCAATCCCGCCTGTATCAACCCCCGACAAGTCCGCAGGCTCTGCTGGCGGCGACGGTGCCGTGCCTAACATCGTCTGCATGTCCGTCACAAGTCGCGGCACGATCGTGTCGCGAAACGTCGCGGCGACTTGATCCCAGTCCGGCGCTGGAGGAATTGCGCTTTTGATTTCATCTAACTTTCCCATATATTGATTCCATCCTGGGCAATTAAACAGTTCGCAGCCGGTGCATCCTGAATCCGCAGAATCCGCGCCCATAAAGACAATATGAAACGAATTTGGATTGTCGGTCCATGCCTCTAGTGCATGAAATTCTCCGACCGAAGCAACGATCTTGAACCCTTTCGCACCATCAGGGAAATTGTAATCAGAAAATCCCGCTAAAGCAGAAGATCCCAACAGTTTTCCGTTTGCATCAAACCATTGCAACGCGCCTTCCCCTGAACCTTGAATCTTGACGCGTGTAAAATTATCGTCATGATATATGACATCTGCCCATAGGATTTCATTTGAACTCGTTTTTGAGCCAAAGTAGCCATAGACACATTCACCGTTTGAACAAACTGCGTCCGCAGCCTGCGCCTGAATCGGTACATATAAAATCAGCAACACGGCAATAAGTCCCAAGTTCTTTAATTTTTTAATCATTTAATACATCACACGCCTTCCATACTAAAAAAGGAGGATTGCTCCTCCCTTTTTTATTACGCCTTTTTGCCGCCAGGTAGAACAGATTTGATAAATCCAATGAGCCGTGGCGCAAAAGCAATTGCAACTCCCAATAGAACAAATGGTGATACCCACGTAAGAACAGAAGTTGCACTTGACAATAAATCTTGTACCGTGAACGGTAAAGAAACACCCGAAAGATCAATAGCTGCACCTAAAGCCATTATAAATTCCTCCCTTAATTTAATTTTTATATTTCACTAGCAAACGCTAGTTGAAAACTTAGTAACGGCGGATTTCATAATCGTCATCATTCTCTTTTTTCCCAACTTGATCGGTATTCGCAAATGATTTTCTTATAACAGTTATCAACATTGAAACCGCCCCAGCTGCCGCCATAATCATAATCATCGGAGCAACATAGAAAAGTAGCCATTTGACGTAATACCAAAATTCATCTAACCGCGCTGGAGTGAAAAATGTTTGAAATTCCGGCATATCATCACGACCTCGATCTGATCGCCACGATCACGCCATGAAGTAGCATTCCGACAGCAACAATCGCGACAACTAACATGATGAAGGGAGCAACTGTTTTTAAAAGAAACCCAAAAACGCCCCAAAAGAACGCCCAGTCAAAAACATTCCCAATACTCGACACGTTACTCCCTCCTTACCTCGCCGATTTATAAATGGCAATTGCAATGAAACATAGCGTCAAGAAAATGGCCCATGCTCCGAGAGCTGTTACAATATCACCATTTCCGAATACAACTTTAAAGGCATATGCGACTAATGTTCCTGTTCTTACCATCGCCGTTTTACCCCTTTCACCGTTTCGATCAGAAACATCGTGACTGGGAAAGCGACGATGCACGAAGCCATCAATACGAGGTAGGTGGCTAATATATCTTTCGGTGTTGCCGAAAATAAAATGCTATACATGTCTACCTCCTCATAAATCGTTCCAGCACCATGAAAATCATCATGGCAGCAAGCAGAACGGAAATGATGACATCGCCTAAGGTGATCTCATGAATGACAACAATATTGCCTTCTTTCGTTTCAATCAACGTATGTTCGCGCATTTCGACATAATTGATATTCGATGTCGGCTCATTCATGCTTATCACCCCCACAATTCCCCACAATTCCCCACAATTCAAATGTACAGAGAATTTTGTCGTTTTCATATCACCAAAAAATTTTGGTCATATGATGACAAAAAAATCGAGTGAAAGAAAGCTTCACTCGATTTCGTTCGTCAAATGTCAATTTTCCCTTTATGCGAAAAAAATATCTTCAAAAATATAGAAAGGTGACGTGGATTTTTGTAGATGTTATATACATCTTTAAGAAGTTGCACGTATTTTCGGGAATTTTCTGCCCGTTTTTGTAATTCCCGTTTCAAGCGTCTGAATCCATTCTTCAAGTTCTTTCATGCCGCAGCCGAGATCGAGAAGCTCTTGCGGAAATTCGGAAAACCTTCTTTTCCATCTTTTCATGCGTATTAATGCTTTTCGAGATTCTCCAAACGAATAGACGCGGCGCTCTTTTCGCGTGGAATATTGCTGCGTTCCGACATACATACACAAATAAATGTATTGTTTACCGTTCGATTTCACTTGCGAAAGGTACGCCATACGCTTCCCTCCATTCCTGGATCATTTGTTTGCGTATTTTCGAAAGACTTGTTACTTTCATGTCGGTTTCATGCTGTATGTAGTACGGGGAAGGATTTTCGTCGTGATGAGAAAGAAACGCAATGATTAACGTGAGAATGAACGCAAGCCACTTCATTTTTTCGCCTCCTAACTTGATAGATAATAAAGGAAAATGTACATCACAAAAGCAAATACGAACGATAACAATGCCGACTTGAGAAAATCACGCATGTTTTCACCTCAACTCAAGTGAAAGTTGCTCATATGTTTCCATAAACTGTGGGTAAACTTTTTCAATTTGACTAACCCGAACATCCCAGCACCCACTTTCGTTGCAGACAAGCAATGTTGTTTCGTCAATATAAAAAAGCGCGTAATAATAATCGTATTTTGATTGATTCACGCTAAACAGTAAGATGTTGTTTATTTTCCCTTCGTATCTTAGAAGGAAGCCGTCTTGCATCACAAAACGGCTTCGCTTTTTTTCGCCTAGTTGTTTCACAAACTCTCCTGGGAAAAGCTGCGTTCCGGCAAGCTGGACAGGATCGCGTCTTATTTCCTCATCGTTTGGCTTGACATACATCGCACCGTTAAAATACCCGATTTGCATTGTCCTTCCTCCATTCGTCAATCTTTTTGATAATGTCATTTGCATCGCAGCAATGATAATAATATGTTTCTCGCTCGTACCCGCAAGCTACAATCGACAGCAATTCCCTGATTATTTCAAGATCTTCTTCGTTAAAAATCAACTTCCTAACCCCTTTACCTTATTTTCGCTGTATAAACCCTTCTTTTTCCGCAAAATCACGAATTTTCTTTACTGTTGCCTGCCCTATTCCATTTCCCGTTCCTGACATCATATCTAAACGTTGCAAAAACTCTTCAATCCGTTCCATTTTCGAGCCGATGATTGTATGAGAAAATTCAAAGCATTTAGATTCGCAAAAGGGACAAGCAATAGGCTGTTTGTCCTCTTCAACTGAAAAACCTTCACCGCACGTTGAACAAGTGTATGTGTCCAGCCGCATTTTTTTCAGTCCTCCTTCTCCTCACAAAACGCATAGAAGCCGCAATAGCACTTTAATTTCGGAATGATTTTTACACTCCATACCTCGAATCCGCAATCATCACAAAAGAAACGATACATCGCTTACAGCTCCCTCACGTAATCTAAATAAGCTTGATACCCTTCGCTAACAGCAGAAATCATTCGCGAATAGAAAATGTGTGTTTCTTGTGATACGAATCCCGTTTTATACAGAAACGCTAGCGCATGCTGCAAATACTGGTCAACGAACACAACTTCTTTTTCGTTTAAGAACATCTAGAGCGCCTCCTCATTTCTTTCATGCATCGATATTCATGATCCAATTCTGAGAGCGTCAACTCGTAAAGCTGCCGTCCGTCCTCCATTTTCACTCGTCCTAGTTCAATGAGCTGTTCGATCCGTTTGTCTTTGACGCGCTCGATCGCTTCGCGTAAATACGATTTAAACGACTTTGACATTCGAATCACCCCACTTCCGTTGCCGTTGCAGCCAGTCAATGAAACCGGCTGCCTCCTGGAACGCTTTTTCGAATGGAACACGTTCAGCAAGCATTTTTATCTTGTATGATTGCTTTTCCTTCGGCATGTAGTTCGCACGCCAGGCATAAGCAAGTTCCCCTTCGCGCTCGATGAATAAATACGCGCCCAAGCCATAGCGATACTCGTACAGTTCGCCGTAGCGATAGATGAGAAACCCTTTGGCACGCGCCATTTCATTCTCTTCCAAGCGCTTTATGATCTGCTGTTTATGCTGCCTAATTTGCTTTTTTAAATCCAATGGCAATGTGCCTTCTTCATAAATTAAACTTAGTTTTTTGTTTTTTATTTTTATTTGAATATTTAGATTATCTATTTGATAAAAAATGTTATATAACATATAAAACCTCCCATAAGTTAATTAGTTAATACAAGTTAGCTATTTTTAGGTATTTCTCATATTATCGATATATAGCGCGTTATACCTAAAAGTTATTAACTACTTTTAACTAATTAACTAAAGTTCTTCTTCAACTATTTTTTTGTTTAAATCGGTCGGCGGTAACTCTTTTCTTCCACTGGAAAGACCGATGCCGAAAAAGAACGTTTTGTTTCCGGTTGAATTTCTTTTATCGAATCCTCGCAGCACTAGGCGCGCGGAAAACTTTTGTTTTTTCATTGCAAGTTCATTGTTGTCCTCGCACCAGTTCATATACTCTTGGTACAATTCATTCAATGGAACTTTCGCGCTTGGATGGATGACGCAGCAATCATTGATAAAATTGCTGAGAAGATCCATTTCCTCTTTATATTCACTCGTAGCGTTTTTGACTGCTTCAGGCTCTTGTAGCCCTTCTTTTTGCCATTTCAAGCATCCCTCGACCGCCCAGCGTAAAATGCCAAGAAGCTCATTCATCAGCTTTTCAGGGAGATGCTTGTCCACTTTTTCTTTTGGAATGGTGTACGTGAACGGAACAAGGCGAATACGCCGCCAAATTCCTTCATCATCGCCTTTAATGATCGGCTTGTGGTTCGTTGTAAAGAAAATCTTGAACTCTGGAACAAACTCGAAAAATTCCTTTCTCAAAAAACGAGCTGTAATCGGCTCACCGCCGGTTAATTGTTTAATTAGAGATTCGCTTAGACGTTGACCGTCCTCGCTTTCGACAGCTGACACAAAGCGTGAGCCATGCAAACGTGCAATATCGTTATTTATCCCCGAATCATTCATTTTCGCCGTAAATGTATTCGAGTTCGTTTGCTTTGCGTAATCGCCTAATAGCGCCTTCACAGTGTTTATGAACGTCGATTTTCCGTTTCTCCCTGTTCCCCAGAGGAAAAACACAACTTGTTCGCTTATGTCGCCTGTAAGTGCGTAGCCAATTGCTTTTTGCAAGAAGTTGATAATGTCATGCTTCACTTCGTCACCATCGCGAAAGATGGATTCAAGAAAGGCAATCCACGTCGGACATTTCGCGTTTGGATCGTATGAAATATGTGTGTTTTTCGTCATCATGTATTTGCGATCGTGTGGCAGCAGTTCTCCCGTTCTGAGATCGACCACACCATTTGCGCAATTCAACAAAAACTTATCTTTATTCAGCTCTTCTTGGCTGATCGGAATCATTGCTTCTGCCCGTGCAATCGAGTTAAGAAATACCGAGCTTTTTTCGCTCGCTTTTGCCCAGCGCAACAATTCATTGCGCGCGTCGTTATTTTCCTCTTGTGCTGCTTCTGCATACATTTCACGAAACGTCCGAATCGCGATGCGTTCAATTTGCTTCTTCTTGTCCTCTACCCATGTCTTTCCGTCCCATATAAGCCATTCTTCAAATTCGACACAATAGCGTAAGTTTTGACCGTTCCGCGCGACAAGCCGTTCGGCGTTGCCCATTTCGGTTAGATTGAACTTTTTCGGCTCTCCTTCTTTTCGTGCTGGAGAAGTCATCGGCGGCGAGGAATAATTCGTTCCGCTCGGCTCATGTTTCAGCGCGCTATTCAATGTGTTTGCAAATTCACGCTGGTCTAACGGAGGAAGGAAAAAATAGCGATTTAGGAAACTAGCTATTTCGTGCACTTGCTCTTGTGTGTAGCCAAATTCAACGAGCCGACAGCAATGCGCGTACAGCGCGTTGTTTCGTCCTCCCTCGTGCATCGGAATCGGAAACGGACGCTGCGTTTTATCAATCTTTTTTAATCGCTCAAAATAGATCGGCATCGGCGAAAGTTCCCCGTCTGCAATATGTACCCATTCGCGTCCGCCGGTATTTTCGCTTGGAAGAACGACTTGACCGCGTCCGGAAAGTCGATAGTCACCGACAAACCCGCCAGCCATGAGCACTGTCGCGTCTTGTCCTCTGATATTCCCTGTCGAGCGAAAGAAAAATTGAAAACCTCGTACCGTTCGAATTGCGTGAAATTTATATCCTTCGCGCAAAAGCGCTTTGAAAATCATCTCCCCTTCTTTCTGTTCGTCGATGTCAATGACGTCATAGCCGTCTGGAATGACAAGACCTGTCCATCCTTTTTGCCGCAGCCAGGAACGAATCTCACCTTCTGTCATGCCTGGACGATTTAGATCTTGCCAGCCTTTCATGCACGGTCGTTTTGCGACGCTATACGCTTTGTTCGGATCGTTTTCCGTGTTCATACGGGAATAGCCCACTAGACGGATGATTTTCAACGGCTTTTTCGCGGAAGGAAAAAGCCGTTCAAGTCCTGATTGTAGGTCAATCGCTGCTTGCATTTTCGTTCCTCACTTTCCTGTCGGGAATGTGTATTTGACTTGCTCTGTCCAAATGTCATAGAAAACAACCATCGTGTGCCCGTTTTCGTCGCGAATGAGCTTTCCGGCTGGGAAAACAGAAAAGTCTTCGACTTGAATCGCGCTCATATCAAACGTATTTTCAATCCAACGCATGACCGCAGGAACGTATTTTTCCATCGGATTTTCTTTTGTCTTTGCTTTTTTCATTGAAAACACCGCCTTTTTTTGAATTGCGCGGCTCTCTTTTGGAGAGCCGAATATGGAAAAATGCCGCGAAACGTGCTATATTTTCAGTAAGAATATTTTTTTCTGTGCCTTGCAGTAAGTGTTGCCGCACTTGCTGCTTTTTTTATGACGCTTTTTCATTGTCGCTTTCCTTCGCTTTTTGATATTGTTCCGGAAGGACTTTTGCTAAATAGGCATACACTTCTTTTTCAAGTTGGTTGAACAGTTGACCTTTTACAACGGTGATTTTCACCCCGATCCCCTCCCCGTTACGACGACAATTTTGCTGCAAAGTCGATTTTAATTCCGAGTTGCTGCATTTCTTTGATTATTTGTTCCAGCTCCGCGCGACGTGCTTTTTTGACCTCGATTGCTTGCAACTTTTCAACGATGAACAAAAACTCTTTCGCCTCAAGCGCAGCCGTTTCATAATCTTTTTGAAAAATCGCATCGAGCATGTAGTCAATGCACATAATCGCTTTGTTTTTATGCTCAATCTCTTCAACAAGCGTTTTTTTGAGCATTTCGACACCTTCTTTCGATTTTTAGTTTGATTTACAATGATTACAAAGAAATGCAAGTTCTTGTTTAATCGATTCACACGCATCAACAACGTTTTTCGGAAGTTTTTCTTTTGTGCGCGTGTTATACGTCAACGATGTTTTCCGCCCTTTCACTTGAACGAAAATCGTTGCCGTTATCTCGTCGTGAAACTGTATCCCGACAACGCGATACTTTCCGTTTGGGCTGTGCCATACTCGTTTAACTTTTTGCAAAAAAAACACCTCCTATCGTTATTAGGCTGAGCAATTTTTAATACGCAAAACGTGACATTCATCATCAAAAAAAATTGTCCAATCAAATTTGAGAGCATCGGCAATTCTCTTTGCTACTGAAACACTTGGATTTCTCTCGCCATTTTCAATCATTGCGTATGTGCTTCGAGAAATTCCAACTAATTTAGCAATTTCTTTTTGCGTTAACCCTGTGTTTAATCGTTTATTTTTGAGCCACTCTCTCATTTTATCACCCCTTTCAATGTCACGTTTTGCGTATTGATAATTCAAGTATATGTCACATATAGTGTAATGTCAATATACAAATACACATTTTGTGTAAAATATTTTTTGTCACTGAATGTGACGTTATAATTAATCTTGAAAAGGAGGAATCTCTTTATGATTAGTTTCGGTGAGCGCTTGCAAGAACTAAGAAACAAAATGAAGTTGCGACAAGAAGATGTGGCAAAAAAAATAGGAGTTGGAAGAACTACATATGCAATGTATGAACAAGGAAAGAGAGAGCCTGATTATGAAACACTTTTAAAAATTGCTAACTTTTTTGGGGTTTCAATTGATTATTTACTAACTGGTCAAGATAAAACAAACAATGAAAAAAACCTTTTCTTTTTTGACATGGAGGGACTGACAGAACAAGAGATCGAGGAAATAAAAAAGCATATTGAATTTATAAAGTGGAAAGCAAAACAGGAAAGGAGAAATTAAAATGGCTAAGAAAATGCCGTCGAGGAGGGAAAGACAAAATACCGTCATTTCTTTATTTACCTTCCCAGCTTTTATTATTTCGTTTTATTTAATGATGAAAGGTATTATCGGACTCGGAGGGGTAATAGTTACCTTATTTATTGCCCTTATTATAGGTTCTTGGACAGCAAGGTATGTGCCCGATATGCGTAAAAAAGAAAATAAAAATAAGAATCCATATACCGGACTCCCTCAAAAAACCGCAGAGAAGAAGCCTGCCAAAACCTCCACACCTAAGAAACGTACATCCCAAGCTTCTTCCAATCAAACAACCGGAAAATATAACGTTCGTCCTGATGACGTAATAATACAACTCCCATTAGAAGAATTAGAAGGACTAGAATTTGAACAACTCGTATATTTATATTTGAAAGCCACTGGATGGAAACCGATAAAAACACCGGAATCAAAAGACGGCGGGGTTGATATCATAGTCACAAACAAAATTGACGGTTTGAAAACTGCTGTACAAGTAAAGCATTATTATAAGTCAAAAACTCAAGTAACTGTCAAAAATATTCGTGAACTTGACAGCGCTAAAAAGAATCACAGCTGTATAGGAACATGGTTTATTACTTCTGGGACGTTTACAAACGCCGCGCTTGTAGAAGCTGATACACGTCGAATGAAAACGTCTGATGTCACATTTGTTGAAACAAAAATCATTCCTTGGAAAGAACGAGAAGCAGCTAAACGACAGGTGGCTGTTGCAAAAAAATGAATAGTTCCTTTGAATATATCCCTTGGTCAAACTTAGGGATTTTTCTTTTTCTTGTAAATAAGAACATACGTTTGTATAATAAAAGAAAAAACTTATGGGGGATGAGGTGGAATGTACTTATATAAGCCTTGCGACTTAGAAAAGCGCATCTCGGAAGCATATCAGCAAAACGGGATCATCTATCCTTCCCAGCTCGATGAAGAGTATATCGCAAGGAAATTCGATATTTTGCTTGTCGAGTCAAAATTCGGATCGTTTGCTGAATACTGCGACGACTTGAAAATTGTAGCGCTTCATCGCGATTTGGACTCGCTCAAGCGCCGTGAAGTATTTTTTCATGAAGTTGGACATTTGTTTTTACACGCTGGCGACCAATCGCAAATGACTGACTTATTTCGGTCTTTTCAAGAATCACAAGCAAAACGCTTTATGTTATTTTCAGCGATCCCTTACCATATGATTAGATATATCGATTTTTCGAAAAAACGCGACTTTATCATTTATGAAATGCAAGAAACGTTCCGCGTACCGGCTGAAATATGCGAAAGCCGGCTGGATTACATTGAAAATAAAGTGCTAGAGGCTGCTTGTTTGTGAATGTTATTTATTACCGCTTACTATTGTCATTAGAATTGAAATTTTAATGCATCTTCGTTCGCTGAAAAAAACGAAAAAAGACGTGTCGCTTCATGAGCCGATCGGGCAAGACCGCGATGGAAATGAAATTAGCTTAATTGATGTGCTCAAATCAGAAGGAGAAGATGTGGCTGATGAAATTCATTTGAATATGGAAATCGAACAAGTACGAAAGTATATCGAAGTGCTCGACGAGCGGGAAAAGGAAGTGATCGTCAGCCGGTTCGGGCTAAATTTGCAAAAGGAAAAAACGCAGCGCGAAATCGCCAAAGAACTCGGCATCTCGAGAAGCTACGTCTCCCGCATCGAAAAACGCGCATTGATGAAAATTTTTCATGAGTTTTATCGGAATGAAAAAGAGAAGAAGCGGTAGTTATGTCCACAAATTCCGTTGAATATGCACCTTGCTTTGTGTATAATGGTGCTAAGAAAAGCATAAAACAAAAAAGACCGGGTGTTACAAACACCCGGTCAGCGCAACTACATGCCACAAGAAGAGCGGCAAGCCTTTAAGTGCGATTGAAATAACCGTCACACCTTTGGCCTAGGGGGGGACGGTTATTTCTTTTTTATATACACGACCATCGTGATAATCATTGTTAGCGTTCCTATTAGCACTAAACTAAATTGAGCAACTAAGCTTAATGCTTCATACGTCGTCATTTTTTCCACCTCCCTCCATCGGGAAGTGGCCAACCGCCCACCCTGCTTATGTAGCTGCTTACCGTGATTGTATCATGTTCGAACAAATATTTCTACGAAATGCAACAACGAAAGCTGATCACTTCTTCCAGTGATTAGCTTTTATTGCATCAATCTTCGATAAAATTCGGGAAAGGACAGCACACATCCCAATCACGTTACCCATCATCCGCTTCCTCTTATTGACAAAGCATAAAAGCCTATGCCTGCGTTTCTGATTTAGGCAGGATCGAGCGAAAGGTAACAGGAGAGGTTAAAACGACTGAAGTATGTACATTGCCGTAAGGGATCAGTCGATCTACAAGCAAACGCAAACCATCTATTCCTTGTACAGCCGCCTTAATGAAATAGCTGATGTGGCCTGTAACACGATGGCATTCAATAATATCCGAATCTTCGGCAATTATTTTTTCAAACTCGGATACAGGTACTTTAAGGTCGCTGATTTGGATAATTAAAAGCGTATCTCTTCCTACTGCCGCTGGTGATACTCGAGCAGTGAATCCTTCGATTACTCCTCTTTCTTGGAGTCGAAGCAGTCGTTCGGTAATGCTTGGTCGGCTCAACGATAATTGTTTGGAAAGTTCACTAATAGTCACGCGGCCATTTTCCTGTAAAAGACGAAGCAAGCTAACATCGATTGGATCCATTTTTACACACCTCTCATAATGAAGGATATTTCCACAAAATATATTCAATATGTAAATATATATAGCGTAAAATATTTATTTTCGTATACCAAACTCACAATATAGATTGTATCATAATATTCACAGATTAGCATATGTTGAAATGATTCGGTAGGGTGAGACGTATGAAGAGATTATGTTATATCGGGTTAGGATGCTTTTTGACAAGTGTTGGAACGAGTATTCTGCATCATTCGCATGTTTTAACCGGAGGAACGGCTGGACTTTCTTTAATGATGAGCTATCTTTCTAACATCCCTTTTGGAGTCGTGTTTTTTCTCATTAACATTCCTTTTTATGTGCTGTCAGTTATGAACATGGGCTGGAACTTTACACTTTCTACGATTCTTTCTGTCACATTATTGTCTGTCATCACAGTAGGAATGGATTGGATTCTCCCTTCTTTTTCCATACCGATGTCTATAGGTGCTGTGACAGGTGGGGTTATTATCGGGTTTGGACTGTCGACATTATTTATGAATCGCGCTTCGCTTGGGGGCTTTAATATTCTTGCCTTGATCCTTCAAAAAAGGCGGAATTGTAATCCTGGGACCATCAATTTCATCCTCGATTTTGTTGTCGTGTCCTTAGGGTTTTATTCCATAGGGTTTTGGCAAGGCTTGCTATCTATTTTGTCCATTGCTATTACGTCGAGTATCATTAGCTATTTTAAAAATAAGATTGCCCTTAGCAACCAATCGACTACAAGCAATAGCCATGTCAACCGATATCCGGTCAAGACAACTGTCAGAATGAACTAACAATCTCCTGCAACAAGCATTCTTATGCAGGCAGAGAACGACAACACTTAACAGAAATAACGTGCTCATTTGCCCTTGTACCACTCCACACATGGAAGCCATCTAATCGATGTGCACAAACGACAAAAGCGGCCCCTTTTTAGAGGCCGCTCTTATTATGCTTCTACGCTTACTTCTGCGCTAATAATTAATGCAATTGATACTGTAATGACAATCCCCATCACCATTGCGAACATCCCAAATTCCTCCCTCTCGCCGATTCTTTATTTTTATTTTACACGGAAAAAGGGGCAGCTCCGGCGGGAGGTTTTGAACAATTTGTGAATTTCAGTGAGACTTCCAGCCCCCTTCGTTAAGTAGAATCGTTCATCTCAGCAATCTAGGTCATCTTTCCAATCCCCCAAATCGATACACCCAAAGAACAAAATGTTTTTTCGAAGTTGACAGACGAAAACAAAAAAAATATAATTTTAAATAAATTATGTATTTACATAATTTTCTGATAAATATATAATCTATTTGGGATAATTTTAATAACTATTAAGGTAGGTGATTATCAACTAGCGAGGCAGTTTCAGTTGTTAATGAAAGCGCTTTTGTTCATCTGGATGAGCCGGAATAATCAAAAAAGTTTGTCAAATATTTTAACCCATTCCCTTTTTTTATGATGAAAACATGGTACGATGTGCTTAAGCAACAATTACACCAGTCATCTTAGCTAAAGTAGAAGGAGGAAACGTTGATTTACACGAACATGAGTAACACTTATACAAAAATGAGCGAAGAACAAATTTACCAAATTTTAAGAAATGCTATTTTTCATGCTGATTTGCCACCAGGAACACAACTAATTGAGAGCTCCCTTGCAGAAGCGTTTGGAGTGAGCAGAACACCAATCCGTGCTGTATTGCAACGTCTCAAATATGACTCTTTAGTAGAAATCGTTCCCCATCGCGGCGCGTTTGTGTATTGCCCTACTCCTGAAGAATCTGAACAGATATTCTTTGTCCGACAAATACTCGAACCCGAAGCCGCCGCATTAGCAGCAACTCATGCTACTCCTGAACATCTAAGAATAATGGAAGAAATGCTAAAAAAAGAAAAAGAATGCTATGAGAAAAACGAACCTCATAAAGCACTTCCTTTTATTGAACAGTTTCACATGACAATTATCGAAGCATCAAGGAATCCATATTTAGTGGAATGTCTTCATAGAATCATTTCGCTAACACACATTATTCTTACGTTTTATGATGTGTCTCATACCCACTCTTGCGACGTGTATGAAGAACATGAAGCGTTATATAAAGCAATTTGTGCACGCGATGCTGATCGAGCGAAGCAGCTTACTCATCTACATATCCCTTCCATCGTACGGGATATCGATTTCACGAAGAAGTTTAATCGCTCGCTTTCCATTCATGAAATTATAAAAAAATACACCACTTAATTTTTTTTAAAACAAAATGTATACAATCTTTGTATACAAAAGGAGGATGCAACATGCCACACATTCAAATGAAAACATCTATCCCCGGTCCGAAAGCCCAAGCACTATTAAGGCGTAAAGAACAATTTGTTGCACGCGGTCCGTTCAATACAGTCCTATCTTTCGCTGAACATGGAGAAGGAGCGTTATTAACAGACATTGACGGCAACACTTTTCTTGATTTTGCTGGCGCAATCGGCACATTAAATGTTGGACACCGTCCTACTCGGGTCGTGCAAGCGGTAAAAAATCAACTCGACAAATACATTCATACGTGCTTTAACGTCATGATGTACGAGCCTTACGTGGCGCTTGCAGAAGAACTTGCCCGAATTACCCCCGGCAATCATGCTAAAAAAGCATTTTTCGCCAATAGCGGTGCAGAAGCAGTAGAAAACGCGATAAAAATCGCAAGAAAATATACGGGGCGAAAAGGAATCATTTCCTTTGAACGTGGCTACCACGGACGAACGTTATTAACGATGTCATTAACAAGCAAAGTCAAACCGTACAAATATCAGTTTGGACCGTTTGCTCCGGAAACGTTCCGTGTCGGCCATCCATATTACTATCGAAAACCGGAAGGAATGACGGACGAACAATTTGATCGCGAATTGCTACAGCAATTAGAAACGTTTTTCCTCTCAGAAGCACCAGCAGATGAAATTGCCGCCGTAATTATCGAACCCGTACAAGGAGAAGGTGGGTTTATCGTTCCATCCGTTACGTTTATGCAAGGGTTAAAAAGAATTTGTGAAAAATACGGTATTTTATTTATCGCAGATGAAATCCAAACAGGCTTTGCTCGAACAGGATCGATGTTCGCTATTGAACAATTTGGCGTAGTTCCAGATTTAATGACGTTATCTAAGTCGCTTGGCGCTGGATTGCCAATTGCTGCAGTTGTCGGCCGTTCCGAAATTATGGATGCCCCTGGTCCAGGAGAAATCGGTGGAACATACGGGGGAAGCCCACTCGGGTGTGTAGCAGCAATCGAAGTAATCAAAATGATTGAGGAAGAAGGACTTGTGGAACGTTCCCAACAAATCGGCCAAGTATTAACTACCCGTTTCCGTTCGTGGCAGCAGCGGTTTGAACAAATCGGAGACGTGCGCGGACTAGGCTCTATGGTTGCCTTGGAGTTTGTAAAAGATCGCATTTCAAAAGAACCGGATAAAGAGTTAACTGCAAAAATTATCGCTGCCGCACAACAAAAAGGACTTATCTTATTAAACGCTGGATTATACGGAAACTGCATTCGCATACTTGTTCCACTTGTGATTACTGATGAACAACTAGAAGAAGGATTGGACGTTTTAGAATCCGTCTTAACGGAGCTTTTGAGCCAACCGGCTAAAATAGAAAACTAAAAATTTTTACCTAGGGGGAAATCAAAAATGAAAAAATTCTTTTCTCTATGCTTAACTATGCTCTTTTTCGTCGCGTTGCTTGTCGGTTGTAATAGCCAAAAAACTTCTTCTTCAAATTCGAGCGAAAACAAGCAGAGTTCTAGCACACTGGATGAAATTAAAAAACGTGGCGTACTCATCGTCGGTTCGTCCAACGATGCTCCGTTTGCGTTTATCGACAAAGATACGAAGGAATTTAGTGGAATTGACGCAGAAATTATTAAAGAAATCGCAAAACGACTTGGTATCCCAAAAGTAGAAATGAAAGAAGTCAAGTTTGAAAACTTATTGCTTGAGCTAAACAACAAAAACATTGATATCGTCACAGACGGAATGTATGTCAAACCAGAGCGTGAGAAAATCGCTAGCTTCACACATATTTGGTATAAAGAAGGCGAAGCACTTGTAGTCGCAAAAGATTCCCCGATCAAAGGAATCGAAGATTTAAAAGATAAAGTGGTTGGTGGGCAAAAAGGAACAGCATTTTTAGAATTTGCCCAAAAGCTTCAACAAGAAGGAAAAATTAAAGAAGTAAAAGTATTTGGTTCTCAAGCCGAATTATTGTTAGCTGTAAATACAAATAAAATCGACGCTTGCATCACTGACAGCGCCGTCGCAGGCTATAGCATTACAAAAGACCCTTCATTAAACTTAAAGCTCGTCTCTCCTTATGAAGCCCAAGCAGCTGGAAAGATTGCTGCTGCTGTGCGAAAAGAAGATAAAGACCTATTAGACGCTATTAACAAAGAGCTGGACAAATTGAAAGAAGAAGGTTTTGTATTAAATGTTTTGAAAAAATATGGCTTAAACGAAGACAACGTAGTTCCTGTTGATAAATAGTAATCAGGGAGAGTTTTCTCTCCCCTTCAATTGTGAGGTGACGGTATGAACTTACTCGAAAAATTAGACTTCTCCACTGCATTCCGTGAGCTTAGCCCTATTTTAATGGAAGGACTTGGGATTGTCCTAGCAGCTACGTTATGCGGGTTTTCTTTGGCTCTTTTACTTGGGACACTAATTGCCTTAGGTCGAATCTCAAAATATGCTTGGTTAAATAAAATTTTAGTTGTTTTGCTTGAAATTGTTCGAGGAACTCCCCTTCTTGTTCAATTAGTATATATGTATTATGTTGTGCCTCTTATTATCACATTAGTTGGTCAACTATGGGATCCAACTTATCGCTTCACATTAAGCCCATTTATGGCAGGAGTCATCGGACTCGGAATCAACTATGGGTGTTATTTATCAGAAGTGATCCGGTCTGCGATCATAAGCGTAGATAAAGGACAATTCGAAGCCGCCCTAGCACTTGGATATACAAACAGACAAGCAATGTGGCTTATTATCATTCCGCAAGCAGTAAGAATTGCCTTACCTACCTTTGGAAACTACATCATTATGATGATTAAAGATACTTCCTTATTAGCCTTTATTACTGTCAGCGAGCTGTTGCTTCGCACACAAGCTTACGCCTCGCAAACCTTTTTAACAATAGAGTCTTATACCATTTTAGCTTGTAACTATTCAGCCGTTACATAGAAAAAGTTTACGAGATCGGGTTTATTTCTGCTCCCCTTGTCTATACTAGTACCATCCAAGACAAGGGAGGTGAACACGATGGCAAACGTTGTTTTTGATTTTCAACAAGCGGTCTTTACACTCGAAAGCATGGTCGCAAAAATCGAGCGCCAAGCGCAAACCATCGAAAAACTCATCAAAGAAAACGAGCAGCTAAGACAAGAAAACCAACAATTAAAAGCACGTATTGCAGAATTAGAAGCCCGTACGAAAAAAAACAGTACGAACAGCCACTTACCGCCGTCCTCTGACCGGTTTGTGGCGAAATCCCCTTCTCGCCAACCGTCGGAGAAACAGCCGGGAGGGCAACTAGGGCATCGAGGAACGACGCTCCGCCAAGTACCGAATCCTGACCATCGAGTCCTTCACCGCGTGACCAAATGCAAAGGATGTGGTCACTCTTTAGAACATGTTGCTCCGCTTCAAGTAGACATTCGCCAAGTGTTCGACCTCCCAGTGGTTCGAATGGAAGTGACTCAACACGAACGGGAAGTGAAGGGGTGTCCGAAATGTCATCTCGTCCAGCAGGCAGAGTTCCCTTTTTATGTCACGAATCATGTCCAGTACGGACCAGCCATCACTTCCCTTGTTTTATACTGGAATCATGCGCAGTTGATCCCGTGCGAGCGTGTCACGGAGATGGTCAAAGCGTTAGTGGGCCATTCAATCAGTGCAGGCACAGTCGTGAACATGACGAGACGGTGGCTCCCTGTGTTAGAAGCAGCGCTCAAAGAGATCGAAACGGCGTTGCTAACCTCCAGCACGTTGCACGTCGATGAAACGAGCCTGCGTGTGAACAGAAAGAACCAATGGGTGCATGTGGCTTCCACTGCCAAGGTCACACGATACGGGCTTCATCGTTCCCGTGGAAAGCAAGCGACGGACGACATCGGGATCTTGCCACGGTACAAAGGAACGATGGTACACGATGCGTATTCGGTGTACCCGATGTACACAGAGGCGAGCCATGCGCTTTGCCACGCCCATCATCTCCGGGAGCTTCGGGCATATACGGAACTTTACGGCCATTCATGGTCGAAAGAGATGACCGAAGCACTGTTGGAGATGAAACAGGCGGTGGAGAAAGCGGGCGGAGCTCTACCGGAAGAGGAAGTCCGGTATTGGGAAGCAGTGTACGACCAGCTTCTAGCGAATGGTCGACAAGAACTCGATGAACGTTGCCGACAAGGCAACCATGAAGGCGTCCGCAACGCGCAAAATTTCATCCAGCGCCTGGAAAAGCGCAAGCAAGAAGCGCTTCTCTTCCTGCGAAAGAAAGAAGTGCCGTTTGACAACAACCAAGCCGAGCGTGATTTGCGGATGGTGAAAGTCAAACAAAAAATTTCCGGAACGTTTCGTCAGGAAGACGATGCCGAGGCTTTCTGCACCATTCGCAGCGTCATTTCTACCCTGCAAAAACACGGAAAGCCGGTTTGGGAATCGTTGCAAAGACTTCTAAGTGGGGAGTCTCTCCAAACGATTCTCCATTCCTCCTAGGGCATTTTCGATACTGGAAATGCCCTATTGGTGCTGGATTCTGAAAATCTCACTAGTATTGGGCTGAATGGATACTTTAGCTTTAGCATATCTCGTGTTAAGTCTACCTTTAGCACAAATCGTACGAATCATGGAAAAGAGGTTGAAGCGACATGTGTGAAACGATGATTGAAGTTTGTAATCTTAGAAAATCATTCGGAGCTAATGAAATTTTAAAAGGAATTAATTTAACCGTGAAAAAAGGGGAAAAAGTTGTCATTATCGGTCCTTCTGGTTCAGGAAAATCGACCTTTCTCAGATGTCTTAACTTTTTGGAAGTTCCTACATCAGGAACTGTTAAAATTGATGGTCACTATTTTGTAAAACCGAACGAAAAGTTGAACGAAAAACACATCGCCGCTCTTCGAACGGAAATCGGCATGGTTTTTCAACGGTTTAATTTATTTCCGACCATGACCGCAATAGAGAACGTCATGGCTGCACAAATCAAAATTCGTAAAAAATCAAAAGAAGCAGCGCGGAAAACAGCAGAAAAATATTTAAAAAAAGTAGGGTTGTCTGAAAGAATGCATTATTATCCAAGTCAATTGTCTGGAGGGCAACAACAACGTGTTGCGATTGCGCGAGCGCTTGCGATGGAACCGAAAGCGATGCTATTTGATGAAGCAACATCCGCTCTTGATCCGGAGTTAGTTGGTGAAGTATTAAATGTTATCCGTGAACTAGCAGATGAAGGAATGACGATGGTGTTAGTAACTCACGAAATGAAGTTTGCTAAAGAAGTAGCCGATCGAATTATTTTCATGGATGGCGGGGTCATTGTAGAAGAAGGTCATCCACAAGAATTTTTCAGCAGCCCAAAAGAAGAACGGACGAAAGCATTTATTAAGAAGGTAGAGCATTAGGGGGACGTGTTATGATTCATATCGGCTCGTTTATTAATGGGAAAGAACGAAAAGGAGACGGACGTGTTCAACAAGAAGTACGCAATCCGTATAACGGCACACTTGTCGGCGTCGTCGATTTTTCCACGATAGAAGATTTAGAAATGGCGATTCAAAACGCCTATGATACATTTGAGCATGTCATGAGAAAAATGCCGGCACATCAACGTTCCACCATTTTGCGAAAATCGGCAGACTTATTGGAGGAGCAAAGCGAAGATTTTGCCCAACTGCTATGTCAGGAAGCAGGAAAACCCATTCGCGATGCGCGCGGGGAAGTAAGTCGCGCAATCCAGGTGCTTCGTTTTGCATCAGAAGAAGCGAAGCGGAACGATGGAGAACTGATGAAGATGGATGCAGCCATCGGTGGTGAAGAGCGGATTGGCTTAGTAAAAAGAAAACCGATTGGTGTCATTGCTGCCATTACACCTTTCAATTTCCCGCTAAACCTTGTGCTACACAAATTAGCTCCGGCCGTTGCCGCAGGGTGTACAGTAGTATTAAAACCTGCTGAAAAAACACCTCTTTCAGCGATGAAGCTTGTTCAATTGATGACAGAAGCCGGCGTGCCTAGCGGAGCAATCAATGTGGTGAACGGATTAGGAGCAGACCTTGTTCCACCGTTAGTCACACACCCATATATTAAGAAAGTAACATTTACAGGAAGCGGCGCTGTCGGATTTAAAATTCAAGAAATGGCTCGCCATAAAAAAATCACACTAGAACTTGGCGCCAATTCCCCTAATATCGTATTTCCAGATGCTAATTTAGAAATAGCCGTTGCGGGATTAGTCAAAGGTGGATTTGTTTTTGCTGGACAAGCGTGCATTTCCGTGCAAAGAATTTACGTTCATCGTGATATATATTCCTCTTTTGTTGATGCATTTGTATCTGCGGTACAAAGTCTAAATGCAGGCGATCCTGCGCTCGAAACGACGGATGTAGGTCCGATGATTACACTAGAAGCAGCATGCCGGGCGGAAGCATGGATACAAGAAGCCGTTTCCCAAGGGGCTCGCTTACTCACAGGCGGACAGCGACAAGGAACTTTGCTTCAACCGACGGTATTAACGAACGTAACCCCGCAAATGAAGGTTGTATGTGAAGAAGTGTTCGCCCCGATCGTGACGATTCTTCCGTTTGAAACAGAAGAAGAAGTCATCGCAGCCGTCAACGATTCTCCTTACGGCTTGCAAGCTGGTGTGTTTACATCTGACATTAATCGTGCCTTCCGTTTGTTTGAGGCATTAGAAATGGGTGGTGTATGGATTAACGAAACCTCCACCGTCCGCCACGACCATTATCCATATGGCGGTGTAAAACAGAGCGGGGTCGGGCTTGAAGGCGTCGCCTACGCGATCAAAGAAATGACAGAGCCTAAGTTTTTGGGGATTAGGTTGGTGTAGGAAAAACCTCGGGACAGGTGTGCTGTTCCGAGGTTTTTAGGAAATGCTTTTTTATAGACAGGTAAGTTGTGTTTGGAGTTTGCTAATAAATAATTACCATCCGCTCATAAGATACTTTGTCGCTTCAATAGTATCTAAAACTGTTGTACAGCTCTCCCAATCGACTTTTACAATTCCTTTTTCATAACGCAATTCAAACGGGTGATGTTTAGGCATCTCATCGATGATGCGTGTTGCTTTCTCTATATCATCGAGCGCAACTTGAATCCATACATCTTCCAAAACATCCGGTATTTGCCCGAATAGCGTATGAATGTTTTCTAATCGCTCAGAAAGAATGGCATGAACTTTGTCCTCGACGGAATTTTTATATCGCATATTGTAAATATATACCTTGTCATTTATTTGACCGATCCGTTGTATTCTTCCTTTTCTTTGTTCAAGCCTTGTTGGATTCCAAGGTAAGTCAAGGTTGATTAATGTACCGAGTGTTTGCAAGTTTAAACCTTCCGAGGCGGCATCTGTTCCAACTAAAACCTTCAGTTCCCTATTTTTGACCATTCGTTTTAATTGTTCTTTTGTTTTTTTGTAAAAAATACCATCTAATAAAATACCTGATCTATCTCCACCAGCGTATATTCCAACTATTGTATTTCTCAAATCTTTTGACAACTTCTCTGCTACCCAGAATGCAGAATCGTAGTACTGTGAAAAAATGATACACCCTTTTTCCAACCAGTTTTTCTCAACCAACAAATCATACGTCAATTGATATTTCGGGTCATCTTCCTTATTTGATTGAATAGTTTGTAAAAATTTGTGTAAACATTGTCTTTCTTCATCTGTTAAGTTTTTAATACTACTTTCGTCTAACTCCTCTGCTAATTCATCTTCTGCAAAATCCTCTGCAATGTTGCCCCAATTTAACATTTTTATTGCCGTTTGTTCTCCTGCGTAAATTGTACTACCAACACGTTTTAGTAGTAATGTTTTAATGAATCCGCCACCTTTAATACGTTTCCCCAGCAACTTAGAAAACTCTTCTGCGTAGTTATATGCTTCTTGTAAGTAAGGGGGCAATACTAATGCTTCGTCATCTTTTTCCCCGAGCAACTTAACTTCTACTTTTTTTAAATAAGGCTCTCCAGTGTCGGGGTTGATTGTGTTCTCTAAAAAATCCCTTGTTCTACGAATGATATGACGAATAAATGGGTTGTGGTTTTGCATAAAGCCGTCTTCTATAATTCTTCCTATTCTTCTTTGATCCGGACGGCTTAATTCATCATATGCTTCCGACTTAATAACAAATTCATCATCTTTCAAACCTAAACGCTTTCTAATCGAGCCAAAAAATCTCTCATCTTCCCTAGCTGGTGGGAAAGGATTGCGAATCCAATCCCAATTTTCAAAAGTCATGCCTAACGTTTCTTTTCCCATAATCAAATCTAATGCACGTTTAGGATATTTTCGCCACATACTAAATTCGTTGCCTAATACGCTGTCATTTTTCTGTGATAAAATGTAAAGAAGATCCCACGCTTCTATAGGATATAGTTGTACTGGAGTTGCAGTAGCTAACAACATACTTTTTGTCTTTTTGGAAATTTTTAATAAAAAATCCATCAAATTATTTGGTTGTGGCTTATCATTTTCTTTTCCTTCCCCTAAGTTCTTTCTTCTTGCTCTATGCGCTTCATCCACAATCACACATTCAAATTCCATACTTAGCAAATGCTCCAACACATCGGAGTTAGCTGTTATTAGTCCTTGCGAAATAATACCGACTCTACGTGGACATTTTTTTATCCCTTTGCTTCCAGTAGAGGGATGTCTAACCCCATGTTCATCCACCCATTCTCTTCCTGTCCAAACAGCCGATGGCACATCTAGTAAAGAGTAAATCTCCTCTTGCCATTGCCAAAGTAGCGTTTTAGGTGCGATGACTAATATTGGTTTATCCCCATACAGTGCCATTAATTTCGCAGAAAGAGCCAACTGTACAATTTTTCCTAAACCAACCATATCGGCTAAAACATATCGAGCCCCGTGTGATTTTTTATGATCGTTAAACACTAAATGGACAAAATACTTTTGATGTTCCCAAAGCCCATACTCTTTGCGATATACAGGTGATTCAATCACAGTTGCTGCCGGCTCGGGGTTCTCTCTCCATTCATTAACATCCCGAATGACTTTCCGATTAGCAATCCGTTGAATATCTTCAATCACAAAGTCAGACAGTGGGACAGCATAGGGACTATTCCAAAAGTAATCAAATTCCTCTTGTACCCAGCGAACAGCTTCTTCAGAATCGTCTTCCCAAAGGATTTCATAGTTTAACTTCCACGCAGAATATGTTTCATTCACGCTACCAATAAATGAAGTTTTGCTTCCATCTGCTAAAGTAATAACTCCCGCTTTACCATGAATTAACCCAAACACATCATTCGGTACGACTTTAATTTGCATTTTTCCGCTCTTCAACAAATAATACAGCTTCTTTAATCGTTCAGAAGCCGACTGAAATAGTTCCTCGGGTTGCGCATTACACCATTCTTTTCGTTGAGCATTCTTAGCAGCGGTAGCCGTTAGTACATCTTCCTTCTGCATTTCTGAATTACAAATAATTCTAATGTTTCCCTCAACCGTTTCAATTGCTTCGCCACCAATTTCAAGAATAGAGGAGCTAAAATAGCCCGCTATTCGATCATAGGCTTTAGCTCCCACTAGTTTTTTGTTTAAAAAAGCCTCATCTAACTTTTTTCTTCTCGAGGAATATCGATAAATCATAGTATGCACCTCAACCCATTAAATACCGTCGTTGCTAATGAGCTCTTTTAATATTGAAGCCACGTAAGCATCTTTTTTCCAGTGCTCCATATTCTCAATATATTGTAGTGATGAAATATAAGATAATATTTCAACAATCGTTGTACGCACACCCCAATAGTCGACCAGCTCTGTTTTTAACCAATTCCGTCCTTTCATCGTATCTTCTTCTTTCACAGCCAAATAAATAGCAACCAACACATTACGTAAAAGAGAAGAACCGAATTTCGAATGATCATTTAGTCCGCTCATCGCAAATTCACTAGCTGTTTTTAATCTAGCGTTGTTTGCTCGTGTACTTCCCAGTAAATCTCGATATTCCCGCACGCCAAATCCTCTAGCTAATTCTTGATATCCAGATAATTGATAGACATTTTGTTTTTCTAATTCCAATCCTTTAATATAGAAACGTTCTTCCGGGGTAAGCATTTTCCAAATATAATGATCAAATCCTGCTGGGATTAAATAATCGTAAGCAATCTTCACCGCATTTTGAATAATTTTTTCAATTGGTGATTCCTCGTTAGACGTTCTTAGTTTAGCTAATTCATATTTCACATCAATATCTTCAATTTTTTTGTAGGACGTTAGCACCTTCAACGAAGCTGCATAAGCGGCTAGTAAATAATCTGGGTCACTAAAGTTCGGGTCTTCCTTAGTAACTATTCAGCCGTTACATAGAAAAAGTTTACGAGATCGGGTTTATTTCTGCGTAACTATTCAGCCGTTACATAGAAAAAGTTTATGAGCGAGGTTTTGTTTCTTTCCTCCCTGTCTATACTAGTACCATTAAAGACATGGGAGGTGAACGCAATGGCAAAAGGTGTTTTTGATTTCCAACAAGCGGTCTTTACACTCGAAAGCATGTTCGCAAAAATCGAACACCAAGCGCAAACGATTGAAAAACTCATCAAAGAAAACGAACAACTGCGTCAAGAAAACCAACGGCTTCGACAAGAAAACCAACAATTAAAAACACGTATGGCAGAATTAGAAGCCCGTACAAAAAAAACAGTACCAATAGCCATTTCCCGCCGTCCTCTGACCGATTTGTGGCGAAATCTCCTTCTCGCCAACCGTCGGAGAAACAGCCGGGAGGGCAACCGGGGCACCGAGGAACGACGCTCCGTCAAGTACCTAATCCTGACCAACGAGTCCTTCACCGCGTGACCCAATGCAAAGGGTGTGGTCACTCTTTAGAACATGTCGCTCCACTTCAGGTAGACATTCGCCAAGTGTTCGACCTCCCAATGGTTCGAATGGAAGTGACTCAACACGAACGGGAAGTGAAGGGTTGTCCGGAATGCCATCTTGTCCAGCAGGCAGAGTTCCCTTTTTATGTCACGAATCATGTCCAGTACGGACCAGCCATCACTTCCCTTGTTTTATACGTAAGCGTCAAATTCTCCCCACCTAGTTTTGCCCCTACATCGATGCCATAATTTCTTTAGAAATCTTTATTAAAGGAGTTTTGGTATGGACAAAAACGAATGAAGACAGGAATGGGAACAGCGTATTGCTGATTACAGGGCGAGTGGTCTCACCCAAGCAAAATGGTGTGAAAGGAATAGGTTAAAGGTTCACCAGTTGAAGTACTGGCTCAAACGGCTCGAAGGTTCCAACGCTACACCAAATCCCTCTACAAAATGGGCATCTGTTGTGATGGCAGATCCATCGATCCATGAAGAGGATTCCATCTAAGTGAAAATCGGCGAATGTTCGATTGAGGTAAAGCAAAGATTTCCTCCTTCGCTTTTGGCCGATGTAGTGAAGGTGTTGAAAACGTTATGTTGAAGAATGCGGCAACAGTGACCACAACGGAAGGTCTGAATTTCTGTAACCAACTGTTTGCGGTGGAACGTAAATTAAAAAAATTAGATCCTAACGATCGGTAGGAAGAACGTCTAAAGCAAAGCAAACCCATCATAGACGCTTTTTTGTCATGGCTTCGAAAGCAAGAACAGCACGTGTTGCCAAAGAGCGCATTAGGAAAAGCCATTGCGTATTGTCTGAACCAATGGGATAAATTAGTGGCCTTTTTAGAGGATGGGCGACTGGAGATCGATCATAATCGCAGCGAACGCTCGATCAAATCGGTGGTCATCGGAAGGAAAAATTGGCTTTTCGCCAATACACCACAAGGTGCACAGGCAAGTGCCATCATCTACAGCATAGTGGAGACAGCGAAAGCGAATCATTTACATCCATATTATTACCTTCGCTATCTTTTTGAGAAGCTTCCCAATATGGATTTGTCAGACAAGAACGCATTAGATCAAATGCTTCCTTGGTCA
This sequence comes from Anoxybacillus amylolyticus, assembly GCF_001634285.1. Classification (GTDB taxonomy): domain Bacteria; phylum Bacillota; class Bacilli; order Bacillales; family Anoxybacillaceae; genus Anoxybacteroides; species Anoxybacteroides amylolyticum. Next base: position 2,640,128 of record NZ_CP015438.1, read on the forward strand.
ACCACACTCCCTGTTTCATGTATTGCTTTTCAGCAGCTAACTAAATAATACCCCAAGCCCCGGCCTTCAAAAAGGTGGGGGCTATTTGACGTTTACTTTTCTTTCAGGGCAACCTCTTATTTTATGAAAAAATAGTAGAAAATATACCAAAATTTTTATTTACAGAATTGATATTTTTTTTTATTATTCAATCACGTGGGAAAGGAGTGGTATTTTCATCGATCATGGCTTAGCAACGAACGTTGTTCAAACAAAAGGGCAAGGATCAAAGGAGCGGGGGAGATGTCTTTTTGGGGTTCATTAAGCAAACTAGGGCATTTGGTCGAGAAAAAGGTAGAGCAGACGGTCAAGCATGTCGCCAATGACGTCAAAAAAGTAGAGAAGACCATTCAACAAGCTGTTCAGCAAGTAGAAAAGAAAGTCGAGCCAGTGGGGAAACAAGTCGTAAAGGATACGGTGCACATTAGCCAAAAGGCAAAGGAAGCTTTTCATCAAGCGGAAAAGAAAGCGGAACAAATGGGAAAGCACGTTGCCCATGAGGTGAAACAAGCGGAGAAAGCGATTCAAAACGTTGAAAAGAAAGTGGAACATGCCGCGAAACAAGCAGTGAGAGATACGGTACAGATTAGCCAGAAAGCAAGGGAAGCGTTTCACGAGGCGGAAAAGAAGACGGAGCAAGCGGTAAAGCGCGTCGTTCACGATGGGCAAAAAGTTGCATCCGAAGCGGTTCACTCGATTGTGCATAAGATAAAGCAAGAAATCAAAGAGACGGAGAAAACGATCGAACGCGGTACCCGTCAACTAGAAAAGAAAGCAGAGCATGCCGCTAAGCAGGCGGTTCATGATATAATCAATGCAGGACAAAAAATCGAACAAGCCGCTCGACAAGTAGCGAAGAACGCAGAAAAATCATGGCACGGATTGGCGAAACACCCAATGGAAAGCACAGTGGAGTTTGTGAGAGGAGCGGGAGATGCAATTGTACAAGATATCACACTGGATAACATTCACCGATCCTATCACAGTCCTCACCCTGTCGCTTATGAATCAGGAAAAATGGCGGGGCATGCGGTATCAACGGTGGCGGGGATGATCGAAACAAGCGGGTCTGAAGCCCTCGAAGTCGGTGGTGCATCATTGACAGCGACTGGAGAAGGAGCGTTTGTGGGGGTTCCCGCCATGGCGATGACCGGAGAGGGAATGGCCTACGGTCAAGCGGAAACATCGTTAAGCTTCAACCGTTTGGTCAAAAGCGCCGAAGAGCTGTACCAGCGAATGAGCCGGAGCGAAGGGGCGGTTAAGGGGGCAGAACAAGCTAGGAAGTTTACCAAGGGAGAGTTAGCAACTAAACCAAAAAATTCACCTGACCCTGATAAATGGCAGAAAAAAGGTGGAAAGATTACAATTGATGAGAATGGTACATGGACCTATCATGATTGGGAAGGAAACTCTGTGACATATCCATGGGGGTATCCAGATTTCAAAGGAGCTGGAATGGTAAAACAGGAAGTTCAAATTGGAAAGTTTGAAAGCTATGACAAAGACTTTGCTAAGGCGGATAAACTGGCTCCTAACGGTCCTATAGAACGTGATGTTAGTACATGGCATCACCACCAGGATGAAACGACCATGCAAGAAATGGATAGGATATTGCACAGCAGATTTACGCATAGAGGTGGAATGTCCAAAACTAAAAAAAGAAACAAACAAGGAGATGATTAATATGGATTTTATCGGCTATGGGAAAGCAACAGTACAAATGATAGATGAATTTGAACAATATATTGGTTTTTCATTACCTGAGGACTATAGGCACTTTCTATTGCAATATAACGGGGGAAAACCTCGAGAAAGATACTATTCTTTTTTTGTTGAGGAGTTAAACGAAAGTATTCCGTTAAATGTATTATACGGATTAGATACAGATATAGAACAAGTAAATTTGAAGGTGTGGCACGATGAATACCGTGATGATTTAATTGAAAATTGTATAATAATCGGAAGTGATCCTGGGTCAGGAATGATTGTTTTGGTAAATGATAATGAAGAGAGAGGGGTTTATTATTGGGATCACTCATGGCATTTTGACCAATCAAATGAAGAAAATAATTTATATAAAATTTCGGATAGTTTTCAAAATTTTTTTGATGGATTAAAAAAGCTGTAAATACGCGTTTACTTATCATAAGCAGGATCGTACAATACGACCAATAAACCAAACAATAAAAACTTGACAAACACGCTTAGCCCAACTTTTAAAGGTTTGTTCCAACTTGAACCATAAGTAGGAACGAGCCTTTTTGGCATACCTAAAATCAAAAGGTGAAAAGGAGAATGGTAAAACAAGCACAGGGAACGTTAGAAGTAAGGAGACTACTCAAACAAGCTAAATACTTTAAGCAGTTGGCTGACCAAATGGACGGACATCCAAGACTGGAAGTCATTCGCCGTTTGGAAGAATGACAATGTGAAGTATCTGTACATCAGTAAGCGTCAAATTCTCCCCACCTAGTTTTGCCCCTACATCGATGCCATAATTTCTTTAGAAATCTTTATTAAAGGAGTTTTGGTATGGACAAAAACGAATGAAGACAGGAATGGGAACAGCGCATTGCTGATTACAGGGCGAGTGGTCTCACCCAAGCAAAATGGTGTGAAAGGAATAGGTTAAAGGTTCACCAGCTGAAGTACTGGCTCAAACGGCTCGAAGGTTCCAACGCTACACCAAATCCCTCTACAAAATGGGCATCTGTTGTGATGGCAGATTCATCGTTTCGTGAAGAGGATTCCATCCAAGTAAAAATCGGCGAATGTTCGATTGAGGTAAAGCAAGGATTTCCTCCTTCGCTTTTTGCCGATGTGGTGAAGGTGTTGAAAACGTTATGTTGAAGAATGCGGCAACAGTGACCGCAACGGAAGGTCTGAATTTCTGTAACCAACTGTTTGCGGTGGAACGTAAATGAAAAAAATTAGACCTAAAGATCGGTAGGAAGAACGCCTAAAGCAAAGCAAACCCATCATAGACGCTTTTTTGTCATGGCTTCAAAAGCAAAAACAGCACGTGTTGCCAAAGAGCGCATTAGGAAAAGCCATTGCGTATTGTCTGAACCAATGGGATAAATTAGTGGCCTTTTTAGAGGATGGGCGACTGGAGATCGATCATAATCGCAGCGAACGCTCGATCAAATCGGTGGTCATCGGAAGGAAAAATTGGCTTTTCGCCAATACACCACAAGGTGCACAGGCAAGTGCCATCATCTACAGCATGGTGGAGACAGCGAAAGCGAATCATTTACATCCATATTATTACCTTCGCTATCTTTTTGAGAAGCTTCCCAATATGGATTTGTCAGACAAGAACGCATTAGATCAAATGCTTCCTTGGTCAACCACACTCCCTGTTTCATGTATTGCTTTTCAGCAGCTAACTAAATAATACCCCAAGCCCCGGCCTTCAAAAAGGTGGGGGCTATTTGACGTTTACATTAGAAAAATGAATGAAAAAGGAATGAGCGTTGCGGAGATTGCGAATATCCTCGATATGACGGAAAAAGAAGTACATGAACACTTGAAAGGTTAAGCCATACGAAAAAAGTCAGCGTGCTAGACGCTGGCTTTTTTGTTCACAAATTAAACACCTATAAAAAACAGCCTCCTGTTCAGAGACTGTTTTATACTTATTCCCTTCTGCGATAGTAAGCCGATAACCGCTTTGATGACTCATCGACGCCACTTTTTCCGTTCGAAAACGGAGCAAAGCAAATTATACGTCATCTTCTAATTTCCGTACGTATACATTTGAGCGATGTGAGAAAAAAATGGAGGCGAGCATGAGAACGAACACCACTCCAAGCACAAGCGGGCGCTTTGTTCCATCAATGGCATTTGGGATTAATGTGCCGATATATAAAAACGCACTAAGGGCAAATAATACGAGACTGTATGCTTTATAGTCACGTGCTTTTCCTAACCAATTTTGCTTTTGTTCATCCACAACAGCCGTCCCCCTTTCCTTCTTTCAATGTATCATAGAAAAGAAAAAAGAGGGCGATGTAATTTATGCCAATGCTTGCGCCAAGTCTTCGATTAAATCGTGCACATCTTCTAATCCGACCGAAATGCGGATCAGTCCGTCGGTAATGCCAAGTTCGTCGCGACGCTCTTTCGGAATCGAGGCGTGCGTCATTTTCGCCGGGAGCGAAATTAAGCTCTCGACTGCGCCTAAACTTTCGGCTAACGTAAAGTAGCGGACACGGGTTAATACTTGCTCCGCTTTTTCGGCACTGCCAACGTCAAACGACACCATGCCGCCAAAGCCGCGCATTTGTTTTTTCGCCACCTCGTGATTCGGATGCGTTTCAAGCCCTGGGTAGTACACCTTTTTCACCGCTGGATGGTTCACTAAAAAGTCCACGATTTTTCTTGTATTTGTCTCATGCTCTTCCATGCGAATGCCAAGCGTCTTAATGCCGCGCATCAATAACCACGAGTCTTGCGGGCCGAGAATGCCGCCTGTGGAGTTTTGGATAAAATGCAAGTCGGTTGCAAGTTTTTCCGAGTTGACGACGACAAGCCCAGCAACAACGTCGCTATGACCACCTAAATATTTCGTCGCACTATGGATCACGATATCCGCACCAAACGCAAGCGGCGTTTGCCAATACGGCGTGCTGAACGTATTATCGACAATCGTAAGTAGCTCGTGCTGTTTAGCAAGCGTACACACTGCTTGCAAATCCGTAATTTTCAACAACGGATTCGTCGGCGTTTCGATATGAATTGCCTTCGTGTTTGGCTTGATATGCTTTTCAATGTGAGAAATGTCGCTCGTATCCACAAACGTCGATTCGATGCCGAGGCGGTTTAATACTTTCGTCATGACGCGATATGTACCGCCATACACATCGTCGGTTAAAATGACATGGTCTCCGCTATTAAACAGCATCATCACTGCCGTAATCGCCGCCATGCCTGAACTGAACGCAAAGCCAGCGTATCCTTCTTCTACATCTTTTATTAACTCCTCTAATGCATGGCGCGTCGGGTTGCCGGTACGTGAATATTCGTACCCTTTATGTCCGCCGACTCCTTCTTGCTTATACGTGCTCACTTGATAAATCGGCACCGACACCGCCCCTGTATGCGGGTCACCGACAATGCCGCCATGAATCAACTTTGTTTTTCTTCTCACCTTACATCCCGCCTTCGTAAATATTTTTGCTTAAATACCGCTCGCTGCTATCAGGAAAAATGACGACGATATTTGTTCCCGGCTTTGCTTGTTTTGCTTCTAAAAGCGCTGCATGAAACGCTGCACCGGAGGAACTTCCAACGAGCAATCCTTCTTTTTCCGCCAATTCTTTTACTGAGCGAAACGCATCTTCATCAAGCACTGTATGAATGGCGTCAAAGTAGCTTCGGTCCATATAATCTGGCAAAAATTCCATGCCGATCCCTTCTGTTTTATGCGGTCCTGGCTCGCCACCGTTTAAAATGGAGCCTTCTGGTTCGACAATGACCGTTTTAATCTCCGAATTTTTCTCTTTTAAAAATTGCGCCGTTCCCATAAACGTGCCACCCGAACCAGCGCCTGCGACAAAGACGTCAATTTGCCCGTCCAACTGTTCCCAAAGCTCTGGACCAAGCGTTTTATAATACGTCCGTGGATTGGCTGGATTTTCAAACTGTTGCGGACAATAGGCGTTTGGCATCGCCGCAGCAAGTTCTTTCGCTTTGCGAATCGCTCCTTGCATTCCTTCGCTTGTTGGAGTATGAATAATCGTCGCTCCGAGCGCTTTCATGAGCTGTTGCTTTTCAATGCTAAATTTTTCTGGGACGCAAAAAATGACGCGAATGTTTTTCCCAATCGCCGCCAATGCTAACCCGATGCCTGTATTTCCCGCCGTTGGTTCAATAATCGTTCCACCTTCTGTTAATTTTCCTGTTTCGAGCGCATCGCGCAGCAACTCTTGTCCTAAACGGTCTTTAATGCTTCCGCCAGGGTTAAAATATTCAAGCTTCGCAAACAAGCGCACCCCTTCCGGAAGCGGAAAGTGCGTAATTTCAACCACCGGCGTATTGCCAATTAAATCGTGCACGTTTTTTGCTACTTTCATGGTGTCACCTCACAAAGAAAATAAGGAGAGAACCTCTCCTTATAGCTGCTTTAATTCGTTCACCATCGCCTGCACAAGTTCAGACGAGTGAAGCGCTGCTTTATGCAAAAACTGTTCAAACGAAACGTTCGATTCTTTGCCAGCAATGTCAGAAAGCGCGCGAATGACGACAAACGGCACGCCAAATTGGTGGCACACTTGCGCAATCGCCGCTGCTTCCATTTCTACTGCGCACAATTCTGGAAATTGCGTGCGTACAAATTCCACGCGCGCTGGGTCGTGCATAAACGAATCGCCCGTCGCAATCAGTCCTTTCGCGACTTGTACACCGCGAATGTTAGCGGCGCTTTTTTCGGCAATGGCGACGAGCTTCTCGTCTGAGACGTAGCGCGCCGGCAATCCCGGCACTTGACCGTACGCATAACCAAACGCCGTTACATCCACGTCATGGTGCGCTGCTTCTGTTGAAATGACGATATCGCCGACATTTAACGAAGCGAGAAAGCCGCCAGCAGACCCTGTGTTAATGACGACATCCGGCTGAAACCGTTCCAATAAAATCGTTGTCGACATCGCCGCATTCACTTTGCCGATGCCAGATTTTAATAAAACGACGTCCACTCCATGCAATGTGCCGGTGTAAAATTCACAGTTGGCAATTGTTGTATCGTTTCTGTTTTCGATTTTTTCACGCAAAATGGCGACTTCTTCTTCCATCGCCCCAATAATGGCTACTTTCATCGTTTCAACCTCTTTCCCTTATTGTTTGACAGCCTCCATCAACCAAACGAACCGGTTTAATGGTGTAAATGCCACTGTAAAGCCATGCGTAGTAAATATACGTTCTAGCACCGGAAGCGTCGTATAGTATTCGCGTGCTAAATCGTCCGCTAACGCGTGAAATCCTTTCGCTTTCGCTTCCTGTACCATTTGTTCGTGCGCTTTTTTGTCAACAAAGGCTGTATCCGCAAACACTATTTTACCACCTTTCGTCAACAGCTCGCCATACTTACTAATCGCTTGCTCTTTTTCTTCATCAGTTAAATGGTGAAAGGCGTATGTGCTGACGATCGTGTCAATTGCTTCATTTGGAACGGGAAACTGTAAAAAGTCGCCGTCTTGTATCGATACCCCTTCTAGTTTTTCCATTGCCAGTTCCCGCATTGGCGCCGACGGTTCAACGCCGTATACGGTTTTTCCTGCTTCAAGTAATTTTTTTGTTAAATTCCCTGTGCCAACGCCAAACTCTAAAACAACGTTGCCGCTTTTTTCGACTACTGTATTTAAAATCGCTTCATATCCGTCAAATACGTCACGATACTGTTCATCGTGTCCATATACAGACGAATCGTACGACTGTGCCCACGTTTCAAAGATGTCTAAAAATTCTCTGCCCATGATGTCACGCTCCATAATTCTTATAATTCCTATTTATATACTATGAATTAATTTATGTCCTGTTCTTAATCTAACATAATTTTTTCATTTGTTCAACGGAAATATGCTAAACTACAGATGGAAAGGAGGAGAACGATGCTTACGTTTGATTTCATTCAAGACAAAGTGGAGTTTTTTGAAGCAGCGGATTTAAAGACATTAGAGAAAAAAATAAACGAACAAATTGAACAAAATAAAGCACTTATGCTCGAAGTGTATCACGTCTCGCACCAAATGCACGTCTCGGAAAACGGACAACGATTTTATAGCGCCGTCGTTCATTTTAAAGCAAAAAAATGAGCGGATGTCCCAATGCATCCGCTACTTTGTTAACTGCTCAATTTTTTCTGGCTTCCAGCCCTGATGTTCCACCCAAGCGATATATACTTTATATTTCACACTTTTATCTTTCGGTGATACAGTTGCGACCGCTTTATTCGGGCCATTGTTGCCGATAAACCAGACGATTATATTGTCGTGCGCTAAACCAGTTGCGTAGCTTACCGCATCGATCATTTCTTTCCAATCGACAGAGTTTTCGTCAAACGTCGTCACGTGCGGCTCGGATTGCGTTGTGCCAATCGGTTGCCATGACGGGTCGACGATTTCTTTTTCCACTCCTGATGCCGGGTCACCTGCTGTTTCGATGACTTCTGCTTTCTCGGTTGATTCCGTTGTTGCTGTTTCCTCTTTACTTGTTTTTTCCGTTTCTCCGATTTCCACTTCCACTTTATCGCTATCCGTTTTTTTCGTTTCGTTTATGTTTGTTTTTCCCGTTTGTTTCGATTTGTCGCCGGTGAAAAAAAGCTGCCAGCTAAAAAAGACAATTAATAAAAACACAAACGCAAGGGCAATGTTTAATATCCGATTCACTTTCCGCCGCTTGGCGCGCTGTTCAAAACGGGAATTTGTTTCCTTCACACCTGCTCCTCCTCTCCCTCTTTATTGTAGTACACAAATGCTTTGTTGTCATTTCGGACTTACGTCTTTCGCTTGTTGCGCCGCATCCCACTCATAAAGTCTCTTGACAAGTTCATAAAATACGTCGTTTGTCACTGCACGTTCGCTCGTGCTGTCGAGGGCAACGACAACGAGCACGTACTTTGGCGAATCGGCTGGAAAATAGCCGGCAAACCATTTATTGATAAGCGGTTCGCCTGATGCATTCGTTTTCCCGGTTTGCGCCGTTCCTGATTTTCCCGCCACTGCATACGGAAGCGTTTGAAACCTTCTCCCTGTACCGCGCGCATCGGTTACAACTCCCCGTAACAATTCCTGCATCTTTCGCACCGTTGCATGAGAAAGTGGGTCTTGAGCAAGCGGCTGTTCGGGAAATGTAAAAAAAGTAGTGCCGTTTTTGTACACCATTTTGCTTACCACCCGCACTTGTTTCGCTTCCCCACCGCGGGCAATCGTCGCCATCATATTCGCCACCGCCAACGGGGAAACGCGAACGTTCTTTTGTCCAATTGCCGTTTGGGCAACCGCGAGCGGAACATATTTATCGCTTTTGTCGTGCCAAATTGCCCCGCTTTTTTCTTCCGGCAACTGTCGAAAATTGGTGAGATGGTAGACGTCACCTTGCCAGCCGACAAGCGGGTACAAGCCAAGCTTTTCGGCGTATTGTTCGATAATGTCTTTGTTTTGGCTGACGAGCTGTTTTCCTAACGTTCCAAACGCGTTATTACAGCTCACGGCAAAGCTTTCGGCAAACGAAAGCTGTCCATACGAATGCTCCGTATCAGGCGTGCCGTCAATTTTACGGCTGCACTCAAACATTTGCTTGGCGATGCCCTTTTCAATCGCAGCAGCGGCAATGACCGTCTTAAACACCGATCCTGGGATTTGCGGCAAAACCATTTGATTTTCTGCTCCATTATTTTTATACGGGTCGTGCGGATCCATTGCCGGACGGCTTGCTATCGCTAGCACACTATTTGTAGCAACGTCTAACAGCACCGCTCCTCCTTTTTCTAGCCCTTTTTCATCGAGGACCTTTTCGGTCATTTCTTGCAAATCCCGGTCCAACGTCGTTTGCACCGTAATTGGATAAAAGGGATTACCAGGGGCACTATATTTTACATCCAATCCAAATAAAGGTCCCCCTTCCGCATCCACGTGGTATAGAAGCCGTGTTTCTCCCTCTGGAAGCAAAAATTCATCGAACGCTTTTTGCAATCCGTGAATGCCGACTTTTGTTTGCGCAGAAATCGGCCGCTCACCATAACGAACGCGCAACAATTGTGGATCTTCTCGTGTAAATCCAATCAATTGTGCGGCGTACGAATGCTCGATCGGATATTGTTTTTTCACTGCAACTACCCCCGCAAGATGAAGGCGGTTGATTTTATTCATTTGCGCTTCTGTCAATGGAAACGGCTCGTCCCCGCTTGAAAAGACGATTGGCTCCTTAGCTTTCATGAGCTGCAGCCGAAGCGCACTCGCGGAAACATGAAGAATGTTCGCCACCTTCTCAATCGGCCAATCCATCGATTTTAAAAATGGAAATAACACAAGCACTGGAATTTCTTGTTCCGTGAGCGGCTTACCATTTTTATCGACAAATGTGCCGCGTCCGTCGCTCACGACCATTGCTTGCGTCCGTTGGGCAACGCTTGCTTCGATTAAGTTAATATGCTGGTTGGAAAACGATTCTGTGCTTACTAATTGAAGCTGTGCTAATCGACCGATTAAGCCCAAAAGACAAAGTTGAATCACCAGTAAAATGACCATCGTTCGTTTCGTTCGCATAAAAAACACCTCGTCTCCATTGTTGACGAGGTGTGTATGTTTCAAACCTATTTCACCGCAACGATTTTCACAAGCATTTCGCCGCCTGGCGTCTGTACGCTCACTTCATCGCCTACTTTTTTGCCCATGAGCGATTTTGCAATCGGTGAGTCGTTCGAAATTTTTCCTTCGAACGGATCAGCTTCAGCACTCCCGACAATCGTGTACGTTTCTTCTTCCCCATCTGGAAGTTCAATGAAGGTGACCGATTTTCCAAGCGACACAACGCCTGGATTCGTCGTATCTTCTTCAATAATTTGTGCGTTGCGAATCATGTTTTCAAGCGTTTGGATGCGCGCTTCCACAAACGCTTGCTCGTCTTTCGCTGCATCGTACTCCGAGTTTTCGGAAAGATCGCCAAATCCGCGGGCAATTTTAATACGCTCGACGACTTCTTTTCGTTTAACGGTTTTTAAATATTCGAGCTCTTGCTCTAATTTCTCCTTCCCTTCTTTTGTCATCGGGTATTGCTTTTCGTTCGCCATTTGTATTCCTCCTTTTAGTTTGTATGTATAAAGTGTACGAACGTTTCATACGTTCGTACACACAAATCGTTCATGACAATGTATACACTTCATTTGGCATCTATGTTATAGTATTACAAAAAAGACTTTTGTTCAAGAATTGTTCGAATTTTTGTAACCATCAAATCAATCGCGACATAATTATGACCGCCTTCCGGAATAATAATGTCAGCATACCGCTTCGTCGGCTCAATAAATTGGTTATGCATCGGCCGGACGACGTTGACGTATTGATCAATTACCGATTCTAACGTCCGACCGCGTTCGTTAATATCGCGGATTAATCGGCGGATAATACGGATGTCAGCATCTGTGTCAACATATACTTTAATATCCATTAAGTTGCGCAATCTTTCATCTTCTAATACAAGAATGCCTTCTAAAATAATCACATCTTTCGGCTCGACATAAATGACTTCGTTTGCTCTCGTATGAAGGGTATAGTCGTACACCGGCTTTTCAATCGGTTCGTAATTCAACAGCTTATGGAGATGTTCAATTAATAAATCATTATCAAATGCCAATGGATGGTCATAGTTCGTCTTCAGCCGCTCTTCCAACGGAAGGTGGCTTTGGTCTTTATAATAATAGTCTTGCTCGAGCATTAAAATCGAATGCCCTTGAAAATGCTCATAAATTGCTTTCACCACGCTTGTTTTCCCCGAACCGGAGCCGCCTGCGACCCCGATGACAACCGGTTTCTTCCCCATGTTATTGCTCCTTTCTCATCATGTTGTACGGGAAGACTTCTTTCTCTACTTTAAATTTGACAATTTGGAGCGGATGACGCGCCGCATCGAGCTCATTTCCGTCTTCGTCCCAAATCGTTCCGACCGTTTGCGTAAAGTTTTCGATTTCTGGTCCGAAAAATTCGACCGTATCGCCTGGTTTAAAGAAGTTGCGTTGCTGCAAGGTGACGATTTTCGTATCGCGGTCATAATCCAGTACAAAACCGGCAAAATCGTACGTCGTTTTTTTGCTATGGACGCCGAACATTTGCTCTTTATAGCCAGGCACCCCTTCAAAAAAGGCTGGTGCTGTGTCACGGTTGGCACATTTGTCTAGTTCATCAAGCCATTCTTTCCGAATGACAAAATTGTCTGGGTCGGCACAGTAAGCGTCAATGACTTTTCGATACACGCTCACGACTGTCGCGACGTAATGAATGGATTTCATCCGCCCTTCGATTTTCAAGCTGTCAATACCTAATTCAATCATTTTCGGAATCGATTGAATCAAGTTTAAGTCTTTCGGACTCATCGCAAACGGGTCATCCGTTTCGTCAAACAATGCCATCGCTTCGTCGCCTTCTAGCTTGTACAAATCATAGTCCCAACGACACGATTGACAGCACCCGCCGCGATTCGAGTCACGCGCTGTCATATGATTGCTCAATACGCACCGCCCCGAATAAGCAATGCACATCGCCCCATGAATAAATGTTTCGATTTCAATATCGACCTTCTCTTTTATTTGACGAATTTCTTCCGCACTTGTTTCCCTTGCCAGCACGACTCGCTCTAATCCTTCTTCTTTCCAAAATTGGACCGCTTTCCAGTTGGTGAGCGATTGTTGCGTGCTTAAATGCACTTCTAGTTTTGGCGCGACGCGGCGCGCCGTTTCAATAATGAGCGGATCGGCAACGATAATGCCATGCACCCCCGCCTCTTGAAGACCTTGTAAATATTCTTCTAATCCCGGCATATTTTCGTTATGGGCGTAAATGTTCGTCGTCACATAAATTTTTGCGCCGTACTGGCTCGCAAAGCGGACGCCTTCCGCCATTTCCTCGAGCGTAAAATTGTCGGCGTTCGAACGAAGCCCGTACTCTTGCCCGCCAATAAAGACGGCATCTGCGCCGTAATGGACGGCGACTTTGAGCTTTTCGAGGTTTCCGGCCGGCGCCAATAGTTCCGGTTTTTTCACAATGACGCGCTTTCCGTCAATGATTTTCGAAATTTGCTCGTTTCTCCACATATGCACCCCTCCTTTTCGTTTAGTACACCGTTTCTTTAAAGAAAAAGCCTGTATCTAACGGACGATGTTTCGGTTGAATCGCTTCGATTTGCGCAAGCAATTCGTCTTTTTCTGCTTCATATCGTTCGCGTTGTTCGGCGCATAAATCGATCGCACGGCGATACAGTTCTGTCACTTTTGTGATATATTCCGGTTCGTGAAGTACGCCGTCAATTTTAAAGCTGTCAATACCCGCGTCGACCATGTCTTCGAGCTCGTCAATAATGCAAATATCGTTCGGGCTCATAATGTGCGTGCCGTTTTCGTCTTCAAAAATCGGGTATTTGTTGTCGCGTTCTTTGTCGTATAAAAACATGCCTTTTTCATACTTTTTCTTTTCGATTTCGAGCCATTTCCCTTGGTATTCAAAATAGTTGCCAATCAATGACCGCTTGGATTGGAACATGCACGTCATGCCGTGCACCTGCACTTCAATTTCCACTTCGGCATGTTGTTTAATTTCAATAATAGCGTCCATGCTTAGTTCACGTGCTAATATGGCGCGTTTTGCTCCTTTTCGCCCCCAATAGTTGCACGCATACCAGTTCGTTGCTGTTGTTTCCGTATTCCAATGAAGCTTCATCTGTGGAGCGACTTCTCGAACTGTCATTAATACGGCAGGGTCGCCAAAGATGATGGCATCTACTCCCGTGTCTGCCAAAAAGCGGACGTAATCGCTAAGTTCCTCGACTTTATCGTTATGAAAAAGGGCGTTCATCGCTACATATACGCGAATCCCGTACTGGCGTGCCACATCCACCGCTTCGCGAACGTCTTTTCTGGTAAACTCTCCAGCAAGCCGCAACCCGTAGCGCTGCTCACCAATCACTACCGCATCCGCCCCTGCTTTTGCAAGGTCATGAATATGCGCAACGCTTGTTGGGGTGACTAACAATTCCGGTTTTTTCACTTCGTTTCACCTCGTTTTCTCGATATGGCAATGCCGTCGCCAATTGGTAAAATGACCGTATCGTAATCTGGACGGCGCATTAACCATTCGTTATACTCACGAATTTTTTTCACTAATTGCCGCCAACGTTTATTTTCGATTGGTTCGTTTGCCGCTACCAATCCTTTAAATAAAACGTTATCGGTAATGACAACGCCCCCATCCGCTAACAGCGGTTCATATAAGCGAAAAAACCGCTCATATTGCCCTTTTGCCGCGTCGATAAACATGACGTCAAACGGCGCTCGTTTTTTTACTTCCTCATATAAGTCAAACGCATCCCCTAATAATGCGTCAATACGCTCGTTCGTTTCCGACCGTTCGATATAAAAAAGCGCTCGCTCATGCCGCGCTTGATCACGCTCAATGGTTACGATGCGCGCTGTTGGCAACTTGAGCGCCATCCGAATTGCAGAATAGCCAATCGCTGTGCCGATTTCTAAAATTGTTTTCGGCTCGATATATTGCAATACGTGCAGCATCGCTTCGATGCCGACAATGTCCATAATCGGCACGCGATGCTCTTTCGCATATACTTCTATTTCTTGAACGACAGCCTCACGGGGAGGGATAAGCGTTTCAATATATTGCGTAAGTGCTTCTTGTAACAAACGAATTCCTCCTCGTAAAAATAAGAGTCCAAAACAGACTCTTAAGAAGGGAATGTATCAACCGATAACTTTATATATACTACCATAAAACGAAACGAAATGCGAACGTTTTTACTGCTTTCCAATATATTTCGCTTTTTCGCGGTTATGTTCTTCCAGCGTGTTCGTAAAAATCACATCACCTTCTGGTGTGGCCAGGAAATAAAGGTATTTTGTTTGATCCGGCTCAAGCGCGGCTTGAATCGACATTTCTCCTGGGCTAGCGATTGGTCCTGGTGGCAATCCTTTATGAATATACGTGTTGTACGGGGAGTTAACTTTTAAGTCTTCGTAATAGACCCGCTCTTTATGGGTCCCGAGCGCATAAAGGATTGTCGGGTCGGTTTGTAGCGGCATGCCGATGTGTAGCCGGTTATAAAAAACGCTCGCAATTTTTTTACGATCTGCTTTTTCTGTTGCTTCCGCTTCGATAAGGGACGCAATCGTTAACAGACGATGAGGGGTGAAATTTTTCTCCTCCATCTCTTGTTCGTATTTCCCGACAACTTCTACTGTTTTTTCGACCATCGCTTCAATGATGGAAGAAAGCGGTGGTTTTTCTTCGGCGAAGGAGTACGTTGCTGGGAATAAATAGCCTTCGAGCGGATAACGAATGTTTTTATTCAATACGTCATTGGATAGCACCATTGGGTATTTTTTGATTAACGTTTGAATGTAGGCACGGTCGTTTAGTTGGTGCATCACTTCTTCTTTCGTATAGCCGGTCTTTTGGGAAATAATTGTCGCAATATCTTCAAGATTTTTTCCTTCTGGAATCGTAATTTTCACTTTTATTTCTTCCATTACTTTTCCTTTTTTTAAGGAATCAATGATTTGTGGAAGCGTCATCGCTTTTGTTAGTTTATAATTTCCTGCTTGAAAATTGGCATGATTTTTAAACTTGACGTAATAGCGAAACACGGCGGCGCTTTTAATAATTCCCTTTTTTTCTAACGTCGTCGCAATGTCGCTTACCGTTGAACCAATCGGAATGGAAATCGCCACCGGGCGTTTGTCCGTTGGGTCGACTGGTTTTAACGCCGATTCAATATATACATAGCTTCCAATCGCCGTCGCAACGACAAGGAAAATGATGACGGCGCTAACGATAAAGACGGTCTTTCGTACAAGCTGTATATCTTTTGGAAAAAGTCCGTTCTGTTCCATTGAATCCCTCCATTCTCGACATATTATACTACAAATTTTTGCATTTTTCGCTAATGTTTTTTTCAAAAAAGACCGTTGACTCGCCACTTGAGGATAAATTTAGTTATTTTCACACAAAAAAGATGGCCTCATCGGCCATCGTGCATTATTCTTCGTCTTCTTCTTGTTCCGCGCAGAATGTGTTCCACACTTCTTCGATCATGTCCCACTCTTCTTCTGTTTCAATCGGCTGAAGTTCACCCTCCTGGTCACCTTCGCCAGGAACGAACGCAGAAACGTGAATTTCTGTTTCTTCCTCGTCATCGTATTCTGCACCAATTGGATAGTAGAAAACGTACGATTTTCCAAAGTCTTCAGATTCAAACGTAAATAATACTTCGCATAGCTGCTCATTGCCATGCTCGTCTACCACGGTAATATGTTTTTCGCCATGTTCCATGTTCATGCCTCCATTATTGTTTACTGTCGAGGTAAGATTGCAAAATCATCACTGCCGCCATTTTATCGATGACTTTTTTTCGCTTTTGTCGGCTGACATCGGCAGCAATGAGCATGCGCTCCGCTGCCATCGTCGAAAGACGCTCATCCCATAAAATGACCGGTAAGGAAAACTCTTTCTTTAGTAGATCCGCAAACCGCTCGCTCGCTTCGCCGCGCGGACCGACAGTTCCGTTCATGTTTTTCGGAAACCCGAGCACAATTGTATCGACGTTGTACTCGGAAATAATTTCCCGAAGCCTTTTGAAGCCAAATTGATTTTTTTCCTCATCAATCGGAATCGTTTCAATGCCTTGTGCCGTCCAGCCAAGTTCGTCGCTGACCGCTACCCCGAGCGTTTTTGTCCCTAAATCTAAGCCTAGTACGCGCATACGTCAATCCTTTCTCGTTAACGACGCACCGTCGTTAAATAGAATTTCACCAATTCCTCGATTAATTCATCCCGTTCAATTTTGCGAATAAGCGCGCGTGCGTCTTTATGGCGCGGGATGTAAGCGGGGTCGCCAGATAATAAATAACCGACGATTTGATTGATTGGGTTGTACCCTTTTTCTTGAAGAGCCTCATACACGGTTAATAGCACGTCGCGGACGTTCGTTTCTGCAGGCTCTTCGGAAAAGTTAAATTGCATCGTTTGGTCAAATGAGCTCACCGTCATGCACCTCGCTCTCCATTCAAGAGATCTGGCATCTCCACCTCTTACATCCATTGTACACTATATTCCCTAATTATAAAACGGATTTTACCCATTCTTCAACAAATTGTAGCGCTTCGCCGACTTTGTTTGCGTCTTTTCCGCCCGCTTGCGCCATGTCGGCACGTCCGCCCCCGCTACCGCCGCATCGCGTCGCGACTTCTTTAATTAATTTTCCGGCATGGAAGCCTTTGTCGATTAAGTCATTCGTGACGCCCGCAATCAAGTTCACTTTGTCGTCTTGAACCGATGCAAGCACGATGACGCCAGAGCCAAGTTTTTGTTTTAATTCGTCCATCATCGTCCGTAAGCTGTTCATGTCTGGAGCGTTTACTTTACTTGCAAGCACGCGGATGCCACTTACTTGTTTCGCCTTGTTCACAAGGTTCGCTGCTTCTAGATTGCTAAGTCGCGCTGCAAGCGATTCGTTTTCACGCTGCAACTGACGAATTTCGTTCATTAACCCATCAATCCGTCCGACGATTTCTTTCGGATTCGTTTTTAGTTTTTGCGCGACTTCTTGCAATAACGAAAGCTGATCATTCATAAAGCGGTACGCTGCTTCGCCTGTCACTGCTTCGATGCGGCGTGTACCGGCGCCGATGCCGGATTCGGATACGATTTTGAACAAGCCGATTTCCGCCGTGTTCGTGACATGGCAGCCGCCGCAAAGCTCTAAGCTATAGTTGCCGACTTGTACGACGCGGACGATGTCGCCGTATTTTTCGCCGAAGAGCGCCATCGCTCCCATTGCTTTCGCTTCATCGAGCGGTTTGTACTCAATTTGCACCGGGAGGCTTTGCCAAATTTTTTCGTTGACAATCGCTTCGATTTGCTCTAATTCTTCCGGTTTGACTTGTCCAAAATGCGAGAAGTCAAAGCGCAAGCGGTCTGGTGCGACTAAAGACCCTGCTTGGTTGACATGCACGCCAAGCACATCTTTTAACGCTTGGTGCAATAAGTGGGTTGCGGTATGGTTTTTCACGATTTGCGCCCGCTTATTTTCTAAAAGAGATGCTGTATACGTTTCGCCTTTTTTCAATGTTCCTTTTTCGACGATGACGTGGTGTAAATGTTGCCCGTTTGGCGCTTTTTGCACGTCTTTCACGTACGCTTTGACCGCATCGTTTTCGATGAAACCTTGGTCGGCGATTTGACCGCCGCTTTCCGCATAAAACGGCGTGACGTCTAACATAATTTGCGCTTCTTCTCCTTCGCGCACTTCTTCCGCAAGCTCGCCGTTTTTGACGATGACCGTAACGGCAGATTGTGTACGAAGCTGATGGTAGCCAACGAATTCGCTTTCTACTTTAATATCGCCGAGCACACCGCCTTGCACTTGCATCGAATCGACTTCTTGGCGTGCCGCGCGCGCACGTTCGCGCTGCCGTTCCATTTCCCGTTCAAACCCGTCGTGGTCGACTTTCATTCCTTCTTCGGCTGCATACTCTTCCGTTAATTCAACCGGGAAGCCGTACGTATCGTACAAACGGAATACATCTTCACCGTTAATCGTGTCGCTGCCACGTTGTTTTTCTTTTTCGATGACGCTCGCTAAAATCGCAAGGCCTTCGTTTAACGTTTCATGGAAGCGCTCTTCTTCGTTTTTAATGACTTTTTGAATAAATTGTGCTTTTTCTTTCACTTCAGGATAATAGTCGACCATAATTTCGCCGACAACCGGCACTAATTCGTACATAAACGGACGGTTAATGTTCAACTTTTTCGCATAGCGGACAGCACGGCGCAATAAGCGGCGCAAGACGTAGCCGCGTCCTTCATTCGACGGAAGGGCGCCATCTCCAATTGCAAACGTGACAGTGCGAATGTGGTCGGCAATCACTTTAAATGCTACGTCTTTTTCGGTATCCGTACGGTATTGCTCGCCAGAAATTTGCTCGGTTGCACGAATGATCGGCATAAATAAATCCGTATCGAAGTTTGTCGGCACGTCTTGTAAAATCGAGCACATCCGCTCTAACCCCATGCCTGTATCAATGTTTTTCTTAGGAAGCGGCGTATACGTGCCGTCAGGGTTATGGTTAAATTGAGAAAAGACGAGGTTCCATACTTCTAAATAACGTTCGTTTTCTCCGCCAGGATATAATTCAGGATCGTTCGGATCGTTGCCGAATTGTTCCCCGCGATCGTAGAAAATTTCTGTATTTGGACCGCTTGGGCCTTCTCCAATATCCCAGAAATTTCCTTCTAAACGAATAATTCGTTCTTCTGGCAAACGAATTTCGTTATGCCAAATGTCAAACGCTTCTTCATCTTCTGGATGAATCGTAACAGAAAGACGGTTCGGATCAAAGCCGATCCATTTTTCGCTCGTTAAAAACTCCCATGCCCAATGAATGGCTTCGCGCTTAAAATAGTCACCGATTGAAAAGTTTCCGAGCATTTCAAAAAACGTGTGATGGCGCGCCGTTTTTCCAACGTTTTCAATATCGTTTGTGCGAATCGATTTTTGCGCATTACAAATGCGCGGGTTGTCCGGAATGACACGGCCATCAAAATATTTTTTTAACGTTGCGACACCGCTGTTAATCCATAACAACGATGGGTCGTCAATTGGAATAAGCGACGCGCTCGGCTCAACTGCGTGACCTTTTTCTTTAAAAAAGTCTAAAAACATTTGACGTACTTGAGCAGATGTTAGCTTTTTCACGTTTCCTTCCTCCCTTAAAAATATAAAAAAACTCCCATCCCTGCTCAGGGACGAGAGCTTGCTCGCGGTACCACCCTGTTTATGGACAAAACGTCCATCACCTCAACCGCCGTAACGTGGCTTCGTCGGCAGGGTTTGCCTGCACTCCGGATTAGCGTTCTGTTACCCTTCATCTGGAATTTCTTTCAGCCGCGGAAATTCCTCTCTGTGCGCCGAAAGCGCTTTAAGATGGACTGTAACATACTCGATCCGTCATTGCGTTGATGTATAAACCTTTTCACACAGATTATAGACAAGCTCCCTTTGATTGTCAATGTGTACGGAAGCGTTCTTTTCCGTGCAAAAAGGCAACTTTGACAATGGCAACGAGCGGGACAGCGATCATCATCCCGACAACTCCAGCAATTTCCCCGCCAAGAAAAAGGGAAAACATAATGACAAGCGGATGCATATGCAAACTTTTGCCGACGATGAGCGGAGAAAGGACGTTTCCTTCGATAAATTGCAAAACAAAAATAATCGCAAGGACAATGAGCACCATTTTTAACGAGACGGTAGCGGCTAACAAAGCGGCAGGAATAGCGCCAATAATCGGTCCGAAATACGGGATAACATTCGTCGCCCCGACGATAATCCCTAATAGTAGCGCGTACTTCATGCCAGCTATCCAAAACGAAAGGGCGGCGACGCTTCCGACCAAAACGCAGACGAGAAGCTGACCGCGAACGTAGCTGCCAAGCGACTTATCGACATCTTTTAAAAACGCAATCCCCTCATTTCGCCATTTTTTTGGCGTCCATTCCCAGGCCGCTTTTTTGATGCGTTCGATATCTTTTAACAAATAAAAAGCGATAAATGGGACGAGTAAAAACACGAGAACGGAATTTAACACATGTTTGACGCTTGTAACCGCTTTGGCTATCCATAGTCCTAATAGCGCCTCGATTTCGAGAATTGTCGTTTCGACGCGTTGGTGGATCTGTTTCGGCCAAGCGGCAGTGCCGTCATGAATTTTGTCTGTCCATCCTTTATATGTATCGACAAGCAGCGGCAAACTTTCTGTCATGTCTTGCAGCTGTTTGAGAAAAATCGGGATGCCTTTGTACGCTCCATAGCCGATTCCGCCGAAAAAAAGAACGTAAATAAGTAAAATTGCCAGCGCCCGCGGCCATCCTTTGGCGTGGAGATATTCCACGACTGGATGCAACAAATACGCGATAAACGCCCCAAGCACAAACGGGGTTAACACGGTGCCTAGCACGCGTAACGCCGGCAGCCAAAACTCTTTCACCCTCATAATGAAATAAACTAACACAACGACAAGCAACACTTTCGTCACGCGAATAAAAAAGCGCCATTGCTCATTTTGCACAGACACCCCTCCTACACATTAGTGTGGAGGATTGGCGGATAATTATGCAAAAAACAGCACCCCTCTAGGTGCTGTTTTTTAATGTGAATGGTTCGATAGGTGACAGGCACAACAACAATGGCTTTATCTTTTTTGGACAGTCCCTTGTCGAAATTAAAGTTGCAAGCGCAATATCCTTTCTTCTTCGTCGATAAAACCTTTGAATAAAACTTTTTCAATTTGGTCTTTATTAAAAAAAACGTTATAGTTTGAAGAAATGTTTCCTTGAGGATAATGGCATGCGACATAATCGAATTTTTCCAAACCATTTCTCATTTGATTTCTTCCGTAAATCATTAGTTTAGACTCGTATCCTTTCAACATGACAACAGAGCCAATAGGTAGCCAATCACGATGACTCCTCATATGTTCACCTTCTATTACAAAATTTAGTTATTTAGAAATATCAAAGGTAACACCTAAACCTACTCCGTTACCATATTTTACACCGAATCTTGCCTTTTTTACATCAAATTCTACCTCTGCACTGAATCCGATAGAAGCCTCTCCACTTATTGTGATTTTTTTATTGGTAAACGGTATTTTTATTGTTGTACTTGCTTCATATTTAGCCAAATAAGCTTCTCCTCCTGTTTTAACTCCAACAGAAGCTGATGCTCCCATAACTTTAACACTTGCGCTTGTTTTTCCTTTACTATATCCTGCCTCGACCACATGTCCCGAAACTTCTGTTTTAGGGCTACTGGTTTGTTTTGACCAAGTATTACTATAGGAACTAACTATATAAATTCAGTTTGAAATTCCGACACGTTTAATCAACCTGTATTCTTGTCTATACTGCTCCTAAACGAGTCAATCAAAGGAGCGGATGAAGAATGAAGAAAAAAGGATTACAAATTACGAACGATCATGGTTGGACCATCGAACGTCTTCAAGAACAGGAACGCCGAATGAAAAATGCCAACATGGCGAAACGAATGGCAGTGATTCGTCTCATTATGCAAGGCTACTTAGGAATCCAAGTCGCTGAGCTTTTGAACCTCCATCGCGAAACCGTTTCGATTTACGTTCAAAAGTTTAATCAAGGTGGCATGGATGCGCTATTAGAACGCCATTACGCCCCGGGTAGAAAGCCGTACCTGTCTCCAGACGAAGAACGCGAATTAAGAAAGATGTTGGAAGAAAGCACCCCTGCCGATGAAGGATACGGCATCGAGACCAGCTGGAATACACGAATCATTCAACATGTGTTAGAAGAGAAATTTTCTGTCACCATGTCTCGCGGTGGGATTTGCGATATGCTCCACCGATGGGGATTTCGCTATACACGCCCTACGTATACTCTCAAACGGGCGAATCCTCAAAAACAAAAAGAGTTTCAACAAGAAATAGAACTCATAAACTGTAGTTGAGCAATTTCAATTACAATAATTACCATGTAAAAGAGACAAACAGGGTACCCCTTATGCCACGTGGAGCTGTTTTTTCACGGTATCAATGGGAATATTTTGTTTCGCTGCATGGTAAATGAACTCCACGAGGCTATGTCCTTTTCTCTTGCGCAGGAGATCGAGCCCATCCGAAAAATCGCTGTTAGACTCGAATAGGCTGTACACGTAAGCAAGCTGCACCAAGATCCAGTAACGTTTCACCGCTCGATGATGACGAACGCGGTACCCATCGAGTTTCAGCTGGTCTTTCGCTTGACGGAAAAAACATTCGATCGACCAACGCTCGGCATAGTAGCGCAAGATGTCTTCGTCGCTTAGCTCCCAATCGGTGCTCAAGACGCAATGAAGATGTTCCGGTGTCATCGGTTGATCGGCTTTCCAAACAAGTAGCACCACCGCATCATCGAGACCGTTGAGCGCTCCTTCGTAACGATAGACGCGATAGCGCTCTTCTCCCACCGTGACGAGGCGGGTGTCATTCGGTTCGAGATAGCGGGCAAACTGCTTCGCTTGGATGGCGATGCCTTTCGGATAGAGAATCCGGTTCGTCTTAAGCATCGCGATGACGTGGAACCCTTTTTTCAAGCAGGCTTCCACGAGTGCTTTCGATGGATACCAAGAGTCCATCAGTACATAAACAGGACGACTCACATCCAAAGAAGAAAGCATCTCAATCGCGAGTTTTCCTTTGCTTTTTCCAGCCTCCTTGTCGTAGGGGCGAAAAGCAAACGGAAACGCTTGAGTCATCGTATGAACCATGAGCCAAACGAGAGAATGCCCCCAAATCGATTTTTTCTCTGTGTGAGAATAATGCCAATCACACCCTTGAATAGCGCATGTTGCCCGTGACGAAGGCTTCGTTTTTTGGCAAATCGTATCATCGATGGAAACAAAAATGGGTTGATTCTTCTGTTTGGCGATGCGTTCGACACGATGAAGCATCCACTGCTGGAGTTTGCGGAGCAATGTCTCTTCATCCCACGGACTTTTCGTGAAAAAATGGCTCAGTGTCGTGCGATGGTTCGGATGAAAACTCCCATGATGTAGATCGGTCAACGTTCCCGAAAAACCTTTCGTCACCATCGCATCCACGATATGAACGAGATGCTTCATCACAGGTTTCGAGAAATAAAGCGCCAACCCCAACGTCGTGAAAAACTTGTGGATTCCTTGATGATGTGCTAATCTATTCATGAGACATGAACCTCCTTGTGTGAATGGTTGGTAGCACATCTATTCTAACCAAGGAATCGGGTTCATGTCTTCTTTTTTGTCTCAATGTAAATTTATGTTATCGATTTTGCTCATCTACAGTCATAAAAAAAAACTTGCCCGACAACACAGTCATCATCTATGAAGATGAAAGTCATATTCGGGACTATCAAGCTCTTCGGGCCACATGGAGTGTCAAAGGGCGCCAAAAACAAATTCCTACGTACGGACACCACGCAACAGTCAGCTTATTAGGCGGTGTGAATATCGAAACGGGTGAATTTCTCTGTATGGAAACGGACCAATGTAATGCACAGGCTTTTCTGCAGTTTCTCCAATACACATTGAACCAATATCCAGATAAACATGTGGTGATGGTCTTGGATAACGCAAAAATTCATCATGCCAAAGTCCTTCAGCCTTTTTTACAGGAGCACGAAGAACAGTTAACTTTTGTATTCTTACCCCCTTATTCGCCGAATTTAAATTTAGTTGAACGAATTTGGGGCTGGCTGAAAGAGAGTGTCATTGCCAATCGGTTTCATCCTAGTCGAAAAGAGTTACGAGAATCGATTGTTTCGTTCTTAGAGTACCTTTCTGAGTTTCCAGAAAAAGTGCTCCAACGCATCGGACAGGTTGCTATGTCGGAAAATTAATCTGAACCTATATATACTCTTTACGTATGCTCCGTTTTTTGCAGAGTCATAGATTATTGCTCCCATAACATGAAAATCCCCCTTCAGAAAAATTTTTGTTTTTTTTACAATAATCTCTTGATAGTTATTATACAATAAAATGGCTTTTCATCAAAATTTGTGCTTAATTTTTTAACATGCTCTACTAATGCTTGTGAGGAAGAATCAGCAAATCAATGATTTTTTCACATCCTTGTTCAGGAAAAAGTATCATTCGTCAAGTATATGTTATGTTGATGACTCTTTTTTACTTTGTATAATGGAAAATATCGATGGATATAGAACAACAAAAGAAGGATGTGAAGGGAGCGCAGGAAGAGAACCATCGAGTGGTACGCTATCCTTTGAAAAAATGTCGACATCGCAAAAAGTACAACAAAACTCTTGACGTTATCTTTGTTTTTTAACATTATTTAATTGGGAATACGAAAACTAACTATCCACTATTTTTCGGTGAAAGTAACGGATTCACAATTGGTTATTTCCACGCTTGGTTGACAAGAAATGCTGGTTCATGGGCGTTTTATTTAGATAATTAGAATTAGCATATCATGAGTGTTTATTATCCATTATTTTACCAAAAAACAGAATCATACGGCAGAAAATCTAGGAATAGAGCGATGTCAACTGGTTTTTAATGGTTAATCAACACGCCTGTTAGCATATCTTAAAATTTAAAAATTTGAAAGTGTCTATATTTGTTGAAGTTTTTGTTTAAAATTAAACACACACATAGTACCTAAGGGAGGAATTCCAATTTGTTTAAATCCAAAGAAAAAAATAAACCTGCTACTAAGGGATTTATATGGCTCGTTATTGCGACTGTAATAAGTTTTCTAAATGAGGAGGTTCAATTAAGATTCGATGAAAGTGCACTAATAGGTAATATTTTTAATTTTATAACTTTTGTAATATGGATTGTTTTTGCTTTTTATGCGATACTCTTTATGAAAAGTTCCCTAATTAGAAAATGACTGTTGGTGAGCTTTGATGTTGTGACTATCACTTATACAACCATTCACATTATAAAGCGGCACCTAGAAGGCCGGTGAATTAATGGGGCATAGACTTCCCTCATGTCGAATTTTGGAGACCATTCTCCCCGCCATTTGGCGCCAAAGGACGGGAGGACGAGCAGGACTTCCTGCTCCAAATTCCGTTTTTGCGCACGCCAAAGAGCCGGTCCCCCCTCGTTTTTTTCGAAACCGGCACAATCGCTTCAGATTTTGCACGACGGCGGTCAACAGCGCCTGTTCTTCCATGGCGTCCAGGCCCCGGCTTCGGGCCCGGTCCAGCCCATGACATTCCTTCCCTTCGGCGAACACATGCTCACAACGCGTGCGAAGGGCTTGAATAGATCGATAACCGCCCTGTTGCTGAATGAGCCTCGCTTGGTTGCGAATCTGAACTTCTCGGACTTTCGCCTGGCGTTGTGCTTCCTGAGCGGGATCCTTCGCCCGGCGCTTCCAGGTTGGAATCTCCTCCATCTCCTTGCGGCGCAGCGACACGAGCGGCGTAATGCCTTGGGCGAAGAGCGCTTCCAAATACTCCGTGGTGCCATATGCTTTGTCCGCGGACAAGGTCCGGATCGTGATCGACGGGTGGCGGAATCGAATCGAAGCCAGCTGCTCCAAACTCGTCTCCCGTTCCGCCGTTCCGGTGGCCACGCTCGCTTTTCGAGATAAAATGACGCGTGACCGGACATCGATGACATCGTGCACCAAATACCGAGGATACGCTTCCTGCCCTTTGCCTTTCTTGTACAACCGAGCATCCGGATCCGTCACGCTTCGATGGGTTTGATTGGAAAACGTGGTTCCACGGAAGTTTCCTCGTTCTTCGGCATGGGCGCGCTCTCCTGATTGGGGAGACGGAGAAGGCGGATCGTCATCGGGATCCCGGTCAGCCTCCGGGGACTCGGTCTGTTCATCTTCCCGAGCGGTGCGGGCCAGGTAGTCTTCCAACGTTTCCACCGGAGCGAGCTTGATCTCCCGCAAGCTGTGGATCGAAGCATTCGCCCGCACTTGGGTGCCATCAGCCGCCGCATGGACATCCGGAGAGACCAGCCCCGCCGCGATGCACTGGTCCACCACGTAGGTCATCAGCCGATCAAAGATTCCGTGTTGACGCCAGCGTTTCCGTGTTTTCACGAGCGTCGTTCGATCCGGAAGCGTGGGATGATGCGGGTCGGGATGGAGCACGGATTCAAAGTCAAGACCGCAAAACCACAGGTATCCGGCATGCATCGGGAGGATCTCATACAACTCCCGCTCGGAGTGATCAAACAAATACGAGAGCAGCATCAGGCGAAGCAGCCGTTCCGGATCCGCCGCCGGGCGACCCGTTTTTTCCGTGTACAGGGGAGCCACCCAATCGTGAATGACGGAAAAGTCAACCGCTTCGTTGATTTGGCGCAGGATATGATGTGGGGGAACCAGGTCCTCCATGTCGATGACTTGAAACAACCGAGGCTGGGTCGAAGGGTTTTTGGGGGCTTTCATGATCCATTCACGCTCCATTCCAACGATTTTTCCTCCTTTTTCGACATAAGCCCCGTAAATCCCTGCTTTAGAGTGTACTTTTTCACCGGCCTTCTAGAGGGGTGCTGTTTTCTACGTGAATGAGCGCATGTTCATGCCGCCATTCGACACGTGCTTGATCAAAGTGCCGCTGTTCACGAAAATATTCAAGTTCATTAGCGACCGTCTAATGAGCAATGAGTTTCTGTATAGCCGCTTTTATCACTCTAATTCTAGCCGCTGACAATGTCAGAACGATAACAGTCAGGAAGATTTTCAAAACGAATTGCATTTGATCATCGTAAATCCAAACAAGAAATAGTAACAGTTTTTGATACAGGGCTAAACTTATTGGGAGTACAAGAAAAAGGATCGTTGACCAAGCAGGAGACCGGAAAACGATAAGCATGGAAATGATAATAAGAACACCTACTACAACAGAGGAATTATGATACCAAAAAAGAACGAATGGGTTGACGTCATCCCATGTTGGCGCTTGACTGAGAACGTTATAAACATTATGCTGGCTTTTGAGTTGACAAAAGAGAATTATTGAACAAATAAGCGGCAGAATCCAAAAGTATTTGCTTTTCATTTTTTTGTCCTCCATCAAAAGGGTGAACCCGCAAGCTGATCTAGGCAACCCTTCGATTTTTCTATGAAACTAACGGATTCACGAGCGGTTGTTTTCATACTTGGGTGGTGTGCAAAACTTGCTCATGGATGTTTTATTGAAAAGTACCATATACAGAAGAGAGAGTTGTCAATTGTCTAGTGCCTCGCCAAAGAGCCGAATATAATGAGTCTTTTGTAGCAGCATCATCGCTTTCTCTATAGGGAGCCCAATTGAGATAATCGGCATTCCAAACATAAGTGTATGAGTTATTGGTATCTTTAAATCCAGGGATAAATGGACTGCTTTCGGTATCTTTAGTTAGATTACCACTTGAGCAAGTTGTTCCGATCACATCTACATTGAAAAATGCATCCTTAAATAAGTACTGTAAATTTGCAAATTATTTGTTTTGCACATTAGCTAATTATTTCAGATTGGAATATACTTACAAAATCAGAAGCACGGGCTTTACATGGAGTGGCGGACATGTTAGGCTAGTTGCCTAGCGAAACAAGGGCTCCTGCTCGCCCCTTTCGCTAGAAAACATGTCCACAGAGGCTCCATGTCAAGCCACCAAAATGTTTTTCTGTAAACAGAAGGGAGGAAATTTGCACAATACTCCAGATTTTTGCTGGATTAACGCGCAAAAACCCGTTTGAATTTGCAAAAAAATGGCCATTTTGTTCCGGAATAACGTGCTAATTTACATAAGTACTGCCCATCAATTCTCCACCAGGTACCTTCTATTGATACAGGATGTTTAAAGTAGGACAATCCCGAGTTCTTATATTCGTCTAGGATGACACGTAATTTTTGTGTTGCCTCTGTTATACCGCCTACCACGTAATAATCAGTTCTTGTTTGATCGATTCTACCAACAGTTGTACACCCCGCTGCACACGCTTTTAGGGGCTATAAAGTTTTTGAGCTTATCCGTAAAGGATAGTTCCAAGCCTTGATTGGTAGGCATTTTATAGTACTTAAATTCAACTTTTGTAATGATTTTAATATTATCGTTAATCTGTTGTTCTTTTGTTAAATCTTCTCCGAATTCCTGAATTAGTTTCTTACCGTAATCAGTAGTGTATAATGCATCCTTTACAAGAAATGCGCCCTCTGGGAGTTCAAGATTTCTATCTTTACTCTCTACAACTTGGATTGGCTCGTTCGGTAACTTATTTTTCATCTTTAACTCTTCATACTCTTGTTTTGTCAACAAAATCTTCACTTGATTGTCGGGAGATAGGTTATCAGTAGTTGGATGACTTTGGTTAGCTAAAGCACTCCATGGTAATACTGTAGTTAATAAAAAACTTACAAGAATGAAAGACATCTTTTTGAACATTTTTAATCCCTCCCTCTATAAATGTTCCTTAAATTAAGTGTTTTAATTAAAATTGGATCTTCACCACAAAGTGTACTTGAAAAAGAAAGACTATCATGATAAAGAAAACTAAAACAGCGCTTTTTCCTTTGTATACCACACATCTCTTTGAGCAACATTGCTATCATGTTTGTCTTTAAAAAATCAAGCACAACTTTTGGTGAAGAGCCTTTTATTTATAAATAAATATTTTACCTGAACTCGTGGTGCTAGTTGCCCCCTAACGCTCAACTAGCCCAAGTGTCACAAGCGAATACGCCAACAATATGTCATCTAGTGCCGCCTCAAACCCTACAATCGAATTGGCACGAATTTCTGTGATCCGATACTGGTCGACGAAGACAGAGAACACTATGGCTTTACGTTTTTGTTTGAGCTATCTCCCATGATGCCGATGGGCGGTGTTTCTGGTTTTTGCGAGATGGAGTCCAGAAGGCAATTTGGTACTCTTCATACAATTTTTTGGCAATTCGCTGCTGATGAATCCCTTGTCACCCAAGTTATAGGGGGAAGGAAGTTGAATCATGACAGCTGCGGTTCAATCGTGACAGGACGCTCCCTTAATGATTTACAATCTATGGTATTATATAAATGATTCCCTAACTCCCATAGCGGACTTTCACTGCCAAGTTGATAGACATGCCTAGCACACACAAAAACGGCACCCTATGATTAGGATGCCGTGTTTTGTTACGTAAATGAGCGCATGAGCTGGCGGCCCATTTTTCGTATGTTGCGCATGTTCATTCCGCCATTGCGGCGAGCCATTTGGTAGGCGGCAACGCCTAAACCGATGGCGACGAGCGATGTCATCGTGCGGTTCATCGTCAATCCCCCTCTTGTTATGACGAAAGCGTCCGTTCTTGCTCGCTAAATAAATCATCTAACGAACTAAGCGTTCCGTCTTCTTCGACTTGATGTGTGTAAATCATTCCTTTATGAACCGAAAGTTCGATAAAGCAATTCCAGCAATAATATTGATTGACCCCAATTTTCCCTAAATCTTTGCTTTGGCAATTAGGACATTTCAGCACAAAAAGGCACGCTCCTCTTTCCGTTTTACCATTATTTTTGGCAAACTTTTCAATATCTATACATATGGTGAGGAACGTGACCAATCATGTGCGACTATCATTATCCTATCCCTTCGCTCATAAAGTCATACGGTGAAACGTTTTCCATTCCGATGTTCGCATCATCAAGCGGAAGCTCGCCTTCTTCAAACGGCTGAACGGCTTGTATCAGCTTTTCCGCGAGCGTCGTTTGCCGCACACTGTCATCGTAGCGGGCAACTCCCATCTTAAACGCCTCTTCCTCACCGCATAAAACTAAAAATTTTTTACTTCGCGTCACCGCGGTATATAATAAATTCCGCCTTAACATTCGATAGTAGCTTTTGACGACAGGTAAAATGACGATTGGAAATTCGCTTCCTTGCGACTTATGAACAGAGCAGCAATACGCATGCGTAATTTGCGTTAAATCTTGCCTCGTATATGTCACTTCATTCCCATCAAACGACACGACGACTAAATCTTGTTCTTCGACATTTTCCTTCGCATAAAAGATGGCGACGACTTCACCAATATCCCCGTTAAACACGTTTTGCTCCGGCTGATTCACAAGCTGCAACACTTTATCGCCAATCCGGTACACGGTGTCGCCTACCGACAGTTCGCGTTTTTTCTCTGTTTTCGGATTGAACAGTTCTTGCAGCGCCTCATTTAACCGGTCGATGCCGGCAGGTCCGCGGTACATCGGCGCCAATACTTGAATATCTTTGACGGAATAGCCCTTTTTCCACGCGTTATCGGCAATTTGCCTTACGACATCGACGACTTGCCCTGCATGGCAGCGAATAAACGAACGATCCGCTTTCGGCGCAGCCCAATCTGGCGGAAGTTGTCCGTTTTTCATATGGTGGGCGAGTTCAATAATCGACGATCCTTCCGCCTGCCGATACACATCCGTCAAGCGAACGGTCGGGATGACATTTGTCTTTAGCAAATCTTTCAGCACTTGTCCCGGTCCAACCGACGGCAATTGATCTTCATCGCCGACAAAAATGACTTGCATCCCGTCAGGAAGTGATTTTAACAGTTGATTTAACAGCCACGTATCGACCATCGACATTTCATCGACGATGAGCAACTTCCCTTGAATCGGTGCGTCTTCATCGTGCGTAAACCCTTCTGCCGCGTTATATCCAAGCAAGCGATGAATCGTCACCGCCGGTAACCCGGTCGCCTCGCCCATTCGTTTTGCCGCTCTTCCAGTGGGGGCAACCAATATAATCGGAAACGGATTGTCTTTATTGTAGCGATTGACATCAAGCGAAAGGCCGTGCAGCTCGGCAAAAATTTCGACGATTCCTTTAATGACCGTCGTTTTCCCTGTTCCAGGTCCGCCTGTTAAAATAAAGAGCGGGGAAGAAAGTGCTTGTTGGATTGCTTCTTTTTGCCGCGGGGCGTATTGAACGGACAAGCGCTCCTCGAGTTCCCCAAGCGCCAATAAAAATTCCGACTCTGGAAACGATGTTACCGTTTGCTGCAACAGTCGTTTCACGTTCGTGACAATTCCTTTTTCGGCAAAATAAAGCGACGGAATATAATATTTATCATCTTCGTTCATTAGCTTGCCTTCTTCGGTCAACATCAACAACACATGGACGATATTTTCTTCCGGCACGGCTTCGTCGCGCTTTGCTTCTAATAGCTCTTTTACCTTTACTAATAGCTGTGCTTTTGTTAAATAAACGTGCCCTTCCTGCAAGCAATCGTTTTCTAATACGTACAAACAAGCAGCGCGAATGCGGTCTGGATGGCGGCCGGAAATGCCAAGCTGATGCCCTAGCTCGTCCGCACGGACAAATCCGATGCCTTCGACGTCTTCGACAAGCTGGTACGGATTTTTTTGAATAACATCAAGCGTCATGTCTTGGTATACTTGATAAATTTTCATCGATAGCTGCGGACCAAAGCCAAGCCTTGAGAGCGCGATCATAATTTGCTCAAGCCCTTGGTGCGCTTTTAATGTTTCGTACAGTTCTTTCGCTTTTGCTTTCGATAGCTTTGGCACTTTCGAAAGCGCGTCCGGGTCGGCTAAAATAACGGAAATCGCCTGCTCGCCGAGCGCCTCGACGATCGCTTCCGCTGTCTTTTTGCCAATTCCTTTAAACAAATCGCTCGACAAATAATGAATGACGCCTTCTTTCGTATGTGGAACGTCTTTGCGGAAATAATCGGCGACATATTGCCGCCCAAAGCGCGGATGTTCCTTAAACGAACCGTAAAACACATATGTCTCTTGTTCGTGCATGCGCGGAAAATAACCAGTAACAACGACTTCTTCCTCGTTGTATGCCTCGTTCGTTTCTTCGACACGAATGCGCACGACCGAATACAAATTGCTTTCGTTATGAAAAATCGTGACGATATGTGTTCCTTTAATAAACGATTTTTCGTCTAAGGCAAACGATCCTTGTTGTTGCAATGGGAATCCCTACCTTTTATCGTTGTCCGAGCACTTTTTCTATCAGCTTTTTTCCATGTCCTGCTAATAAATGATCCGGCTGAATCGAAAGCGCTTTTGTAAACCATTCAAGCGCGGTTTGCACCTCATCTTTATATGCATACGCCACCCCTAAGTTATAGCAGGCGTCTGCATGCTGTTCATCTAACGCAATCGTCCGTTCAAAATAGCCTATCGCTTCGTCGACAAACTCGAGTTGTGCCAAACAAAGCCCCAATTGAAACAGCGCCTCGACATCGCGTGTATTCAACTCTACCGTGCGCTGCAAATACGGCAAAGCAAGCCGCGGCTGTTCTAAAAACATAAGCGACATGCCGAGCATAAAAAAGACGTCGCTGTCGTTCAGCCCTTTTTGCACCGCCTGTTCAAACATGTCTTTTGCTTTCGCAAACTGCTGTCGGTTGTAATAAATCGAACCGAGCCCGTAATACGCCGTCGCTGCCTGCTCATCAAGCGCAAGCGCCTTTTCAAAAAAGCGAATCGCTTTTTCTTCCTCGCCAACCGCCGCTAACACGTTCCCGAAATTAATGTAGCCGACGGGGTCGTTAGGATTTTCTTCAATCGCCTCATGAAAACATTTTACCGCTTCTTCATAGTTTCCGTCCCGCATATATTGAATTCCAAGCGTATTTTTGTTTTCCATTTTCTTCACTCCTCATTATATCATATACAAAACCCCAACTCTGCCAAGAGTTGAGGTTTTATGATTCATTTACCCAACATACCAAAGTTTTTCGCCATTGCGGAAAATTTGGTCGATCGTGCCGCCGCCTAGACATTCTTCACCGTTGTAAAAAACAACCGCTTGTCCTGGAGTAACCGCCCTTACAGGATGGTCGAATACGACGTTTACGGTCGTATTGTCGATGACATGAACGGTTACGCCCGTATCTGGCTGACGATAGCGGAATTTCGCTGTGCATTTGAGCGGCTCTGCTGGGATTTTTCCAGAT
Source organism: Anoxybacillus amylolyticus (assembly GCF_001634285.1). Lineage (GTDB taxonomy): Bacteria > Bacillota > Bacilli > Bacillales > Anoxybacillaceae > Anoxybacteroides > Anoxybacteroides amylolyticum. The sequence continues at coordinate 2,673,373 of NZ_CP015438.1, forward strand.
ACCCAGTTCACGTTTGTCGCAATAATCGAGTCTGAATAGAGCAGTTCGTTATCAAATCCTTGGGCGACGTATAAAATATTTTCTCTCACGTTTTTCCCAACGACAAACCACGGCTCGCCGCTGCCACCGATGCCAAGTCCGTGCCGCTGCCCAATCGTATAATACATGACGCCATCATGTCTTCCCTTTACTTCGCCAGACAACGTCTGCATTTGCCCTGGCTGCGCCGGCAAATAGTTGCTTAAAAACTGCTTAAAATCACGCTCACCGATAAAGCAAATACCCGTGCTGTCTTTTTTATTGGCTGTCGCAAGGTTGGCGGCTTTCGCCATTTCGCGAACTTGCGCTTTCTCTAATTCCCCAATCGGAAACATGACTTTTGCAAGCTGCGTTTGGCCAAGCTGGTTCAAAAAATACGTCTGGTCTTTGTTTGCATCGATGCCGCGCAACATTTTATATTCCCCATCGCGGTACGCAACGCGCGCGTAATGCCCAGTCGCTAAATAGTCCGCACCAAGCGACAGCGCATGCTCTAAAAACGCTTTAAACTTGATTTCTTTATTGCACATCACATCCGGATTAGGGGTTCGCCCGGCTTTATATTCTTCGAGAAAATACGTAAACACTTTCTCCCAATATTGTTTTTCAAAATTAACGGCATAGTATGGAATGCCGATTTGGTTGCAAACGCGCATGACGTCTTCGTAATCTTCCGTTGCCGTACATACGCCGTTTTCATCGGTGTCGTCCCAATTTTTCATAAAAATGCCGATGACATCATAGCCTTGTTGCTTTAAAAGAAGCGCTGCAACGGAAGAATCTACTCCTCCCGACATGCCGACAACGACGCGTATATCTTTTGGTGCTTTCTTCACAATGCTCATCTCCCATTTGTTAACCGTTTGACGATGTTCACCGTCTCGTAAGCGGCTTTTTCAATTTGTGCTTCCGTATTGCCAAGCCCAAAACTAAAGCGAATCGAGGAGCGAATGCGGTCAGAGTTGTTGCCAAACATCGCAACGAGCACGTGCGACGGATCAATTGAACCAGCCGTGCATGCCGAGCCGCTTGACGCAGCAATGCCTGCTAAATCTAAATTGACAAGCATCGATTCGACGTTTGTCCCTGGGAACGTGACGTTTAAAATGTGCGGCAAACTCATTTCTTCGTCGCCGTTCATGTCGTAGCGAACGCCACTCTCTGCAAAAATAGCGAGCATTTTTGCTTTCCATGCTCGGTATTCGCTTTGCTTTGTTGCCATCGTTTCTTGCGCAATTTCGACCGCTTTTGCGAACCCGGCAACGCCGGCAACGTTTTCCGTCCCCGCGCGGCGCTTTCGTTCTTGCTCGCCGCCGAATGCTCGCGGCATAAGCTTCACGTGCTCGCGCGCATATAAAAAGCCGACCCCTTTTGGTCCGTTAATTTTATGAGCAGAAACTGATAAAAGGTCAACCCCTAATTCATTCACATCGATCGGCACAAGCCCGTACGCTTGAACGGCATCTGTATGAAAATATGCGGGATGATCTTTTAATAGCTGCCCGATCGCTTCAATCGGCTGCAACACCCCTGTTTCATTATTTCCGAACATTACCGATACGACGATCGTGTCATCACGAAGGGCGCGCTGTAAATCCGCGAGCGATATTTTTCCGCGTTCATCGACAGGCAAATACGTCACTTCAAATCCTTCGCTTTCGAGATAACGGCACGCATGCAACACCGCATGATGCTCAATCGCCGTCGTGATCAGATGGCGACCTTTCTGGCGGTTGGCTAGCACCGTCCCGATGAGCGCTAAATTATCCGCTTCCGTTCCACCGCTTGTAAAAATAATTTCTGTCGGTTTTGCTCCGATGCTTTTGGCAACCGTTTCACGCGCTTCATCGAGCACTTGGCGGCTTTTTCTGCCAAAAAAATGAATGCTTGACGGATTGCCGAACGCTTCCGTCATGATCGTTGCCATTCGCTCAACGACCGCTCGGTGCGCTGGCGATGTCGCGGCATGATCTAAATAAATGCGTTCCAACGCCATTCTCCTTTCTTCAATCACGTTTTCCGAAAAACCACAGAATCCTACCACGCCGTTCCTGCGAACAAAAACGCCGGCGGGAAAATTTGCCCGCAAAGCGTTCCTTGTTCGCGGCAGAAAAGTTCGAACTAGAGCGATATCAACTCGATTTTAATCGTTAATCAACACGCTTGTTCTTAGATCAAATATAAAACATATACGATTCACTATCACTGTCGCTATATTTCGCTAAGTCTTCCAATGTAGTGCTATCAAGTACTTCTTGCACCGCATCGCGAATGCGAATCCATAGCTCCCGCTTTGCCGGTTCTTCTTCCTCTAGTCCTTCGACTGGACTAATCGGTCCTTCCAATACGCGAATGACATCACCAGCCGTTATTTTTGCTGGATGGTTCGTTAATACATATCCGCCGTACGCTCCGCGAATGCTTTTAACAAGCCCAGCATTGCGAAGCGGCGATACGAGCTGTTCTAAGTAATGTTCGGACAAGTTATGTGCATTCGCAATCGATTTTAATGAAATCGGGCGATCCCCGTATTTTTTCGCTAATTCAATCATAATCGTTAGCCCATACCGGCCTTTTGTTGAAATCTTCATCGTATTCCCCCTACCGCATCGTCTAGGAAACAATCGCAAACCATTATACCATACTTTTTTGCTTCCTTCATTGCTTGTGCCTTAACTCACGTAGCCGGCTGTACACTTTTGCATAATGCCTTTCCTCACCGTTTTCTTTCGGGGAGTAATATTGTACTCCTTCCAATTCATTTGGTAAATATTGTTGTGAAACCCAACTATTTGGATAGTCATGCGGATAGACATACCCTTTGCCGTACCCGAGCACTTTTGCCCCGTCATAGTGCGCATCTTTTAAGTGTATCGGAATGTCGCCAATTTTCCCTGCTTGTACATCCGCAATCGCTTTGTCGAGCGCCTTGTAAGCGGAGTTCGATTTTGCGGAAAGACATAGCTCCACCGTGACGACGGAAAGCGGAATACGCCCTTCCGGAAGCCCGAGCCGCTCGACCGCTTGAATGGCAGCATTCACTTTCACACCGATGAGCGGATTTGCCAAACCAATATCTTCGTATGCAATGACAAGCAGCCGGCGGCAAATCGCCGCGACGTCCCCTCCTTCTAATAGCCTTGCCAAATAGTGAAGCGCCGCATCGACGTCGCTGCCGCGAATGCTTTTTTGAAAGGCGGACAATAGCGAATAATACGTATCGCCTTTTTTATCGTGGGAAAACCCTTTCTTTTCGATGCAATCTAGCACTAGCTGTTCATCGACGACAATCCGTTCGTCATTTTGCCGCGCAGCATACACGACCGCCTCTAACGCTTGAAGGGCAGAACGGGCATCGCCATTTGTTCCATCGGCAATCATCTGCAAAAATCGTTCGTCCATGTCCAGCGAAAGCGCCCCAAACCCGCGCGTTTTGTCTTGTAGCGCTCGCTTTAAGAGCACGACGATTTCCTCTGATGTTAGCCGCTTCAGCTGTTTAATTTGCCCACAACGGCTACGAATGGCTGGATTGACTTCATGAAACGGATTTTCTGTCGTCGCGCCAATCAGCGTAATAAGCCCGCTTTCGACGTTCGGCAACAAATAGTCTTGCTGCGCCTTATTAAAACGATGAATTTCATCAATAAACAAAATGACGTTACCGACCATTTTGGCGGTGGCGACAATTTCCTCCATTTCTTTTTTCCCCGATGTCGTTGCATTTAACGCAAAAAATTCGCGGTTTACCGTTCCAGCAATCGCATAGGCCAGCGACGTTTTCCCAACCCCCGGCTCTCCATATAACAACATTGATGGAACATAGCCGTTATGAATCATTTTGTATAATGCCGTATGCGGTCCAATGATATGTGTTTGTCCCACGATTTCATCAATTGTACGCGGGCGCATGCGGACAGCTAACGGTTCTTGCAAAAAAAGCGCCATTTTCTCACCTCCAAATAGAAAGCTCTCTGCCTTTGCAGAGAACTATTATGCAAAATAGCGACGAATAGCAGCGGCTACTTCTTGCCAATGCGGGAGGCGTTGCTTTTCTAAATACATTAATAGCGCTTCCGCCATAAACTCTCTTGCGTTGTCAGGGCGCAAAAACTCTTCTTTTAACGTCTTGATCGAATGAACGACGTCACGTTTTACCGATTCGTTGTTTAGCTCTTGTAACATGTTCTCGAGATACGCGACAATTTGCTTTCGTTCGTTTTCTTTTTCATGTTGTTCGACGTTTAAGTAGTCTTGCATTAATTCATCGGTTAAAAGCGGAGCATCGTTTGTAGTAAAACTTTCCACAATCGCATCGAGCCGCCGCAACATAAACGGTACGAGCGCAGCGTAAGGCAATTCTTTTTTTTTCGATTGCCATGTAAAACATATACTCTTTCATCATCCCATTCACCATCGTCGCGCAATCAAGCGCAAATGGACGCACGTTCTCCCCGTATATATCAATAATCGCTTTTCTGTACCAATTAATCGTTTGCGCGCGAATGCGAAACACAAGTTGGTGTACTTCCTCGTTAATTTTCGCTGCTTGCTCCCCCATATGCATGCCGACGAGCTCCTTTCGCCGCACAAACTCTTCAATTTGCAGCATCAGTTGTTTTTCAAATTTTTCCCGCGCAGACAACGTGTCGTCGGTTGTTACTTGTTCTAACTTTTGAAACAACATTTCGTAATGATAACGAAAAATAGAAAGGGCAATTTCCTCTTTTGATTTAAAATAGTTGTAAATCGAACCTTTTGCCATTCCGCTTTGCTCGGCAATTTCTTGCATCGATGTGGCATGGTATCCTTTTTGGGCAAACAATTTCATGGCTGCTTGAATGATCGTTTCTTTTTTGCTCAACGTTGTCCCTTCCTTACCTCTAGTTTCTTCGTTTATTATAGCATAAGAGGCTGACTCGATTTGAGCCAGCCTATCATTTATGCACTTCGTTCTTTTTTCACTTGGCGGAAGAAAAATAGTTCGTACATTACCGGAATAATAACAAGCGTTAACAATGTCGATGACGTTAGTCCACCGATGACCGTAATGGCTAGACCTTTCGAAATCAACGTTCCCGACGCTTTCGTGAGCGCCAATGGAATAAGCGATGTAATCGTCGCAAACGCCGTCATTAAAATCGGACGCAATCTCGTTTTTCCAGCTTCAATTAGGGCATCCCGTACTGTCATTCCTTTTTGCTCACGATTTTGTCCGATCCGATCAACAAGTACAATCGCATTTGTCGTCACAATTCCAATCAGCATTAATAGCCCTATCATCACGCTCACTGACATCGGTTCATGAGCGACATACAAGCCGAGTAACGAACCAATTGGCACAAAAATTAAAGCGGACAAAATAATGAACGGAATTCTCGCCTTGCCGAACGTAATCAACATCGTAATATACACTAAACCAATCGCTACGATCATTGCTAAACCAAGCTGGCGGAACGTTTCCACTGTGTCATCGCTGCCACCGCCTCCTTCAAACGAAACATCTTTCGGCAGCTTCACCTCTTTTTTCACATGGTCGATAACATCTTGTGTGACTTTTTGAATATTATCGCCAACAATTTGCGCGGATACACGAGCAAATACTTTTCCATCTAATTTTTGAATCGACGTATACGTATCCACTTCTTTCACGTCTGCAATCGCCGAAACTGGAACAAGACCGCGCTTTGTGAAAATAAGCGTATTTTTTAACGCATCAATAGAATCAATTCCTTTGTCGTACGACAACTGCACCGTCCGATCAATTCCATCAAGTTTGAGCGTTCCCACTTGAACTGGTCTCGTTGCATCGGCAATCGTCCCTAACACTTGGAAGCCAGACACGCCGTACTCCGCTGCTTTCGCTGGATCAATTTGGACAACGACTTGCTTTTGGTGATCGGCAAAGTTGTTTGTTACATATTTTAAATCTTTCCGCTTATTCATATAGTTTTCTACATCTTTTGCTGCTTTTTGCAATGATGCGAGATCGTTTGAATACAAGTCGATATTGACATCGTTGTTAGAAGGCGGTCCACCAGAGCTAAGCTCCTGCACACCGACTTTTGTTCCTTTTGCTTCTTCGTCCACAATCGATTGCATGTTTTTCTCAAGCGTTTTAATAAATCGTGTGACGTTGACACCTTCTTTTAAGCGAATGAAATAGTTCGCTTGGTTCGACCGTTTCAGTCCTGTGCGGAAATCGCGGCTTCCAACACCTGCTGTCACATCTTTAATTTCTTTTTGATTAGCAAACATTTTTTCTATTTTCAACGACACGTCGTTCGTTTTTTCAAGCGACGTAGAGGACGGCAGTTCAATGCTAGCAACAAGCGTCTTTTGCTCTTCGTTCGGCAAGAATGTGAACCCTAGCTTCGGAACGAGGGCAAACGAACCGACAAGAAGAACGACAGATAATGCTAAAACAATGACTTTATGATTTAGCGACCAAGCAATGACGCGCCCGTAAAACCGTTGCAATGCGCCTTCTTTTTCTTCTGGAGGCACTTTTTTAAACGAAAATTTCGCTAAAACTGGAACAATTGTAACAGCGACGATAAGGGATAAAAAGAGCGAAAAAACAATCGTTAAAGCAAATGGCAAGAAAAATTCACCTGTAATGCCGCCGACAAACCCGAGCGGCAAAAAGACGACGACCGTCGTAATCGTAGAAGACGTGATCGCTTTTAAAATTTCTTTCGTCGAATCTTGCACAAGTTCATCGTTCATGCCTGTTTTCGATTTGCGCACACGTCGGAAAATATTTTCAATGACAACGATGCTGTCGTCAACAACGCGACCAACGGCAACCGCCATACCACCGAGCGTCATCACGTTCAACGATATATCTAAGCGGTGTAAGAAAATCGACGAAACAATTAAAGAGAGCGGAATAGAGATAATCGCAATGATCGTTGCCCGTACATTCCGTAAAAAGACAAGCACGGCAATCGACGCAAACAATGCGCCTAACAATCCTTCCCGCACAAGCGATTCCACCGACTTTTTAATTCCTTCTGCCGAATCAAAGCCAATCGCATAATGGAATTCATCTTTATGGGCGTTTAATACCTTAATCACTTTGTCTGCCACTTCGACCGTGTTGGCATCTTGTTTTTTCGTAACTGCCATGGACAATGACTCTTTTAAATCGTAACGTGTTTTTTCCGGCTGGTCTGTAATCGTTTCAATTGTTGCGATGTCTTTTAGTTTTAGCAGTGGCGTAGCCTGCATCACTCGGCCTTGGAACGCCGGTGTCATCGTTTGTGCCATCGGCGACGTTAATGTCATGTTCTCAAGCGCTTGGACAGTATCGAGCTTTTCTTGCACACGCACCGGAATTTGTAACGTATCTGTATTCACATTCCCGGCTGGGAACGACAAAAACTTTTCATTAATTTGGTCTTTTACTTGTGATAACGTCAGTCCTGCTCGTGCTGCTTTTTGTTTGTCGATGGTAATTTGCACAACTTCCTCTTTCATCCCACCGACCGACACAGAGTTAATGCCGTTAATTTTATTGAGTTCTGGAATGACATCCCGTTCTAATACTTTTTGTAAATCAACCCCTTGTTTTGCAAAGAGCGAAATGTTAAAAATAGGGAATGTCCCAAACGAAAAACGATTAATTTTTGTTTGCACGTTATCCGGAAGTTTTGTATCTTTAATGATTGTATCAACTTGCCGTTCCATGTCTTTCATATCGGTATGGAACGGAAACTCAAGGTTAATAATAGAGATACTCTCATAAGAAGAGCTTTGCATTTTTTTAATGCCTTCTATCGACTTAAATTTTTCTTCTAGCTTGGAAGTAACTTGCTCGTTAATGTCTTCCGGAGAAGCGCCTGGATAAACGACTTCAATCGATAGTTGCGGAAATTCAATGTTCGGCAATAAATCGACCTTTAAAGATGAAAAAGAATACAGTCCTCCTAAAATAAGCAGAAATGAAATAATAAACACCGCAACCGCATTTTTTAAGCTAAACCGTGTTAAAAAATTCATCGTTCCCTTCCTTTCTATTGTCATATGTAGACTGACCGTTTGTTTTTATATAAATATGACTGAACGGTCGTTATATTATGACTATAAATGATTGTGCGTATTTTTTCAACTATTTTCCTCACCTCCCCACTCTCTATCGTACTGTCCAACCAAACGGTTCCATCATGTACTCCCAGATTATTTTATTTACGACTTGCGACTTATTTTTATTCCAAATAAAACAGGGCTGTCCATTTCGACAAGCCCTGTTTACTTACTCTTCCCCCACTCGGTAAATTTTTACGTCTTTTAACAACTCGCGAACGACGTAAGAAGCCATAATCAGTCCAGCGACAGACGGCACGAACGCGTTCGAAGACGGCGGCATTTTCGCCTTGCGGATTGTCGCTTCGTCGTTGCCAACTTCTTTGCGCACTTCTTCGCGAATAATAATTGGTTTTTCGTCGGAAAACACGACGGGAATTCCTTTTTTAATTCCTTCTTTCCGTAGTTGCGCCCGAATCACTTTGGCGATTGGATCGGTATGCGTTTTAGAAATATCAGCGATGCGGAAGCGAGTTGGATCCATTTTATTTGCTGCCCCCATGCTCGAAATGATCGGGATGTTTCGTTTTAAACATTCTTTCATTAAATGGATTTTATACGTAATCGTATCGGAAGCGTCAATGACAAAATCTAAGCCATAGCTAAAAAATTGTTCATACGTTTCTTCCGTATAAAACATTTTCAGCGCAATCACTTCGCATTCGGGATTAATGTCCGTAATACGTTCTTTCATTACATCCACTTTCGGTTTGCCAACTGTTGAAAGAAGTGCATGGATTTGCCGGTTAATGTTTGTAATATCGACATCGTCTTTATCGACGAGCACAAGCCGACCAACTCCCGAACGAGCGAGCGCTTCGACAGCAAATGAACCTACTCCACCAATTCCTAATACAGCGACGGTTGCATGTTTTAACTTTTCTAATCCTTCTTTTCCAATCGCTAATTCATTGCGTGAAAACTGATGCAGCATGACACCCTCCATCACATGTATCATTTTTGTACCGCTACTATCCTACACGATTAAAGTAAGTATTTCAATCGGATTTTTTCTTGACAAAACAAAAACCCTTATGTAAAGCATGTGCTTCACATAAGGGATTCATTCGGAGTTGGAAGTCCCAATCGTGCCGTCGATGCCTTCGTTTTGAACCCGCTCCCAGCAGGTGGGTGCTCTGTTTCAACCATTGCACGTCCTCAAATGGAGGCATGTACGCCGCTTGAAAACTCCGAGCTCCCGTATAACTTATTGTTCGGTCAAAACAATAAGGTTATACGACGAACACATCAGGACTATTCTTGAATGTATCATAGCACATTTTTTCTTCTTTTTCAATGAACAGACTTGTTACTTTTTCATGACACACGTTACACGCGACTGACATTTTCTGTTTTGATCGCTAAATGCAATTCTTCAAGCTGGCTTTCGCTCACTTCGCCCGGTGCATCAGTTAATAAGCAGCTTGCGCTTGCTGTTTTCGGGAAAGCAATCGTATCGCGCAAGTTCGTGCGCCCAGCAAGAAGCATGACAAGTCGGTCAAGCCCGAGCGCAATGCCACCATGCGGCGGAGTGCCGTATTCAAACGCCTCGAGTAAAAAGCCAAACTGCGCACGCGCTTCTTCTTCCGTAAACCCGAGCACTTGAAACATTTTTTCCTGCACGTCACGCTCAAAAATCCGTAGTGAGCCACCACCTAACTCATAACCGTTTAACACAAGATCGTAAGCTTGGGCACGAACCGATGCTGGGTCAGTAGAAAGCTTTTCTAAGTCTTCTCGCACCGGCATCGTAAACGGATGGTGCGCTGCATAATATCGCCCTTCTTCTTCATCGTACTCTAACAGCGGCCAATCCGTAATCCATAAGAAATGGAACGTTGTTTCATCGATGAGTTTTAATTCTTTGCCAAGCTTCAGCCGTAACGCTCCGAGCGCATCAGCAACGACCGTCTTTTTATCTGCCACAAATAAAAGCAAATCACCTGTTTCCGCAGCAAGCGCCTCGATAAGCCGTTCTTGCTCTAGTTCTGCAAAAAATTTGGAAATCGGTCCTTTAAGCCCATCTTCTTCAACTTTTAGCCACGCTAATCCTTTCGCCCCGTAACGGGCAACAAATTCGGTCAAGCCGTCAATATCTTTACGGGAATATTTGTCTGCGGCTCCTTTTACGTTGATTGCTTTTACTTGACCGCCGGTTTCTACTGCATTCGCAAACACTTTAAAGCCGCTTGTTTTCACCTGTTCAGACACATCGACTAATTCCATACCAAAGCGCGTATCCGGCTTGTCCGAGCCGTACCGAGCAATCGCTTCGTCGTACGAAAGGCGCGGGAACGGAAGCGAGACGTCAATTCCTTTTGCCACTTTCATGACGCGCGCCATCATTCGCTCGACCATCGCGATAATTTCTTCTTGGCTCATAAACGATGTTTCAATATCGACTTGTGTAAACTCCGGCTGGCGGTCTGCCCGCAAATCTTCATCGCGGAAACAGCGCGCAATTTGATAATAACGCTCAAAGCCACCAACCATTAACAATTGTTTAAAAATTTGCGGCGATTGCGGCAGCGCATAAAATTCCCCTGGATGAACACGGCTTGGTACTAAGTAGTCGCGCGCACCTTCTGGCGTGCTTTTCGTCAAAATCGGCGTTTCTACTTCTAAAAAGCCTTCTTCGTCTAAAAAATCGCGAATCGCCTTCGTTACTTGATGGCGCATTTTAAACGTCTGGAACATCACAGGGCGACGCAAATCTAAGTAGCGATATTTTAAGCGCACATCTTCAGCAACGTCAGTGTCATCGGCAATCGTAAATGGCGGTGTTTTCGCCTCGTTTAAAATCGTTACGCGCTCGACATGCACTTCAATCTTTCCGGTCGGCAAATTCGGATTCACTTGTCCTTCCTCGCGGCGGACGACAACGCCTTCTACATCTAGCACATATTCGCTACGAATCGTTTCCGCGACGCGAATTGCTTCTTCAGATACATCTGGGCTAAAGACAATTTGTACAATGCCCGTACGGTCGCGCAAGTCGATAAAAATCAACCCACCAAGGTCCCGACGTCGTTGCACCCATCCTTTTAAGGTCACTTTTTCGCCAACTGCTCGTTCGCTAACTTCGCCACAATAATACGTCCTTCCAAACATCCAAATCCCTCCTATACTAGAGCTTGTTTGACATATTCTACAAAGGAAGCGAGCGACACTTCTGTTTGTTCGCCCGTTTGCATATTTTTTACATTAATCACTTGCTTTTCGAGCTCATCGTCGCCAAGGATCGCGACATATTGCGCGTTTAGACGATCAGCCGCTTTTAGCTGCGCCTTTACTTTCCGGTCTTGATAGTCTTTTTCTGCAGCGATACCCGCTTGGCGCAACGCATGAACAAGCACGGTCACTTCCTCTTTCGCTTTCTCGCCTAACGAAACGACGTAACAACCGAGCGTAGTTTCTAATGGCAATGAAATGCCTTCTGCTTGTAATGCCGCGAGCAACCGTTCAATGCTCAGTGCAAAACCAATACCTGGTGTTTCTGGCCCGCCAATTTCTTGCACAAGCCCGTTATAGCGACCGCCTCCACATAACGTCGTAATCGCTCCAAATCCTTCCGCCTCACTCATAATTTCAAACGCCGTATGGTTATAATAATCCAACCCACGAACGAGGCGAGGGTCTACTTCAAATGAGATCCCTAATTTTGTCAAATACGTCTGCACTTTCGCAAAATATGTCCGCGACGATTCATTTAAGTAATCTAAAATGGATGGAGCCGTTGCCATCAATTCGTGATCACGGTCTTTTTTGCAATCTAAAATGCGCATTGGATTTTTTTCCAAGCGTGTTTGGCAGTCTGCACAAAATTCGCCAATTCTTTCTTTGAAATGGTCAATAAGCGCTTGACGATGTGCTTTTCTGCTCTCAACATCACCGAGGCTATTAATAACGAGCTTTAGTTTCTTTAAGCCGAGCGACTGATAAAGATCCATTGCCAATGCAATGACTTCGGCGTCGATTGCTGGGTCGTTGCTTCCAAGCGCTTCGACGCCAAACTGCACAAATTGACGAAAACGCCCAGCTTGCGGTCGCTCGTAACGAAACATCGGTCCGATGTAATAGAGCTTCACTGGCTGGTTTGGCTGACCATACATTTTATGTTCCACGAACGACCGAACAACAGCTGCCGTTCCTTCTGGACGAAGCGTGATACTTCGACCGCCGCGGTCTTCAAACGTATACATTTCCTTTTGCACGATATCAGTCGTATCACCGACGCCCCGTAAAAATAATTCCGTATGCTCAAACATTGGTGTGCGAATTTCTTGATAATTATAGCGGCGGCAAAGATCGCGCGCTAGTTGTTCAATATATTGCCATTTCTCCACTTCCCCTGGCAAAATATCTTGCGTCCCTCTCGGAATTTGAAATGACATCCTACATCCTCCTGCTTCTATGTAAAGTAAAAAAAGCATCTTGCCAATCAGAAAAGCTTGTGTTCAGCCATATGATTCTATGTTTTTTAGTAAAATAATGGATAATCAACACTCATGTTCTGATAGCATAAAAAAACTCCCTTCCCTATGCAAAAACATAGGGACGAGAGTATACCCCGTGGTGCCACCCTAATTGAAGCAACTGCTTCCACTTTGTCCTGATAACGCCAGGTGCGCGTTCCCTTCTACTAGCCACAGCGTTCAAAGAGAAACCTACGGAGTGTTCGTTCGTTAAGTCATCATGGAGAAATGCTTACAGCCTACGGCATTTCCTCTCTGGCCATGTGTACTCTTAACTACTTTTCTCCATCATCGGCTTTTCCCAATTTTATTTTTTATGTTACGAATGAATTTTCCGTTTGTCAAGCGAGAAACCGTATTTATGAACGAAACAGTTGCTTTTTTAACTTTTGGACGTCGCGAAGCGTCAATCCAAACTCTGATGCTAGCTCATAAGGCGTATAGTCCGGTTCTTTGCGGATAAATTCATGAAAATCGACATGAAACAGTTCGCCCCCCTTTTTATGAACGAACTCTCCCTTCTCACTATTTCTCACAGTCGTCATCCTTTCATTTCAACATTCATTTTTTAATCTTTCCTGTTTAACAAAAAAATAAAAGGATTTTTTCATTTTTTATCGAATTATTATGATTCCGACGACTAACGAAAGGAGGAGAAATTCTGAAACGAGCTACCATCACTTATTTACTTTTTGCCATTATAGTATTGTCCATCCCTCTTTCTACTTGGGCAGAAGCAAAAATGGTCGTCACGACTGCAGACCAGCTAAACGTCCGAGAAGGACCAGGAACAACGTACCGAGTAAAAGCAAAGCTTCGGCAAGGGGAAGCATACCCTGTCCTTCAAGAAACGAACGGATGGGTAAACTTGCGGCTATCGGCAAAAGACACAGGCTGGGTTACTCGACAATACGTCGCCGAAACAACGATGCAAATGAAAGCGACAGTCAATCAGCTCCGCGTCCGCACTTCTCCGAGCCCACAAGCAAAAATCATTGGCTATTTACAGCGCGGACAGACTGTCCAAGTCATCGACCGAAACGGGCAATGGGTCAAAATGAAACAAAATACGCTACTCGGTTGGGTCGCTTCTGATTATCTCGTTCCGGTGTCTTCTAATGCAGCGAATCCAGCACCGCCCGCGATGCAGACTCGAACGGGAACGGTCGCTGTCGATATGCTGAACGTACGGGCAGAACCGTCTTTACAAGCAAATGTCATTCAAAAGCTAACATTTGGAGAAGAAGTGCGCATCGTTGGCGAAACAACCGATTGGTATCAAATAAACGTGAACGGCACTGTGACTGGATGGGTATACCGTACATACATTATGACCGCTTCTTATTCTATTAAAGTGTTAGAAGACGGAACAAACGTTCGTAATGCACCATCGCTGACGGCGGGCGTACAAAAAGTAGCAAGAAAAGGGGAACAGTTTCACGTCCTTGCGAAAGAAGGAACGTGGTATAAAGTAGAACTTCCAGAGGGAAATAGCGGCTATATTGCCGAATGGGTCGTTTCCATTGTCCGCAGTAGCAATAATAATGAAACGATTGAGAAGAAAATCATCGTCATCGACCCTGGCCATGGCGGCAAAGATAGCGGCACAATCGGAAGCGATGGCGTAATGGAAAAGACGTTGACGCTCAACACCGCGCTGCGTTTAAAGCAGGCGCTAGAAAAAACTGGAGCCACTGTTTACCTTACGCGAACCGATGACACGTACCTTACGCTACAAGAACGCGTCCGCATCGCCCATCAATATCATGCCGATGCGTTTATTAGCATTCATTACGACAGTTCTCCAAACTTAGCAAGTGGAATGACCGTCTATTATTACGACCAACAAAGCGACTACCCGCTTGCGTTATCGCTCGACCCGTTTTTCGCGCAAGGGTTAGCTATTCCATATCGCGGCGTTCGATTCGGTGATTTCCACGTCATTCGCGAAACAACGATTCCATCGGTCTTATTAGAACTCGGGTATGTCAGCAATCCAACAGAGTTAGCTATTATTCGTTCCGACGCTTACCAGCAGCAAGTAGTAACCGCCATCATCAACGGGCTGCAGCGCTACTTTAGCCAATAGAAACAGCGAAAATGCGGTTTGAATGATCTATAACGCAATTTGTTGATTAGATAATCAAAAACAGCTTGGCTCTGTCGACTGAGGGTGTCCCAAAAGCAACGGAACACCCTCTTCGCCAATAAGAAAAGCGCAAAGCGCCTGCCTGTACAAGCCCCACCGAGGAAGCTTAGGAAAGAAGGGGCGAAGCGCATCACATCGATGGCGCTTGGGGCTAGACATCTCTTTGCCCAATTGCAAAATTTTATTCTTTCCTATCTTTTAAAAAAAACGAGCAACCATCCGTCACTCGCTTTTTTCTTTACTTTCAACGATAAGGGTGACCGGACCGTCGTTCGTGAGCGTCACTTCCATCATCGCACCAAATTGACCCGTTTCCACCGTAATTCCTTTTTTTCTTAATTCTTCATTGAACGTCTCATAAATCGAAAGCGCATGCTCTGGTCTTGCGGCTTCCATAAAATTCGGCCGTCGTCCTTTTCGGCAATCGCCGTATAGTGTAAATTGCGACACTGACAATACGGCACCGCCAACATCGAGAAGCGATACGTTCATTTTCCCGTCATCGTCTTCAAAAATGCGCAAATTCGCAATTTTATCGGCAACAAACGCCGCATCTTCGTTTGTATCATGATGGGTAACTCCGACAAGAAGCACCAATCCAAAATCAATACAGCCGACCGTTTCCCCGTTGACGGTCACTTTCGCCTGTTTTGCTCGTTGTACGACTACTCGCATAACAATCCCTTTCTAGTTATTCATTATTCGTTGAACTGAGTAAATGTCTGGAATTTGTTTAATTCGTTCGACGATTTTTTGTAAATGGCTAATATTGCGAATGGCAATCGTCATGTGAATGGTTGCGATCTTATTTCGATGATCCGATCTCCCAGAAACTGCGGAAATATCCGTTTTCGTTTCATTCACCGCCTGCAACACTTCATTTAATAATCCACGTCGGTCAAAACCGGAAATTTCAATTTCTACATTGTATTCGCGACTCGTTTTCGCATCGCTTTCCCACTCGACCGAAATGAGCCGGTCTTCCGCTTCTTCTATTTGCACGTTCGGACAATCGGAAACGCCGCGCCCTCTCGTAATAAATCCGATAATTTCATCGCCTGGAACTGGGTTACAGCAGCGCGACAAACGAATTAATAAATTATCGATTCCTTGCACACGAATGCCGCAATCACGTTTTTTTCCAATCGGCGTTTTTATTTCTTGCACCGCTTCGGCTAATTTTTTTTGTTGCTCTTCTAAATCGCGCTGCTTCCGCCATTTATCCGTTAACCGATGGGCAATTTGCGCTGCTGTAATCCCGTGATAGCCGACAGCTGCGTACATATCTTCTTCATTGGAAAAGTTAAATTTCTCCGCTACCCGTTTGACATTTTCGGTTGTTAAAATGTCTTTGACGTCGAAGCCAAGGTTGCGAATTTCTTTTTCTACCATTTCTTTTCCTTTTTCAATATTTTCTTCCCTGCGTTGCTTTTTGAAAAATTGGCGAATTTTATTTTTCGCATGAGACGTTTGCGCTAACTTCAACCAATCTTGGCTCGGTCCATACGAATGTTTCGATGTTAAAATTTCCACAATGTCACCCGTTTTTAATTTGTAATCGAGTGGCACCATTTTGCCGTTCACTTTAGCGCCGATTGTTTTGTTTCCGATTTCCGAATGAATCCGGTAGGCGAAATCGATTGGTACTGACCCAGCAGGGAGTTCAATGACGTCTCCTTTTGGCGTAAAGACGAACACCATATCAGAGAACAAGTCCATTTTGAGTGTTTCCATGAACTCTTCTGCATTGCTTGCATCGTTTTGCCATTCTAAAATTTCCCGAAACCAAGAAAGTTTTTCTTCAAACGAATTCGGTTTTACCGTCTTTCCCTCTTTATACGCCCAGTGGGCGGCAATCCCGAATTCCGCAATTTGATGCATTTCAAACGTGCGAATTTGTACTTCCAGTGGCTCGCCTTTCGGACCAACCACCGTGGTATGCAACGATTGATACATGTTTGGCTTTGGCATTGCAATATAGTCTTTAAAACGACCTGGCATCGGTTTCCAACATGTATGAATAATGCCTAACACCGCATAGCAATCTTTAATACTATGGACGATAATGCGGATGGCCAACAAATCGTAAATTTCGTTAAATTGTTTATTTTGCAACACCATTTTCCGATAAATGCTGTAAATATGTTTCGGTCTGCCAGAAATTTCACCTTTAATGGACACTTCGTTTAACCGTTCACGCATTTCTTGAATGACTTCTTCTAAATATTGCTCGCGCTCCGCACGTTTTTTCTTCATCAAATTGACGATCCGATAATATTGCTGCGGGTTTAAATAACGAAGCGCCGTATCTTCTAGCTCCCATTTAATTTTTGAAATTCCGAGCCGGTGCGCAAGCGGAGCAAAAATTTCAAGCGTTTCATTGGCGATGCGCCGTTGCTTTTCCACCGGCAAATGCTTCAACGTCCGCATGTTATGGAGTCGATCCGCTAATTTAATTAAAATGACGCGAATGTCTTGTGCCATCGCCAAAAACATTTTCCGATGGTTTTCCGCTTGCTGCTCTTCATGGGATTTATATTTAATTTTGCCAAGCTTCGTGACGCCGTCGACAAGCATCGCTACTTCCTCGCCGAACGCTTTTTCCAAATCTTCTTTTGTCGCTACGGTATCTTCTACGACATCGTGCAAAAAGCCGGCGGCGATCGTAACTGCGTCCATTTTCAAATCAACTAAAATGCCGGCAACTTGAATCGGATGGATAATATATGGTTCGCCTGATTTTCGATATTGCTCGCGATGAGCATGTTTCGCAAATTCGTACGCTTTTTTTATCAATTCAACGTCTTTTTCGGACAAATAACGACTCGCTTGTTCGATGACTTGTTCCGCCGTTAACACTTGTTCGTTGGCCATGAGATCACCTTTAAATAAAATTTGATACTATTATCGTGGAAATTTTTCGACATGTAAAGTTGGAGTTAATAAGAAAGAGCACCCTACGGAGTGCTCTTTGCAAACATCTCTTCCTTCTATTTTAGCGAATTCATGCGAAGATGTCGATGTTTAAAATTGCATCAATGTTAAAATATCGTATCCCTCTAGCTTTTTCCGGCCTTCTAAATATGTCAACTCAATGAGAAACGCAATTCCTGCCACTACACCGCCAAGCTGTTCAACAAGCTTAATCGTTGCTTCAATCGTTCCGCCTGTCGCCAATAAGTCGTCTGTAATTAAGACGCGTTGCCCTGGTTTAATCGCATCTTTATGCATCGTCAAAACGTCCTTGCCGTACTCTAAGCCATACTCGACGCGAACGACTTCACGCGGCAATTTCCCTTCTTTTCGCACCGGAGCAAAGCCGACGCCGAGCGCATACGCAACAGGACAGCCGATAATAAATCCGCGCGCCTCCGGACCGACGACAATATCAATTTCTCTTTCCCGCGCATATTGCACGATTTGGTCTGTCGCGTATTTGTAAACTTCTCCTTTATCCATGATCGTCGTAATGTCTTTAAACATAATGCCTGGTTTTGGGAAGTCCGGGACGATCGTGACGTATTGTTTTAAATCCATGTTTTTGCCTCCTCGTACAGTTGCGAACCTCTCATTTCAGAAAAGGTGCGCTTTAATTGTTCATAAGATGAATAAACAAACATTTTTTCGAGCTCTAGTTGAGCTTGTTTTAATCGGTAGGTTGGGGAATCCATTAAATCACGCTTCGCTGGCTGTTCTACCAGTTGAACGACACCATGCTTTAGCGTGACAAACTGTAACTCTAAAAAGACTTGTACCATAAAATGAACCGTTTCATTCGTCCATCCGCGCGAACGTGCCAATTCAGCGCCGTATTTTTCCACATCAAATGATCGTTTCTGACGCAAAAACGAATATAACCATTTAAAATGGTCACGCGTTGGTAGCGTGCTAAAAAAATGATTCTCCCTTTGATAGAATAACGCATAAATGCGCGCAGGTAAACTACCATGTAGTAAAACTTTTAATACATCAACCTTCGGTGGCAAATCAAGAAGGACAAGGTAGCGGCCGTCCGCGCAAATGCGATTTGCTTCTTCCTCCGAGATGATAATATGCACTTCGTCACGATATGCTTCGAGTTGCAATATCCCTATCGTTTCTGGACGAAATGCCACCAGCAACCGCTTATCAAGCGGAAGCGCCGCCAAAGCGGACTGCACTTGCTTGATTCCCCGCCAATCAAACAACTGCCACTCTCGTACGGCAACGTCGCAAATCATAAGCTGTGGTTTACGTAAATAGTTCCACTCGTTCACAGATAACGTGCCAACGACGGACACTTTCGCATCAGAAGCGATTTCGTCGTGCAAATAGCCATAGCCGAAACCAACACTGTCAAGCGTATGCCCTTCATGTTCAAACAACATTTTAATATGAGCTTGGTTCGTCCCGATACGGCGAATCGTTTGCACTGCCACTTCTTCTAGCAACACAAACGGTTTTGGATTATCAGCGCCAAACGGAGCGAGTTGCTCTAGTTGTTCTACCGCTTCTAACGTGACGTCTCGGACAGAACAGACGGCATCAATCGATGTAACCGGCAAGAAATCCTCCTCTGTTAACGTTTCCCATGCCTGCCGATTTAGCCGCTCTCTTAGCTCGTCCACATGCTCTATCGCAAGCGTCATGCCAGCTGCCATCGGATGCCCCCCAAAATGCGGCAAAATGTCGCGGCATGCCGATAGATGATGAAAAAGATCAAAACCGTGAATGCTGCGCCCTGAGCCTTTCGCTATTCCTTTTTCACGGTCAATGCTTAACACAATCGTGGGACGATAAAACCGTTCCACTAGCTTTGAAGCAACAATGCCAACCACACCTGCGTTCCATCCCTCTTTTGCGACGACAAGCACACGGTTCGCGTCTAGTGGAAACGTTCGTTCAATTATCGCTACCGCTTCTTCGGTGATGTCGCTGACGAGCTTTTGCCGTTCGCGGTTAAGCACGTCCATCTCTGCCGCTAACTGCTGCGCTTCTGCTTCGTCGTCGGTCATTAATAACTTCACTGCCGGAGCGGCATCGCCTAACCGTCCGACCGCATTAATGCGTGGAGCGATGACAAAGCCAACGGTTTCTTCGTTCACCTGCGCAAGATTCACTCCGCATTGTTTAAGTAACGTTCGTAACCCAATACGCGCAGTGTTTCGCAATTGTTCTAAGCCGCGGACGACGAGCGAACGATTTTCGCCTGTTAACGACACAAGATCGGCAATTGTTCCAATCGCCACGACGTCTAGCAAATGCTCTGGCACGTCTCCAAGCAACGCGTGAGCTAGCTTAAATGCCACCCCAACCCCAGCCAGTTCACGAAACGGATACCGCCCTATTTTCGGATGAATGATGGCGAGCGCCTCTGGCAACACTGGTCCCGGTTCGTGATGGTCAGTAATGATGACATCCATTCCAAGTTCATTCGCCAGTGCTATCTCTTTTACCGCAGCAATTCCTGTGTCAACCGTGATAATAAGCGAAACACCTTGCGCTTTTGCTAGGCGAAACGCTGGCTCGTTCGGTCCGTATCCTTCAGTAAAGCGGTTAGGAATATAAAAGTCAGCGTTCGCTCCTAATTCGTTTAGTGCGCTCATCATAACGGTCGTGCTGCTAACGCCGTCAGCATCGTAATCGCCAAAGACAAGAATACGTTCTCTTGCTTGAATCGCTCGACGAATTCGTTCGACCGCTTGTTCCATGCTGTCAAATAAAAACGGGTCATGAAGCGGCTGCTTTTCCGGCATTAAAAACGCCTTTGCTGCTTCCGCTGTTTCGATGCCGCGATTGATAAGCAATGACGCGACAAGCGGAGCGATATTTAATCGCTCGACAAGCTGATTGACTTTATCTAGACTAGGACGTTTGACATCCCAACGTGTTTTTGCTGTTAACATATGCCCCACCTCAACTCCCCCTATTATACAAAAGGAGGAAAAGACGAGCAATGAAGTTACTCGTTTTTTTTCTGATAGTGCGGATTCACATGCACCAATACGTTCTCGACATTGGCAAACGAAAGAAGACGCTCTTTCACACGTTTACCGATTCGATGCCCTTCTTCGACGGTTAGCGTCGGATCGACGGCGATCTTCACATCAATAATCACGTAATGCCCGTGCTCGCGCGCATGCAGTTCATGAAGTTTCTGTACTTCAGGAATTTGCAATACCGCTTCACGAAACGGCTCGATGTCTTCTTCGTGCAGTACATGGTCAAGCGTCGTATGAATCGACTCTTTTCCAAGCGTCCATGCCATTTTAATGACAAGAATAGAAACAAATAGCCCCGCGACCGGATCGGCATAGACAAGCCAGTCGATACCAAAATCAGAACCGACGATGGCGGCACCGATGCCGATTAGGGCGGCGATGGAAGAAAAAACGTCAGAACGATGCTCATAAGCATTTACAATAATCGCATCGCTCTTTAATTTTTTTCCGAGCCGATATTTATAACGAAACATCGCTTCTTTCACAGCAATCGAAGCAACAACGACATAAACAGTGACCATCTCTGGCGGACGAAGTGGCTTAAAAAATGATGCGAGTGATGCTCTGCCAATTTCGATGCCGACGACAAATAGGAGCACAGCGACAATAATGGCAGCAATCGATTCCGCCTTGCCGTGTCCGTAAGGATGGTCTTCATCAGGCGGCTGTTTCGCCACACGCAGTCCGACCAACACCGCAACCGACCCAGCGACATCGGATGCAGAGTGCACGGCATCAGCAAGAAGCGCTTTACTATGTCCGACTACTCCGGCGATAGCTTTGACTACCGCAAGTACAATGTTTCCGATGATGCCAACTACTGCTGCAAATTGAGCTTGTCGAAAACGTTCTTCTTTTTTCACCGTTCTCTTCCTTTCCCGTTGATTCCATAAGAAAAGCACCCGCCTATGAGCGAAGAACGCACAAGCCCCACCGAGGAGGCTCAGCACAAACAAAGCTTGGGCTTGCAAGGATATTTCAAAGAAGCGAACTCAGTGTGTCGCCACCGAAAGAAGGGGTAGAGTGCATCACACTGATGGCGCTTGGAGCTAGACAGTTCTCTACCCAATCGCAAAATTTTATACTTTCTTTCCTTAATAAAAATAGGATGCCCATTTCTAGGCATCCTATTGCTTATACTTCCGGCTCCGCCTCTTTCAGCGGCTGTTTCTTTACTTTTCCTTTTTTCAACTGCTTTCCTTTCCAAACGACCCATAGCTGGGAAGCGATAAATAACGATGAGTAGACGCCGCAAATTAATCCGACGAATAACGCTACGTTAAAGTTACGGATTGCTTCACTTCCGAACAGTAACAGCGCAACAACCGTGAAAATAACTGTCAATACTGTGTTAATGGAACGAGTGAACGTTTGTTGCAACGCGCGGTTGACGATATGCTTTAAATCGTCCACTGTTTTCACTTTCCGACGTTTCATTAAATCGCGAATACGGTCAAACGTAACGATCGTATCGTTAATCGAATAGCCGATAATCGTTAACACTGCGGCGATAAACGTTAAATCCACTTCTAGACGAGTTAAGCTGAAAAACGTCACAATGATGAATGCATCGTGTAGTAACGCAATGATTGCTGCAAGCGCCATATACATTTCAAACCGAAGCGTAACATAAACAATGATGCCAATAGAAGAAATGATGACCGCGATAAAGGCATTTCGTGCCAATTCTTTTCCGACTGTCGGCGATACGGTGCTGACATTCGGATCAAACCCGTATTGTTTTTTAAAATGCGTCTTCAATTTAGAAATTTCCTTTTTGCTTAAGACGCCCATAAAGCGCGCAACACCAACTTCGCCTTTATTTCCTGCGAGCACGATATCTTTCGGCTGTAAATGAAGCTTTTGAAATTCCGTTTCTAGCTGATGTACGTTTAGTTTTTGATCGCTCATCACTTCGACGCGCGTCCCGCTCGCAAAGTCAATCCCAAGATTCAGCCTCATCGTCAATAGTGCAATAATGCCGGCAACCGTCAATGCGCCAGAAAGGATAAAGAATTTTTTACTGTGCTTTACGAAATCAAGGTGGTCAAATTTTGTCGGTACTTCCGTTTCTTCATTCGTTTCAGCAATATTTAAAATTTCCGCTTTCTTCACGCCAAAATAGGTTGGTTTATTGTTTAAGAAACGGCTTTGCACAAGCAGTCCGAGCAATAAACGCGTACCATATACGGCGGTAATAAAGCTTGCTAAAATGCTAATGATAAGCATTGTTGCAAATCCTTTTACCGAGCTTGTGCCATAAATAAACAGCACGACACCAGCAATAATTGTCGTAATATTAGCATCGAAAATAGTAGCAAATGCTCCTTTATTTCCCGTGCGATACGCGGACATGATGGACTTCCCGAGCTTAATTTCATCTTTAATTCGCTCATACGTAATAATATTGGCATCGACCGCCATACCGACCCCTAAAATGAGCGCCGCGATTCCTGGCAACGTCAATACACCGTTCATCCAATCAAAGACGAGCAAAATTAAATAAATGTAAACGGAAAGCGTAATAACGGCAATAAGCCCTGGAAAGCGATAGTAAGCAATCATAAACAAGAAAATGGCTGCCACACCGACAATGCCCGCAAAAATCGTTTTTTGCAACGCGTTTTCTCCAAACTGTGCCCCAACGGACGTCGAATAAATTTCTTTTAACTCGACCGGAAGAGCGCCTGCATTCAACAAGTTCGCGAGCTGTTTTGCTTCCTCGACAGTAAAGTTTCCGACGATCGATACGTCTGTCTGGTCAAACACTTGGTTGACAGCGGCAGCAGAAATATATTTTGGCTTTGCTTTTCCCGCTTCTTTTGCGTACGAATCGACCCCGTCTTTAAAGTCAAGCCAAATGACCAACAAGTTATTTGGCGAACCCATTTTATATACTTTTTCGGTTACCTGTTTAAATTTGTTTGCATCTTTTAGCTTAATGGCAACGCTCGGTTTTCCATGTTCATCAAACGAAAGCTTCGCTCCACCTTCGACAAGGTCGCTTCCATCCATCAATACGTTATCATGCACGTCGCGAAACGTTAATTTCGCTTGCGTCGATAAAATTTCGCGCGCCTGATTTTGGTCTTTCACCCCAGCAAGCTGCACACGAATTCGGTTGTTTCCTTCCGTCTGGATGTTCGGCTCGCTCACGCCAAGCACGTTAATCCGTTTATTTAACGCACTTACGGTGCTCGCAAGCGTGTCTTTATCAATTTTGTCGCCTTTTTTCGCCGGCTTTACTTCATACAACACTTCAAATCCGCCTTGTAAGTCAAGACCTAGCTTTATGTTATGTAAAATTCCTTGAATCGTCGTTCCCATCGTGCCCCCTAATAAAAGCACAATCAGGAAAAACGCAATGATGCGACTTCTTTTTACCATAAAAATCCTCCTTGTGTTCTCACCAAACATGTCCATAACCGCCTTAACATACCTATTATGAAGCAGTTTCGACAAACTGTCAATTTTCTACAATAACAAACGTATGACAATGAAAAACATCCCCATATCCCCAATAGAGAATTTCCACTTCCCTATGATAACTCATCTATAAGCGATTGTAAGTCGTCCGCTTTTATATGTTGCTCTCGATACGATGACATCGTGAGAAACGCCATATATTCGCCAATTGAGAGCGATAAAATGTCGCTTACTAGTTCATACAGCTTTTTTTCCTCTAATATTTTCCACCTTTTTTGTAGCAGGCACTCCCAAATTTGTTCGAGTGTCACCTGCTCATATCCTAACAAGCGAAATTCATCATATTTGCATTGTAATGCAGGCATAAGCTCCGCCCTCAACTTTTCTATTTGTTCTTTTGCCATCGTCATCGCTCCCCATTTTCAAGGCAAACTTGTCATGCTCGTTCGCATGTCATGCATATAGTTAATTGTATAAAAGATTGTCCTATTTGAGAAGGGAGGGGAGTCAGATGTCTAAATTTTTGCAAGGAACGATTATTTTGATTGTCGCCGGCCTCATTACACGCGTGCTTGGGTTTATTAACCGCATCGTCGTTGCCCGCGTCATCGGAGAAGAAGGGGTCGGGTTATATATGATGGCCGTTCCGACGCTAGTATTGGCCATTACACTTACACAAATGGGGCTACCTGTTGCCATCTCGAAATTAGTAGCGGAAGCAGAGACGATGGGCGACGAGCAAAAAGTGAAAAAAATTCTCGTTGTTTCGTTAGTGATTACCGGAACGTTAAGCGTTTTATTTTTCCCCGCCATGGTGCTACTCGCTCCTTTTTTAGCAACGACGCTCTTTACAGATGCCCGCACGTATTATCCACTACTAGCGGTCGCACCGGTCGTTCCAATCGTTGCCGTCTCTTCTGTATTGCGCGGCTATTTTCAAGGGCGGCAGCAAATGAAGCCGTACGCGTATTCGCAGCTAATTGAACAAATCGTCCGCATTAGCTTAATTGCCTTTTGCACGGAGATGTTTTTGCCGTACGGCATTGAGTATGCCGCAGCGGGAGCGATGTTTTCTGCCGTCCTCGGAGAATTGGCTTCTCTTTTTTATTTAGTGTATATATTCAAACGGAAAAAGCCGATGAAACTTCGCTCACAATTTTTCCGCTACGTAAAAGCAGGAAGAGAAACGTTCATCGGGTTGTTACGCATCGCCATTCCGACAACCGGAAGCCGTCTTATCGGATCCATCGCTTGGTTTTTGGAGCCGATTGTCGTTGCTCGCAGTTTAGCGATAGCTGGCGTCGCCACAGCGGCTGCGACGAAACAATACGGAGAATTAACCGGATATGCGCTGCCGTTATTAATGCTGCCGTCATTTATTACATATTCGCTTTCTACTTCGCTCGTTCCAGCGATTAGCGAGGCGGCAGCTCAACGACAACCACTACTCATTGAACATCGCGTCCAACAAGGAATGCGTCTTTCCCTTATTACAGGCGGCTTAGCGGTAGTCGTACTGTATGTGTTTGCCGATCCGATTATGCTGCTTATGTACGGGACGAGCAACGCTGCCGTTTTCGTCCAAGTAATGGCCCCTTTTTTCTTATTCTATTACTGCCAAGGACCACTCCAAGCCGTTTTGCAAGGCTTGGATTTAGCAAAAGCAGCGATGGTAAATAGTTTCATCGGCTCTGCAGTGAAAACTGCCTGCATTTTTGCGCTCGCCACCCAACCGAAATTAGGCATTATGGGTGCAGCATTAGCGATTGCAATCGGAACAGTGCTTGTGACATTGCTTCATTTTGCGACGATTGTCCAAACAATTTCGTATTCCATCTATGTGCTTGAGTATGTGTATACGCTCCTGACAATGGCAGCTTCTGGACTCATTGGACATGTCGCGTTTCGTTATTGGCAATACTCACTCCCCATTAATATTCGCACGCTCATGGCAATTACGGTCACAACGGTTACCTATATCATTCTTTTAATCATGTTCAATCTAGTAAAATGCGAGGAATTGGCACGCCTCCCATTCGTTCGGCTGTTTTTACGAAAAAAGCGCTTCTAAACATGTCCGCGCGTGAATATATTTTCGATAAAACAAGAAACGGAGGGAGAACACATGGCTCGGTTTGGAAAAGCCGTGGCGTATGGAGTAGTGACCATTTTTTTACTCGCCTCAATGGTAAGTTTGTTGCTGTCACTTCTCTTAAAATGGACGAATGTACAAGAATCGTCGTTAACACTGGTTATTTTTGCTTGCTCGCTTTTATCTGTCTTTATCGGAGGGGTCGTTGCCGGTGGAAAAGGAAAAGAACGTGGTTGGCTCATTGGTGGAGCAACCGGCGTTTGCTTTACACTCATTATCTTTTTATTTCAATTTTTAGCGATGGAAAAATCTTTCTCCACCCAACAATGGGTATACCATCTCGGCTTTTTGGTCGTCGCGGTGATCGGAGGAATCATGGGCGTCAATTTTTCGTCGTCGCGCCAACATTAAGAAAGGCTAAAAATCGAGCAAGATCAACTGGAGGTTCATGGTTAATCCATAAATCTTTTAAACCAAAAAGCTGCCTTTTGCATACAAAGGCAGCTTCTTATCGTTATTTATTTTCCGCCACGACTTCTCGAACGGCTGAACGGTCGTATGTAAGACGTGTGCCGTCGCCTGCACGGATGACGACTTTATCTTCGTCGATGGAGTCAATAATCCCGTGCAATCCGCCAATTGTTACGATTTTATCCCCCTTTTTCAAATTCGCCTGCATTTGCTGTACGGCGCGCTGGCGCTTTTGCTGCGGACGAATGAGCAAGAAATAAAAAATCACAAACATTAACACAAGCGGTAGTAAATTCATCACAGTTGCCATCTATTTCCCCCCTTTCTAAAAGTTTTTCGCATTTGGTTTATTAAACCCGTATCGCTCGAAAAATTCGTCGCGGAAATCTCCGAGACGGTCTTCGCGAATCGCTTGACGGACTTGCTCCATCAATTTTATCAAAAAATAGACGTTATGGTAAGAAGTAAGTCGAATACCAAACGTTTCGTCACACTTGATTAAGTGGCGAATATATGCGCGCGTATAATTGCGGCACGTATAGCAGTCACAATTCGGGTCAAGCGGGGTGAAATCGCGGGCATATTGGGCATTTTTAATGACGACGCGCCCTTCGCTCGTCATTACCGTTCCGTTGCGGCCGATTCTTGTCGGCAACACGCAGTCAAACATATCAATGCCGCGAATCGCCCCGTCAATCAATGAATCCGGTGACCCGACGCCCATTAAATAGCGCGGCTTATTTGCCGGCAATAGCGGGGTCGTAAATTCAAGGACACGGTTCATCACCTCTTTCGGCTCGCCAACCGACAACCCGCCGACAGCGTAGCCAGGAAAATCGAGCGATACAAGGTCTTGTGCGCTCTGTTTGCGCAAGTCTTCAAATTCCCCACCTTGCACAATGCCAAACAATCCTTGCTCGTTTGGACGTTGGTGCGCTTTTAAGCAGCGCTCTGCCCAGCGGCTCGTCCGTTCGACTGATCGTTTCATATATTCATACGTCGCTGGATACGGCGGACATTCGTCAAACGCCATCATAATGTCTGAACCGAGGGCATTTTGAATTTCCATCGCTTTTTCTGGGGACAAAAAGAGCTTGTCCCCATTTAAATGGTTGCGAAAATATACCCCCTCTTCTTCAATTTTACGAAATTCACTTAGGCTAAATACTTGAAAGCCACCTGAGTCGGTTAAAATGCCGCGATCCCAATTCATAAACGAATGAAGCCCACCTGCTTCTTTTACAATCTCATGCCCAGGACGAAGCCATAAATGATACGTGTTGCTTAAAATAATGCCAGCGCCCATTTCTTTCAATTCTTCCGGCGACAACGTTTTGACGGTCGCTAGCGTCCCGACTGGCATAAACATCGGCGTTTCAAATGAGCCGTGCGGCGTATGGATCATTCCAAGCCGCGCACCCGTTTGTTTACATGTTTTAATTAATTCATATCGAATTGCCAAATGTATAACTCCTTTCTTAAATAATCAACATCGCATCGCCAAAGCTGAAAAAACGATATCGTTCTTTCACGGCTTCTTCATAGGCGTGCAAGACGTTTTCGCGCCCTGCCAACGCGCTGACGAGCATAATGAGCGTCGATTTTGGCAGATGAAAATTGGTCACCATCCCGTCAATTGCTCGAAATTCGTAGCCCGGATAAATGAAGATATCTGTCCAGCCTCTTTCGGCAACGAACGTACCATTATGGCGCGTTGCAATTGTTTCGAGCGTGCGCGTCGATGTTGTGCCAACGGCAATAATCCGCCCGCCACGCTGCTTTACATCGTTTAATAGGCGAGCAGTTTCTTCCGACATTTGGTAAAATTCTGCATGCATGTCGTGCTCTTCGACATTCTCGACATTGACAGGGCGGAACGTACCTAGCCCAACATGTAGCGTAATAAAAGCAATGTGTACTCCTTTTTGACGAATATCGTCTAGCAACTGTTCGGTAAAATGAAGTCCTGCCGTCGGCGCCGCTGCCGAACCTCGTTCGCGGGCATACACGGTCTGGTAGCGTTCGCGGTCTTCTAACTGTTCTTTTATGTAAGGAGGTAGCGGCATTTCGCCAAGCGATTCTAATATTTCATAAAAAATTCCATTGTAGTGGAAAGTGAGCACTCTGCCGCCGTGTTCTAGCGTGCCTTCGCACACTGCTTGTAGCCGCCCATCACCAAATGTAATGATCGTTCCTTCTTTCACACGTTTTGCCGGTTTCACGAGCGTTTCCCATCGGTCGCCATCGAGCTGTTTTAACAAGAGAACTTCCACTTTTGCCCCTGTTCCTTCTTTTTCTCCATAGAGCCTTGCCGGCAATACGCGTGTATCATTTAAAACAAGACAATCGCCTGCTTGTAAATACGATAAAATGGCACGAAACGTTTCATGGTTAATCTCGCCTGTTCGTTTATTAAGCACCATTAGCCGCGACGCTTCTCGGTCCGATAACGGCGTTTGGGCAATTAACTCTTCTGGCAAATAAAAATCAAATAAGTCTACTTTCATTTCTTTCACCTATTCCATTATTATTTTAGCGAAATCGACCAATGAAATAAAAAATGAGAGAAAGCACGATACTTAGTAGTATCGACGTGACTATCGGAAAATAAAAGGTCGTATTTCCTTTTTGAATGATGATATCGCCAGGAAGGCGGCCGAGCTTTACAAACTGCATAACAAACCCAACAACAAGCAAAATCACACCCATTAGCATGATCATTTTCGGGAAATTGCTCATTTTGGTTCCTCCATTCCAAAATGTCGGTATGCTGCAGAAGTGACGATACGGCCGCGCGGTGTTCGCTGCAAAAAGCCGATTTGCAGTAAGTACGGCTCGTATACATCTTCAATCGTTTGCGCTTCTTCTCCAATAGTAGCCGCAATCGTTTCTACCCCAACAGGACCGCCGCGAAATTTTTCTATCATCGCCTGCAATAGTTTATGGTCGATATGGTCAAGCCCTAGACGGTCGACTTGCAGTAATTCGAGTGCTTCGTTTGCTAACACCGCTGTGATGGTTCCATCGCCTTTTACTTGGGCAAAGTCGCGGACGCGCCGCAACAACCGGTTGGCGATGCGCGGCGTTCCCCGCGAGCGCTTAGCAATTTCAACCGCTGCTTTTTCCTCAATCGCCACTTCCAAAAGACTAGCTGCCCTTGTAACAATTTGTGCCAGCTGCTCTGGACGGTAATATTCTAATCGGCTTAATACACCAAATCGGTCACGAAGCGGCGCAGATAATGCTCCTGCTCTTGTCGTCGCCCCAACAAGCGTAAATGGTGGCAGCTCAAGCCGAATCGACCGCGCCGTTTGTCCTTTGCCGATCACGATATCTAAACAATAATCTTCCATCGCTGGATATAACACTTCTTCTACCGCTCGAGGCAGGCGGTGAATTTCATCGATAAACAGTACGTCCCCCGGCTCAAGCGCCGTTAAAATCGCTGCTAAATCACCTGGGCGCTCAATCGCTGGTCCCGACGTCGTCCGCAGACGAACGCCCATTTCATTGGCGATAATGGCAGCAAGCGTCGTTTTCCCAAGCCCTGGAGGGCCGTATAACAGAACGTGGTCAAGCGTTTCATTCCGCATTTTCGCCGCTTCAATAAATATTTTTAAGTTATTTTTCACTTGCTCTTGGCCGATATACTCTTGTAAAACTTTCGGACGGAGGCTATATTCTAACGACGCTTCATCAGCCGAAGCACCTCCGGCGACAAGGCGCTCTTCCATCATACTCCCCCCTTATTTTAATAATAGCTGCAATGCGCGCTTAATATACTGGTCGGTAGACATCGTTTCCGTTTTTAAAAATGGTTCAATTTTACGAATTTCCCGCTCCGCATAGCCGAGCGCTTTTAACGCCTCCATCGCTTCTGTGAGCGCTGTTTCTTGTTCTCGTTCGATCCAATGAGAGAACTCAGGGGCATCTGCAGCAACGTGCGACAATTTTCCTTTTAAATCAAGAATCATTTGCCGCGCTGTTTTTTTTCCCACGCCAGGGAACTTGCATAGAAATGCTTCGTTTTCTGCTTCGATTGCATTGACAAGCTGTTTCGGCTCCCCTGCGGCTAAAATCGCCAATCCTCCCTTTGGTCCGATGCCAGATACTTGCAATAATTTCGCGAACAGCGTCCGTTCTTCACGCGTTCGAAACCCATATAATGCCATGACATCTTCGCGTACATATTGATATGTATAGACCGTCACGATTGTATCACGGTCTGACTGAAACGAAAACGGATTGGGTGTAAAAATTTGATAGCCAACCCCGTTCGTTTCGACTACAATGTATTCTGGACAAACATAAGCCACTACTCCGCGGACAAACTCAATCAACACCGTTCCCCTCTCTTTCTCACTGTTTCTCATTGTACCACATCCACTAAATCGAGGCGACTGCTCTGCATACAAAAAAGACTTATCGTTCGATAAGCCTTTTATTCGGTGAGGGCAAACGGGCGGTACGTGGCTAAAATATCTTCGTACCGCGCTTTTGAAACAACGCGAATGCCTTTTTTCAGTTGTTGTTGTTTTCGGCTTTCTAATTTTTTTACATCAATTTGAAAAAATGATTGGATAATGCGCGAAGACGGCGTCGGCTTTCCTTCAAAAATGGACAGCGTCCCGTCTTTCGTTAAGCCAAAATAGCCATTTGCTTTCGCTAATGGCGAAATGTCGTTAATCGCTTTTTGAAAAACAATTTGTTTGTCATCTAAATCAACGAGCTGCCAATCGTTATATTTTTTCCATACTTCATGCATCGACATGACCGTTTCTTTGCGAATTTCTTCACTTACTTGTCCGTCTAAATACATTCGCTCTAATAAAATTGTTAGTTGCACAGGTGATTGTGCTGCTGTATACGAAGAAACGATAAATAAGGAAACGACGAATAAAAAGCACGCGCTAACCTTCCGCATGTTGTTCCCCCCTCTTGTTTGAAAAATCACTCGTTCATTTCTAGTTTCGCCAGCTGTTGAAATTTTATCCATAAAAAATGCCCACAACAAGTGAGCATTGTTAGTTCGACTCTTTTATTAACCGTTGGCGGTCAAGAAAATGAGGAGGCTGTTCGAGCCATCCGCGCTCAATCATTAGATTAACCCCGTCTTCAGCATATGCCCCAGCTTTTCCCATGAATGAAAGATATAGTGCCGCTAAGTCCCTTCGCATCGTCAGTGACAATGCTTGTCCGTACATAGCCATTCCTATCCCCGATAGCGTATGAATTAAAAAGAGCATCAGTTGCTCAGAGAATGGTGCAACTGTCGAATCGTTGACGACCGTATCCCATGTCATTGATGCAGGAATATCATTTTCCTGTAACACGTCAAAAATAGAAATAATAATGTCGGAAGTTACTCGTTGGCCGCGAATAAAAAAGTTGCGGATTTCTGGGTCTTTCGTCACTTGGGCAAATCCGGTAAGCGTCGATTTGGCGATTTCGTTATTCATGGAGTTCATCACTAAATACGCTGCTTCTACTGCCAATAGCGGTCGACGACGTCCAAGCCATCCGGTTAAAAAGTTTTGCTTTTCAACATAGTCGACTTTTTTTGGATATTCCATATACGGAGGACGAATATGTACGCCTTTTTCTTTCATCATCGTACGCACGTTACCGTTTAACTCAATCGCCTCTTGAATAAATTCAGTAAATAATCGTTGAATGTCGTGACGAGAAGCCATGACAATTGATGTCATATGCGATGAGATTTTAAATTGGGTCATTTGGTTAATGTATTCTAAATAAAACACGTCCGAAAAAAGTTTGGGTGCATCCATGTGGACATGTTTTTCAACCGGAAAGCCATCCGGCTTTGCGATCCCTTCTTCGCAAAATAGCTTTTCTAGCGTGTGAAGATGCTTCTGAACAGTTTCGAGCATTTTCTCTACCATCAGTTTCACTTCTGCATCTTCTGCTGTTTGTTTAAAATGGGTCATCACGCTTTCTACCATGCTATCGTACATATACGTATGCCAACTATTCGCAATCTCGGCACTTGTTAATCGTATCGTTTTTGTTTTCACTATCCATCCCTCCCATTTGGCATTAGTATGTTCCCACCTGAAAAAACTATGTAAAAAAAACCGCTCCTTTGAGCGGTTTCTACTCCATATCGGACTCGTCTAAATTGTGGTACACTTCTTGGACGTCGTCATCGTCTTCTAACATGTCGATCAATTTTAGCATTTTTGTTAAGTCGTCGCCGGTTAATTTCGTATATGTTTGTGGAATCATTGTAATTTGGGCATCAACGAACGTAAAGCCGTTCGCTGCTAACGCGTTTTTCACGTCTTCAAACTGTTCAGGGGTGGTATAAATTTCAAACGAATCGTCCGTCGTTTCCATCTCTTCTGCTCCCGCTTCAATCGCTTGAAGAAGCATATCGTCTTCTTCGATGTCTAATTCTTCACGAGCGATAACAAGCAATCCTTTCCGTTCAAATAAATAGGATACGCATCCCGTTTCCCCGAGGTTCCCCCCATTTTTCGAGAAGGCAACGCGCACATTGGACGCGGTACGATTTTTATTGTCTGTTAAACACACGACCATCACCGCTACGCCCCCCGGACCGTATCCTTCGTAGCGAATTTCTTCGTAATTGGCGTGTTCTTGGTTTCCTGTTGCTTTTTTAATAGCGCGTTCAATATTTTCGTTCGGCATGTTTGCTGCTTTGGCTTTTTCCATGACAAGGCGCAAGCTAGCGTTCGTGCTCGGATCACCGCCTCCCATTTTTGCCGCAACGTAAATTTCTTTCGCCAATTTCATGAACATTTTTCCGCGTTTGGCATCTTGCGCATTTTTTCGACGCTGAATATTTTTCCATTTGGAATGTCCAGCCATTGTAAATTTCTCCTCTCATGACACGAAATTTCCGATACTACTATAACAAAAAATCAACCAACGGTAAAATAGCATAGAGATGCCTATAAGGCATCTCTATCGGGTATTGGCCGGGTGCTCGATGATTTCCCCTTTATAAAAAATCGTTTTTAAATCGCGCTCGATTTCTGAAAACGGGCGGCCGTAACGAATGTTGTTATCGATGACGCGCACGCGTTGGAAGACGCTTGGATTTGAAACGACGCGCACGTGTTTTCCTTTCGTATACGGCGCTATCGCTTGGGCAACTTGGTTTTCCACACGGGTTGTGTCAGAGGCGTTCGTTGCGACTGCTACGAGCACATGTCCTTTATAGACAAGTACACGCGCGTCGGTCACGTTTTTCACCTTCGTCGCTTCATGAGCAACCATTTCCGCTAACCGCCCGTCATAATGGTCATAATACGATGGATGCGTTCTGGCAGTCATCGGGTTTAAATGCCCGTGATAATTTTTGTCGTATTTTCCAAAATTAGCTTCAAGCGGAAGCGTTGGATTCGTTCGCTCTGTGTAACGCCCCGTCATATCGACATTCCATAAGTCAGCAAGCGGTCCGTTTTGATTGTCCATGATATATGCATTTCCATAATTTTCGCGATTCGTGCCGTCACGATTGTACATATATTGATCGTGGTCAGTGGAATAATACCCGATCGGACGGGCAGCATCACGGTAACGAGGATTTCTGTCCTCTGCATAGTTCGCACATGCCGCGAGTCCACCAATGCAGCAAATAGCACCTACTATTGCGATTGTTTTTCTCAACGAAAACCCCCCCTTATTTGCCATCGGACCTAACAAATGGCCCATTTTTAGCTTGGCAAATAAGTGAGGGTTTACTCATCGGTCAATTAAAATTTTGGCGGTGCAATTGCCAATTGGCGTTTATGGTGGGAACGGTTATGTAGCCGTTCAATAATTTGCCGGTCTTTTTCCGGAATTTCTTCGCCTTTTAAATATTTATCGATCATTTCGTACGTCGTTCCCATTTCATTTTCATCGGTTTGTCCTTCCCAAAGCCCTGCACTTGGCGCTTTCGTAATAATTTCTTCTGGGACGCCGAGAATACGCGCCATTTCGCGCACTTCTCCTTTCGTAAAATGAACGAGCGGAACTAAGTCAACGCCGCCATCGCCGTATTTCGTGAAATAGCCGGTATGCCACTCTGCCGCATTGTCTGTTCCGACGACAAGGTAGCCGTAGTTATTGGCAACCGCATACAACGTCGTCATGCGCAGGCGCGCTCTCGTATTCGCGTCGCCAAGCCGCGCTGCTTCTTCGTTCCACTCCCCTTTTTCTTTCAGCTGTTTTTCAATTTCGCTAAATAGCGTTTGATGCGTTTCTGTTAAGTCAATTACAAGGTGCTTAATGCCGCAACTTGCCACGACTTTTAGCGCATCTTCTTTATCTTTTGGATTGCTTTTGCACGGCATAATCAGCCCAAGCGAATCATTCGGAAATGCCCGCTTAATTAAATGCGTCACTACCGCTGAGTCAATACCGCCACTAATGCCGACAATCGCTCCATTTAACCCCGCATTGTGCACTTGTTCACGAAGCCACGCAATCAATTTCTCAATTTTTTGTTCCATCATCTCCATCTGACTCCCTTTCACGAAAAATGGCATATACGCTATCTTATCATATTCATGATTTTTTGCACAAACCGTTTGCGGTTATCAAAATGTGAAATCGTGAACGGCACGTTTCGTTCCATCACGATTCGCCATTCACGCATGACGTCCGCGGGAAATAAAAGCGCGGCTAAAAACCATGGTTTTTCCATGAACGTCCGCAACATTGGATGTTGTGTTAAAAACGCTACGGACCATTGAACGTGTGGCATGACGCGGCTTATGTACTGCAAATAATCAACGGCAGGGGGCGCAATTGCAAGTAAATCATAATCGATTAAATAACTACCTGTTTCCGTACGCAAAAAATTATGTGAGGCAACATCGCCGTGAATCATGGTCGTTTGTTCCGTGAAAAATGCTGAACGATAAGAAGGAAAATACGTAAAAAAAGCATTGGCACACGATAAAACAAACGAAAGTTCTTCCTTTTTCATTAACCGTTGTAACGCCGGCAGCATATGAAGAAACTGTCTATATCTCTCTAACCGCTTTTCGTATAAAAAATAACGCGGTACCATCGTCTGAAAAAACGGATGACGT
This sequence comes from Anoxybacillus amylolyticus, assembly GCF_001634285.1. Lineage (GTDB taxonomy): Bacteria > Bacillota > Bacilli > Bacillales > Anoxybacillaceae > Anoxybacteroides > Anoxybacteroides amylolyticum. The sequence goes on from NZ_CP015438.1 coordinate 2,709,159, forward strand.
ACGAGTGGTTGGGAAAAAGCATGGTACGTACGAAGCAATATCAAACTATCCTCTCGGTCTTTTTCGATACGGTAATCCAATGAACGATGTGCTTGGATATATGGTTGTATCGTCCAGTAATCGTCTGAAAACGCAATAACTCCTTCAATAGAAGGCATCGCGAGAAATCCTTCTGTTTTTAATAACCGAAAAAGCATTTGTTGTCTTGATGCTTCCAAAAACGTTCGGTATTTTTTTAACACTTTTTTTCCACCGCTCGTTTCTATAAGGAACACATGTGGTTTAATCACGGTACATTTTTGTACTTTTATCCCATACTCTTTTTCAAGAAATAGGAAGAGACGATGCCAGCCATCGTCTCTTCGCTGTTTATTCATCATGCTCACTGCTTTCGCCATATTGCGGCATCATAAACAGTTGCTGCGGGCTTGGCGGAAAAGCAGACGGCTGCGGCGGTAACGGCGCAAACGGTGCTGAAAAACTAGGTCCTTGGGGTTGTGAATAATATGGTGCATATTGCAGCGAACCTCCGTAACTTGGCGGCAGCGGCGCATATCCTGGTAGCGGTGACGTCATATATTGTCCGGCTGTTGGCGCTGGCGCTTGGTATTGCTCATCCGTTGGGGATACCTCTGGGGACTGCATCCCTATTGGTGGGTACTGCATCCCTGCTGGCGACGTCGGGTACTGCATCCCTGCCGGTGGTGACGTTGGATATTGCATCCCTGCCGGCGGTACCATTGGGTACGGTATGCCCGCTGGCGGTGCTACTGGGTACTGGTACTGCATCCCTACCATTGGCGCAGTTGGGTACTGCATTCCTGCTGGTGGTGCTGGCGGCATCCAACCATGTGATTCGCTACTTTCATGAATACCTGGAAACATGTGCGAGCTACTTTCTACTTGCATCGGCATTGGTGCGGCTGGGTAGCCGACAAATGGCATTGATGGATAATAAAATCCATATCCAGGCATGACTGGCGTGACCGGCACACAATGTTCTTGCGGCTGTGCCTGCGGATTCGTTAGTTCGTTCGGTTGATTCGGTTGTGGCGCATATCCCCATGGCTGTTGCGGCTGCGGCCACATAGGAACGTATGGAACGGCTGGGAGTTCTGGCGGCGCATCGTGATGAACAGCTTTTTCTGGACTTTCGATATCTTCTACATCTGGCTTCATCATGTTTGGCAAAATATTTGCTGGCTTTGTGGGAAGCGGCGGCATGTTCCAATGCGCGTATGGATTAGGCGAAACGGGCGGAATTGTATAGGGAGCTTCCGCCGGCTTCTTATCGTTAGCCGCTTCTTTCATTACATTTTCTAGTGGTGCTTTTTCCGGTTCTTTTACAGGAGCCTTCGGTAATTCTTTTTTCTCTGCGGATGGCGCTTGCGGCTTTTGCGCAATCGGCGCTTTGGGCGGCTCTGGTAGCGGCTGTTGGATATTTGGTGTTTCCGGTGCTTCATTCATCGATGGATTGGCGTTCATGTTTGCTTCTTTCGGCGTTTCCTTTACTTTCGGGTTCACATTAACGTTCGGAGCTATTTCTGCCTCTATGTTAAACGAAACAAACGGCTTCGCTTCAGCATATGGATGTTCGATTGGCTCTTCTTTTTTCGGGTGCATATGAACGACCGTTTCTTTTTTCTGCATTTCTTTTTTCACTGGAACGCCGGCAGTTGGAATTTTTATTTTCATTCCTGGCATAATGTAATTTGGATCGCTTAAATGGCCATTTATTTTTTTCAATGCTTCAAAATCGACCCCATATTTTTGGGCAATTTTCCAAAGTGTATCGCCTTTTTGGACAATATGGATTTTCACTCCGTTCCCCTCCTACACCCACACGGTTTATATACCCTTTCGCCATCATCCTTCAACATAACTTATGAACTAGTTGCTGATTTTATGATAAAAAAATAAAGGCGCCCAAATGGACACCTTTTACGCGCGTGCAAGCATTCTCTCTAACGCCTTCACCGCGTCTGTTGCGATGGAATCAGGAACAGTAATTTGATTAATGATTTTTCCTTGTTCTAACGACTCGAGCGCCCAAAGAAAATGCGGTAAGTCAATACGATTCATCGTTAAACATGGACACATATATGGATTAAGCGAAATAATTTCTTTATCAGGGTGTTGTTGAATCAAGCGATTGACTAAGTTCATCTCTGTGCCAATCGCCCATTTGCTTCCCGCCGGGGCGTTGCGAATTGTTTCGATAATGTATTTTGTCGAGCCGGCATAATCGGACTGTTGCACGACTTCCCAGCTACATTCCGGATGAACGATAATGTTCATATCTGGTTTTGTTTGGCGAATGTGTTCGACATGTTTGACTGTAAAGTTTTCATGGACGGAACAATGTCCTTTCCAAAGAATGACTTTTACGCGGCTTATATCGCCTTCGTATTGCAACATATCCGTCAGCGGATCCCAGACAGCCATTTCGTCAAGCGCTACCCCTAGCTTATAGGCTGTATTTCTTCCTAAATGTTGATCCGGTAAGAAAAAGATGCGTTCTTTTTGCGTAAACGCCCATGCGACCATTTTATCCGCGTTCGAAGATGTCACCGTCGCTCCGCCGTTCCGACCGACAAACGCTTTAATCGCCGCTGTAGAGTTGACGTATGTTAACGGTAAAATCGTGTCGCCGAACAACTCTTGCAACATTGGCCACGCCCGTTCCACTTGCGTCAAATCTGCCATATCCGCCATTGAACAGCCCGCGCGCATATCCGGTAAAATGACTTTTTGCTCATCGCTTGTTAAAATATCAGCCGTTTCTGCCATAAAATGAACGCCGCAAAAGACGATATATTTCGCTTGTTTATTTTTCGCCGCCACTTGAGCAAGTTGCAACGAATCACCGGTCGCATCCGCAAATTGAATCACTTCATCTTTTTGATAATGATGGCCAGGAATAAATAGCCGGTCTCCTAGTTTTTCTTTAACCGCGCGTACGCGCGCTTCCATTGCTTCGACGCTCATCGTTTTATATACTTCCGGCATATTGTCTTGTTTTTGCATCATGTCCAATACGTTCATCGTTTCTCCCCCTATTTCCAACCTTTAATGTTAAAACTAATATCTAACGCTTTCGCAGAGTGGGTTATCATCCCTAACGAAATATAATCGACGCCGGTATCGCCGTATTGCGCTAAATTTTCAAGCGTAATGCCGCCCGATGCCTCGGTAATGATAGATGGTGGGACAAGCTCGACAAACGCTTTGATTTCTTCCGGCGTCCGGTTATCGAACATAATGACGTCCGCCCCTGCTTCGACTGCTTCGATGACTTGTTCTTTCGTTTCTGTCTCCACTTCGATTTTCACCATATGGCCAAGGCGAGCGCGCGCCGTTTCTACCGCTTTTGTAATCGAGCCACAAAACGCGATATGGTTATCTTTAATCATCACCGCATCATACAGCCCGAAGCGATGGTTGTACCCGCCGCCGCACGTCACCGCGTATTTTTCTAACATGCGCAGCCCTGGCGTTGTCTTTCTTGTGTCACAAATGCGCGTATGTTTGCTATTTAAAATCGTCACTGCTCGATGAGTAAGTGTGGCGATGCCACTCATGCGCTGCATGAGATTTAAAATGACGCGCTCACCGGTTAACAGCGGGGCAATCGGACCGGAAACTTCGGCTACAATTTCGCCTTTTTTCACTAACTCCCCGTCTCGTTTATAAAGCGTCACTGCAATCGACGGGTCAAGCAGGCGATAGCCAGTGACAAGCACATCCCTTCCCGAAAAGACGCCGTCTTCTTTTATTAAAAATACCCCCGTTGCTCGTTGGTCATTTGGAAAAATCGTTTCTGTCGTTATGTCGCGCTCACCGATATCCTCAAGAAAAAACTGTTGCAACATCTGTTGTAATTTAAGCGGATTCATTCTTTTCCTCCCACCTGTGCCAAAAGTTCCTCTTTTCTTCGCTCTATGCGTCGTTTCTTCCAGTACGCTTCTTCTTTTGGATAGTCCGAGCGATAATGTCCTCCTCGGCTTTCCGTTCGTTTTAGCGCCGATGTCGTAATTAGCCAGCCATTGAGTAGTAAAGAAGCGGCGGTCAATTGTTCGTCACTAAAGAACGACCAATCGGAAACGAGCAGTTCGTAGATAGAAAACTGTTCAAACCATTGTTTCGCAGTCGTTAAACTTATTTCATCCCTTACAATGCCGACATGTTTTGTCATCATCGTTTGAATGTTAGAAACCGAGGGCAGCCGTTTTGTAAACGGTACTCCCTCGTAGAAGGCGCACTCTAGCCGGTTTGTTTGCTCGTTGCGCAACGTTTCCGCAAGCCTTGCCCCAAATACGATTCCTTCTAAAAGTGAATTGCTCGCGAGCCGGTTTGCCCCATGAACCCCAGTGCATGCCGCTTCACCGACCGCATATAAGCCGGGAAGTGACGTTTTTCCCGATAAGTCTACTTGAATGCCGCCCATTAAAAAATGCGCGCCTGGGACGACCGGGAGTTTTCCGCCGTTGACATCCACTCCATACGCTTCGCACATAGCAGCAATCGTCGGAAAGCGTGTGTGGAAATGGGGAATGGTCGAAATATCTAAATACACGTGCCCCCCTCTTGTCATTTCTGCATGAATGGCACGAGCGACGATATCTCTTGGAGCTAAATCGCGTTGCGGATGCACATGTTCCATGAGCCGCCTTCCGTCCTCCGTCACGAGGATCGCGCCTTCTCCACGCACTGCTTCCGAAATAAGTCCTACCGCTTTTCCATCCACATAAAGCATCGTCGGATGAAACTGAACAAATTCCATATCGCTAACGACCGCGCCTGCTCGATAGGCAAGTGCAATACCATCGCCTGTCGCCGGCGGAGCGTTGGAGGTAAACGCGTATACATTGCCGCAGCCGCCGGTCGAAAGAACGACCGCATTTGCATAATGAGTCCCCGTTCTCGTTTTTACGCCTAAACAACGGCCGTCGCTAATGAGGAGGTCTGTGACGCTTTCGTCTTCTATTACCGTAACTTTTCCGTTCAGTTTTTCAAGCAAAAACGAAACGAGCGCTTTGCCTGTTTGGTCACCGCCAGCGTGTAAAATACGGCGGCGGCTATGTGCTCCTTCGTTGCCGAGCTGAAACTGCCCGGCTTCATCAATATCAAATTGCAATCCTTCTTTCACGAGTTCTAATAATCGAGCGGGTCCTTCCCGAACAAGTAGTTCGACCGCTTGCTCGTCGTTATGGAAAGCGCCGGCGATTAATGTATCTTCATAATGCAGTCGCCAATCGTCCTCTTTCGCAATCGCAGCGGCCACTCCCCCTTGGGCAAGCCACGAGTTGCTTTCTCTTGTTTTGGTTTTTGTGAAAATCATCACATTTTTATGCTCATGTAAGTGATAGGCTGTCATGAGCGCCGCTAGACCGCTGCCGACAATAATGACATCCGCTTGTGGCATACGTAAGCCCCCTGTTATTTTTTACTGTCTTGACACCTATATTGACATATAATTAAACTGATGACAAGAATTTTATTTTTCCAAATGAGAGGGAAGACGTATGATTTATCTCGACTTTGCTGCTACCACTCCGATGAGCGAAGAAGCGCTCGCCGTTTATACAGAAGTAGCGAGAACGTATTTTGGCAACTCCAGCAGTTTACACGACATCGGCAGCGATGCCGCCCGATTGCTTGCAATTTGCCGGAAACAGCTTGCGGAATTGATTAACGGAGAAGAAAAAGGGATTTATTTTACAAGCGGCGGAAGCGAATCGAATATTCTCGCCGTTCGCTCTATCATCGAAGCACATCGGCATAAAGGAAACCATCTTATCACAACATCAACAGAACATGCTTCACTTTATCACTTATTCCAGCAGCTAGAAACAGAAGGATATGACGTGACCTATTTGCCTGTCGATCGCTTCGGATGCATCGATTTAGCGGAGTTAGAGCAGGCGATTACAAACGAAACGATTTTCGCCTCCATTCATCACGCCAATTCAGAAATCGGTACGGTTCAACCAATTGCTGATATCGGGAAGATTTTACGAAGAAATGGCGTTATCTTTCATAGCGATTGTGTGCAAACATTTGGTAAAATACAGGTAGATGTGCAAGCGATGGGGATCGATAGCTTGTCTATTTCTGCCCATAAAATTTATGGACCCAAAGGAGTCGGTGCTGTCTACATCGACCCACGCATCAAGTGGACGCCTTGTTTTCATAACGCCACGCACGAATCGGGCTTTCGCCCTGGAACGGTCAATGTGCCTGGGATTGCTGCTTTCGTTACTGCTGCCCAGCAAATGTGCAGGGAACTTACGGAGGAAAAGATGCGATTAGAAGCGTTGCGGCAATATTTCCTTTCGCAAGTAGCGGAAAAACAGCTGTCCATCACGATTGAAGGGCATCCAGAGGAGCATTTGCCAAATATTATCGGGTTTTCTGTCCACGGCATCGAAGGACAATATACGATGCTTGAATGCAACCGTTACGGCTTTGCCATCTCGACAGGAAGCGCTTGCCAAGTCGGAAAGCAAGCACCATCAAGAACGATGGTTACGATCGGCAAAGAAGTAGAAGAAGCGAAACAATTTGTCCGCATTTCGCTCGGCAAACCGACGACGACAGAACAACTCGCAAAGTTGATTGCTGTGTTAGAAACCATTTGTCAAAAGCGAAAGGTGGGAAAAGACAATTGAAAGAGGAGAAAAAAATTTTTGGGGAAGAACGGCGCCAGTTTATTTTGCAATGGCTAAAAGAAAGCAATGAGCCATTGACGGGAGCAGAATTAGCCGCGAAGACGAACGTCAGCCGCCAAGTGATTGTGCAAGATATTTCGCTATTAAAAGCGCGCAATGAACCGATCATTGCGACAAGCCAAGGCTATTTATATTTAAAAACGCCAACGAAAAATGAAACATATACGCGCGTGGTCGCCTGCTTTCATACGCCAGAACAGACGAAAGAAGAACTTTATTTAATCGTCGACCACGGCGTCACCGTCAAAGACGTGAAAATTGAGCATCCCGTCTACGGCGATTTAACCGCGTCCGTCATGGTCAGCAACCGCCGCGAAGTGAACCAATTCATTCAAAAAATTAAAGAAACGAACGCTTCGTTTTTGCTCCAGCTGACAGACGGTACGCATTTGCATACGCTGGAAGCGGACTCGCCTGCTAAGCTGGAAGCGGCTTGTCTTGCTTTGCAACAAGCAGGATTCCTCATCGAATGACCGGATTCACTTACGAATGCTTCGTAATCTAATCCTTTTTTACATGTTGGTAAAACTTTTAATACAGAAATTTCAATTAATAAATCTATATAAATGCACATTGAAGTGTTAACATTTTTCCACTGTCGGGCGACTGAACAACACCGCTCCTAGACAAATGAATTTGTCTGGGAGGCGGCTCGTTGTTCGGTTCTCTGTCACGCGAACGCGTGACGCAGGCAAACCTTTGGCTTCCTCTGGCAGTCGAAAAAATAAGTGGAACTCTCCAGTTGCATGTATATATCTTAAAGCAAATATAATCATTAGGTGAGAACATGAGCATCCATCTTTTTAGTTTCTTCATCTTCGCTTTGTTGTTTGGGAGAAGCATTCAATACGGGGTAGAGAAATATATTCCGTCACCCATTCTTCAAAGTGTTGTTATTGTTTCTGTGATTGCTATATTTTTTATCACCAGCAGTGCAGTGTATAAGCGGTACCAGTTGGACAAGGTAAAAATCAAGCCAACAATATGGATTCCGTCGCTAGTGGTCACTCTTATTCTTGCTATAGCACTTTATGAACTGCATATTTTACCTAGTTGAGCCGACTCCCATTGGCTCCACAAATTAACCCCCAGCCGCGCGCGGCTGGGGGTTTTCTAAATAATATAATACGGATAACTTCCCAACACTTGCACGGTGCAGTCAAGCGCTTCGAGTTCGGCAATCGCGCCTGGGATAAGAACATCGTCCATCTTTTGGTCGATGTCGATGATGAAAAAGTAGTTGCCTAGCCCGGTTTTTGCCGGGCGGGATTCGATTTTCGTCAAGTTCAGACGGCGCCAAGCGAAGGCGGACAACACTTGATGGAGCGCACCCGCTTGGTCTTTCGGCAGCGTAATCATGAGCGTTGTTTTATCACCGGCATAAAGCGTCGATTGAAGCGGTAGCTCTTCGCTTTGTTTGCGGACGATAATAAAACGCGTATGGTTATAGTCGTAGTCATGAATGTTTGCTTTCACGATTTCTAATCCGTATTCTTTCGCTGCTAATTCGTTTGCAATGGCCGCAATCGGAAGGTGCGGATGCTCGCTTACAAACTTCGCCGCTGCGCTTGTCGAAGTCATATAGACGTATTTCGCTTTTTTAAACGTCGTATGCAAAAACTTATGGCACTGGGCAATCGCATGCGAATGCGAATAAATTTCGCGCACGTCGCTCCAATGATGCTTATAATACGGATGCACCATTAAATGTTGCTGAATCGGGGCGATAATCTCCCCGACAATCGGCAGCGGCTGTTCGTGAACTAAATAGTCAATCGTTAAATTCACCGACCCTTCGAGCGCATTTTCAAGCGGCACTACCCCTATCTCTACTTCCCCATTGCTTACCGCATCGATGCACTCCGGAATCGTATCGTATGCCCTTTTTTCCGCAAGTGGAAACATCGTCGTCACCGCTAAATCCGTAAACGTCGCTTTCGGTCCTAAATAGCCAATTTTCATCGTTCTCTCCCCTAATTCTAATACGCACCAGACCCTACAATTTCTACTTGTTCGACAAATTCCAGTCGGCGCAATTTTGCTAGCAGCTCTTCTAGCTCTTCTTTCATCTCGTTTGTACTAATCGACATCGTCACATTCGCCCGCCCTTGAAGCGGAATCGTTTGGTGAATCGTTAATACGTTGCAGCCGGCCGCCGCCACAACGCTAAGCAGCTTCGACAACGTGCCAGATCGGTCCTCTAAATGAAAAAACAACGTCACAATGCTTTCTTTCACAACCGTTTGAAACGGAAACACCGCATCGCGATATTTGTAAAATACGCTGCGGCTTACATCGACGAGCTGCACCGCCTCTGCCACCGAACTAACTTTTTTCCTATCCAGCAGCTCTTTTGCCTGTAACACTTTTCGCATCGCTTCCGGCAACACATCTTCCCGCACTAAATAAAACTTTTTATCCACCCTTCATCTCCCGCTTCGTTAGTCAACAAATTCAAATTCATAATCCAATAATTTCACCACATCTCCATCTTTCGCACCGCGCTCCCGTAACGCCTCATCTACACCCATCGAGCGCAATTGCCGTGCAAACCGGCGCACTGACTCCTCGCGCGAGAAGTCTGTCATTTTAAACAGTTTTTCAATTTTTTCTCCTGCCAAAATAAACGTTCCGTCGCTATCACGCGTAATCGTAAACGGTGCCTCTTCTTTTTCAAGTTTATACACTACCCGCTGTACCGCTGGCTCTTCTGTTTCGTGAAGCGGAAATTCCGGCGTCGTCTCTAACAAATCAGCAATCGCAAACAACAAATCACGCAACCCTTGTCTTGTAATGGCAGAAATCGGGAAAATCGGCACGTCTTTCGACACCTTTTCCTTAAACACCTGTAAATGTTCTTCCGCCCCTGGCATGTCCATTTTATTGGCGACGACAATTTGCGGGCGTTCCGTCAAACGCAAATTGTATTGCTTCAACTCTTCGTTAATGACGACATAATCTTCGTACGGATCACGCCCTTCCACAGCAGCCATGTCAATCACATGAACAATGACGCGCGTCCGTTCAATATGGCGCAAAAATTGATGCCCAAGTCCGACACCTTGATGCGCCCCTTCAATGAGCCCTGGCAAATCGGCCATGACAAAACTGCGGCCATCTTCCGTTTCGACGACGCCTAAATTTGGCACAAGTGTTGTGAAATGATAATCCGCAATTTTCGGTCTTGCGGCGGAAACGACCGATAGCAGCGTCGATTTTCCAACACTTGGAAAACCAACAAGACCGACATCCGCGAGCAATTTCAGTTCCAAAATGACATCGCGTTCTTCGCCCGGTTCGCCATTTTCGGCAATTTCGGGCGCCGGATTCGCTGGGGTCGCAAACCTCATATTGCCTCTTCCCCCTCGCCCACCTTTCGCAACGATAAACCGCTGCCCATGCTCCGTCAAATCGGCAAGCACTTGCTTTGTTTCCGCATCCATCACGACCGTTCCCGGCGGCACTTTGACAACTAAATCTTCCGCATTTTTACCGTGCTGGCCTTTCGACATGCCATTTTCACCTTTGGACGCTTTAAAATGGCGTTGGTAGCGAAAGTCCATGAGCGTACGGAGCCCTTCATCGACGATAAAAACAACGTCGCCGCCTTTGCCGCCGTCGCCGCCGGCAGGTCCTCCTTTGGGCACGTATTTTTCACGGCGGAACGCCACCATTCCGTTTCCGCCGTCACCGCCTTTCACATAAATTTTCACTTGATCGACAAACATGCGTGTTTCCTCCGTTCTATTCGTTCGTAATGTAAAGCAAAACCGTCATTTCCTCTTTATGTATGAATGCCTCCCCACAACGAATAGGGGCTTTCGGTGGATGACTGTCCAGCCACATAGCTAGAGCGTCGCCATCTTTTATTTTGCCACGGTAATCGAAAAACAACCGCACACTAGCGTCTTCTATCTCAATCGAGATGTCCAAATGATTTTCCCCAGAGGAATCGGCTTGTTGCTCAAGTTGCTGCAAAAACGCATCGCACCACGTCACTAGCAGCTCATCATACAGGGACAAATCGCCCCCGTCCCCAAGTATTTCGTATGATACGACGACATGATGCGCTTCCCAGTTGTATGTTAATAGCCATTCCGCAAACCGGCTTGCGTTTAAATTCGTCAGTTTCGATTCGTGTTGCATCTCCCGCACAATTTCTGCGATAATTTCGTGCACCCGCTCCAATTTATTGAGCGCCAAATTCCCTTTAATAAGCTGAATTTTGTTCAGCCAGTCATGACGAGAATGGCGCAACGCATCTAACACACTCCATCGTTTTTCCATCGACGCTCCTACCCATTCATTTTTAGAAAAATTATACCAAATGGTCAGTCAAACAGCTAGTCTAAATCATTTTTGCTAAATCAAAAAGAAAACCCTAACCAACACGGTTAGAGTTTTCCAATGCTTTATGCTTCTTGCGTTACAGGGTATACGCTCACTTTTTTGCGATCGCGACCAAGACGTTCGAAACGAACGATGCCATCTACTTTCGCATAAAGTGTATCGTCGCCACCACGGCCAACGTTTAATCCTGGGTAAATTTTTGTTCCGCGTTGACGGTAAAGAATAGAGCCGCCTGTTACGAATTGGCCGTCTGCACGTTTTGCGCCAAGACGTTTCGCAATAGAGTCACGACCGTTCTTTGTTGAACCTACCCCTTTTTTCGATGCGAAAAATTGAAGATCAAGTCTTAACATTGCTCGTCACCTCCTAGATTTGTCGGCAATTCGAATATATTTCCCATACTCTTTTTCAATCGTCTGCAATGAAACGAGCATCGCTTCCAAAAGAAGCTGCACTCTTTCGCTTGTTTGCGCATCTTCCACACTTGGAAGCTCACAGCGCAAATATCCGCTTTCTCCTTGCGTAATGCGCGGTTTTACGTTCGTTAAAGCCATTACCGCATTAATCGCACCAAACGACACTGCAGAGGCTCCAGCACATACGATATCTTGCCCGCGTTTCGCGAATTGGGCGTGTCCGCTCATCGTAAACGAGGCAATTTTTCCATCGTCTGTGCGCTCTACTTCCACATGTATCATCGTCGACGCCTTACGCGTTAATTTTTTCGATCACTACTTTTGTGTAAGGTTGACGGTGACCTTGTTTGCGGCGATAGTTCTTTTTCGGCTTGTACTTGAACACGATAATTTTCTTTTGACGGCCGTGTTTTTGTACTTTCGCCGTTACCGTTGCGCCTTCTACTGTAGGATTGCCTACTTTCACTATTTCGCCGCCGACAAATAATACTTTGTCGAACGTCACAGTTTCTCCTTCTGCAACGTCAAGCTTCTCGATGTAAACTTCTTGACCTTCTTGCACTTTAATTTGTTTTCCACCAGTTTCGATAATTGCGTACATTTGTTGCACCTCCTAATATAGACTAAGACTCGCCAGCACGAGGCGGTTCACGCGAACGCTTCTTACCTGCGCTGAGCGGTTGTAGCACGGGTGCTGTAACCACTTTTGCACCGAATTTTGTCCGCAACGAAGCAGCACAAAATTTTTCTACAACATGAAAAATAGTACCATAAAAAAAAGCGGACTGTCAATACGTCCGCCTCGTTTTCATCCATAGAGAAGCCGCCCGACAGGAATGTTTGGCTGCTTGTCGGCAAAAACGGCATGCAACAACTCATTTTCATCTAAAATGGCGCGATCCTTCGCTTGCTTCCCAACGATGATAGAATGTTTTTGCCCCCGATAAAATTTATCTAGAACGTTCCACACTGTTTCTGTTTCCTCCACGGTTAGCGGACGCCATTTTGCATATTGTCCTTTTTTGCCATAATACCTTTCCAACAAAAAGCGCATGATGATATACGGATGGTGTTTCCATTCTTTCCATAGGGAAAAAAGCAAAAAAACGACAATTAGCCAAAGATCCAATTGTTTCGGTGCAAAAAAGAAAATGCCCACAATGACAACAAATAACACTGCGCACGAATAGATAATGGTTTGCCGATGCGCACGGCTAAATGGGAGTAAACGCGTCAATAAAAGAAAGAGAAGCTTACCGCCATCGAGCGGCCAAACGGGCAAAAGATTGAGCGCAACAATCGCCACGTTATAATGGAAAAACAACTGCCAATAGGCAAATGACAATATATCGTATTTCCATAAAAGAAAGGCACCACCAACTAGCCAAACGTGCTGCGCTGGGCCAGCAAGCGTGACAACTAGCTCTTCGCGAAATGGGCGATTGCCGTATTCATCCATTTCTGCCACTCCACCAAACGGAAGCAATAAAATGCGCTTCACACGCCAAGAAAACCATTGCGCGGCAATAGCATGCCCTAATTCATGAATGAAAACAATCGAAAACAAAATAAGTAGTTGCTTAAAATGCGCCGTCACTACTGCCAGCCCGCTTAACAACCAAAAGAGCGGATGGAGATGAACTTTCGCCAATAATGCTACGTACTTATTCAAACGGAACCACCTGAATTGGGTCAATGAAGCGGTCGCCTTGCTTAATGGCAAAATAAAATACCCCTTTAGCGCCGTTTGTTTCGTTTGCCGCTTTTCCGACTTCTTTTCCCTTTTCAACAAAATCATACAGTTTGACCGTAATCGTTCCTAAATTCCCGTACCATGATTCGCTTCCATCCGCGTGTTGAATGATAACCGTTTTGCCGATTTTTTCTTTCGTTCCAGTGAAAATGACGATTCCTTCGCTCATGGCTTCCACCGAAGCATTATTGTCTGTTTCAACCATAATTCCTTGTCCATTTTCCGTAAATTTTTCAAGTACTCGCCCTGTCGCAGGAATCGCATAGGTCGGTGAATTCGATGACTTTTTCCCCTTTTCCGTAGGCAAAATGGCAAGTGGTTCACCAAATTGTTGTTCATACCATTTTGAGATGGCAGCAAATTGAAATTCTTGCGTCATCGTCTGTTTTACGAGCGAACGAATAGGCTGAAGCGTTTCGGACGGATTTTTAAACGCGATTGCTGCTATTAAGACGAGGCAAGCAGCAAAAAACGTTTTTACTAACACTAGTTCTTTACGAAAAAACGGCGGCTTCTCGTCCGTTACGTACCGGTCATACGTAACGATCGGCTGTCCGTATCGTTCTTCGTCGATCAGGTCAAACGGACGGGAAATTCGGCTCGTTTCTCGCTTTCGTCTTTCGATTCGTTTGCGAACGTCGCGCACACGCTTATCCATGTCTCACCATTCCTCCACCACCTGTTTGTACCAATGTATGAGACAAGTCGTGTTCGTATGCGAAAAAAAAGCTAGTGCCATCACACTAGCTTCGAACACCGAAAAATTTTTTTAGTTTGGAAAAAACGCCTTTTTGTTCTTCTTCTAACGGCTGCAGCGGTACCGATTCCCCAAGAATTCGTCTGGCGATGTTTCGGTAAGCAATCGATGCTTTGCTCGTCGGGTCAAGCACAATCGGCTCCCCATTGTTTGATGCTTTAATGACGTTTTCATCGTCGGCGATAATGCCTAATAGATCGATCGACAAATGCATGACAATTTCGTCAATATCAAGCATATCCCCATTTTTCACCATATGGCTACGAATGCGGTTAATGACAAGACGTGGAGGCTTAATATGTTCCTCTTTTTCTAGCAATCCAATAATCCGGTCAGCATCGCGCACGGCCGACACTTCTGGCGTCGTGACAACAATTGCCTCATCCGCCCCAGCGACCGCGTTTTTATATCCTTGCTCAATGCCGGCAGGACAGTCGATTAAGACGTAATCGTAATCTTGCTTTAATTCATCGACAAGCTGCTTCATTTGCTCCGGCATGACCGCTGATTTATCGCTCGTTTGCGCTGCAGGAAGCAAATATAATTTATCGTCAAAGCGCTTATCTTTCACTAACGCTTTTTGCACGGTACAACGCCCTTCGACAACATCGACTAAATCATAGATGATGCGGTTTTCAAGACCCATCACGACATCGAGGTTGCGCAAACCGATATCCGTATCCACAAGGCAGACGCGTTTTCCTAACAGCGCAAGCGCTGTTCCTAAGTTTGCGGTTGTAGTCGTTTTCCCAACGCCACCTTTTCCAGACGTAATGACGATAGCTTCTCCCACGGTTACAGTCTCCTTTCTATCCTTGTCAAATTCGGCCGCAAATGTGTCAGTAGCTGCAAACGATCGACGACAATTTGATTCGTGTCATCAATATACGCGCATTCCATTTCGCTCCGTTCTTCTGTCTTATAGTCTGGGGCGCGATTCATCACGTCGCTAATACGAAGTTGCATCGGCTTCATCACAGAAGCAGCGATAACTGCTTCTTTGTTGCCGTAACAACCCGCATGGGCAATGCCGCGCAATGCCCCGAGAATGAAAATGTTTCCTCCCGCAATCACAGTTCCGCCCGGATTGACATCGCCAATAAGCAACAAATCCCCATCTACGTGCAACACTTGACCGGAACGAATGATCTTGGCGACGGGTACAACCTCATTTTTTCGCTTCCATTCATATGCTTCTTCTTTCGTTACGACATTGCTCTCAATTGATCCGACGACTAAATTTTTCTTGCCACGAACGAGCGCCCGCACTTCCTCTTCTTGTGTCGGTGTAAAATAGCGGTTCCCGATTTTTAGATGTACGGAAATGAGCGGTCCGTCTGCATCCGCTGCATTTAAGGTTAATTTGTCATCTAGCTCTGTCATTAACTCCTCGTAAGAACACATATCATCGAGATGCAACGTCAACCCGTCTTTCGTTCCTTTTATTGTGACATATGATCTTTGCTTACTCACAACGTTCACCTCAACGGATAATTCTACAACTTTTGTCCATTTTCCTTGTCATTCTTCCCGCTCGCACATCTTTACTAACCGCTGTTTTAGCGGATACGAAAAAACAAGAAGAAAAAGGGCATTGACAAGCAATGTCGGCAACAGGCGATACGAATAAAATTGCTCGAACGACATCGTGGTTTTTCCGATTAGCAATTGAATTCCATATACATAACATTCAAGGACAGAAATGAACACCATACTAAGAAAACAAGTCACTGCTAAATGTGTGTGAAACCATTTCATCACCTTCGCTGCGATGTAAGCGATTAATGGAAAAGCAAACATATAAACGCCGAGAATCTCAGTATACACAACGTCGTATAATAGACCGAAAATTACGCCGTATACCATCCCATGTGTTCGCGTCACATAAACGGTGACAAAAAGAAGAAAAATTAATAAAAAGCGCGGCACAAACACGTACTGCTCATACCATAGATGTTTGGGCCATAACTCGACAAACAAGCTTTCACTAACAAAAAAAACAACTGAAAGAAAAGGAAGAAACAGCTTTCTCACTTCGTTTCCCCCTCTTGCACGGCATCAATTTTCCGTTTGACGACAATCACTTCGTCGACATCGTAAAAGTTAGCCGCTGGTTTGACGTATGCCATTTTCGTCAATCCATACTCATCTGGCACAACCTCTTCCACTTCGCCAATCGGAAGCCCTTTCGGAAAAATGCCGCCAAGCCCAGACGTTAAGACGAGTTGATTTTTTTCGATGTTTGCATCAAATGGAATCTGTTTAAAAAGCAGTGCTTGCCGCTTATCATCATATCCCTCAATCAACCCAAACACGCTACCGTCTTTTCCTTGGACGTAAGCAGAAATACGATTTTGCCTATCAATGGCGCTCAGTAGTTGCACCGTTGACGTAAACTGCGATGCATGCTGAATTTTTCCAATGAGTCCAGACGATGTAATCACCGCCATATCTTTTTTAATCCCTTGCTGTTCTCCTTTATTAATAATGACCATTTCTTGCCAACGGTCTGGGTTTCTTCCAATAACGGTCGCTTCAATGGGGATAAAATCACGCAAACTTTCTTTTTTATCAAGCACTGCACGAAGTTCTTCGTTTTCTTTTTTGAGCGTCTGCACCTCTGCTTCTAACATCACATACTCTTCTAACCGCGCTTTTAATAGCTTGTTTTCTTTATATGTATTTTTCATGTCTTGTACATTCTCAAAGAAGCCCGCAACGAGCTGTGCGGGCTGATGAAACAAAAACTGGACAAAACCGGAAGTATCTTTTACAAACTGCTCCGACCACGTTAATTCTTTCCGGTCCTTCAAAGAAAAACCAATCAATGCCACGAGAAAAATAATACTGACGAGCAATAAAATCAGTCGTTTGTTTAAAAAGAATTGTGGCATAGGTTACACCTTCTTACTAGTGATGATCTCTTGCTTTATTTTTAAACAAATGAATATGATCGAGCGCTTTTCCTGTCCCGATCGCAACGCAATCTAACGGATTTTCGGCAACGATGACTGGCATGTCCGTTTCTTTACTAATGACTTTATCGAGGTTGCGAAGCAATGCGCCGCCCCCTGTTAAAACGATGCCGCGATCCATAATATCCGCTGCTAATTCCGGTGGCGTTTTTTCGAGCGTATTTTTTACTGAATCAACGATTGCGTATACGGTGTCATGAAGCGCCCCGGCGATTTCTTCGGCTGTAATTTCAATCGTTTTTGGTAAACCGGTCAATAAATCGCGTCCACGAATTTCCATTGAGCCAATTCCTTCTGGGTTTCCAGCCGAGCCAATTTCGACTTTGATTGCCTCCGCTGTCCGCTCGCCGATCATTAAGTTGTACGTTTTGCGAATGTATTGAATAATGGCTTCGTCCATTTCGTCACCAGCGATGCGGATCGATTGGCTCGTGACGATGCCACCGAGCGAAATGACGGCCACTTCCGTCGTTCCCCCACCAATATCAACGACCATGCTTCCCGTTGGTTCCCATACTGGTAAATTCGCTCCAATTGCCGCTGCAAACGGCTCTTCAATCGTGTACGCATCACGCGCTCCAGCTTGTCTTGTCGCATCGATGACCGCACGCTCTTCCACCGCTGTAATTCCATACGGCACGCATACCATCACATACGGCTTTCCAGCGAAAAATCCCTTATTTTTCGACGCTTGATTAATATAATATTTCATCATAATCGCTGTCGTTTCGTAGTCAGCGATAACGCCGTCTTTCATCGGACGCAAAGCAACAATATTCCCAGGCGTACGCCCGATCATATTTTTCGCTTCGTTTCCGACGGCAACAATTTGTTTTGTATCTTTTTGCAATGCCACTACTGATGGCTCACGCACGACAATTCCTTTTCCTTTTACGTATACAAGAGTGTTGGCCGTTCCTAAGTCGATTCCAAGATCTCTTGTGCCAAATCCAAACATAGCATGTATCTTCCTTTCTGAAACGAAATACTTCTCGTTCATTTTATCCATTATTCTTTATTTTGTACAACACCGCCTGAAAACGGTGAAGAAAAACTCATAACTGTTATTATAGCGCATTCGTTAAAAAAAGAGAACTATTACACATATCCTTTTTCTTTCAAGCTGATGAATTTTTGGTCGCCGATAATGAGATGATCTAACAGCTCAATGCCGATAATGCGACCGCATTCGGCAAGTCTGCGTGTCACTTCGATGTCTTCACGGCTTGGGGTCGGATCCCCTGAAGGATGGTTATGGACGCAAATAATAGAAGCGGCAGAGCGTTTAATGGCTTCTTTAAATACTTCGCGCGGGTGAACGATGGAGGCGTTTAAACTCCCGATGAAAACCGTTTTGCGGTGGATGACTTGATTTTTCGTATTTAAATAAATGGCAACAAAATGTTCTTGGGATAAAAAGCGCATATCGTCCATCACATATTTTGCCCCATCTTCCGGCGAACGAATTACGTATCGTTCGTCATAAGTGAGGCGGCCGATGCGCCGACCAAGTTCAATCGCGGCTAAAATTTGAATCGCCTTCGCTTCGCCAATCCCTTTAATGCTCGTCATTTCTTCGACGGTTGCGTCTTTTAATAAACGAAGCCCTTCAAAATGGTGGAGCAAGCGCTGGGCAAGTTGCAGCACCGACTCTTTTTTTGTGCCTGTGCGCAGTAAAAGCGCTAACAGTTCTTGATTCGATAAGCTCTCCGGTCCGTCCGAAAGAAGCCGTTCTCGCGGCCGCGCCTCTTTCGGAACGTCGCGAATCATTAACGTCATGTATTCCCCTCCTTTTTCCAACCGAGTTTCGCTAATTCCCGTACTGTTTTGGCAAGAGGTAAGCCCATTACGGCATAATAATCACCGACAATGCGCTTGACAAACAATGCTCCTCTCCCTTGAATGCCGTATGCCCCTGCTTTATCCATCGGCTCGCCTGTTTCGATGTAAGCAGCAATTTCTTCTTCCGTTAATTCCCAAAATGTTACTTCCGTCCACTCGACAAACGTCGTTTCTTCGTGTGGAGAGATAATAGCGACGCCGGTAAATACGTCGTGCGTTTTCCCAGATAATGCGCGCAACATTTCGTGCGCTTCCTCCGTCGTCTTTGGCTTCCCGAGAATCTGTCCGTTATAGACGACGATGGTGTCCGCACCGATAATATACGCATTGGGATTCGTTGGTTGTACCGCTTTTGCTTTTTGAACAGCAAGCGTCTGAACGATTTGCTCTGGAGATTCGTTTGATTGGATTTGTTCGTCGATTTCACTAACGAGGACGTCAAAACGGAGACCAGCCATTTCGAGTAGCTGCCGGCGGCGAGGAGAACTAGAGGCCAAAATAAGCTGTGTCATATCGATCACCTTTCGTTTCAAATTGGAAGATACACTTGTATCGTAGCAAATTTCGTCATTTGATACAATTTTTTTGACAAAAAAAGAAGCATTTCGCTTCTTTCGACTTCATTTGACTTCTTTTTGCAACATGGCAAGCAAGTTTTGCTGCGCGTTCCAAAGAAGGAAAGTTTCTTTTTGTTTTCGATAAGCGATTAACGAAACATACGCTTTCTCGAGCTGCTCGCTTTTTTGCTTTGTTTCTTTATATTGCGTTTCTAGGCTTGTCCACGCTGTTTCTGAAACGTCGGAATTCGTGAGCAACTTGGTAGACAAATCCGCCATTGATGAATATAACGTTTGGCTAGTTTTGTCTTTGAGAGAAGAAACAACAATCGGTTTTACATATGTCGTCAATCCTCTTTGCTTAAAGTGTTCGACAAGCGGCGCAAGCGATGGTTTGTCCGCACCGACACCAATCCATATGGCGATCGGTTGTGTCCCGACGAGCACCGCCGGAATTTGCGAGGCTTGCAGCTGCTTAGCGTACGTTTTTGCTGCTTTTTCCTCACTGAATACCCCAGCTTGGATAACAGCAACGGTCAATGGCTCGGCCACTTCTTTGTTCGCTGGCGTTTCTTTCGCCAAAGAAACTGGTGAAAGTGGCAAAGAAGCCGTTTCTTTTTGTTTTGGCACGATGTGAAGGACAATAAATCCAAAGCTTGTCCCGATGATGACCGCTAACAAAATCGAAAAAAGCGCTGTTTTTACGCGAGTGTGAAGCATTCGTTTCATCGGTTTTGCGGGTGTTTTTTCAAAAGGAGCTAATACCGTAGATACCGCTTCCTCTTCGACAGTAGCGCTTATTTCGTTTTCTACGGCTAGCTTCTCCATCATAAAAGGGCGCTCTTCTCCGTTAATTTTCACCGTAATTTTCGTTTGCTCGTCCATTTTGTCACCATCCCATTTCGTCGATTCTTTGCTCATCTTATCATATTTGCGAAAAAAAAGAACAAGACATTTGTCGTCTCGTTCTCGAAGGTTTTCGTCAAATTTCGCATTAATTATCTTCAATAAGGGAGGTGGACAGTTCGTCTACTGGGATTTCCGCTTGCGTATCGCTATATGAACAAAGTTGTTTCGTTTCCCCTTTTAGACAAATAAAATAATTGAGCCGACCGTTTTCGTCTTTTTTAATCAACACGTACGATCGGTTTGTTTCGGTCGATAAAACGTTTCCGGTAAACGGGTCTTTGATTGGTTCAAGCACCCCATCTTCGACAAGCTGTTTGTACGTTAATGTTTCCGACGACCTCGGCTCCAAAAATTCAACTTTTTCCGCTCCAACATGAAGCCTCGCCGCTTCGTACATCGCATACGCATCGGAAACGAACGCGTGCAGGCGCATTTTTTCAATAACGTTCGTGACAATAATGACAGCAATCGATGCGACAATTCCTAAAATAACGATAACCGCAAGCAGCTCAAACAGAGTCATCCCTCGGTTCATCCGTGGCAGCATCGTATCCGCCCCCTCTACCGTTGCGTTGACGATTCATCGTCCGAAGACGGCGGAATTAACTCGGTTAATGGGTTTTGCTTGTCGCTTGAAGGCGGAACGTCAAACGGCGGTACTTGATTTTGCAAGCTTGCTAAGCCTGGATGGTAAAACGCGCTAACTGTTAACGAGTACGTTAACGGATGGACGGTCGATTCGACCGACGTCAGCTCCGGATTTCCTGTAAACGATAGCGATTCCACCGAAACGATGCGCGGCAATTGTTCTAACGTTTGTAAAAAGCGCTCGAGTTGATAATACGATGGCGATTGCACCGTCAACTGAACCGTTACCTTTTTTAAGCCAGCAGGAAGCGTAATGGAAGCTTTATTTTGTTGCGTAGTAGACGGTTGTTGGGTGGCGGAAGAAGCAGCAGCGCTTTGTTGTGATGCGCCTATCCCAGCATCTTCATTAAATGACATGTTCGGAATAAAGCTATCCGAAACGACTTCCGCTTTTTCTAAATCAAGCAAAAGTTGCTCTACAAGCGGTTTGACCGGCACTCGTTTTTGTAGTTCGACAGCGCTATCGATCATGTCTGTTTGCTGCTTTGCTGTTTGTGATTGCAGTGTAGTGACCAACTTTTGTTCATTTGCCACCGTTGTTTTTAATTCCGCCACACGGAGGTGAAGCGGTTTTAACGTATAGAAATAAAGAAAAGTAAACACGGCGCTGGCGACAACTAGCATCAATAACAATAACATCGCTTCGCGTTTTCCAATTCGAACAGTCATCGTTACTGCTCCTTTTTCTCGTTTAACGCATTTTTATTGACATGCAGCTCATATTGCGCTAAATAGCGCGGCAACACGTCGCGTTCTTCCGTTTTATTTTCATTTTGTTCGCCCGTCGTTGTAACGCTTTTAAGTTGCACGTCGGCAATAAACGGCGATTCTTCCAATCGCTTCAAATAATAAGCAGCATCTTCACTCGTATCAAACTGCACCGTGATTTTCACTGTTCCATCTTCTGTATAGGAAAAATTCATAAAAAAACCGCGCTCCGGCAGCTGTTTTGTTAATTCGCGCAACAAACGTACTGTTTTTAAAGGATATTGCTGCGCCCATTCGACCGTCTTTTTTAGTTCTTGCACTTCGTTTTGCGACTGTACACTTTGTTGTTTTTGCTGTTCTGCAGCCTCAAGCGCACGCAACTGTTTTAATTGTTCGGTGAGCGACTCCACTTGCTCGTTTGCTTGCTGGACAGAAAAATAAAAGAACACCCCACCAGCAAGCACCATCACAAACAATAGAAGAACACTAACGAGCAGCACGATATTTTTCGGTTCTTTTTTTGGCAGTAAGTTAACGTCGATGAGCATACGCTGTTCCCTCTTTTAGTCCAAGTCCCCAAGCTAAATGGTAGCGCGGTTCAATAGCTGATGCAAACGGCTCGGTTAGCCGTTCGACTGGAACGTCGAACCGCTCTTGCATCGCTTCATGAAGATGTGGCAATTTTGGATGGTCGCCCGTTAAAAAAATTTTTGTAATTTGAGCGTTCCCTTGTTGCAGTGAAAAACGATAAAAGTTCATGACTCGTTCGATTTCTTTATATACGTCTTCGAACGGACGAAACCATTCGTCTTGGCGAATAGTTTCATTGGGCACTTCAAACAACAATTGCCGCATAAAAATCGGCGCGTCGTTAAAAAAGGCGCTGACGTTGACAGAAGATTCATCGATTTGTACGATGAGCAAATGGTCGTCGCGCCGCACTTGGTCAGCGGCGTGAAAGAGCCGATAGACGCATAGCGGCGAAACGTCGGCTACGATCGGTCGAACGTTTACTTCTTCTAACAGTTCCGCGTAATCTCGAACAATTGGTTCTGGAGCAGCAAACAATAAGATCGTAAGTTTTTCGCTCGTTTTCTCTAGTAGCGCGTAATCAAATACCGGATGTTCAAACGGTAAATGAATCGTCGTTCCAAGCTCCATAAATAAATAGCCGCGAATTTCATCTTCTTGTAAATCAGCTGGCAATGAAAGCCGGCGAATGACGACGACCGGGTCGGGAACGAGAAAACGGACGCGTCTATTTTTTAACTTCCATTCGTCCACACATTCTTCTAAAATCATCGTAACCGTTTCGCGATCCATTATTTTCCCATCATGAATGAGCCCTTTTGGCAAGTCGCGCTCCCCATGTTTTTGAATCGTAAACGGATCGGTCGGTTTTAGTTCTACATAGCGAATGACATGGTCTTTGATGACAAGGTTAGCTACTTTGTGCCGCGGTTTGAATAAATTCATCCTATTCATATTGTTTCCCTCGTATTAAAAGAAAATCCATTGCTTATACCATTCGATAATCGCTTGTCCAAAAAAATAGGCGGTGAATGTCCCAAACACAATGTAAGGTCCAAATGGCATTGGCTCTTTGCGGCGTACTTTGCCGAGCGCTATCCCAATCAGACCAAACACCGTCCCGTAAACGGTCGAAAAAAAGAACGCTAATAACACCATTTTCCAGCCGAGGACAAAGCCGAGGAGGGCGAATAGTTTAATGTCACCCCCACCCATGCCGCCTTTGCTTGCGACAGCGATACCATACAATAGGAAAAAGCCAACGAAAGCGCCAATAAGTGAATCACTCCATGGAGAAAACGGAATAAAAATACGTTCGATGATAAAAAAAGCTGCAAACAAAAGCAGCACTCGGTCAGGAATAATCATATAGCGAATATCAGAAACAAAAATAATCATTAATAATGACACGAGCGTCCATGTCACGATCAATTCTTTTGACCATCCCACCAAAAAAGGCGACATCGTAAAAAGAATCGCCGTCATGAGCTCAACCGCTGGATAAAGCGGCGAAATGCCAACCCCACATCCTTTACACTTCCCACGTTGCACCACATACGAAACGACAGGAATAAGCTCCCACGCCGTCAGCGTGCGCTGACAACGTGGGCAATGCGAACGAGGTTTAACAATCGACTCCCCCACCGGCACCCGTAGCCCGACGACGTTGAAAAAAGAGCCGAGAAGGAGGCCGAGAAAAAAAACATAAAGATGGTCAAGTAAAATGGCAATAAACATATTTATCGACTAGCCCTTATTTTTTATTTTACTTCAACGATACATCACTTCGTTTTAAAGTTTCCGGATCTTTGTTATCTATATACTTAAATGAGTTAGCTCCTCCTGTAGCAAGAGTGACTGTATAGCTTAAATTTCCTGTAGTTGCGTCTTTTGTTACAGTTACAAAACTATTTGTGGAGTCATAATCCCCACTATCTCCAGGAGATTTCGGCACCTTCTCTAAATATCCTCCATCAACCAACTCTTTCATAGTAAACTTAGCTTTGGTAGTGTTTGATGAATCAGCCGTTATTGCTAGTCTCGCTGCATTTACTAGCTGTTTTGCATTAGCAATATGCGCATCTTTCTTAGAATTGTCAATAATTGCTCCAATACTCGGAATCGCAATCGCCGCGATAATTCCTAAAATGACAATGACGGCGAGCAATTCGATTAATGTTAAGCCTCGCTCATTTTTCAAAAAGCGTTTGAACATATTTTCCTCTCCTTTTTATAAGTCTTTTTATCTATCATTTTACATTATCTATCATTTTTTGCAAACGCTTATTGCTGGATATGGTTAAAAATATCGTACATTGGAACGATAATCGACGTAACGATTGTACCGACGATGCCGGACAAAAGGACGATCATGAGCGGTTCAATGAGCGATTTTAACCGGTCGGTACCCGCTTCGACTTCCGCTTCATAAAAGTCAGCGACTTTGGCAAGCATCGCATCAAGCGAGCCTGTCTGTTCGCCAATCGCAATCATTTGCGTCACAAGCGGCGGAAACACCCAATGTTTTTTCATCGGTTCTGTCAATGACTGTCCGCGCTCAAGCGCATCGCGCGCTTGTTTCATTACACTCGCAATCACTTCGTTTTCAATGACCGCTTCTACAATGGAAAGCGCCTGTAAAATCGGCACCGAACTGGAAAATAGCGAGCTTAACGTCCTCGTCATGCGGGCAAGCGCCGCTTTTTGCATTAGTTTGCCGAAAATCGGCAAGCGCAATAGCACGTAATCGAGGTAATATTTCGTCTGTTTTTGTTTTCGTAACATCGTAAAAAGCACATACATGCCAACAAGCGCGATGACAACTAACCACCAGTATGTCTGCATCCATTTGCTCGCCGATAGTACAAATTTTGTAATCGCCGGAAGTTCGGCGTGAAAATCAGCAAACATCGCGACAAACGTTGGAACGACTTTCACTAACAAAAAGATGACGACCGCAATCGCGATAATGCCAACGGCAATCGGATACGCGAGCGCAGACACAATTTTTTGCCTTGTGCGATGAATTTTTTCAAAATGCTCCGCAAGCCGCTCGAGCGTTTCATCCATGTTTCCGCCCGCTTCTCCCGCCTTCATCATGTTCACAAACATCGGCGGGAAAATGCGCGGATGTTTTGCCGCTGCACTTGACAATGGATTTCCCGCGCGCAATTCTTCTTCCACATCGGCAAGCGCCTTTTGCAGCGCTTTGCTGTCGGTTTGGCTCGCTAAAATGCGCGTCGAATCAACAACAGAGACACCTGCTTTCAATAGCGTCGAAAACTGGCGCAAATAAATGACGAAATCTTGCAGCTTCACAGCGTTGCCAAATGTAATTTCTTTCGTTAATAACGTTTGCGGCACTTCTTGCAAATCGACGACTTTAATTCCTTTTTGCCGCAGCTTGACGATTGCCTCCCGCTTTGAAGCGCTTGTAATCGTTCCCGTTTGCCGCTGTCCTTTCATATTTCGTCCTTCGTATTTAAATTGCGGCATTTATTCGCCACGCTCCTCGATAAGATAAGGTTCGGCTACGTCTTTTGAAATGAGCCCTGCCTGTACTAACTCTTTTATGTTCGTCGCAAGCGTGTGCATTCCTAAAGCGCGGCTCGTCTGCATGACGTTGACGATTTGGTGTACTTTTTCGTTGCGAATTAAATTGGCAACGGCAGCGTTATTCACTAAAATTTCTGTCGCTGCGACGCGCCCTGTCTTTTGCACGTTTGGAAATAGGCGTTGCGAAATAATGGCGACGAGAACAGAAGCAAGCTGAATGCGAATTTGCGCTTGCTGTGCTGGCGGAAAGACGTCAATTATTCGGTCAATCGTTGCCGGCGCGCTTGATGTATGAAGCGTTCCTAAGACGAGATGCCCTGTTTCCGCAGCGGTAATCGCGGTATGAATCGTTTCTAAATCGCGCATCTCACCGACTAAAATAACGTCTGGGTCTTGGCGTAACGCGGCGCGCAATCCGTTCGCAAAGTTGTTCGTATCAAACCCCACTTCGCGTTGGTCGATAACGCAGCCGCCGTGTTTATGCAAATATTCGATTGGGTCTTCGAGCGTAATAATATGCTTTTTCATCGTTTTATTCATGTAGTCAATCATCGCTGCCAACGTTGTCGATTTCCCGCTCCCTGTCGGTCCAGTGACAAGCACAAGCCCTTGTGGCTTTGCGGCAATTTGCTTTAACACTTCTGGAAGCCGTAGTTCGTCAATTGTCGGGATTTTTGTCGGGATGACACGAATCGAAAGCGAAACGCACGAACGCTGTTTAAATACGTTGACACGAAAACGGGAAACGCTAGGGATACTATACGAAAAGTCAATTTCCCCTTGTTCTTCGAATCGCGACCATAGCGATGGTGAAACGATTGCTTTTGCCATCTCTTCCGTATCTTCCGGACGCAACACATCTTGTCCGTACCGTTTCAACTCTCCGTTAATGCGCATAATTGGCGGTACGCCGACCGTCAAATGCACATCTGACGCTTTCCATTCAAATGCGGCACGCAACAAATGATCTATTCGTTTCATCGTTCTCCCCTTAACTTAACGTCGTTACTTTTAATACTTCTTCAAGCGTAGTAATTCCTTGCTTTACTTTTAACAATCCGTCATCAATTAAAAAAATCATTTTGTTTTTCATCGCCAATTCACGCAATTTCGAAAACGGTTCATGATTCAAAATGACGCGGCGCATGTCGTCGGTCATCACAAGCAATTCATGAAGAGCGATCCGCCCTTTATACCCAGTCATATTGCACGTCGGACAGCCGCGACCGCGAATAACTTTCTCAATTTTCATGCCGCGTCGCGCGAAAATTTCCATTTCCCGCTTCGTCGGCTCTTGTTCATATTGGCAATCTCGGCAAACTCGGCGCACAAGCCGCTGCGAAACAACGCCAGCGAGCGATGTTGCCACTAGAAACGGCTCAATCCCCATGTCAATTAAGCGCGTAACGGTGCTAAGTGCGTCATTTGTATGCAACGTACTAAGCACTAAATGTCCGGTTAGCGACGCACGAACTGCTACTTCCGCTGTTTCGCGGTCGCGAATTTCCCCGACCATGATAATGTTCGGGTCTTGGCGCAAAATCGAACGCAACCCTTGCGCAAACGTTAAACCGACGTTCGGATTGACTTGAATTTGGTTAATGCCTTCGAGCTGATATTCGACCGGATCTTCAATTGTAATAATGTTGACTTCTTCACTATTTAACCGGTTCAATGCAGCATAGAGCGTCGATGATTTTCCTGACCCAGTCGGTCCCGTAATCAACACAATTCCGGTCGGCCGCTCAATCAACTCAATAAATCGCTGTAAGTTAAGTTTATTAAACCCAAGCTTTTGAATATCGTTAAGCGCTGCTCCTAAATCAAGGACGCGCATGACGATTTTTTCGCCATACACGGTCGGCAACGTCGATACGCGCAAATCGACGGGGTGGAAGTCTATATTCATTTTAATCCGACCGTCTTGCGGAACGCGATGCTCGGTTATATCCATATTTGCTAAAATTTTAATTCTTGCGGTTAACACGCTTTGCATATGCTTCGGGAGCGCGCGATCCGTCCGTAGCACCCCGTCCACCCGATAGCGAATTAGTACTTTCGTTTCTTGCGGGTCGATATGAATGTCGCTCGCTCGCTGCTCAACCGCCAGCTGCAATATTTGATTGACGAGCCGAACAATCGGCGAGTCTTCTTCCGTTATCCGCTCTTCTTCGACCGTTTCTTGCGTTGGCGTCATCCGCAAAAAATCTTCCATCGACTCATCGATGTCGTAATATTTATTAATTGCCCGTAAAATATCGTCTTTCGAGGCGATCGCCGTTTCGATATGAAAGCCAGTTGAAAGCCGCAAATCGTCAATGACGAAAAAATCCATTGGATCCGCCATCGCTACAAGCAGCCGGTCTCCTTCTGCCTTGAGCGGCATGACCATGTGCCGTTTCGCAAACTCTTTCGGAATTAAATTTGTCAATTTTGGATCAATCGGATAGCGGTACAAGCTGACGTGTGGAATGCCAAGCTGAAATTCCAGCACTTCAATCAACTGCTGTTCTGTAATGTAGCCGCGTTGCAAAAGCGCATCGCCAAGCTTTTGCCCAGGCGCTTTTTGCTGGAGCGCTTCTTGTAGCTGCGCTTCTGTAATTAGTCCTGCTTCTACTAATAAATCACCCAACCGTTTCCGTTCTTGTCTTTTCGTCATCGTCATCCCTACTTTTCGTACTGATCGCTTTCATTTGGCTGTTCTTCTTGGGTTGGTGTTTTCGTTTGTTCGTTGTTTTGCGTTTCACTAGACGAAGGATTTTCTGTTTCGTTTGTTGGAGCCGTACCAAGTTCTAACCCACGCACTTCGGTCGCATGCACTGGCGGATAAAAATCTTCGGAAATGACTTCTGTTCCCACCAACTGTTTGTTTTCGTCATACGTTTCTTTTTTCACTTTTACAAGCATTCCTTGGCGTCCGGAGTCTTTCACGTATCGTTCCCCAGGCTTCAACGATGGGTTGTATTGCACGACCGTCTTTGGCGGAAAGTACTCTACTTCTCCCGTTTTGATGACATATTGATATGCAAACGGCAAGCCATATAACGTCACACGAAATCCGTTTCCAACCGTTTGAAATTGTAGCGTATACGCCGTTGTGTTCGGGTTATATACACGTAAATCGCTTATTTTCCCATCGACTTTTGCTTCATAGCCAAGTGGAATCCCGTCGGGTAAGCTGCGGCTCGTATGACGTTCGACAACAGTAAAATTCGTCGGCAATATCGCTTGATACACAGCGGATGCAATAGTGCTCATCGCTAACGAGGACATTCCTTTCATATATGCAGCAAGCGACAGGAGCGTTTTCCCTTTTATTTCAATCGATGAGTGATGCTCAACCCATGCAATAACTTCTGCTTTCTGTTCTCTTAAGTTCGTTATACTCCCTACACTTACCGCTGTTCTTTCCGTTGCTTGTTGCCCAATATAGCGTGCAAGGTCGAACGGCTCGCGATTTCGTTGCAATAGCGCAGCGCTTTTCATGATGTCATTGGCTAACTTATCGAGCTGAAGCGACGAAGCAAGCGCTGGTGTAATAAGCTGTTCGGCAAGGGCGGAAACGGCTTCTTTATCTAGTTGCACAACAAGCTGCGACGGATGACCATTCACAGCTTGTTGTACACTCTGTTCCACTCGAAATGTAAACAATCTCGTCGGGATTGCTACTGTTTTTTCTTGATAAATAAGCGTCAGTTGGGCGGACGTTTTCCATTCGTTCACTTTCGCTTGTAGTTTTTGCGCCGCTTCTTCTTTTGAGAACGAAGCAACCGAAACCGAACCGATTATCGTTCCGGCAGCAAAGTCCGTATCGTTGGCAACCAATGATTCATAAACAGTAGGACCGATTTGTGAAACGCTAATAAGATAGATGGTGCAAAGAACAATGACAAAAAATAGTTTTGCTGCCGCGACTGGCCGCACAACGAAAATCCTCCTTTTTACGCATCGACGTTCATCGATACGTCAATAATGACACTCGGTCCTGCCTCTTGCGCCTTGACGATATCGTCGACCGTTAATACCGTCCCTGCTGCAATGAGGACGTTGCCGTTTGCATCAACAATATCTTTCATTACGCGTTTTCCTTGCAAAATTTCAATTTGCTTTTCCCGCAACGCTTGGAGCGCATCTTTTTCTTTTACGACTCCCGTTTCCGCTCGTTTTTCTTCCGTTGCTAGTACTTGATCCAATGATTCGCTTTTCCAAAGCAGTTCCGCTTCCTCCACAAGTGCGGAAGCCGCGTTTTCATTCACAATTAAAATATCTTTCCCATAGGTGAGTACAAATTCCGCAGGGAGTGCTGCTTGGCGGTCGGAAGTGGTAAGCTCGACACCAATAATTTCACCTGTTTCTTCATCAACAAAAAATTCCGTCACTTCACCAAGTAGCTGACCTTTTCGTGTCATCGCTTTCGTGTTTTTAATGCGAATTTGTTTATTCACAAGTTGGTTCGCAATCGGAATTTCTGCTAAATCAATGACGGCACTATGGTCATCTACCGTCACCGCAAATTCGCCAATACCGACGACTTTTTTAAACGGAATCGCCTTTAAGCTAAATTGAACGTCCTCTTGTTCAATCGTCAAAAAGTCAACGGATCCTTTTTCTGGATTAATGACTAACGTTTTGACTGTTCCGATTTGAACCCCGTCGGAAATACTGATGATTGGAAGCCCCATAATTTGTGCACTACGTTTCATCTCCACCACACCTGTCCATTATTTTTCTATATGAGAAAGAAATTGAATTTCTTCTAATAAAACTGGATATCGGGAAAATCTCTCCCGTAAATGAATAAGCCACGAGGAAAGCTTATCATATTCTTTTTCGAAAAGATAGTGTTCGATGAGCATCTTTGCAAATACATAATAGTCGTGGTCGGATAACGAAGGTTGCATACATTGAAGCAGGCGCTGCTCAAATTCGTTTCCGCCAACGAATTGGCGAATAAAGTGAAGTTCATCGATAATCGTCTGCATCAATTCGCTCGGCATCGAGGCGACGTTCAAAGTAGCCAATTGTTCGGTCGGTTCGTCAGCTTCGAGCAATTCATCCAACGATTCTGAAGGAACGATTTCTTCTTCAAAGAGAGCGCCAAGCTTTGGTTCTAGAAGAATGGTTTCTTCCATCAAATTGTCCGATGCTCGTTCAAATGCCCCCTCTTCTTCTAAAAGAGCGTCAAGCCCCAGTTCTATTGGGAGAGTCGTTTCTTCTAGTGAATTATCTGATGTTCGCTCCAATTTTTCTTCCAATTCATCAAGACGTTCACTGTCTTCTAACCACTCAAACGTATCGTCGTTCTCTACATCGTCCGCTACTGCCGGTTTTGTCATCGTTTCGTATTCTTCTAACGAAAGCGGCGGTAAATAGTCTTCTTCTGTCCATGCATCGGGAGCTTTTTCTGCTGCTATCGAATTCTCTTCAAGAGTATCTTCCTCTAGCCAGTCATCCAATTCAGCACCATCACGCACCTCACTATCCGATGGTTGTAATGGTGCAAGCTCGTCCGCTATAGTTTCTGTTTCCGCATTTAGTTGCACGTCCGAAAGATTGGGAAACGATGGCGCTAGTTGCTGTTTTTTGTCAAATGATTGTACAGCGATTGCTTCTTCTTCCACTGTGAACAACTCATCCTCTTCTTCTACGATTGCATATAACACATGCCCGAACCGCCGGTCTAATACGTACGTAATGGCAATCGCCATTAACAGCAATAGCAAGCTTAATTGCCAAAGCGGGAAAACAGCAGATGCCGTAGCCGCAAGTAGTGACAACAATAACGACACAAAAAGCGCTACCATTTTGCCGCGCCGACTTAAGCCAAGTGGCAGCATAAACAAAAGTGGAATAGCGACGACAAATGCAAGCAATATGAATAAAACCGGTTTCAATGTTTCACCCCGTTTCCAACACATCTAAGACAATTTTCCTAAAAATAAAACAATACTCGACTCTAACATATTGTATAATAAAGTTACATATTTTGAAAGAAGGTATGTAAAATGGAGAAAAAGAAATTTATTGTCCTCCATCGATCAAAAGGCTTTACGTTAATTGAAGTGCTAGCGTCGATTGTCATTTTGTCTACCGTCGCGACAGGAATTTTTCTTTTTTTTACAAATGCGATGAAATATACGACATACAACCAAGGGAAAACGGTAGCGGTGAATGTGGCGCGCGGAGTGTTAGCGTATATGGAGCGGCTTGATTTTACAGCGCTACAACAATACGTCCAAACAGATATGGCAACGACAAACAAGCCATACACAGAAATTAATGCGTCCAACTGTCGCTCTTCATTATTTGAAAGCGAGCAAGTATGTCAAGCGATTTTTCGTCCGACAATAAATAACATCGTATACGACGAAACTCGGCTTCATGTGTTTGTTATTCCTTATAACGATACCACCCAATGGGATAAATTCGTTCAATCGCCGCCAACAGAATTTCCTGCATCGCTAAAAAAGAAAATAGCAGCGGAAACGATCGAAAATAGCGATGTAAACTTACAAAAATATTTACTGAAAATATACGTTATCGTGCGCTGGGGAGACGATGACGACCAAGCAGAGTGGCTAGAAGGTGTGATTGCTAATGAAACGATTCGTTAATAACGAACAAGGATTGTCTTTGCTAGAGTTGCTCGCGGCGGTGACGATTTCTTTTCTTATCGTTGGAGTGATGTACAACGTGTTTATGAGCGGGATGAAAACGTATCAGCGAATCGGAATCGAAAATGAGCTGCGCAGCGAGTCGGATTATATGATGTCGATTGTCTTAAATCGCTTATATGAATTTGCGCCAGACGGGATCGATACAACTACGACGACAAACACTCAACTCGTCTTTGTGAACAATAAACAAAAAACGATTGATACGAGAGTAGGGCTTGTCGAAGAACAACAAACAGCAGGGAAATCTCTCCCGATCGCCTTACAAAACGATCACTTGCTGATTGATGGGCAACCGATTAGTTCGGATCGCCTGCAAATTATTTCGAATCAATCGAAACTCTCGTATACGTGCGTACGCCAAGAAGGGAACATATGCCGAAGTGGGGTTGTAACGATTGTGCTCTCTGTTCAAGACAGCAATCACAATTCGCCAAGTAGCCCGCTTTATATTCGACCGTTTACGTTAAAAACGGAATTTGGGTTTTGAAGGAAGTGGAAAAGATGAACGAAAAAGGATATAGCCTCGTTTTAACATTGCTCATCGTTACGATTTTTTTCATGCTTGGCTTAACGATTTTATCTGTCAGCCTATATCAAGCAAAATTTACACAAACACGCGTCGAGGACGTGACATCGTTACATGAAGCGACGAAAGCGATTGAAGAAACGATTGCGGAGATCAAGGTGAAAATCGAGGGATTAACACTTACTACCCCGCTCCAATTAGACGTCGATCTTGGCAATAGCGAAACAGGGTTTATAAAACAACTCACCGAACGGTATGGGGTAAATATTCAAGACGTCACATCAGACAACAATATTGATCGAACGAAACTATTTACGCGCGTCTATCTCCTTTCCAAACCGTATGGAACAAAAACGGTTTGGCGAAAAATCATTATTACAAACACGCCTAGTTTTTTGAAATATGCGGTTGGGTCACGAAAAGACGTGACATTAAACGGCGGGGCGTATATCGATGGAAACATATATACAGGCAACGATTTTTATTTGACGAATACAGCAAACTATATTTACAATTCATTAAAATACAGCAAACAAACGTCGTTTCCAACGACAAGCAAGACGAGCATTTTATTTGTGAACGGAAATCGCTATGTATGTGATCACGAAAATGGGGCAAAAGCATGTTACGATTTGTCTAGTTCTGACTTTATGAAAAACGAAATAAATTTTACCATAAATCCTTCTACTTTACCGTTCCAATATACAGGCCCGGTCGTTCAAAAGGAACAAGAAGAATTTATCGACGTCAACTTTGACTTTACGTTGAAAGATAAATTGCTAAGTGCGGCGGGGATTAATTCGTTTAACTTAAACGATCAAGAACAATACAAATCGCTTATACAGTTAGACATTCCTAATTTAGTAACGGCGCTAAAAGGAAAATTTGCTGTTATTCACGATATTCAAGACTTACCGAACGCTATAAATAGCGGCAAGTCCATTTTGTTTGAAGGGTATGGTTCCCCTTATCTTGACTTAACTTCTCTCCATTTAAATGACGACCAATGGCTCATTGTGAGCGGGGACGTATTTTTAGAAAATAGCGGGACAACACCGCTTAACCTAAAAGGGAATATCATTATTTTAGGAAACTTAGATATTCGCGGCAACGTCGCCTTTGATGCAACCATTTATGTGGATGGAAATACGTCGATTTATAACGCCGTAATTTCTGGGCTGAATGGGAAAGAAGTGGTCATATTGACAAAAGGGGAATTGCAAATTGCACGCATTAACGAATTTCAAAATAACTTCTCTTTGACCACTCCGAACTTAAAAGGGTTTTTTTACACCGATTCAAATGCGATTATTTATGCAGTCGGCTCCTATATTAACATCCAAGGGGGATTATTTGCGAACGGGACAGAACAGCTGATTCCCGACACCGACTCGACCGGTCTTGTCATTAACGCATACCGCGGGGCAACAGCAGATACAGGGACAAATATTTCCTTTACTCCACCTCTATTACCTGAAGAGCAACAAGCCGAGCAAGCTAGGTTTGTCGTCAAACATGACATGAATGTATTCATTAATCGAGGGCTCGGGTTGCCACTTGTAAAAAAATTAGCATTAATTCCAGATAAATTGCAAATAAAGTAGGAGCTCGGTTTACCGAGCTCCTTTCTGTTTTAACTGCCGAATAATTGACTCGTGCTTCCAATATTGTGCAAGCGATAAAGCTGTATTTCCTGTCTTATCTTTCACGTTTACATCCGCTCCATGTCGGAGAAGGAGAGAAACAAGATTGTCGTATCCATACTCAGCAGCCGTCATTAACGCTGTTTTTCCAATCGTTGTTTTTATGTTTACATTTGCACCTGCTTGTAGCAAAAATTGCACCGTTGCCACTTGATTCCCTTCTACCGCTTTCGATAAAGCAGTTTCGCCTTGGTCATCTGTACGATTTATATCCGCCCCATGCGCATATAAAAATTTAACAATTTCCGTTTGACCAAACTGGGCAGCTTTCATCAATGGGGTAGTTCCCGCTTCGTTCGTCGCATTCACGTCTGCTCCATGTTGCACAAGTAGACGGACGAGTTCTATATCCCCGCTGTCAATAGCATAATGGAGGGGGGTATTGCCGTCTTTATCGCGTTCTTTCACTGTTTGTTTGTTGATCATTTGCTTTACGAGTTCTTCGTTCGTCTCCTCTGATTGTGGCAGCACAGACGCAATTGTAAAACTGAGCGGGGGAAGCGGCATATACGCCGACTTCGCTCCTGCTCTTAATAACTCAACAACAATTTTTTTATGCTTCGTTTTCATTGCAATATCTAGTGGCGTTCCGTTTTTTGTTTGAAAATTAATCTCTTTTTCTGTTTTGATATAATCCCGAACGGCAGATAAGTCGCCTTTTTGAATGGCTTGAATAAATTGTTCGTGTTTCTCTTGCTTTGTTTGGAAACAGCCACTTAAAAAGAGCAGTGCAATCATGGCAATGGCGATTTTTTTCATAGCTGCATCACGTCCTTATCTAGTACAGCCAGCCGTTTTTGTTGCTGCCTTTAGATGGATTTGTTGCATTTTCCACTACTTTAATCATTGTTGTTGCCGTCCATTTTTTCATATTTTCATCGATTAACTGGACAGTAAGAAGTGTTGCTCCTAATCGTTTGGCAGTGACTTCACCGCTAGCATCGACAACCGCATAGTAACTGTTTTCTACACTAAATTGATAGCTTGTGATTTTCGTTGTTGCATTTGCTGGTGTTTTCGTTATATATGACAATACATTTACTGTCTTTCCTTTTTCGACCGTCAACGTTTGCGGGAGCGAAATGCCTAAAAGCGGTGATCCAACTTCAATGACGGCAGTTGCTTTTACCCCATTGTGCGCAGTTGCGGTAATCGTTGCTGTTCCTGTGCTCATTCCTATCACTTTTCCATTCGCATCAACCGTCGCGACATTCGGATTGTCAGAGCTCCATTGTACATTTTTATACGTAGCGTTTGTTGGTACAACGGATGCAGACAAGGTAATCGCATCACCAATATTGATTTTTGCTGTCGTTGGCGAAACGACTACAGCAGTTACCGGAACTGCTTGAACGGTTACATTCACCGTTTTCTGAATGATTTCATCATTCGCATTAAAAGTAGTGACTGTTAACGTTGTAGTCCCTTCTTTTAGCCCTGTAATCGTTCCATTTATTTGATTAATTTGTGCATAAAGCGAATTACCAATCGAGTAGGAAACACTGTCTTTTGCATCAGATGGCGAAACCGTAATCGGAATTGTTTTTGTTTCCCCCACGTTTACAGCAAAATCGCTAATCGAAATCGAGTCAACCGGGATACGAACAATTGCTTTTGTTTTTGCTATTTGTTCGTTGCCAAATACGTCTCTCACTTTGACGGTGACTTCTGCACTTCCTTTATTGACCGCGGTTAAAACACCGTTTTGGTCAATGGAAACGATAGAACCATTACTGTTTTCACTCCATTGAATAGACGAAATCGTCGCGTTTTGCGGCAATACGTTCAATAGCAAATTTAAATTTTTCGGTACGCCGCGATTGATAAATACAGTGTCTGGAAGCGACACAGCTGTAATTTTATAATCTGCGACAAACCGTAGCGGATTAAATGATAGATTGACTGTTTGACCATTTAAGTCTTTATAGGAAAGCGTTGCCTGCTGCAATGCAAACTCTCCTTTTTGCTTCGCTGCTACTTGAATGGTAAAGGTTTGCGGGTTCGCTGTATATACTGTTCCTACTTTGGTAAATGGAATATCTGGTAATGTCCCTTTAATCGTATATCCTTGGTCTATCGTTCCTTGCTTTGTAAATCCCGTAGGCAACGAAACGACTTCTACCCCTTTTGGCAACGTTTCTTGAAATTGAATGTTCGTGACATTTAACGGCAAATTGCTCGTCAATGATACTTGTTTCGGATTAAGCGTATATTGAATCGCTATTCCATTATCTACTGGCACAAGTGTTGATGTTAACGTCCGGCTTACTTCAATGTTTGCAGATATTTTTTCAATCGTTACTTGAAATTCTTTTGTCACTCTCGCCCCTTTTGGATCTGTTGCTTCAATTTTAATTGTTGCTACCCCGCCATTTGGCATATTGTGTGGAATAGAACGAATAATCGTTGTTCCATTTGGCACGTTACTTTGAGAGTAGACTTCGTTTCCGTTCAGCCACACTTTAGTTGAAAACGTACGATCGGTTAAATCTAAATCCTCTACTTTATAAGAAAGTTCAATATTTTGGTTGCTCGGAATTTTATCTGCATCACTCGGCGTAAACACCGTCAGCTGTGGGGCATGATTTGACCCGAGAAACGCTCGGTACATTGTATTGACGAACAATTTTTGCTCGTCATCTGGGAAAGCAGCAGTTGTCCCAACATGCCCTGTTCCGGAATACGTGACATTTCCTTTCGAATACGTATAATAATGGTTCCAGCTGTCGTATATGTCCCGCGGCGAGCCGTAAATGTTATACCATGGGATGACTGATTCGTCTTCTAAATCGAGCGTATAGTATTGGTTATGGGTTGTCGCAATCGTAATATTGTTTCCTAGTGTGAAAGGATAATCTGTCATTAGCCCGCTATTGACTTTTGTGGTGCTCGTTGACGTATAAGGAGCACCTCTTCCTAAATCCGTTTGAGGCTGGATTTGCCCAACAATTGCTCCAAATTGATTTACCCATACATTGTTTTGACCATACATAATATCGTGGGTAAACATTACACTTTGCCCAGTGGCAATAAAGTTTTTCACCGATTGAACAGCGTTCGTATTTAAATTCACTGGGTTACTACACCCATTGTAACAATCGGCAAACCCAAAAATAATCATGTCGTATTTCCCGTTAATCAACTCGTGGGAATAATTTGGTTCATACACTTTACTTTTTTGGAAGTTATCAAGTGTGGTGACATCAATCGAAATGTCATACTCGTTCGCTCTTTTGAAATAAGTCGGATTCATATTTTTGCTGTTAAGAAGCGAACTCGCATCCTCTCCACGTCGAATTTGCAATACGTTAATTTTTGGAACAACGTCCTGAAACTTCACATATCCTTTTTCATAATCCTTCAATGCCGTTGATTCGTCGACAACTTCAACCTTCCAATAGCGAACGCCAGAAAAACCGGTTGGGAACGTATACGAAATCGTTCCAGTGTCTCCTTGCGCTTGTTTGGAGGCAACAATTTCTTCACTCGTATATTTGTCATTAAAATCCGCATCAATATACAAATTAACCGTCAACAGTTTATTAGCAAAATCTTTATAGTTCGTAATTTGGTAACTAATCGTCATGCTGTCGCCTTTTTTAAAGACTTGAGTAGAGGAAGGGATGCTAGTTAACTCTATCCTCGGGCGTTCTACATAATGGTTAGATCCAAGTTTTGCAAAATAACTTTCTAAATTCGTTTTATCTTGAAAAAAGATAACATTACTAACAGGTTGGGACTTATACTGTGAAAAATATCTATATAGTTTACTTGTTTGATATTTTAATATATCGTTGTGTAAAAATACCGGGAGTCCCTTATCAATATAAAACTGTTTCATTTGTTGCGCACGTAAATTAGTTATGTCATTCAGCACGTTTCTCGTATCATGAGCAGTCTTACGTTGCTGGTCACTTGAACTTGGAGATGAGTTGACCGGAGCAGGATTGTAGTCTCCTGTCGAAATAACAATTGCATCATATTTTCCATCCAACTCATCACGCAAAGCAACAAATCGTTTCATTGTCATCGTAGTGATATTTATATCTTTGCGATTTCCAATTTCTTTTTGCAAAGGTGACGGCGATGATAATTGACTAACAATTTCCAACACTTCATACACTACTTGACTAGTAGCAGCATGACCGATGGAAATATAAGAAAAAAATGGAATGAGCAACAACACCGACAAAAGTACGGAAAGTGTTTTTCTCACTTTCTCCCCTCCTTCCAATGACCCATTTTCTTCTATTATACCAGCAATCGCTCTTATAGAGATATTAATTTTTCAAAAATTTCCGCACATCTGAAATGAAGTAAAGCGAGCCAGTGATTAAGAAAAGGTCGCGATCGTTTTTGCTTTTTTTAGCGTCGGTCAACCATTGTTTCCAGTCGTCGCAGCACGTTTTATTCGGATGTTTGCACAATTGTGCGAGTTGCTCGGCTGTTGCGGCACGCGGAAAATCGAACGACGTAAACGTAATTGTCTTCGCGATACGAGAAAGCTGCGGAATCATTTTGTCGAGCGGTTTGTCGGCTAGTGCTGCCACAAGCAAATGAACATCGCGATCGGGATAATGCGTTTTTACTGTTTGGACTAAACTTTCGACACCTGCTTCATTATGCGCCCCGTCAATGATGATCGTCGGCTTGTCAGACAGCGTTTCAAACCGTCCGATCCACTTCGCTTTTGCTAATCCGTTTCGTAACGCCTCTTCTTCGATGATAAACGAATAATACACTCTTAAATAATCTGCCGCCATCACCGCTAACGCTGCATTTTTTACTTGATGCGCCCCGAGCATCGAAATCGTCAAGTTTGGATAGTTCGCAAACATTGTCTGAACGGAGAACCGTTCGCCATGTTCAAAAGAAATAACGTCGCTGGTGACAAAATCGTTGCCTAACACGTACGTTTTTGCTTTCAATTGTTTTGCTTTTTCTTGAATAACATGAAGTGCTTCTTCTTGCTCGACGCCGGTAACGACCGGAACGCCGGATTTAATAATTCCCGCTTTTTCAAACGCGATTTTTTCTATCGTTTCCCCTAATATATTCATATGATCGTAGCTAACGTTTGTAATCACCGATAAAAGCGGATAAATGACGTTCGTTGAGTCCAATCGTCCACCAAGCCCTGCTTCAATAATGACAATGTCTTGCACGTTCATTTTTCCAAAATAATAAAACATCATCACCGTAATGACTTCAAACTCCGTCGGTCCACCGAGTTCTGTTTGTTCTAATTCTTCGGCTAGTGGTTGAATGACGTTCACAAGCTGCACAATTTCTTCATCGGAAATTGGCACGCCGTTTACGCTAATTCGCTCATTAAATTGCTCCACATACGGTGAGGTGAATGTCCCAACGGAATATCCCGCCTCCTGTAAAATATGGCGCAAATAGCAAACGGTCGAACCTTTCCCGTTTGTCCCTGCGACGTGAACGGCTTTTAATCGACGTTCCGGATGCTCTAGCCGTTCAAGCATCCATTCCATTCGCTTTAATCCTGGTTTTATCCCCAACTTTAACCGTCCGTGAATCCAGTTCACTGCTTCTGTATATGTATTCACGATGAAAATTTCCTCCCTTCAAAAATGAAGACGAACCGAAAACCGATTCGTCTTCATCATAAAGCTATTGTTTTAATTGTGCAAGACGGGCGCGTACTGCTTCGCGTTTTTCCAAGTAGTCTTGTTCTTTTTTCCGTTCTTCTTCGACGACATGCGCCGGCGCTTTCGCTAAAAAGCCTTCGTTGCTTAATTTCTTTTGCACGCGCTCGACTTCTTGATCAAGCTTTTGCAATTCTTTTTCGAGACGTTTCACTTCTTCTTCAATGTTGATGAGCCCTTCCAGCGGCAGGCTTAGTTCAGCGCCTGTGACAACGGCGGTCATCGCTTTTTCGACCGCTGGAATCGTCGTATCGATGATTAGTTCGCTCGGATTGCAGAAGCGCTCGATGTATGCCCGGTTCGTTTCTAGCGTCGCTTTTACGTGCTCATCTTTCGCTTTAATATAAAGCGTAATCGGCTTGCTTAACGGCGTATTTACTTCCGCACGAACGTTGCGCACCGCGCGAATAATATCGACCAACAATCGCATCGTTTCTGCCGCTTCCTCGTTGGAAAGCTCTGGGCGAACTTCTGGCCATTCGGCGACCGTAATGGATTCTCCTTCATGCGGCAAGTGCTGCCAAATTTCTTCCGTTACAAATGGCATAAACGGATGGAGAAGGCGCATCGTTTGGTCGAGTACGTACGCCAATACAGAACGCGTCGTCTTTTTCGCTTGCTCGTCCTCGCCATATAACGGTAGTTTCGCCATTTCAATGTACCAATCGCATAAGTCGTCCCAAATAAAGTTATAAAGCGCACGGCCGACTTCGCCAAATTCGTATTTTTCCGCCAGCTTCGTGACCGTATCAATTGTTTCATTTAAGCGCGTTAAAATCCAATGATCGGCGACTGATTTTTCTCCGTTTAGGTCGATATCATCATACGTGAATCCTTCCATATTCATGAGCGCAAACCGTGACGCGTTCCAAATTTTATTGACAAAGTTCCACGTCGCTTCCACTTTTTCTGTGCTGAAACGTAAATCTTGCCCCGGCGAGCTGCCTGTCGCTAAAAAGTAGCGAAGCGAATCGGCACCATATTGGTCAATGACATCCATCGGGTCTACGCCGTTGCCAAGC
Source organism: Anoxybacillus amylolyticus (assembly GCF_001634285.1). GTDB lineage: Bacteria > Bacillota > Bacilli > Bacillales > Anoxybacillaceae > Anoxybacteroides > Anoxybacteroides amylolyticum. The sequence continues at coordinate 2,750,491 of NZ_CP015438.1, forward strand.
GATTTGCTCATTTTCCGACCTTGCGCGTCGCGGACTAAGCCGTGAATGAGCACGTCTTTGAACGGACGCGTGCCTGTAAATTCAAGCGCTTGGAAAATCATACGAGATACCCAGAAGAAAATGATGTCATAGCCTGTCACAAGCACATCTGTCGGATAATAGCGCTTATAGTCCGCTGATTCTTCGTTCGGCCAGCCCATGGTCGAAAACGGCCAAAGCGCGGAGCTAAACCACGTATCTAATACGTCCGGGTCTTGTTCCCAATTTTCGATGTCTGCCGGTGGCTCATGGGAAACGTGCACTTCACCTGTTTCTTTATGATACCAAGCCGGAATTCGATGTCCCCACCAAAGCTGACGGGAAATGCACCAGTCGCGAATGTTTTCCATCCAATGTAAATATGTTTTCTCAAAACGTTCTGGAACAAAGTTGACTTTTCCTTCCGTCTTTTGCAGTTCAATTGCCGCTTCCGCTAACGGCTTCATTTTAACAAACCATTGCGTTGAAAGATATGGCTCAACAACCGCGCCGCTTCGTTCGCTATGACCGACCGAATGCATATGCTCTTCGATTTTAAATAACACGCCTTGTTCTTGTAAATCTTTCACGATTTGCCTGCGGCATTCAAACCGATCTAAGCCTTTATATTGCATCGCATTGTCGTTCATTGTGCCGTCTTCGTTCATCACGAGAATGCGCGGCAAATGGTGGCGGTTCCCGATTTCAAAGTCGTTCGGGTCGTGCGCCGGTGTAATTTTCACTGCCCCCGAACCAAATTCCATATCGACATATTCATCGCCGATGATCGGAATTTCCCGACCGGTGATTGGTAAAATGACCGTTTTGCCGATGAGATGTTTGTAGCGCTCATCTTCTGGATGCACCGCTACCGCTGTATCGCCAAGCATCGTTTCCGGACGGGTCGTCGCGACTTCAATGTAGCCCGATCCGTCTGCGAGCGGATAGCGCATATGATATAGCGCCCCTTGCACATCTTTGTAAATAACTTCAATGTCCGATAAAGCGGTTTTGGTCACAGGATCCCAGTTAATAATGTATTCGCCGCGGTAAATGAGCCCTTTTTTGTAAAGGGCGACGAACACTTCGCGTACTGCTTTCGATAATCCTTCATCCAACGTAAAACGCTCGCGCGTATAGTCGAGACCGAGCCCTAATTTTGCCCATTGGGAGCGAATATGGTCGGCATATTCTTCTTTCCATTTCCACGTCTCTTCGACAAACTTTTCACGGCCTAAATCATAGCGGGAAATCCCTTGATGGCGAAGTTTTTCTTCGACTTTCGCCTGCGTTGCAATGCCGGCATGGTCCATCCCTGGAAGCCATAACACGTCATAGCCTTGCATCCGCTTCATGCGTGTAATAATATCTTGCAGCGTCGTATCCCACGCATGGCCTAAATGCAATTTCCCCGTAACGTTTGGCGGTGGAATGACGATCGTAAACGGCTGCTTTCCTTCTTCGCCCGTCGCTTCAAAAAATTTTCCGTCAAGCCACCACTGGTAACGGTTCGTTTCGACAGCTTTGTGGTCGTATTTTGTCGACATCGTTAGTTGTTTTTCTTCCATATTATCCCTCCTCACAAAATAAAAACTCCTTTCATCCGAAAAGGACGAAAGGAGACTCTCTCGCGGTACCACCTTTTTTCTTAAGCAGGACATACTCCTACCTAAGCACTTCATCGCATAACGGCTTTCGACCGGCTTCCTCTACTTTCTGTTCAAAGAAGCAGCTCAAGGGCGACCTTCCAACGCGTACAATCCTAGGAAATCTCGCAGCAAATGATTTCCCTCTCTGCAGGCGCTCGCGCTGTACTCTTCCCTGTCTTCGCTTTTTGTCTTATTCATTATACATACTACCGAAAAACGAATGACATCGTCAATCATCTTTTCCAAGTTTTTAATGGTTTATGCACGTTTTTGCTTTTTGGTGACAAAAAAGATGTCGTTTCATACTGTATAAAAAGGGGGGATAATACGTGAAACGATTTAATCCATATTCATGGCCACCATGGCTTCGCCAACTCCGCGCCATTTGTGCACAAGTCATTATTCCAATTACCGTTTTTCAAGCGATTCGCACCATTTTGTTACCGACGACGTTCGACGTTCTTTTATTAGCCATTCTTGTTTTATTGGCTGTCGCTTTCCACCTCGAGTGGATTTAATGTCGTCATCCGCATAAGGAGTTGTTCCGTTCGTTTCATCACTAAATAAGCATGCTGCAGCTTGGAAACGGCGCGATATTCGCTCTGTTTTTTTTTCCGTTTCTCCGCATAATCTGAAACGACTCGATATAAATACGTCGGAGAAGCAACATGGCTGAAGAAAAAAGCAAGCTCTTCCTCACGGAGGGAAAGTTTTTTTTCATATTCGCGAAAGCCGTCGACCCACGCATCGTCTACCGACGGCGTTCGTACATATTCATCTAAAGCGACCGCTACATCGACAAGCGGAAATGCCCATTTTGCCCGCTCCCAGCTAAAAAACTGCCCCCCTTGTTCGCGCGGTACGTAATGAGAAAAGCGGGCGTTCCCATGGACAAACGCAATGCGCCATTTTTTAGATTCCTTCGTTTTTTCGTACCACGTTTCTAGCTTCGTTTCTGCAAACCAATACGCTTGCATCGTTTCATGGAAATACGTGCAACAATGCAGTTGAAACGGGGACATATACCATTCGCGCTCACATTGTTCCACATACGATTGCAAAAATGTTCTTTCCTCCTCCCACGCCGCTTTTTTTGCTTCATAGTAGTTTTTCAGTTCGGTTTCGTCGACATGGATTTCTTGCAACGTTTTTTGCTGGAGCGAAGCAAGGTCGCGGAAAAAAGCAAGAATCATTTCGGCTGTCGGCTGCTCTCGAACAGAGACCCATGGCATCATATAATAATAGTCATTTCCTTCCGTGACAAATAGCGTACCGCGCTTCGACCAGTATATCGGCAGCATTTGTGACCGATAAAAAAAGGCGGCTCGCTCAATGGCGTGGAGTTGCTGAACGTCGTCAATTTTTTTTAGCGCAAACGTCCCTTCCGCCGCATGCACTTTCTTCACTTTTCCGTAGTCGTCGATTCGCACTACGTGCAAAGGATAATGCGAAAGGATAACTATATCGCTCCGCTGCAACTAATCCACCTCCCTTTCCATAAAAAATCTCCCACTTTACAATTGGATAAAGTGGGAGTGTACCCTTTTAAGCGCGTTGGTTAGCCGGAATCGGAATATAGAGCAATTGTCCTTCGGATAAATCGGTCTCGTGTTCGAGATGATTGGCTCGCAATAGTTGTTGAATCGAAATGTCGTACCGTTTTGCAATCTTGTCCATTGAATCGCCTTGTTGGACAATGCAAATTTTCATTCTTGAAAAATCTTCTCCTTGTTCTTTAAATAAGCTCGTTAAATAAAGCGCATTTTCCTTGCGCGGCTTTTTGTTTTCTTCTTCCTGTTCAGCTGCTTGTTTCGGCGATGTTCCGATCGATACTTTCGCTTCTTGTTCATGTACTACTTCCTCGCCAACATTGCTAGTTTCGTTCCGCTCGTCGGTCGTTCGTGCACGTAGCGCGTGTTCGGCATGTTCCTTTTCTTCGGAAACAATCTCGCTTTCTTCCGTTTGTTCTGTCCGATCGCCCACTTCCACTTCTTGTTCGTACCATTCTTTGCGAGCGACTGCTTCAAACGGCTCAAACCATGATGATGTTTCCTCTGCTTCTTCTTCTAAAATACCGCTAATCGAAATATCCGCAACAAGCGAGAGCCGACCGTCGCTACCTAAATCGTAATCAAACGATTCGACCGTGACATACACATCGTCTAAACAAAAAATGCGGTTTTTCGGAATCGTAATATCGACAGGGAAGCGATGAAATAGCTCACTCACTCCATCTTCACGCGTCGTAATCCGTTGGACGAACCGGCGTGTGCTAAAATCGTAAAGATCCGCATCCTCCCCATCTTCATTCGTCATGCGATATTCGCCACTTAATTCTAACGCCCCGCGAATCGTAATATAATGCTCGTATTCGTCAACGGAAATGACCGGATCTAATGAAACTGAGAGAAATTCCGCCACTTCCTGTCCCCTTTTAAACCAAATCGACTCTTCGAGTGAAAAACGTAAATATGATTGCTCCAAGCAAGCCTCCTCCTTCCGCCCTTTTCGGCCAAACTTTTCAATGGCATTATCAATGTATGAGCGGCGGAAACAGAATATGAATAAAAAATGACCATGCGCACATTGCACATGGCCATCATTCATTATCCCTTTAGCTTCGCAAACGCTTTTTCTGCTGCTTCGATCGTTTTTTCGATGTCTTCATCCGTATGCTCGTCAACGGTGACAGGAATGTATCCTACCATGTTCTTTAATTTAAATATTCATTTTCCCACTTTTCTTGTTTTTCTACAGGGCTCATTTCTGAAAGATCATCATATCCGTAGTTGATTCTCATTCGACCTGTGTTATCCAAAATGTAAGTTAAATTTGTCCATGGTTCTTGATTTTGCACTCTGAACTCATTCCAGAGTTCTTCAAAACATTCATAGAGCTCTCGCTTTAACTCTTTATAAAAACGTTTGTCTACTTGAAAAATATCCGGGATATCTAAGCTATATACAGGCTCTGCTCTATTTACTGGATAGTAATAAAAATATACTTGAGAAAATCCTTCCCTAACTTCAGCGTACAGCAATATTTTTTCCCAGTCTTCTGGAATCATATCAATTAAGATATTCGCAATTTTTTGGTATAATACTTCCATTTGTTTAGTTTCCAAATCTATTTACCTCCTGCATAATTAGTTAAGGTAACTTCGTATTTCTTTCCGTCAATCCTGTATTCCACTTCGAATTTAGCAGGACGCGAAGAATCTCCCTTATAAATAGGTTCAATTTTTACTTCAACCGTTTTCCCCTCTTCTAACGCCTTTTTCCATGTGTTTTCTAATGATTTATACTCACTCCTATTTAGCGTAGCATTCATTGGTACTAAGTTATCAATATCGCCAGACCCTTTAAATATACTTGCTATTAAATGACCACCCTCATCGTTTGGTAATCTATCTTCCCTTCCTACTACTTTTTGAGCGTATGAATTTCGGTCGGCTTTTCCTAACTCTAATTTAGCTTCAACGCTAGAAATACGCCCCCTATCATCCGTAGTATATCTATATCCTTCTTTTGTTGCGTACTCTATATTTGGCTTTAACGCCTTTTTACGATTAATCCTTGTGTATTGTTCACCATATTTAATATTCTCTATCCCCTTGGAAGCTTTCTCCGAAACACCTTCACTCCGACTTAGTTGCTGGGACAAATCGCTTGCACTTTTGGAGAAGTTTGTGATTCCTGTTTTCATCATCACTCCTCCAACAGTCATTCCTGCAGCACCAGCAGCCATTGCAGGAACCCCAGCAAACGCTCCACCTCCGCTCAAACTAACTACTGCTCCACCTGCTCCGATCACAGAGGATATCTCGGTTACTTTCATCCCACCTATCGTCCATACCGCATGCCCTACCATCTGACCTGCTTCGTATGCGACGGGGTGTTTGCTATCGTAAAATCGTTGTTGCACAGCATTAAATGTTACATCCGCCAACGCCGCATCGCCTGCGCCTCTAACAAACTCTATCGTGCTGTCGATCGGGTGTTTTGAAAACTCGTGGATTGATTTTTCGATGTTTTTTCCTACTTGCCGAACCGTTCGCTCGGCGTTTTGTCCTGCATTGATTATACCATGAACAGCCTGCTTGGTGACATGCTCTGCTTTCTTTTCTAGTTGATGTGCACCGCGTTCGATCGTTTTCTCCGTATCTTTGATCTCTTGCCTTATCTTATGTCCGATCGGATGAACCGCTTCGGACACAGCTTTTTTCACATCGTGAACGACGTGCTTTACCGCTTGCTCCGTCTTCTTTTCCGCCTCGTGAAACGCTTTTTGTGCCTTCTCGCTAATATGTACCGTATCTTTCACTGCTTGTTTCGCGGCACGTTCCACTTTCTTTTCGATCTTTTGAACCGCTTTCTCCGCTTGTTTCACCTCGTGGGCAACGTGCTTTACCGCTTGTTCCGCTTTCTTTTCCGCTTGATGAAAAGCTTCCTTTGCCTTTTGGCTAATGTGCACCGTATCCTTTACGACCTGTTTCCCCACTGGCTCGACTTTCTTTTCTACTTGCTGAACGGCTTGTTGAATGGTCTTCTCTACTTTTTTGACGTCATTGGCGACATGCTTTACCGTCTGTTCTACCTTTTTCTCGACCATATGTCCTAATTTGCTTAATGAACTCCAAAAAGACATCTCCCCCGCTCCTTTGACTCTGTCCTTTTGTTTAAAACAACGTTCGTTGCTAAGCCATAATCAATGAAAAATACCACTCCTTCCCCACATCATTGGATGATGATTGACTAATAAAAAAATATCAATTCTGTCAATGAAAATTTTGTTCTATTCCCCTATATTTTTCATAAAAAAAAACAGAGAGCAACTTAGGCTCTCTGCTTCTTGTAAACGTTAGCATCCCTTTTAAGACATTAGTTTCGCAAACGCTTTTTCTGCTGCTTCGATCGTTTTTTCGATGTCTTCATCCGTATGCTCGGTCGATAAAAACATGCCTTCAAATTGCGATGGCGGCAAGAAGATGCCTTGTTCCGCCATTTCGCGGTAATAAGCCGCAAACATCTCTACATCCGATGTTTTCGCTTTTTCATAGTTGATGACGTCTTCGTTTGTAAAGAAGAAGCCGAGCATCGAACCAGCGCGGGTGACGGTATGCGGAATGCCGTATTTTTCCGCCGCTTGGCGCAATCCTTCTTCAAGCCGATCCGCTTTTTTCCGGAACTGTTCGTACGTTTCCGGCATCAATTGGATAAGGGTTTCATAGCCAGCCGTCATCGCTAGTGGATTGCCTGATAATGTACCTGCTTGATAAATGGGACCGCTTGGCGCAATGCGCTCCATAATGTCTGCTCTTCCGCCGTACGCCCCAACTGGAAGACCTCCACCAATCACTTTTCCAAGACATGTCAAGTCAGGCGTCACTCCGAAATAACCTTGGGCACAATGATAATCGACGCGGAAGCCGGTCATTACCTCATCAAAAATCAACAGCGCCCCATATTCGTTCGTAATGTCGCGAAGTCCTTGTAAAAATCCTGGAAGCGGCGGAACAACGCCCATATTGCCAGCGACCGGCTCAACAATGACCGCGGCAATATCTTCACCAAACTGCGCAAACGCATATTTGACGCTTTCTAAATCGTTGTAGGGAACGGTAATCGTATGTTGCGCCACCGATTCTGGAACGCCAGGACTATCCGGCAAGCCGAGCGTCGCCACCCCTGAGCCGGCTTTAATGAGCAACGAATCGCCATGCCCATGATAACAGCCTTCAAATTTGAGAATTTTGCTTCGTCCTGTATAGCCACGCGCTAGGCGCAATGCGCTCATCGTCGCTTCCGTGCCGGAATTGACCATCCGTACCATCTCAATCGACGGTACCCGCTCAATGACAAGCTTCGCTAGCTCGTTTTCAATAAGCGTCGGAGCCCCAAAGCTCGTTCCGTTTTCTGCGACTTTTTGTAGTGCTGCGACGACGCGCTCGTTCGCATGCCCTAAAATAAGCGGTCCCCACGACAACACGTAATCAATATATTCATTACCGTCAATATCGTAAATTTTCGACCCCTTGCCGCGCGCCATAAAAATCGGATCCATTTTGACCGATTTAAACGCGCGAACCGGGCTGTTTACCCCGCCCGGCAACAACCGAACAGCTTCTTGATATGCTTGTTTCGAACGCTCGTATCGCATCGAAATCCCCCTCCTATTCTTGTAGCCATCGAGCAACGTCTTTGGCAAAGTACGTTAAAATTAAATCCGCTCCTGCCCGTTTCATGCCCATTAACATTTCCATCACGATTTGCTTTTCGTTTACCCAACCATTTTGTGCCGCTGCTTTTACCATGGCATACTCTCCGCTTACATTGTAAGCGACAATCGGAAGATGGAAATGGTTTTTCATGTCACGAATAATGTCTAAATACGCAAGCGCTGGTTTTACCATAATAAAATCCGCCCCTTCGCGCACATCGGATTCTGCTTCGCGAAACGCTTCTAACCGGTTAGCTGGGTCCATTTGGTACGTTTTTCGGTCGCCAAACTGTGGCGCGCTATTCGCGGCATCGCGAAACGGCCCATAAAAAGCGGAAGCATATTTTACAGCGTAAGACATAATCGGCACATGCGTAAATCCCGCTTCGTCTAACCCTTGGCGGATCGCCACCACAAAGCCGTCCATCATATTAGAAGGTGCGATAATATCCGCCCCTGCTTTCGCTTGGCTTACCGCTGTTTTTACAAGCAGTTCAAGCGACGGATCGTTCAATACTTGCTCGTTTTCGACGACGCCGCAATGACCGTGGCTCGTATATTCGCATAAACATGTATCTGCAATCACGACAAGCTCTGGATACGTTTGCTTAATTTGCCGAATCGCTTGTTGGACGATGCCATGCTCGCAGTATGCTTGTGAACCGACTTCATCTTTTTCCACTGGGATACCGAAAACGATGACCGACTTAATGCCAAGACGAACCGCTTCTTCTACTTCTTCGTTCAGACGGTCAAGCGAAAACTGGTAAATACCCGGCATGGACGGAATTTCCTGCTTGACATTTTCTCCTTCGATGACAAAAATCGGATAAATGAAATCGTCAACGTGAAGATGTGTTTCGCGTACCATGGCGCGTAAGTTCGCGCTTTGCCGTAACCGGCGGTGGCGGTCAAATTGCCATTTGTTCATTGTTTTCCCTCCATCTGAAAAAATGTTTCCATCGCTTTTATCATACCATCAATTGTATATTGTTCTGGGCAAATATGTACCATTAAGCCAACGTTTTCAGCCGCTTGTTTCGTCACTGGACCAATGCAAGCAATGACACAATGCGCCAATAGCGGCTCCCATTTGATTTCATTCATTACGTTCATAAAACTTTCGACCGTGGACGGGCTTGTAAATGTAAGTATGTCGATGGCGTTCTTTTTTAATAAATCAAGCAACTGCGCTTTGCTGCTATCATTCATTTTCGTTTCATACACGACTAGGTCGGTCACGTCTGCACCTAAATGAACAAGCGATTCTTTCAATGCGGGGCGCGCCAAATTTCCTTTCACTAACAACACACGGTCATTCGGCTTCACGAGCGATTTCATCGCTTCTGCCAATCCTTCTGCGATAAATTCATCAGGAACGACAGAAGGCGTTATCCCTCGTTTTTCTAAAGCGGTTGCCGTTTTTTTTCCGACAACCGCAACATTCGGCAGCGGCATTGTGTCCCTAATAAATGTAAAGAAAAAACGTACCCCGTTGGCGCTCGTAAACACGAGCCAGTCGTAGCGAGACAAGTGGCGAACACATTCCTTGATTTCCTTTGTTTCCGACACCGCTGAAACAGAAATAAGCGGAATTTCTAGCGGGATTGCCCCTGCTTTTTTCAGCTGTTCGGAAAACGCCCTTGCCTGCTCTTTTTCTCTTGTCACCAGCACCGTTTTGCCCGATAACGGAAGATGCTTCATTGCGCACCAAACTCCTTTTTAACCCGGTCGATCAACGCTTTTGCGCCGAGCTGAACGAGACGATCCGCTACTGTTTTGCCAATTTGTTCAGCATCTGTACCGATAGCGGTTTCTTTGTAGCACTCTGTTCCGTCCGGAGAAGCAACGAGTCCTGTAAAAACAACTTCGTCTTTTTCATTCACATACGCATAGCCAGCAATCGGCACTTGGCAGCCACCTTCCATGCGCTGCAAAAAGGTGCGTTCCGCCAATACCGCCCGCTCCGTTTCGCAGTCGTTTAACACTCGCAGCCATTGTAACAGTTCCGCGTCTTCCTCACGGCATTCAATTGCGAGCGCTCCTTGTCCAACAGCCGGCAAACAAACTTCCGTCGACAAATATTCCGTGATTGTTTCTTCTGCCCATCCCATTCGTCGCAACCCAGCCGCTGCCAGAATGATTGCATCATAATCGTCGTTTTCTAATTTCGCCAACCTTGTGTCAATATTGCCGCGAATCCATTTAACCTCCAAATCTCGGCGTTTCGCTAACAGTTGCGCAGAACGGCGCAAACTGCTCGTTCCAATGACCGCCCCGCTCGGAAGCTCCGCAAACGAAACGCGCGCTTTGCTAATGAGCACATCGCGGTGGTCTTCTCGTTTCGGCACACAACCAATCATCAGCCCTTCCGGCAGCACAGCTGGCATATCTTTCATGCTATGGACGGCCATATCAATTTCTTCATGAAGCATCGCTTGCTCAATTTCTTTGACAAACAATCCTTTTCCGCCCACTTTTGATAACGTGACGTTTAAAATCTGATCACCTTTTGTCACAATTTCTTTTACTTCAAACTCAAACGGTGCCCCAAGTTCTTTCAATTTTGTAATGACCCAATTAGTTTGCGTCAAAGCTAACTTGCTTCGCCTCGAACCGACAATAATTTTTCGCATTGCTTCTTCCTCCATTATGAATACCATAAGTGAAATTTTGACAAGCTACCAAATAAGAAAAAATTGACAAGCAAAAATAAAAACGAGCCGATGTTCCAAAGCGCCATCGCTTTTCCGTGCATCCCTTGCACAATTCGCCTGTAAAAATACACACTATAAACAGCCAATACAGAAAACGATCCTAACACTTTCGCATCATACCAATGGAAATGCTCAATTTTGATATAAGCCCAAATCACGCCAAGAATGAGCCCTAATAACAACATAGGCAATCCGATTAAATTTAAAACGTACGACATTTCCTCTAATTTGGTTAAATCAGTCATTCGCCATAACCGTTTCCCCCATTTTTTTTGTTTCAATAAGTGGTATTGAATCATATACAATACCGAAAACACAAACGAAAGGGAAAACGCCCCGTAAGCTAACATCGCCATCGTAATATGGATGATGAGTAGTTCGGAAATAAGCTTTTCCGCTGTTGCTCCCGATTGGTAATGAGCAGGAGCAAACGTATGCAATGCAAGCATAAAAAAGGCGAGCACGTTCGTAAAAAACACGATAAAATCAACGCGCAACAACCGGTTAATGACAAGTGACAGCGTAATAAGCACCCAAACGTAAAAGTAAAGCCCTTCTGCCATTGTCAAAATCGGAAATCGCTTCGTTTCAATCATGCGAAACAAGAAAAAAGTTGTCTGGAAAATCCAGACAATAGAAAGTAACCAGAAGGCGATGCGGTTTGCCTTCCGGTTATGGTGCAAAAAATCTATGAAATAAAGGGAAACAGATAGTGCATATAATAGCACCGATAGCTCGTACAACCGTGCAAAGTTCATCCCCGTCATTCGCATCCTCTCTTTATGACTGTAGAGATGGGACAACCGACTGCTTGCCATCCTTTTTCGCTGGCTGAGACGTTTGTAGCGCCTCTTCAATATTGAAAATTTTTGCAAACAATTGAAGCGCTTCTTCGGCATTTGGCTCTGCCGCTAATTCTTTCGCCCGCAAAATGGGGTCACGGAGTAGCTGGTTAATAATGCTTTTCGTATGTTTGCTTATCACTTTTCGGTCACGCTCCGATAAATGCGGCAATTTCCGTTCGAGGCTTTGCATCGTTTCCGCCTGAATTGCTAACGCTTTTTCACGAAGGGCAGCAAGTACCGGAACGACGCCAAGCGTATGAAGCCATTGCTGAAACTCGACTAATTCTGCTTCAATCATGATTTCGATTTGTTCGGCTGCTTTTTTCCGTTCCGCTAAATTCGCTTGCACGATGCCTTCTAAATCATCAATGTCATATAAAAAGACGCTTTCAAGCTCGCTAAGCGCTGGGTCTAAATCGCGTGGAACGGCGATATCGACCATAAACAGCGGACGACCTTTTCGCATTTTTTCCACGTTCGTCATCATCTCTTTGGTAATGACGTAATCTTTTGCGCCTGTTGAGCTAATTAAAATATCGGCTTCCACGAGGGCGCATTGCAGTTCCGCCAACGATTTTGCGTTTCCAGAAAATTTCTCCGCTAAATGTTGCGCCTTTTCAAACGTCCGGTTGATGACCGTTACTTTTTTCACACCGGTGCCGTAAAGATTTTGTAGCGCTAACTCTCCCATTTTCCCAGCGCCGAGCACTAACACATGCTTCGATGATAAATCACCAAAAATCTTTTTCGCTAGTTCCACCGCTGCATAGCTAACCGATACGGCGTTTGAGCCGATTTCTGTTTCTGCGTGTGCCCTTTTCGCTAACGTCACCGCTTGCTTAAATAGCTGTTTAAATACCGTGCCAATTGTGTTTTCTTCTTGTGCTAAAAGATAGCTTGCGCGCACTTGCCCTAAAATTTGCGTTTCGCCTAAAATCATCGAATCAAGGCCACAGGCAACGCGGAATAAATGCTCGATCGCTGCTTCGTTCTCGAAAATTTTTAAATACGGTGCAAGCACGTCTTTCTCAATATGAAACCAATCGGCTAAGAATGTTTTTATATAATAACGCCCAGTGTGCACTTGGTCGACGACAGCATAAATTTCTGTACGATTACATGTTGAAAGAATGACATTTTCTAAAATGCTTTTTTGTTGCTGTAACGCTTTCATCGCTTCGACCAATTCCGATTCGCTAAATGTCAACTTTTCACGAATTTCGACAGGGGCGGTTTTATAGTTCACGCCAACGACAACAATATGCACTTCCCTATACCCCCTCAATCAAAAGTACATAATCATCTCACTATATTATAGCATGTATATGTGCAACATAACGAAAAAAATGTGAACACAATTTGAACCTATGTGATAAACTTTTAGACAGAGTTCTTTTCATATGTACCATAAAAACACACCTTCTATCAAGCATAGTTCATAGTAGAAATGGGGAGAAACGAGTGAAAAAGAATGGGATGTTTTCCGGAATTGTGTTAATTGGCTTAGGATTGTATTTTTTCGCCGGTCAGTTTTCGCTTCCTTTTTTTAAATTTTTCCAAGGATGGCCAGCATTGTTCATCATTTTCGGAGCGGCTTTGCTCGCACAAGCATACTCTGCCCGTGAATACCAACATCTCTTTTCGGGAACGCTACTGTTTGGATTTGGTCTTCAGTTTATACTCGTTCAACTTTGGAGAGGGTGGCCAAACGAAATCGGCGTCTTCTTTTTGATCGTCGCCCTCGCATTTTTACTCAGTGCACGAAAAATGAAAACAGGACTTATGCAAAGCGTGTTATTTTTTGCACTATCGTTTGTCATACTGTTTTCCGAACGATTTGCCCACGTGTTTCATATTATCGAAACGAGTATTTCTTTCATTTGGAAATTTTGGCCACTCGCCTTCATTTTGTTCGGTGTATACATATTATGGACGAAAAAGAAGTAGTTGATACAAAAAGAGGATGTCCCAAAAGTGTTCGCATATCGTTCGCTTTGGGACCACTTTTTTTGAACAAAAAATCGTCTCATTCTGCCTTGCCGAGGTGAGAAACATGAGTAATCCGCAAAAAATCACACATTATTCCCGAACCCGTCTGAAATAATTTGAAAAATGGATTCCGAAATAATGTGCTAATTTACAAGAATCAACCAAAAATCAGAACAAACGATCGATCGTTTGTGTGTTCAATTGTAAATCTTTAAACTTATATACTGTAGTTGAGCAATTTAAATTACAATAATTACCATGTAAAAGAGACAAACAGGGTACCCCTTATGCCACGTGGAGCTGTTTTTTCACGGTATCAATGGGAATATTTTGTTTCGCTGCATGGTAAATGAACTCCACGAGGCTATGTCCTTTTCTCTTGCGCAGGAGATCGAGCCCATCCGAAAAATCGCTGTTAGACTCGAATAGGCTGTACACGTAAGCAAGCTGCACCAAGATCCAGTAACGTTTCACCGCTCGATGATGACGAACGCGGTACCCATCGAGTTTCAGCTGGTCTTTCGCTTGACGGAAAAAACATTCGATCGACCAACGCTCGGCATAGTAGCGCAAGATGTCTTCGTCGCTTAGCTCCCAATCGGTGCTCAAGACGCAATGAAGATGTTCCGGTGTCATCGGTTGATCGGCTTTCCAAACAAGTAGCACCACCGCATCATCGAGACCGTTGAGCGCTCCTTCGTAACGATAGACGCGATAGCGCTCTTCTCCCACCGTGACGAGGCGGGTGTCATTCGGTTCGAGATAGCGGGCAAACTGTTTGGCTTGGATGGCGATGCCTTTCGGATAGAGAATCCGGTTCGTCTTAAGCATCGCGATGACGTGGAACCCTTTTTTCAAGCAGGCTTCCACGAGTGCTTTCGATGGATACCAAGAGTCCATCAGTACATAAACAGGACGACTCACATCCAAAGAAGAAAGCATCTCAATCGCGAGTTTTCCTTTGCTTTTTCCAGCCTCCTTGTCGTAGGGGCGAAAAGCAAACGGAAACGCTTGAGTCATCGTATGAACCATGAGCCAAACGAGAGAATGCCCCCAAATCGATTTTTTCTCTGTGTGAGAATAATGCCAATCACACCCTTGAATAGCGCATGTTGCCCGTGACGAAGGCTTCGTTTTTTGGCAAATCGTATCATCGATGGAAACAAAAATGGGTTGATTCTTCTGTTTGGCGATGCGTTCGACACGATGAAGCATCCACTGCTGGAGTTTGCGGAGCAATGTCTCTTCATCCCACGGACTTTTCGTGAAAAAATGGCTCAGTGTCGTGCGATGGTTCGGATGAAAACTCCCATGATGTAGATCGGTCAACGTTCCCGAAAAACCTTTCGTCACCATCGCATCCACGATATGAACGAGATGCTTCATCACAGGTTTCGAGAAATAAAGCGCCAACCCCAACGTCGTGAAAAACTTGTGGATTCCTTGATGATGTGCTAATCTATTCATGAGACATGAACCTCCTTGTGTGAATGGTTGGTAGCACATCTATTCTAACCAAGGAATCGGGTTCATGTCTTCTTTTTTGTCTCAATGTAAATTTATGTTATCGATTTTGCTCATCTACAGATGATTAAATATATTTTGGGTATCTCCCATACAAGTCACCTCAATGTTTTAGTTTAATATTTAAAAAGGTCGACTCTCTTTCTTCTTGAGTAACTGTTCAGCCATTACATAGAAAAAGTTTACGAGATCGGGTTTATTTCTGCTCCCCTTGTCTATACTAGCACCATCCAAGACAAGGGAGGTGAACACGATGGCAAACGTTGTTTTTGATTTCCAACAAGCGGTCTTCACACTCGAAAGCATGGTCGCAAAAATTGAGCGCCAAGCACAAACCATCGAAAAACTCATCAAAGAAAACGAACAATTAAGACAAGAAAACCAGCAACTTCGTCAAGAAAATCAAAAATTGAAAGCACGTATTGCAGAATTAGAAGCCCGCACGAAAAAAAACAGTACCAATAGCCATTTGCCGCCGTCTTCTGACCGGTTTGTGGCGAAATCTCCTTCTCGCCAACCGTCGGAGAAACAGCCGGGAGGGCAACTAGGGCATCGAGGAACGACGCTCCGCCAAGTACCGAATCCTGACCATCGAGTCCTTCACCGCGTGACCAAATGCAAAGGATGTGGTCACTCTTTAGAACATGTTGCTCCGCTTCAAGTAGACATTCGCCAAGTGTTCGACCTCCCAGTGGTTCGAATGGAAGTGACTCAACACGAACGGGAAGTGAAGGGGTGTCCGAAATGTCATCTCGTCCAGCAGGCAGAGTTCCCTTTTTATGTCACGAATCATGTCCAGTACGGACCAGCCATCACTTCCCTTGTTTTATACTGGAATCATGCGCAGTTGATCCCGTGCGAGCGTGTCACGGAGATGGTCAAAGCGCTAGTGGACCATTCGATCAGTGCAGGCACAGTCGTGAACATGACGAGACGATGGCTCCCTGTGTTCAAAGCAGCGCTCGAAGAGATCGAAGCGGCGTTGCTAGCTTCCAAGACGTTGCACGTCGATGAAACGAGCCTGCGTGTGAACAGAAAGAACCAATGGGTGCATGTGGCTTCCACTGCCAAGGTCACCCGATACGGGCTTCATCGTTCCCGTGGAAAGCAAGCGACGGACGACATCGGGATCTTGCCACGGTACAAAGGAACGATGGTACACGATGCGTATTCGGTGTACCCGATGTACACAGAGGCGAGCCATGCCCTTTGCCACGCCCATCATCTCCGGGAGCTTCGGGCATATACAGAACTTTACGGCCATTCATGGTCGAAAGAGATGAGCGAAGCGCTGTTGAAGATGAAACAGGCGGTGGAGAACGCGGGCGGAGCTCTACCGGAGGAGGAAGTCCGGTATTGGGAAGCCGTGTACGACGAGCTTCTAGCGAATGGTCGCCGAGAACTCGAGGAGCGTTGCCGACAAGGCAAGCATGAAGGCGTCCGCAACGCGCAGAATTTCATCCAGCGTCTAGAAAAGCGCAAGCAAGAAGCGCTTCTCTTCCTGCGAAAGAAAGAAGTGCCGTTTGACAACAACCAAGCCGAGCGTGATTTGCGGATGGTGAAAGTCAAACAAAAAATTTCCGGAACGTTTCGTCAGGAAGACGATGCCGAGGCTTTCTGTGTCATTCGCAGCGTCATTTCTACCCTGCAAAAACATGAGAAACCGGCTTGGGAATCGTTGCAAAGACTTCTAAGTGGGGAGTCTCTTCAAACGATTCTCCATTCCTCCTAGGGCATTTTCGATACGGGAAATGCCCTATTGGTGCTGGATTCTGAAAATCTCACTAGTATTGGGCTGAATGGATACCTTCTTGAGTCATTGTTTCCGCAGTATCTCTAATTTTTCTATCTAAATCTTTAATCCTAGATTTCCATTGAGAACCAATTGATGAGTTTATTTTCTTATCTCCCATTCCACCAATATGACGGGGGGTTCCACCTGCAATTTGATCTGGATTGTGCAGCGCCGCTTGACCTTTTAACCATTCTTGTGCTTGTTTTTTCGCTTCTTCTCGAGATAATCCTTGCTTACGTAGTTCCGAAACTTTTTCTTTTAATGCCTCTTGTCTAGCCAGTTTCTGCGCTGCGTTTCCTTCTAATGCCCTACCATCTTTCGAATATCTATCTCGATTTTTTATAAACTCATCAACTGTCAAAGAATTGATTCCTTCTTCTTGAGCTTTTAATTGCCTATCAAATTCTGCTGCATCGTGTTTCGGGTTCCTTTTAAAGCTGATCTCAATTTCAGAAATTCTCGGGATGTCACTAACTCCCTTACCTTTACCCGTCCCCTGAGTAGCTTCAGGCGTCCTCTTAACAACTCTTCCCGAAACACCTTCTTCCCGACTTATTCGCTGGTACAGTTCTTTAGCGCTTTGGACAAAGTTGGAACCTCCCGTTGCCGCTAAAGTGGCTCCATGAGTGGCTCCCATAGCAGCGATGGCAGTGGCTGGAGCTCCGACAGCCGCTCCTACTCCCGTGCTGCTAAGGACGATGCCGCCTGCTTCTAAAGCGGTGAACCCGGCTGTTTCGATTGCCCCGGCTACAGTCGATACAGCGTGTCCCGCCATTTTCCCCAATTCATAGGCGACAGGGTGCGGGCTGTTATAAGGGCGGTGTGCCATATTGTATGTCACATCCTGTAAAGCCGCATCTCCCGCTCCTCTCACAAACTCCACTGTGCTTTCCATTGGGTGTTTCGTCAATCCGTGCCATGATTTTTCTGCGTTCTTCGCTACTTGTCGAGCGGTTTGTTCGATTTTTTGTCCTGTATTGATTATACCATGAACCGCCTGTTTGGCGACATGCTCTGCTTTCTTTTCTAGTTGATGTGCACTGCGTTCGATCGTTTTCTCCGTATCTTTGATTTCTTGCTTTATCTTATGTTCAATCGGATGGATCGCTTCGGATACCGCTTGTTTCACATTATGTGCGACGTGCTTTATAGCTTGCTCTGTCTTCTTTTCCGCCTCATGGAACGCTTCTCGTGCCTTCTGACTAATATGTACCGTGTCTTTCACTGCTTGTTTCGCGGCATGTTCCACTTTCTTTTCGACTTTTTGAATCGCTTTCTCCACTTGTTTCACATCATGTGCGACG
This sequence comes from Anoxybacillus amylolyticus, assembly GCF_001634285.1. Lineage (GTDB taxonomy): Bacteria > Bacillota > Bacilli > Bacillales > Anoxybacillaceae > Anoxybacteroides > Anoxybacteroides amylolyticum. The sequence goes on from NZ_CP015438.1 coordinate 2,768,551, forward strand.
TGCTTTCCCACTTGTTCCGCTTTCTTTTCCGCTTGATGAAAAGCTTCCTTTGCCTTTTGGCTAATGTGCACCGTATCCTTTACGACCTGTTTCACCACTGGCTCGACTTTCTTTTCTACTTGCTGAACGGTTTGTTGAATGGTCTTCTCTACTTTCTTGACGTCATTGGCAACATGTTTGACCGTCTGCTCTACCTTTTTCTCGACAAAATGTCCTAATTTGCTTAATGAACTCCAAAAAGACATCTCCCCCGCTCCTTTGACTCTGTCCTTTTGTTGGAACAACGTTCGTTGCTAAGCCATGATTGATGAAAATACCCCCCCTTTTCCATTTGATTGGTTGATGATTGAATAATAAAAAAAAAAAATATCAATTCTGTCAATAAAAATTTTGGTTCTATTCCCAAACATTTTTCGATTTTCGCCAAAAGTTGTACCTGATTTTTTATACATACGTACTACTGACCCGCTCTCTTGCTCATTCGAACCGTAAAGATCCCCCAATGAATCATGAACGAAAGTACGAGACGAATTCGAACGTTTCATACTTGGACATTTTCCTTCAAAAAAAGGCAATCTTTATCAACGAACCGAACGGATGGCTGACCAGTACAACTCTTTGCGGCTCTATCTCCTTCGAAAATCCTAGGCTCCTCCTGAAGTAGGAAAGTAAACGTCAAATAGCCCCCACCTTTTTGAAGGCCGGGGCTTGAGGTATTATTTAGTTAGCTGCTGAAAAGCAATACATGAAACAGGGAGTGTGGTTGACCAAGGAAGCATTTGATCCAATGCGTTCTTGTCTGACAAATCCATATTGGGAAGCTTCTCAAAAAGATAGCGAAGGTAATAATATGGATGTAATTGATTCGCTTTCGCTGTCTCCACTATGCTGTAGATGATGGCACTTGCCCGTGCACCTTGTGGTGTATTAGCGAAAAGCCAATTTTTCCTTCCGATGACCACCGATTTGATCGAGCGTTCGCTGCGATTATTATCGATCTCCAGTCGCCCATCCTCTAAAAAGGCCACTAATTTATCCCATTGGTTCAGACAATACGCAACGGCTTTTCCTAATGCGCTCTTTGGCAACACGTGCTGTTTTTGCTTTTGCAGCCATGACAAAAAAGCGTCTAAGATAGGCTTGCTTTGCTTTAGACGTTCTTCATACCGATCTTTAGGATCTAATTTTTTTAATTTACGTTCCACCGCAAACAGCTGATTACAGAAATTCAGACCTTCCGTTGCGGTCACTGGTGCCACGCTATTGGCAGGCATGGATTTTAGGGCGTCTGTAAATCCTCTACGCGCATGAGCCCAACAACCAACCAAGGTTACGTTTGGCACTTGATGGTATCCTGCGTATCCATCCACCTGCAAATAGCCTTGAAAACCGTTCAGGAAATTCTTTGGGTTTTCCCCTGCTCTCGTTTCCTGATAATCATAAAGGATGATAGGCGGCCCTTCTATTCCTGTCTGATACTGCCATAAATAGGAGGTAGAAGTAGCCGGTCTTCCAGGTTCCTGAAGAACCTGAAGGGTGGTTTCATCGGCATGAATAATATCCAGCTCCAGAAGATGTTCGTGCATCCGATGATACAGCACACTCAGCCATCGTTCCGCTCCTTTTACCATCCAATTGGCAAAGGTTTGTCGAGAAAGAGGCATGCCCATTCGTTGAAACTGTTTTTCTTGGCGATATAACGGGAGTCCCTCTACATATTTTTGCGTCATAATATGTGCCAAAATAGAAGGAGAGGCAAGACTGCCCGGAATGACGGATTTCGGTCTAGGCGCTGTTTGAATAGGTGTTTCGATCTCATGGTGCTCACAATGGCGACAAGAATAGACATATTGCACGTGTTTCACTACTTTTAATTCCGCAGGAATATAGACAAGTTCTTGGCGTACTTCCGTACTCATTTCATGTAGCGTTCCACCGCAACACGAACAGACCTGCTCTTCATCGGATAAACGGTATTCGACCGTTTCGACCGGCAGGTTTTCCAGCATCGCTTCGCGGTGACCGCGTGTTTTCCGACGGCGCTGATAACGAATGGACTCCAACGTAGGTTCCGGCAACTCAAGGTTCGATTCGTTTTCTACCTCGTTGAATAGTTCCAATTGACCAGGATGGATTTTTTCACTTGAAACGCCAAAGCGTTTGTGCTGCAGAAGGCGAAGCTGTTCTTCATACCATTTTACTTTCGCTTCCAACTCCTGTTGCTTTTTTAGTTTCGCCTGTAATTCTGCATTTTGCTTTTCTAGCATTTCCAAGCGTTGGAGGAGATCTTCCGTTGTAAGATTGGAATGAGGGAATTTCGCTGTTTTTTTCATACTCTCATTATACAATAAAACAGCGGAATTCCCTGAATTTTTATTATTTAAATAACTTTCTTTGCGGTTACTGCCGAATGGGCTTGTTTCTGGTTCAATGATAGTCCATCGAGCAGCCAGCGTAATTGGCGTGGACTAATTTGTAAAGGTTCCGAGCTGTGCTCCGAAGGCCAATCAAACGTTCCACGTTCCAGTCGGCGATAATATAGCCAAAATCCGTTATGATCCCAATGAAGAATTTTCAATTTATCCCGTCCACGATTGCAGAACACAAAAAGGGTAGAAGAAAAGGGATCAAGCTGGAATGCTTCTTGGACGATGGCTGCCAACCCGTCGATGGATTTTCGCAAATCTGTACTCCCTCGGGCGAGGTACACATGGGTCACCGTGGCCGCATTTAACATAACGTTTTCAACACCTTCACCACATCGGCAAAAAGCGAAGGGTTAAACCCTTGCTTCACCTCGATCGAACATTCGCCGATTTTTACTTGGATGGAATCCTCTTCATGGATCGATGGATCTGCCATCACAACGGATGCCCATTTTGTAGAGGGATTTGGTGTAGCGTTGGAACCTTCGAGCCGTTTGAGCCAGTACTTCAGCTGGTGAACCTTTAACCTATTCCTTTCACACCATTTTGCTTGGGTGAGACCACTCGCCCTGTAATCAGCAATACGCTGTTCCCATTCACGTCTTCATTCGTTTTTGTCCATACCAAAACTCCTTTAATTAAGATTTCTAAAGAAATTATGGCACGGATGTAGGGGCAAAACTAGGTGGGAAGAGTTTGACGCTTACGTAGGAAAAAAGGGTTAGCCCCTTTATTTATCTAGTCGTTATCAAACTCGGGTTAACTTCACATAAAATCGAGTAGGAGGGGGGTGATTAACCCCATACCCGTCAAGTTTAGTGTTAGGCATCGTTGTATCCATACGCAACGTTTGTAATCATGGGCTGAAGAAAAAGAATACCACATTTTTTAGGCATGCCAAATAACCCTCTTTAAGAGGGTTATTTGGCACTTTTATGAATAAAATTAATAAATATCCAATTTCATCAAGAGATCCAATGCCGTTTCTTTCCCTTTCCTTCGATCCTTTCTTCCATGTTTTCTCAATAGAAGGAGGAGAGAAGAAAGGCTGATTTCCTCCTTCGATAGGCGCAAAAGCAGTTGTTGCCAATAGGATTGGAGAACATCTAGTGCTTTCCGTTCACTGATTTGAATCCCTTCTTTTTGTTGCCAATACGTTCGAGCTTGAAACAGAAAGGTCTGGGTGACCAAAATGGCAATCAACGTCCCATATATATGGCATTCGAACCGTTCTTTCTTCATCTTTTTGACTTTCGCCAGATCAAAGACGGACTTCCACTCTTTAAACAACAGTTCAATTTGCCACCGCAAGGAATAAAGCTCATAAACCTGTTGCCCATCAAACGACTCTTGTGGTAAATTAGTCAGTAAGATGTGGTATTTCTTTTGTTCGAGGGTTTGGCGTGCCAGCGCCTTCCCTTTTCTTTTTTCCTTTTTTCGCACATACGCCATCCGTTTTTGCCATTCTTCTTCCGTCAGACGTCGAAAAATCAAGCGCGGGATATACAAACGCTCATGCCCGATGTATACATGTTCCATTTCTACGGATTCCCCTTCCTCTAATTGATTCCCAAGAGATTCCCAATCCCATTCCTTCCACCGGCTATTCTCTTTGATATACACTTTCATATCGGAACGGAGCCGAGTAATATAATACGCTCCGTGGGCGTCGATCTCGGCCAGTGCGGCAACGGAGAAAAAGCCTAAATCCCGAATACATAGGTCATTCGGCAAAATCGTGTGCTGGGCATGATAGGCAAAACGGGCGTCCGAGTCATTAGCCGATTGAACACATAGTTGAAGACAGGCACCAGACAACAAGTCATATTCAAACTGAATTTTTGCTCCTGATGAGACGGAACCTCGGTAGTCCTCCCCATAGTCGGCAGGAACCAAAAAACTGGTCGAGTCCAAAATCCGCAAGCGAGTAAAACACGTCCGGTAGGTTTGGATGGTGGACCAAAGCAATGGGCGTTGTCGCTGGAGGAGAAGGAAAAACACTTCTCGCAAAAACGCCACGGCTCTCTCGGTAAACCGCTGATTCAATCCTTCACTGGACAGGGAACAGTCATGGCGGAGTGTGAGAGACGTACATAACCGTTGGAGCGATTGTTGAGCCAGTGAGCCATCTCCCCATGCACAAAGAGTCAAAAATGCTTCTGCCGTTAATGCTCGTTTTCGCTGAATAAATCCCGTTTCTTGAGCAAGATGAGTCAATGTCTCAGGCGAGAAAAGTTGACGGATGGTTTTTATCCATGCTTGCATTTGATTTTCCATAGAAAAAATCCTTTCTAACGAAGAGTATTCGCTAGAAAGGATACCATGTTTTTAACGGTGTACAAAGGCCCAATTTCTTAACTTGATGGCTATGGTGATTAACCCCCGACCTCTCACACCACCGTACGTACCGTTCGGTATACGGCGGTTCCACTAAGATTGACGCAGAAATTCGTAGCGATTATACAGACTTTTCAGCCCTCGTTGGCTCCAATAGGAGTTGTCGAGGGTTTTGTGTAGAATTGGGCTGTGGGCGATTCGCCAGTATTTCTTTCTGGTGTTTCCCCATTCGTATGCTTTGTATTCTGGAATCCCTAATCCAATCAGCTTTCTAACTCTTGTTTTAGGTTTCTTCCATTGTTTCCATTCACACATTCTCAGCCTTCTTCTTATCCACTCGTCTATTTCTTTGAATTTGCTCGGGGTATCTGCTAGCGCGAAGTATCCGCACCATCCTGTGAGGTATTGGTTCAGTCTTTCCACCCTTACTTCCATCGGATAAGGCTTCGACCGAGAAGTTATTTCTCGTATTTTTCTTTTCAGCCGTTCCATGCTTTCTTTGGCTATTCGCACCTTTGGATCTTTGTGAAAGGTGAAACTGAACCCTAGAAACTTCCGTTTCCACGGACGGTCTACTGCTGATTTCTCTCTGTTTACCTTCAATTTTAGGTGCTGTTCGAGGAAGGTCGATACCGATTTCATCACACGCTGTCCTGCTTTCCATGACTTCACATAGATGTTGCAGTCATCCGCATATCGGACAAATTGGTGCCCCCTTGCTTCCAACTCTTTGTCCAATTGGTCTAGGAGAATGTTGGATAGAAGTGGACTAAGCGGTCCTCCCTGCGGTGTTCCTTCTTCCGTTATTTGGACAACCCCATTTATCATGACTCCTGATTGAAGATATTTTCGTATCAACTTCAGTAGGATGCGGTCTTCGATTCGCTTGGCGAGTATCCCCATCAATTGGTCGTGATTGACTTTATCAAAGAATTTCTCTAAGTCTATATCGACCACCCAGCGGTAACCCTCTTTGATATATTCTTTCGCCTTCCTTACCGCATCATGAGCCCTCCGATTCGGACGAAACCCATAACTATTTTCCGAAAAGGTTGGGTCAAAGATTGGGGTTAACACTTGAGCGATTGCTTGTTGAATGAAACGATCTGTCACGGTAGGTATTCCTAACATCCTCACTCCGCCATTTGGTTTCGGGATTTCGACACGACGTACGGGTGCAGGTTGGTAGGTTCCTGTTCTTAACTCTTCCCGGAGGGAGTCCCAGTTTTCATAGAGATGTCTTCGTAGGTCTTTTACGGACATTCCATCGATGCCGTGACTTCCTTTATTTTGTTCCACTCGTTTGAGCGCCGTTAGAAGATTTCCACGTGACAAGATTCGTTCCATTAACATCTTCGCTTCCCTTTCTACGTGAACGAAGGTTCTCCTTATGCCAGTTCCTGCTCCACCCTCTTAGAGTCCCCCACGGGATTCACCGCTTCCTCCTCTAAGTAAGTCCTTTCGGATTGTCTGTGTTCTTCACAGGTACTGAATGCGTAGATTTCGTTCTCTCTTCATGGTTCAGTCCTTCCCACCCTTTCTCGAGCAAGGATGGTACTATGACCTCTGCTGACTTCTGATTGTTCAGCTATCCATCACTGGATAGGTTGCCAAGGGAACTCGGCATTCCAATCAGTCCTCCCCAGGTAAGAGTGCAGTCTTTCCTTCCATCCATCTGCTTCATTTACTCGATATCACCTTCGGCAGAAAGGGCTTTGTTTTGTCGCGCAAACTCACCCAATGATACCTAGCCTCTTATGAAGTTCGTGTTCCTCAGACCGGAAGTTTGCCGCTCGCTTCCTTCAGATTCCGCGTCACCACGGACACCCTTGCGTTAAGCTAACTGCTACTTCTGCCTTCGCAGTTCGGGACTTTCACCCTATAGACTACACCCATGCCGGGCGCACGCAAAAAGAAAAAGTTCACATCTCCCGTGAACCTTTTCTTGACGTTCCACTTTTTCAACACTCTGAAAAGCCTCATCGACTGGTGCTTTTTCGTTACATCATCCGTTGCAATACGTTCCACGCTTCGTCTTTTCCTTGTCCTGTTTCGGCGGAAAAAAGAATGAGTTCGTCTTCCGGTGTCATGTTTAACGTTTCCCGCACAATTTTTTGATGTTTTTGCCATTTTCCTCTCGGCACTTTATCTGCTTTTGTTGCCACGACAATCGTCGGGATGCTGTAATGCTTGAAAAATTCGTACATCATACAATCGTCTTTCGTCGGCGGATGACGCAAATCGACCACGAGTACCGCTGCTTTTAGCTGCTCCCTCGTCGTGAAATACGTTTCCATCATTTTTCCCCACGCTTGCCGCTCTTGTTTGGACACTTTGGCGAATCCATAGCCTGGGACGTCGACAAAATAAAATGATTCATTAATGAGATAAAAATTTAATGTTTGCGTTTTTCCTGGTTTGGATGATGTACGTGCTAAGTTTTTCCGATTCACCATTTTATTGATAAACGATGATTTGCCGACGTTCGACCGCCCAGCGAGCGCAAACTCCGGTCGATCGCCTTCTGGATATTGCTCCGGTTTTACGGCACTTATCGTAATTTCTGCTGCGGTAATTTTCATCCTTTCTCCCCTACCAATGCATGTTGTAACACTTCATCTAAATGCGAGACAAGAATAAATTGTACATCTTTTTTGACGATTTCTGGAATGTCTTCTAAGTCTTTTTCGTTTTCTTTTGGCAAGATGATTTTTTTCAATCCCGCTCGATGCGCGCTTAACGTTTTTTCTTTTACGCCGCCAATCGGCAGCACGCGGCCGCGCAGCGTAATTTCTCCCGTCATACCAACAAATCGGCTGACTGGACGACCCGTTAACGCAGAAATAAGCGCGGTCGCCATCGTAATGCCTGCGGACGGACCGTCTTTCGGAATGGCGCCTTCTGGAACGTGAATGTGGATATCATATTTTTCATAAAAATCTGGCTCGATGCCGAGGTCTTCTGCACGGGAACGAACGTAGCTAAACGCGGCTTGCGCTGACTCTTTCATCACGTCCCCTAATTTCCCAGTAAGAACTAATTTCCCTTTTCCTGGTGATAATGACACCTCAATCGAGAGCGTATCGCCGCCAAACGGCGTATACGCAAGCCCTGTCGCCACCCCGATTTGGTCTTGCAGCTCTGCTTGTCCGTAGCGATATTTTCGTTTTCCTAAAAACTCTTCTAAATTTTTCTCTGTGATGACAACACGTTTTTTCTCTTCCGACACGAGCAAACGAGCCGCTTTTCGGCAAATGGACGCCAATTGCCGCTCTAATTCGCGCACCCCTGCTTCGCGCGTATAGTAGCGAATAACGTGTAATATCGCCTCATCGCGCATTTGCAAACTCGCTTTTTTCAAGCCGTGCTCGCTCATTTGTTTTGGTAATAAATGCTGCTTTGCAATATGCAATTTTTCGACTTCTGTATACCCAGAAATCGTAATAATCTCCATCCGGTCTAACAGCGGGCGCGGAATTGTCGCCAAGTTGTTAGCAGTAGCAATAAACATCACTTTCGACAAATCGTACGGTTCTTCGATATAATGGTCGCTAAACGCATGGTTTTGCTCTGGATCGAGCACTTCTAAAAGCGCTGCGGACGGGTCACCGCGAAAATCGTTCGACATTTTATCAATCTCATCGAGTAAAAAGACGGGATTAATCGTGCCAGCTTTTTTCATCCCTTGAATAATTCGCCCCGGCATCGCTCCGACATACGTTCGGCGATGGCCACGAATTTCCGATTCGTCACGCACACCGCCTAACGATACTCGGACAAAATTCCGATTGAGTGATTTGGCAATCGAGCGCGCAAGCGATGTTTTTCCGACCCCTGGAGGACCAGCAAGGCAAAGAATCGGACCTTTGAGCGATTTCGTTAGCTGCTGAACAGCTAAATATTCGAGTACGCGTTCTTTCACTTTTTCTAGCCCATAATGTTCCTCGTGCAAAATCGCTTCCGCCCGTTTAATGTCGTGAATATCTTCCGTTTGTTTCGTCCACGGCAGTGCCAACAGCCAATCAAGATAGTTGCGGATGACGGCGCTTTCGGCAGAAGTTGCGGGCACTTTTTCATAACGGTCTAGTTCCTTTAATGCCGTTGTTTTGACGTGTTCAGGCATGCCAGCAGCTTCAATTTTTTCTTTCAACGTTTCAATTTCACCAGTTTTCCCTTCTTTTTCACCTAATTCTTTTTGAATCGCCTTCATTTGTTCTCGCAAATAATACTCTTTTTGCGTCCTCTCCATCGATTGTTTCACGCGCATACTAATTTTTTTCTCTAGCTGTAGCACTTCTTTTTCGTTATGGAGAATTCGAATAATTTTATGCACCCGTTCTTTTATATCGACCGTTTCTAATATTTCTTGCTTTCCTTCCAATTTCAGAGGCAAATGGGAAGCGATAATATCCGCCATCCGCCCTGGTTCGTCAATATCGGCGATGGATGCGAAAATATCGTTCGATAATTTTTTGGATAGATGTATGTATTGCTCAAAATATTCGAGCATCGTCCGCTTTAACGCTTCATCTTCTAAATCTTTTGTCGCTCGGTCTAGAAATATTTCCGCTTTCACCGTAAAGCATGGGTCGTCATCCACCGTTTCTAGCATTTTCGCACGCGCAATTCCTTCGACTAATACACGAAACGTCCCGTTCGGGAGTTTTAGCAATTGTTTGACACGCGCTAACGTTCCCATTTCGTATAAATCTTCCACATTCGGTTCATCGATGGAAACATCTTTTTGCGATGTAAGCAGCACCGTATGATCTTCAACCATCGCTTTTTCCAATGCTTGAATCGATTTTTCCCGACCAACGTCTAAATGCAACACCATTGTTGGAAATACGAGTAATCCTCGTAACGGGAGGAGAGGAACGACCATCTCTTTTTTTCTCGCCATCGCGAGCACCTCCATACTTCATCTTCTATTCGTCTATTGTATAGTACCGCTGCCTGTTTGTAAAATTCTACGATATTCTTTAAGGAAACGAAAAATCGACTTCGGCGTAAATAATCGCCGAAGTCAAATGTTACACGAGCTTTGTTTTTGATTGATCGGAAGTTGCCGGAATCGCTTTGTGTACATCTTGGTTAAACACGACCGACAGCACTTCTTCTAGACGTTCGACAGGAATCACGTCAATTCCGTCCATGTGACGCAATATCGATTGCATGTTTTCAGAAGGAACAAGCACTTTTTTCACTCCTGCTTGTTTGGCTGCTTTGACTTTCGGAAAGACACCACCGACTGGTTTGACGTATCCGTGGATGCTAATTTCTCCGGTCATCGCAATTGTACGGTCTACTGGAAGACGGTAAATGGCAGAATAAATGCCAACAGCCATGGCGATACCGGCAGACGGTCCATCGACTGGCACTCCTCCTGGAAAATTGACATGAATATCAAATTCATCCGCTGGAACGCCCATTGCTCGTAAAGCTGTAATAACGTTTTCGATAGAACCGCGCGCCATACTTTTGCGACGAATCGATTTTTCACCGCTACCGATGCTTTCTTCTTCGACAATTCCGGTAATGTTTACCGTACCTTTTTCTTTTGTGGGCAATGCCGTTACTTCGATTTCAAGCAGTGCCCCTATGTTCGGTCCGTACACCGCTAACCCGTTGACTACACCGATAAGGGAGGTGGCATGCACTCTTTTTTCGTTTCGCGGCGATAATTGGCTCGAATGAATAACCCATTCGATGTCTTCGTCGTGAATCGTATCACGCTTTTCCGAAATGGCAAGACCAGCAGCGATTTGTATCAAGTTAACCGCTTCCCGTCCATTTCGCGCATAGGAAGCGAGTGTGCGTATTCCATTTTCCGACACATTCAACTTCACTTTTTCCGCCGCTTTCCGCGCAATATGAGCAATTTCGTCTTGGTCGAGTTCTCGGAAAAATACTTCTAAACAACGGGAACGGATTGCTGGCGGAATTTCGTTCGGCGTCCTTGTCGTCGCACCGACAAGTCGGAAATCTGCTGGAAGACCGTTTTGAAAAATATCGTGAATATGTGTTGGAATTTGTGGATTTTCTTCACTATAATACGCACTTTCAAAAAATACTTTTCGATCTTCAAGTACTTTCAGTAGTTTGTTCATTTGAATCGGATGCAATTCCCCAATTTCATCAATAAACAGTACCCCACCGTGCGCATGGGTAACCGCTCCTTGCTTCGGTTGCGGAATACCGGCTTGCCCCATCGCTCCCGCCCCTTGATAAATCGGATCATGAACCGAACCGATTAACGGATCAGCGATACCTCGCTCATCAAAGCGCGCCGTTGTCGCGTCTAACTCGACAAAAACCGCGTTCTTTTTAAATGGAGATAGTGGATTTTTTTTCGCCTCTTCTAGGACAAGCCGAGCAGCAGCTGTTTTTCCGACACCTGGAGGTCCGTAAATGATGACATGTTGGGGGTTTGGACCACATAATGCCGCCTTTAATGCTTTAATCCCATCCTCTTGTCCGACGATGTCGGCGAAATGTTTCGGTCTTACTTTCTCTGCGAGCGGCTCCGTTAACGAAATGGAGCGCAGCTTTCGCAACTGTTCCATTTCTTTGCGCGATTCTTTATCGATCGATACTTTTTGCACCCGTTGGTTTTTTAATAAATTCCAAAAATAAAGCCCGATGATAATCCCAAAAAACAACTGTACCACTAATGCGATATTCGTCCAGTTCATGAACTCGTCTCCTCCTGCATCCAATTTGTAGTACATATAGTATCTCCGCCATGACACAGGAATAAACAAAAAGAGACTGCCTTCTTTTAAAGACAGTCTCTAACCAGTCACGTTTGCTTTTCGATGTCTAGCTACAAACTAACATCCTCCTACGCGTTCGATTTCTCCGTCGACGTGCATGCACGTCTCGTCGAAAGCTTTCCCTTCCGTCGGATGTTTCCTTGGCTTCGCCAAGGAACGTTCCTCTCTTTTCTTGTTAAGCAGACGTTTTTCGTTCGTGTTCGACGATTGTTCCGTCGTGTCGGATGAGTTTTGGCGGTTGCTTGCCACGGACGGTTTCTGCCGTGATAATGCATTTTTGCACATCTTCACGCGATGGAAGGTCGAACATGACATCAAGCATAATCCCTTCGATAATGGAACGAAGACCGCGCGCCCCTGTTTTACGCTCAATCGCTTTCTTGGCAATTTCCCGCAATGCGCCTTCTTCAAATTCCAACTCGACATCATCTAATTCCATCATTTTTTGGTACTGCTTTACAATCGCATTTTTCGGTCTCGTTAAAATATCGATTAACGCCTGTTCATCAAGTGGCTCCAACGTCGTAATGACCGGAAGACGACCGACAAACTCCGGAATTAACCCGAATTTCAATAAATCTTCCGGCAATACTTTCGATAGCAAGTTCTTTTCGTCGACATCGGCTTGTTGCGTTTCTGCACCAAACCCGATTACTTTCTTTCCTAGCCGGCGTTTAATAATCGGCTCAATGCCGTCAAACGCTCCGCCACAAATAAATAAAATGTTTGTTGTATCAATTTGAATAAATTCTTGATGCGGATGTTTCCGCCCACCTTGTGGCGGAACACTCGCAATGGTTCCTTCTAAAATTTTCAATAATGCTTGTTGAACGCCTTCACCAGATACGTCACGCGTAATCGATGGGTTTTCTGATTTGCGGGCAATTTTGTCAATTTCGTCGATATAAATAATCCCTTTCTCTGCTCGTTCCACATCATAGTCTGCCGCTTGGATTAGTTTTAACAAAATGTTCTCGACATCTTCTCCAACGTATCCTGCTTCCGTTAACGACGTCGCGTCCGCGATAGCAAACGGGACGTTTAAAATGCGCGCTAACGTCTGTGCTAATAATGTTTTTCCGCTTCCTGTCGGTCCAATCATTAAAATGTTGCTTTTGGATAACTCTACATCATCGATTTTGCTGTTGGAGTTAATCCGTTTGTAATGATTATAAACAGCAACCGCAAGCGATTTTTTTGCCTCGTCTTGGCCGATGACGTACTCATCTAAAATTTCGCGAATTTCTTTTGGCTTCGGTACGTCTTTAAACTCAAATTCCTCTTCATTTCCGAGTTCTTCTTCAACAATTTCTGTACACAACTCAATGCACTCATCGCATATGTATACCCCAGGTCCTGCCACTAATTTGCGGACTTGTTCTTGCGTTTTGCCGCAAAAAGAACATTTCAATTGCCCTTTCTCATCATTAAATTTAAACATCGTTTCACCCCTTGTGCAAAAATTCCATCGTCACTATGTACAACCCCACATGTCAAACTTATGTATTCGTCATTTTATCATAAACCTCGATGCAAATGCTAATAAAAAAATCGTTACATATTTGAAAAATTAGAAAATTCACATCTATCGTTTATTGTATGAAAGAACAAGGCACGAAAGACCTCGCGCCTTGCTCTTTATTGTTCCTAATCCATCGTATGTTATTGCGCTGCTTTGCTATGTTCTACAAGGAAGTCAACCACTTTTCGGAATTTCACGTCTTCTTTCACAGGATCAAGGCTGCCGAGAAGCTCTTTAATTTTGTCGACGGTTAAGTTGTAAGCTTCCGCCATTTTCTCAACTTCTGCGTTTACTTCTTCGTCCGTTGCTTCAATGTTTTCTGCTTTCGCAATTGCTTCAAGCGTCAATGTCATACGTACTCGTTTTTCCGCATCTTCTTTCATTTGCTCGCGCAATGCTGCTTCGTCTTGACCAGAGAATTGATAGTAAAGGTTTAAGTTAAGCCCCTGCATTTGCAAACGTTGGTCAAATTCGCGCAACATACGATCTGTTTCTGTTTTAATCATCGCTTCTGGAATGTCAATTTCTGCATTTTCTGCTGCTTTTTCTACTACCGCATCGCGAAGAGCTGCTTCCGCTTCTTTGCTGCGCTCTTCTTGTAGTCTTGTGCGGATTTTTTCTTTTAATTGCTCAAGTGTTTCGACATCTTCTTCGACGTCTTTCGCAAATTCGTCATCAAGTGCTGGAAGTTGTTTTGTTTTTACTTCGTGCACTTTAATTTTGAATACCGCTGGTTTGCCTGCTAACGCTTCTGCGTGATATTCTTCTGGGAACGTTACTTCGATATCTTTTTCTGCTCCCGCTTCTAAGCCGATTAATTGTTCTTCAAAGCCAGGGATGAACGTACCAGATCCGATTACAAGCGAATAGTTTTCTGCTTTTCCGCCTTCGAACGGCTCGCCATCTACAAACCCTTCAAAGTCGATAACCGCTGTGTCGCCCTCTTCAATTTTTCCTTCTTTGACAACGAGCTCTGCGTAGTTTTCTTGAAGACGTTTTAACTCGTTTTCAACATCTTCGTCGGTTACTGTAGCATCTATTTTTTCTACTTCAAGTCCTTTATATTCGCCTAATTTCACTTCTGGTTTCACTGTCACATTTGCTGTGAAAATTAAGCTTTTGCCTTTTTCCAATTGTTTAACATCGATTTTTGGATAGTCGACTGGTTCAATTCCTGTTTCTTCTACTGCTTTTGCGTACGCTTCTGGCAATAAAATGTCTAGTGCATCATCATATAGCACTTCTACACCAAAGCGTTTTTCAAATAACGCACGCGGAATTTTTCCTTTACGGAATCCAGGAATGCTCACGTTTTTCACTACTTTTTTGAATGCAGCGTCCAACCCTTCGCTTACTTTCTCCGCATCTACTTCAACGGTAAGAACGCCTTCGTTCCCTTCTAGTTTTTCCCATTTTGCTACCATGCTTTTCCCTCCAACAAAAAATCAATCTTCCTCATGAACGCTTGTCCGACGCCCACGATCATCGCTGTTTATATGTAACCATGCAAAGATATACGTAATACAACCATTATATTATAACATACAACATAGATGTTTCAATATAAACAGCTAATTAAATAAAAGAAATTTCTTCTATTTCGTATAGTTTTTTGCAAAGAGGCATGACCTCGTCTTCTGCCACCCCGTAGCACTTAGTGATGGTTTCCGTTTTCTCTTCGATTCCTTGCGAGCTGCAAGCGCAAATATGAAGCGCAGCCGCCCAATGTTCCACCCGGGATGGAAGCGGTGGGAACGGGTATAGCGTATAAATATAGCGATGCCAAAGGTGGGAAGCGACTTCGTACAAACTCGGGTTATCGTTTGCAATCGTACGTTCTAGCTGCTGCAAAACGTTTGTTGCAAATGCTGTCGTTGCATATTCGTCTAGTTCTGCCGGAATGACCGTCATCGTTTGTCCGAATTTACGAATCGTTACTTGTTCGTTGACGCGTTGAGCAGTTAACAGCCGCACTACCATTGTTTTCGCCATTGGATGGTTTGCTTCATTCGATAAATATGTTTGAAGGAACGGCAAGTACGAAACAACAGGTTCGTTTTCGAGTTGTTGAATTGCTTGCAGCTGGTCGTCTAAACGCGTGGACTCGAGCAGTTGGCGAATCGGTCGGTCATCGACAGCACGCGGCAAGCGATGCTGCATCTTTTCGCTAAACTGAAGCAGATGCAGCAAATGGTCGCGAGTGGATGGCAAAAGAAATCGGTGTGACAGCGCGTCTCGAATGACCGTTTCCATTTCTTCGTATTGTTGCAACTGAAGCAAGATAGATAAATACATTTGCAACAACGGGACGTCATCTTTTTTCTTTGCAAGCAATTGTTGACATCGCACCTTCGCTTCTTTCCATTCGCCAATCTCCACTAAGCAAACGACGATGCACATTTCTAGTTCGGAGTCGCTTTTTAGTTCGCTAGCTTCCAAAAAAAACGAGAGTGCGGTTTCGTATTGTTTTTCTTGCAGTGCTTCCCATCCTTTTTCGAGCAAGCGTGCATGTAAACGAGGAAAGCGGATAATGTTATTTTTTTTCATCATCATCACCATCAATGAAGTGGAAAAACCAACCTCACGTGAGGTTGGCATGTTTCTTCTCATATTCGACAATATACGGTTCGTACATAAAAGTCAAATCAATTTCATCCCATCCTTTTAAAAGGAGCTGTTTGCGGTATGGATCGATGGCAAACGTCCGCACAAATCCTGCTTCGTCATAGATGCGCTGTTCTTCGAGGGAAATCGTTAGTTCGTAGTCGGCGCGCTTACTTTCTTTTAGAAGATATTCCACATCTTGCTTCTCTAAACGAATGGGAAGCAGCCCGTTTTTTAAGCAATTGTTATAAAAAATATCGGCAAACGAAGGAGCGATAACGGCGCGGAACCCGTAATCGACAAGCGCCCATGGGGCGTGTTCCCTAGAAGAACCACAGCCGAAATTTTCGTTCGCTACAAGAATGGTCGCCCCTTCATTTTCTGGGCGGTTTAATTCAAAAGCAGAATTCAGTGTTCCATCAGCAAGATACCGCCAATCATAAAACAAAAACTTCCCAAAACCTGTTCGTTCAATTCGCTTTAAAAACTGCTTTGGGATAATTTGGTCTGTATCAATGTTGGCACGGTCTAGTCCAGCAACTTTTCCGGTATGAATCGTAAATTGCACGTTTATCACTCCTTAGCGAACGGCTTCTTTTTCTAGTTTTCGAACATCGACAAATCGGCCATAAATGGCAGCGGCGGCAGCCATTTTCGGGCTGACTAAGTGCGTTCGCGCTCCTTTTCCTTGCCGCCCTTCAAAGTTGCGGTTAGATGTAGATGCGCAATGTTCCCCTGCTGGCACAGTATCAGGATTCATTCCGAGACACATGCTACAGCCGGAATCACGCCATTCAAACCCAGCATCGATAAAAATTCGCGCAAGTCCTTCTTCTTCCGCTTGTTGTTTCACCTGTTGTGAACCAGGCACAACAAGCGCCCGTACGCCAGGTGCTACTTTTTGCCCTTTGACGATTTCCGCAGCTGCCCTTAAATCACTAATGCGCGAATTGGTACACGAACCGATGAACACGTGCTGCACTGCGATATTGGTGATTGGTGTCCCTGGGGTTAATCCCATATATTGTAATGCTAACTGTACCGCTTTTCGCTCGGTTTCTGTCGCAAATTGTTCTGGATGAGGCACTGCTCCGTCCACTGGTGCGCTCATCCCTGGCGTTGTTCCCCACGTTACCATTGGCGCAATCGTTGCTGCGTCAATTTCAATCGTTTTATCATATTTCGCTCCTTCATCTGTGGCGAGCGAACGCCAATATTCCACCGCTTTTTCAAACGCTTCGCCTTTTGGCACGTATTTACGGTCGCGCAAATACGCAAACGTTGTTTCATCTGGACTGACCAACCCTGCCCGTGCGCCTGCTTCAATCGACATATTGCAAATCGTCATCCGTTCTTCCATCGACATGTTGCGAATCGTATCGCCAGTAAATTCGATGACATATCCTGTTCCCACATCTACCCCATAGCGATGAATAATCGCTAAAATGACATCCTTGGCAGTGACGCCCTCACCTAAACGCCCAGTGACACAAATTTGCAATGTTTTTGGCCGGTGCTGCCATAATGTTTGCGTAGCGAGCACATGCTCGACTTCACTCGTACCGATGCCAAACGCCAATGCCCCAAACGCTCCGTGCGTCGACGTATGGCTATCGCCGCAGACGATTGTTTTTCCTGGCTGCGTCAAGCCGAGTTCTGGACCGATGACATGAACGATTCCTTGTTCTGGACTGCTTAAGTCGGCAAGCGGAATGCCGAACTCTCGACAGTTCCGCTCAAGTGCCGTTATTTGATTTTTCGCTATTTCATCGTTGATAACAAAACGGTTGACCGTTGGCACGTTATGGTCCATCGTCGCGAACGTTAAATCAGGGCGGCGTACGTTCCGTCCCTTTTGCCGCAATCCTTCGAATGCTTGCGGGGAGGTGACTTCATGGACTAGATGCAAATCGATGTATAATAAATCCGGTTTCCCTTCCTCACAATAAACGACATGATTTTCCCAAATTTTTTCAATGATTGTTTTCGGCTTCATCCAATCCACCTCTCTTTGCAAAAAAATTGTGAATACATTCACATTATTTGTTTGTCGTGACGTCTCCTCATTAGGCGTAGACGGCCATAATATGCAAAATCGCCCCGTCATCAAGAATAGCTGCTTTAATTTCATCGACCATTTCTTTCGTCGAAACGACACGCTGTCCTTTTTTCGCAACATCTGCCGTGCGGTATCCTGAAGTTAATACTTGTTGCACTGCCCGCTCAATCGCATTTGCCTCCTCATGAAGCCCGAACGATAGGCGAAGCATCATCGCGCTCGATAAAATGGTTGCAATTGGATTTGCCTTATTTTTCCCAGCAATATCTGGGGCGGAACCGTGAATCGGCTCATATAAGCTCGGTCCAGTCGTCGAAAGGCTTGCCGATGGCAACATGCCAAGCGAACCTGTGAGCATTGATGCTTCGTCGCTTAAAATATCACCAAACATATTTTCTGTTACAATTACGTCAAACTGCTTTGGATAACGAATCAATTGCATCGCCGCATTGTCGACAAGCATATGCTCTAATTCCACGTCCGGAAACTCTTTTGCTACCTCTTCGGCAATTTCCCGCCACATTCGGCTCGATTCAAGGACGTTCGCTTTATCAACCGACGTCACTTTTTTCTTTCGTTTGCTCGCCAATTCAAAGGCAACTGTAATAATACGTGTCATTTCTTCTCGTTTATAGAGCAATGTATCCACTACTGTTTCCTCTCCATTTTCCACCCGACGGCCGCTCGGTTTTCCAAAATACAAGCCGCCTGTCAATTCACGGACGATGACGAAATCAACATCTTGAATGATGTCAGCTTTCAACGGTGAAGAATCTGCTAAACTTGCATAAAATTTGACTGGACGCAAATTGGCGAATAAATTCATTTCTTTCCGAATCGCAAGCAACCCTTTTTCTGGGCGCAAATGCGGAGGATTTCCGTCCCATTTTGGTCCGCCGACTGCTCCAAGCAATACTGCATCGCTTTGGCGACACATATCAAGCGTTTCCGTTGGCAATGGTGTCCCTGCCCGATCAATTGCTTCCCCCCCGATTAATCCGTATTGAAATTCGAACTGATGATTAAAACGAGTAGCGATTGCCTGCAATACTTCGATCGCTCCCCTTGTCACTTCTTTTCCAATTCCATCTCCAGGCAATACTGCAATCCGATATGCTCCCATTTGATTTCCCCCTCTATTTTTTTCGTATAGCCCCTTTTTCGAACAACCAAAATATTTGTTATTTTATCGTTACCTTTTGGTTTTCTTCTCGCATCTTTTCGATCATAAAGATGCGATTAACGGCGTTAATATACGCTTTAGCAGATGCTTCTAGCACGTCTTGTGCCGTTCCCCGTCCACTCGTTTCGATTTCATGAACACGGACTTTCACGAACACTTGCGCTAACGCATCTCTTCCACCGCTGACCGATTCAATTCGATAGTCCAATAGCGTGACATGGGTTTGAAAGCAGCGTTCTAACGTGTTATAGAGCGCTTCAACGCTTCCTGAACCAGTAGCTGCTTCTTGAATTTCATTTCCAGCTCCGTCAGTCAATACGACAACCGCGGTTGGAATTTGTTTCGTTCCGTATTGAACTTGAATGGAAGAAAGTTGATAAAAGTCTTTGAAATGATCGAACTTTTCTTCAAAAATTAGAGCGACTAAATCATCGTCTGTAATGTCTTTTTTCTTATCGGCTAGCTCTTTAAAGCGAACGAATAGTTTATTAATTTCTTCTTCCGATAACGTATAGCCCAGTTCCTCGACGCGGTTGCGCAAGGCATGGCGGCCGGAATGTTTCCCTAGTACCATCGAGTTCGATTGCACGCCCACAAGTTCTGGGGAAATGATTTCGTATGTGGTTTTTTCTTTTAAGACACCGTCTTGGTGAATTCCTGATTCATGAGCGAACGCATTCTTTCCAACGACCGCCTTATTCGCAGGAATGACCATGCCAGTGAGTTTGCTCACTAAGTTGCTCGTACGCTTGATTTCTTGTAAATTTAATTGGGTTGTGGCATTGTAATAATCTTTTCGGATGTAAAGCGCCACTGCAATTTCTTCTAGCGCGGCGTTCCCTGCTCGCTCGCCAATGCCGTTAATCGTTCCTTCAATTTGTGTTGCCCCGTGCTCAATGGCAGCGAGCGAATTGGCAACCGCCATTCCTAAATCGTCATGGCAATGGGCAGACAACGAAACTTTTTCAATATTCTGAACATTATTTCTTAAAAAGGTGAATATTTCCCCATACTCTTTTGGTGTAATGTAACCGACCGTGTCAGGAATGTTAATGACATTTGCGCCTGCTTCAATCACTTTCGTCACGATTTCGGCCAAAAATGGAAGCTCGCTGCGACAAGCATCTTCCGCCGACCATTGTACGATTGGAAAGTAGCGTTTCGCGTATTTTACCGCAGAAACGGCGGCTTCTATCACTTGTTCTGGCGTCATTCGCAACTTATGCGCCATATGAATAGGGGAAGTAGCGATAAATAAATGCAAGCGTGGTTCAGCTCCACCTTTTAACGCTTCCCAGGCCGCGTCGATATCGCTCTGGACCGAGCGGGAAAGCCCGGTCACAGAACACCCTCGAATCGTTTCAGCAATTTGTTTGACTGCTTGGAAATCTCCTTTGGAAGCGGCAGGAAAACCTGCTTCAATAATGTCGACACCAAGCCGTTCCAACTGGCGAGCAATTTCTAGTTTTTCTTGCAAATTCAAATTCACGCCTGCTGATTGCTCCCCGTCGCGCAACGTCGTATCAAAAATGTTAATTTTTCGCACTTGAGACCACCACGTCTTTCTGTTTTGCTTTCACAAACGGCATCATGCTACGCAATTCGCGACCGACCACTTCAATTAAATGTTCATTTTCGCGGCGGTTGATAGCGTTAAATTCTGGGCGGTTTGCTTGGTTCTCTAAAATCCAGCCTTTCGCAAATTTGCCGGTTTGAATGTCTTCAAGCACTTTTTTCATTTCTGCTTTTACGGAAGCATTAATGACACGCGGACCAGAAATGAAGTCTCCCCATTGCGCTGTATCAGAGATAGAGTAGCGCATCCAAGAAAGGCCGCCTTCGTATAAAAGGTCGACGATTAGTTTTAGTTCATGCAAGCATTCAAAATAAGCAACTTCCGGTTGATAGCCAGCCTCAACAAGCGTTTCAAAGCCTGCTTTTACAAGTGACGTTAATCCGCCGCAAAGAACGGCTTGCTCACCGAATAAGTCGGTTTCCGTTTCTTCTTTGAACGTTGTTTCCAATACGCCTGCTCTCGCGGAGCCAATCGCTTTTGCATACGCTAACGCCGTTTCTTTCGCGGTGCCAGTTACATCTTGATACACAGCGATAAGCGCTGGCACTCCCGCACCTTCTACGTACGTGCGGCGAACTAAATGTCCTGGGCCTTTTGGTGCGACAAGGAAAACGTCGACATCCGTTGGCGGAACAATTTGGTTGAAGTGAATATTAAATCCATGGGCAAATACTAGTGCATTTCCTGGCTCTAGCTCCGGCTCGATTTCGTTTTTATAAACGGATGGTTGCTTTTCGTCAGGAAGCAAAATCATCACAATGTCTGCTTGGCGTGTTGCTTCGCGTACAGGAAGAACTTGGAATCCGTCGTTTTCTGCCTGTTCCCACGATTTTCCTGGACGAAGACCGATGATGACGTTCACTCCGCTATCGCGAAGGTTTTGCGCATGTGCATGCCCTTGAGAACCATACCCGATAATCGCTACTGTTTTTGATTGTACGTATTGTTCGTTTGCATCTCCGTTATAATATACTTTTGCCATGATAGATCTCTCCTTTTATATAATGAATGGTGTTTTATAAGAAGCGGCGTTTTTTTGTGAGCCGCGCGTAAATGCTGTTGTTCCTGTTCGAGCTACTTCTTTAATGCCATATGGCTTTAACAAATCGATAAGCGCTTCTATTTTTTCTGGTTCGCCCGTTACTTGGACAACGAGGCTGTCTCGGCTTACATCGACAACAGAGGCGCGGAACGGTTCAATGAGCGTATAAATTTCTTGCCGAACCGCCGAATTGACAGCAACTTTAATGAGCGCCAATTCCCGTGCCACAATGGCTTGGTCGGTAATGTCATTTACTTTCAGCACATCAATTTGCTTGTTTAATTGTTTTGTAATTTGTTCCGCTATCCGTTCGTCTTCGACGTTGACGACAAACGTCATACGCGAAATTCCTTCGATTTCTGTGTGGCCGACCGTAATGCTTTCAATATTGTAATGGCGCTTTGTAAACAACCCGGTAATGCGATTTAAGACGCCTGGTCGGTTGTTGACAGTCATTGTAATGATTCTTCGCACGGTTTCACCCCCACCATTTCATGTAATCCTTTTCCTGGTGCTACCATTGGATAGACGTTTTCGTCTGCTTTGACATGGAAGTCTAACAATACTGGTTCGGAAAGAGAAAACGCTTGTTTTAGTACTTCTTTTGCTTCTTCTTCCGTTTTTGCGCGAAACGCTTTTATGTTGTATGCTTCCGCAAGTTTCACAAAATCTGGTTGGTTCGGAACGAGCGAATGCGAATATCGTTTGTCATAAAAGATTTCTTGCCATTGCCGCACCATGCCAAGCGACTGGTTATTGACGATGACGACTTTAATCGGCAAGTTTAGTTCTTGGATGACGGACAATTCTTGCAATGTCATTTGAAACCCTGCATCGCCAACGATGGAAACGACCGTCGCTTGTTTGTCAGCAAGCTGGGCCCCGATGGCTGCGGGAAGACCGAATCCCATCGTACCAAGCCCTCCGGATGTCACCCAACGGTGCGGGCGATTAAATTTGTAGTATTGTGCCGTCCACATTTGATGTTGCCCAACGTCAGTCGTCACTACTGCTTCGCCGTTCGTTAGTTCGTAAATCATTTCGATTAATTTTTGCGGTTTCACCGTTTGGACATCGTTTTCGTAAGCGAGCGGATAGTTCGTTTTCCATTCTGCTAGCTGCGCCAGCCATGCGGTAATGTCCGGTCGTTTGCCGTCTTGATGAATCAACTCTTTGAGGGCTTCTTTCGCGTCACTTACAATCGGAATTTTTGTCGGTACGTTTTTGCCGATTTCAGCTGGGTCGATGTCGATATGCGCCACTGTCGCATTTGGTGCAAAATATTTTAAATTGCCTGTCACGCGATCATCGAAGCGCGCCCCAATATTGATCAACAAGTCACATTCGTATAGCGCCATGTTTGCTGTATACGTGCCGTGCATCCCCGCCATGCCAAGAAAGAGTGGATGATTGGCAGGAAAACCACCAAGCCCTAACAGCGTGTGAATGACTGGAATGTTTTGTTGTTCAGCGTATTGTCTTAGCTCTTTTGAAGCGTTCGCATGAAGGACGCCTGCTCCTGCTAAAATGACCGGTTTTTTTGCTTGGCTGACCGCCTCGACAAGCTTGCGAATTTGCAAATGGTTCGGATGAACCGTTGGCTGATATCCTGGAAGATGGACGTCTTGCTCGTAGTCAAATTCCCCTTCTGCTGTCGTCATATCTTTCGGGATATCGATTAATACAGGCCCAGGACGACCGGTTGTTGCGATGTGAAATGCTTCTTTAATGATTCTCGGTAGCTCTTGAATGTCGCGCACTTGATAGCTATGTTTTGTAATCGGCATCGTGATGCCAAGCACATCTGCTTCTTGAAACGCATCGGAACCGATCACATTGGAAGCTACTTGACCTGTGAACACCACGAGCGGAATGGAGTCCATCATCGCATCGGTTAGCCCTGTAACAATGTTTGTCGCTCCCGGTCCAGACGTTGCAATGACGACGCCAGGCTTTCCGGAAATGCGTGCATATCCTTCTGCCGCATGAATGGCGCCTTGCTCATGGCGGGTTAAGACGTGAAATAGACCGGAATCGTATAGTTTGTCGTAAATCGGCAATACCGCTCCACCTGGATATCCGAAAATCACTTCGACTTTCTCCGCTTTCAATGCTTCAATTAGCATCAATGCTCCGCTCATTTTTGTCCTTTGTTTCCGCTGTTCCTCTACTTTCATCTTCGCCATTCGTCATCCTTCCTTCTTTTATATTTTTAACTGTAGTTGAGCAATTTCAATTACAATAATTACCATGTAAAAGAGACAAACAGGGTACCCCTTATGCCACGTGGAGCTGTTTTTTCACGGTATCAATGGGAATATTTTGTTTCGCTGCATGGTAAATGAACTCCACGAGGCTATGTCCTTTTCTCTTGCGCAGGAGATCGAGCCCATCCGAAAAATCGCTGTTAGACTCGAATAGGCTGTACACGTAAGCAAGCTGCACCAAGATCCAGTAACGTTTCACCGCTCGATGATGACGAACGCGGTACCCATCGAGTTTCAGCTGGTCTTTCGCTTGACGGAAAAAACATTCGATCGACCAACGCTCGGCATAGTAGCGCAAGATGTCTTCGTCGCTTAGCTCCCAATCGGTGCTCAAGACGCAATGAAGATGTTCCGGTGTCATCGGTTGATCGGCTTTCCAAACAAGTAGCACCACCGCATCATCGAGACCGTTGAGCGCTCCTTCGTAACGATAGACGCGATAGCGCTCTTCTCCCACCGTGACGAGGCGGGTGTCATTCGGTTCGAGATAGCGGGCAAACTGTTTGGCTTGGATGGCGATGCCTTTCGGATAGAGAATCCGGTTCGTCTTAAGCATCGCGATGACGTGGAACCCTTTTTTCAAGCAGGCTTCCACGAGTGCTTTCGATGGATACCAAGAGTCCATCAGTACATAAACAGGACGACTCACATCCAAAGAAGAAAGCATCTCAATCGCGAGTTTTCCTTTGCTTTTTCCAGCCTCCTTGTCGTAGGGGCGAAAAGCAAACGGAAACGCTTGAGTCATCGTATGAACCATGAGCCAAACGAGAGAATGCCCCCAAATCGATTTTTTCTCTGTGTGAGAATAATGCCAATCACACCCTTGAATAGCGCATGTTGCCCGTGACGAAGGCTTCGTTTTTTGGCAAATCGTATCATCGATGGAAACAAAAATGGGTTGATTCTTCTGTTTGGCGATGCGTTCGACACGATGAAGCATCCACTGCTGGAGTTTGCGGAGCAATGTCTCTTCATCCCACGGACTTTTCGTGAAAAAATGGCTCAGTGTCGTGCGATGGTTCGGATGAAAACTCCCATGATGTAGATCGGTCAACGTTCCCGAAAAACCTTTCGTCACCATCGCATCCACGATATGAACGAGATGCTTCATCACAGGTTTCGAGAAATAAAGCGCCAACCCCAACGTCGTGAAAAACTTGTGGATTCCTTGATGATGTGCTAATCTATTCATGAGACATGAACCTCCTTGTGTGAATGGTTGGTAGCACATCTATTCTAACCAAGGAATCGGGTTCATGTCTTCTTTTTTGTCTCAATGTAAATTTATGTTATCGATTTTGCTCATCTACAGTTTTTAAGACAATGAAAAAACCTTTTCACCCACCATGGCCACCTGTTTGGCCAAAGGGGCGAAAAGGTTTCCTTTCCGCGGTACCACCCTTCTTCATGGTCATTCGACCACCTCATGAGCAACTTCCCATGCTGCTCGTTTTAGTAACGAGTGGACGATTCCACCCGGCCAACTCTACTAGCTTACGCGTTCAAGCTGGCGCTCAGAGGTGAGTTCATCAAGCGGCGGAACCACCGGTTTCCAGCTCCCCCGGTTCTCTGGAGATTCCTTTCCCGCTGACTACTTATCCTCTTCTTCGCTTTTCCGTTATGTTTTTGTCATCGTGCATTAGCGGACGTTCGCGTTTGTTTGATAGACTTTAACCCCTTCGGAAACGACACGTTTTCTAAATGCTTCAAGCAACCGCTTCGTATGAACGCCAGGCACGCCGTCGCCGATAGTGCGTCCGTCTACTTTCACAACGGCGATGACTTCCGCAGCCGTTCCTGTTAAAAACACCTCATCAGCGGTATAGACGTCATGGCGAGTAAACGGTTCTTCCTTGACGACATATCCAAGTTCTCTCGCAATGTCGATAATCGCGTCGCGCGTAATCCCTTCTAGCGCTCCAACATAGCCTGGCGGCGTATAAAGGACACTGTTTTTCACGATAAAGACGTTATCGGCAGAACCTTCTGCGACATAGCCTTGGTCGTTAAGCATGAGCGCTTCACTCACATTCGCTAAATGCGCTTCGATTCTAACAAGCACGTTATTTAAATAGTTGAGCGATTTAACTTTCGGGCTTAGCACGTCTGGACGATTCCGTCTTGTGGCAACAGTCACCACTTCAATTCCTGTTTCATATAAATGTTTTGGGAAGATCGCTAATGGTTCTACAATAATGACCACTTGCGGCTTCGGACATTTATATGGGTCAAGCCCTAAACCGCCGACACCGCGAGAAACGACGACACGAATGTAAGCATCTTGAAACTTATTTTTTTGGACAGCTTGCACAATCAAGTCGGTCATTTCTTCTTTTGTGTAAGGAATGTTCAATAAAATCGATTTCGCCGAGTTATACAGCCGGTCAATGTGTTCTTTTAAGCGAAAGACATTGCCGCTATAGACGCGAATCCCTTCAAACACCCCGTCGCCGTATAAAAACCCATGATCATAAACCGAAATTTTCGCGTTTTCTTTCGTCACAAACTCATCATTTAAAAAGATCCATTGCTCACTCAATGTTTTTCCCCTCTTCCCTTTATGTGCGCCCTCTTCGTATATGTCTATTCGTTTGATTTATTTGAAAATTATAATAAGCCCAAAATAAGGAAGAGTCAATACTATTTTTTGAATATTTCGATTCATCGTAATATTTGAATGCGCTTACATTATGATTGCATCAAGGGATGAGCGGTCGAAAAAAAATTTTTTTGTAAATAAGAAAACGGGAGACTCACTCCCGTCTAAAATGTAAATGTTTTTCCTAAATGCGGAACTTTTTTTCCATTGAGGTCGTAAAATTGGACAATCGCTTGTCTGTTATCGATTTGAACCGATGCATACGTCCGTTCTTTTCGCAAACGAGGCAACAAGAGGCTGCCAGGATTAATGAATAATACGTCATCCATTTTTTCCGCTAAAGCGATGTGCGAATGACCGAAGCAAACGACGTTCGCTCCCACTTCTTTTGCGCGGTAGTAAAGATTTATTAACGTCATTTTGACGTTATACAAATGACCATGCGTAATAAAAAAGCGAATTCCTTGAATGTCTTCTGTGCGCTCTTTCGCAAAATTTCTTGCAAAATCACAGTTACCGCCGACGTAGATAAAAGATTGTAGTTCAACACAACCATTTGGAAGTTCCGAATCACCACAATGAATGAACGCCGTTGCTTCCTGTGCATGCCGTTTCGTTATCTCGAGCAGTTCGTTTATTAATCCATGACTATCGCTGACAATAAATACTTTCATCTTCTACTCCCCATTTACCATTTGATCCCACTGTTTCTCTAATTTTTCTAGTGCAACCGAGCGGTGGCTTATTTTATTTTTTTCCTCTTTCGTCAACTCCGCCATCGTTTTTCCTTTTTGTGGTACATAAAAAATTGGATCGTAGCCAAATCCATTTTCCCCTTTTGGCACTTCGGTAATGTAGCCGTCGCACGTTCCTTCCACAATCGTCGTCGAACCGTTCGGAACAGAAATTGCCAATGCGCAATGAAAACGAGCTGTCCGCTGCTCAAAAGGAATTCCTCTCATTTCTTCTAATACTTTTGCGATGTTTGCTTGATCATCTTTTTCTTCACCTGCATAACGCGCCGAATAGACACCTGGCTTTCCGCCCAATGCGTCAATCGAAAGACCAGAATCATCTGCAATAGCGATTGCTTGGAAAAAACGCGCGATCGCCTCCGCCTTCAATCTGGCGTTTTCCGCAAACGTGCTTCCCGTTTCCTCTACGTCAGGAGTGTGCGGAAAATCAAGCAGCGTTTTCACCGCTATCCCTTTTTTGGCTAATAACGCTTGAAATTCGCTTGCTTTCCCTTTGTTTTTCGTTGCGATAATTACTTCTCTCATCATTCGTTCACTCTCTCTGCACGGTTTTGAATAGCTTCTGCCAACGAGCCGAGCACTTCTTTTTGCACAACAATTAATTGGCGAATGCCAAATTCAGCCGTATCGAGCAATTGCTGCAATTCTTCGCGAGAAAATGTCGCTTCTTCTCCTGTCCCTTGAATCTCTACGAAACGTCCTGCGCCTGTCATGACGACGTTCATATCCACTTTTGCTTTTGAATCTTCTATATAGTTCAAGTCAAGAATCACGCCATGCTCCTCGTCAATTCCAACCGACGTTGCCGCAAGAAAATCCGTCACTGGAAGCTCGGAAAGCTTATTGTCAGCCATTAATTTCGCAAATGCCAACACCATTGCCACAAACGCGCCAGTAATCGAAGCCGTCCGTGTTCCGCCGTCCGCTTGAATGACATCGCAATCGATCCAAATCGTTTTTTCGCCAAGCTTTTCTAAGTCAACGACAGAGCGCAATGCTCGTCCGATGAGCCTCTGAATTTCCATCGTCCGTCCCGATAATTTTCCTTTGCTTGATTCGCGTATGCTTCGCTGCTCGGTCGCGCGCGGAAGCATCGAATATTCCGCTGTAATCCATCCTTTCCCACCACCGCGCATAAACGGCGGCACTTTATCGTCAATGCTTGCCGTACAAATGACTTTTGTATCACCGACAGCGATTAATACCGACCCTTCTGCATGTTTCATAAAGTGTGGTTCGATCTGTACTGGCCGCAACTGCTTATTTTCTCTTCCATCCACTCGCATGAAAAAAGCCTCCTCAACAAACAAATAATAAAGAGGTAGAGCAACCTACCTCTTTTTATACCATAGTATCGCTTTAAAAACTACCTGTATTCACATTTTCTGGTCTTGTTACCGGTGCGGATAGTGCTTTTCCGTCTTCACGGACGAGATTGGCTTTTCCATTCACCATAATCGCAACGCTCTCTACCCCTTTTTGTTCTGTCAACGACAACACAAGCGCGTTTAACACATGATCAGAAATGACATGCTTTTTATTGCTGCCGTAGATGGCGTCATTAAAATTCAACGTCACTTTCCCGTTTTCATAGGACGGCTTAGTGACGAGCTGTACATCTGGCTGAAAATCGCTTACAAGCCCGCTTCCATACGTCGGTCCTTTGACTAGCTCGTTCACTGTTGCAGTAATATCATCTGTTTCTTTATTCGGAATACGGCGTGTGACTGGCACGTAATACGTCTTTTCTCCTTGCTGAGCAACAAAATAAACGACCACAGGGTGTGTATTCGTAATATCGACAACACCGCTCGTGTCGATGTTAATTCCGTCTGCGCGGCTCATTCCATCTTGAATTGGCGTTCCATTTACCGGCATCACCGATTGGTCGTGGCCATTAATTCGGATTTTCACTTTTTTGACGTTATCAAATTGCGTCAACGTCCATGTAATCGCTTCTAAAATTTTTCGTTCATCCTCCGGTTTATATTTGGCAAACTCAGGAGAAAAGTCCGCAATAATCGTTCCATCTTTTTCAATTTTTACTCCTAACACGCGCGTATCCACCGGAAGGACAGCACGGAACCCATTTGGCAACATATCCGTCACCGGTCCGCCTTGCACTAAATATTCTAACGCTTGCTTCGCTACCGCATCTGTTTTTGGCAATTCAAGCGTCTGCGGCACCACAAAGCCGTTTTTATCGATAAAATAAAGTTCTCGCTTGACTGTTTCGGTTGCTTTTTCCTCTTTTCCTGCTGTCGGGTTCGTCACCTGCTGACCTTCTTTTAAATAGCTAACATCTTGTGGTGGGTCTACCTCTTTTATCGCTTGTTCTTTTTTAAACAATCCACACCCACTAAGCAATATGGCTGAAATAATTATTGAACTAGCAAGCTTAATTGTTCGCCGCTTCACCATCTCATTCCCTCCTAACAATAGTTTGTACTACTATGTATACGAGCTGGTTGGAAAAATAGAATAAAAAAATCCTCTAGCCGAATTGGCTAAAGGATTTTTATAGTTCAATCGTGTGGACGTTCTCTATCGGTTGCCCAAACCATTCAGACGCAATTTTTTGGAACAGTTCTTTCGGTCCAGTTGTCAAGAAGAGATGAGCGTCACGGCGTTCCCCTGTATTTAACAATCCGCTATGATGCAAAATAGCACTTACTTCACGAGCCGTTTCATCCCCTGAACAAATCAGTTTCACTTTTTTCCCCATATACTCATGAATGAGCGGGCTTAACAGCGGATAGTGAGTGCAGCCTAAAATGAGCACGTCAATATCGCTTGTTTTCAATGGTTCTAGTGATTCCGCCACAATTTGCTTCGCTTCCGCCCCGTCAAAAATTCCGTTTTCTACAAGCGGAACAAATTTCGGACAAGCTAAGCTTTCCACATGAACACGAGTATTAATCGATTTTAGCGCTTTTTCATATGCACCACTTTTCACCGTTCCGATTGTACCAATCACACCGATGTGCTCGTTTTTCGTTGCTTTTAATGCCGCGCGCGCCCCAGGATGCACAACACCAATGACAGGAATCGGGAGTTTCTCCCGAATTTCTTCTAACACGACTGCGGTCGCCGTGTTGCATGCAATGACGAGCATTTTAATATCATAACACAATAAATAATTCGTCATTTCCCATGTAAACTGACGAATTTCTTCCACAGGGCGCGGACCATACGGGCAACGCGCCGTATCACCAAGATAAATAATGCGTTCTTTCGGCAGCTGCCGCATCATTTCCTTTGCGACAGTCAGTCCTCCAACTCCTGAATCAATAACACCAATTGGTCGTTCCAAGTGATCGCCTCATTCTTTTTTCATTTCTTGATGCAACTTTTTTAACGTTTTCTCTAGAAACATAATTTCTTCTTCAGAAAAGTTTTTTAGCACTTGCGCTAAATCGTGCTGACGCTTTTTTATCACTTCTTCAATGATGCGCTCCCCTTCTTTCAAAAGGTGGATGCGCACAACACGACGATCGTGCCGGTCTCTTATTCTTGCAACAAGACCGTTTTTCTCCATTCGATCGACTAAATCGGTCGTTGTACTACATGCTAAATACATTTTATTGGACAATTCACCAATCGTCATATCGCCTTCTTCTAACAGCCATTGCAAAGCGACAAACTGCGGCGGAGTAATCGGATAACTCGTTAAAATTTCTCTCCCTTTTTGCTTTAAAAGGGCTGCGATGTACCGTAGTGACTTCTCCAATTCGATAACGGCTTTTTCTTCGACCTCAAACGACATACCATCTCCCCGATCGTGCCCGTGATTTCCTATAGAAATGCAAGCCATTTTCATTTTACTACACTTTTCCGCATAATCAATACAAAAATCAATAATAAACCGGCTACCTTATGACTAAGGATAGCCGGTATGCATTATAGTTCAAGCTCCCCCATTCGAAGCAATTCAATGACCGCTTGAGAGCGCCCCTTCACTCCAAGCTTTTGCATCGCATTCGAAATGTGGTTGCGGACCGTTTTTTCACTAATAAACAGCTCGCTAGCAATCTCTTTTGTCGTCTTATCTTGAACTAATAATTCGAACACTTCTCTTTCTCTTTTGGTGAGTAATGGCTTTGATGGAAACGATTTGTCCTTCAAGTACGATAACCCTCCTTGCTTTCACCAGACCTGAACTACCGGATGGGTATTTATTCACCATATAGTATGTGAAGCAAAGGAGTACGGTGACTGAATTTCGCCATTCTCGTAAAAAATAGGTGTTATTCTATATCACCAACATCGTTTGAGACTGTTGGAGCTTTTGCCGCATCTCGTCGCTCCACGGAACGCTTTTTCCTGTATGTTTATTAATTTGCACAAGCGTACCCCGTCCGACAAAAACAACTTCTTTGTTATCTTTTTTCGCCATATAATGCAAGTCGACAGACGAGCGACCAATGTCGTGCACTTTCACGTATACATATAGTTCATCGCCAAAAAAAACTTGTTTTAAAAAATCGCATTGCAAGTCCGCTACTACCGGAATTTCTGCCGATTCCTTACTCGTCCAATAATCCATAAACCTAAGCGTTTGTAAAAATTCCGTCCGCACTTCTTCAAAATAAATAAACGATACGGTGTTATTTAAATGACCAAACATGTCCGTTTCACAAAAACGGACTTTGATGCGACGAAAAAAATGAAACGAACGCTGCCACTCCTCTAAATTTTCGATATATGAAATTTTCCCCATTGTCCTTCCCCCTTTAATAAAAATCCCCTTCACGAGAAAACGTGAAGAGGATTTTTTTCCTTATACTTCGTCGCTGCCGAAGAAGTTGCGGAACATTTGAACCGTTGCTTCGCGGTTTAGTGCAGCAATCGATGTCGTTAGCGGAATGCCTTTCGGGCAAGATTGTACGCAGTTTTGCGAATTTCCGCAGTTTGCCAATCCTCCATCTCCCATAATGGCTGCCAACCGCTCTGCTTTATGCATGGCGCCAGTTGGATGCGCGTTAAATAACCGCACTTGGGAAAGCGGTGCTGGACCGATAAAGTTCGATTTGCTGTTTACGTTTGGACACGCTTCTAAACAAACTCCACACGTCATACATTTCGAAAGTTCATACGCCCATTGCCGTTTCCGCTCTGGCATGCGCGGACCTGGTCCTAAATCGTACGTTCCATCAATCGGAATCCATGCTTTTACTTTTTTCAATGAATCGAACATGCGACTACGGTCAACTTGCAAGTCCCGCACCACTGGGAACGTGCGCATCGGCTCTAGTCGGATTGGCTGCTCCAATTTATCAATCAGAGCGGTACAGGATTGGCGCGGTTTTCCATTAATGACCATTGAGCAAGCGCCGCACACTTCTTCTAAACAGTTCATATCCCACGTCACCGGTGTCGTTTTTTCCCCTTTCGCGTTCACCGGATTGCGACGAATTTCCATTAATGCAGAAATGACGTTCATATTCGGGCGATACGGAATTTCAAACTCCTCTTCGTATGGCGTAGAATCTGGACGATCTTGCCGTATGACGATGAGGCGAATCGTTTTTTTCTCGCTCATGATTTCACTTCCTCTTTCTTTTTCGAATAGTCGCGTTTGCGCGGTTTAATTAACGACGTATCGACATCTTCGTAATGGAACGCTGGACCGTCCGGAGTGAAACGAGCCATCGTTGTTTTGAGCCACTCTTCGTCGTTGCGCTCTGGGAATTCCGGCTTATAGTGAGCGCCGCGGCTTTCGTTCCGGTTGTAAGCGCCAAGCGTAATGACACGCGCCAATTGAAGCATGTTGTATAGTTGACGAGTGAACGACGCTCCTTGGTTGCTCCATTTCGCAGTATCAGTAATGCTAATGTTTTTATAGCGCTCCATCAACTCTTGGATCTTCTCGTCTGTTTTTAACAGTTTATCGTTATAACGAACGATGGTGACGTTGTCGGTCATCCATTCGCCAAGCTCTTTATGAAGCACGTAAGCATTCTCTGTTCCGTCCATCGATAAAATGTTTTCCCAGCGCTCTTCTTCTTGTTTGCGGTAGCGATCGTACAATGAAGAAGGCATTGCATCTGCTGATTTTTCTAATCCTTTCATGTATTCTACCGCTTTCGGACCTGCGACCATGCCACCATAAATGGCAGATAGAAGAGAGTTTGCTCCTAATCGGTTCGCACCGTGCATCGAATAGTCGCATTCCCCTGCTGCGAACAGTCCTTTAATATTCGTCATTTGATCGTAATCGACCCATAGACCGCCCATTGAGTAGTGAACGGCAGGGAAAATTTTCATTGGTACTTTGCGTGGGTCTTCGCCCATAAATTTTTCATAAATTTCAATGATTCCGCCTAATTTAATGTCCAATTCTTTCGGATCTTTATGCGAAAGGTCAAGGTATACCATGTTTTCGCCGTTAATGCCGAGCTTTAAGTCAACGCACACGTGGAAAATTTCCCGTGTCGCAATATCACGCGGCACAAGGTTTCCGTAAGCTGGATATTTCTCTTCTAAGAAATACCACGGTTTTCCGTCTTTATATGTCCAGACACGTCCGCCTTCCCCACGCGCTGATTCACTCATGAGACGTAATTTGTCGTCCCCTGGAATCGCTGTTGGGTGAATTTGAATAAACTCGCCGTTCGCATAATACGCACCTTGTTGGTATACAATCGATGCTGCAGAACCTGTGTTAATGATGGAGTTTGTCGATTTTCCAAAAATAATCCCTGGTCCGCCTGTTGCCATGATGACGGCATCTGCTGGGAACGACTTAATTTCCATCGTCGTTAAGTTTTGCGCAACGATTCCGCGGCAAATTTGTTCATCGTCCAATACCGCGCCTAAAAACTCCCATCCTTCATATTTCGTCACTAATCCTGCCACTTCATGACGGCGAACTTGCTCGTCCAATGCGTAAAGAAGCTGTTGTCCCGTCGTTGCGCCCGCGAACGCCGTCCGGTGATGTTGCGTCCCACCGAACCGGCGGAAGTCTAACAATCCTTCCGGCGTGCGGTTGAACATAACGCCCATCCGATCAAGCAAATAAATAATGCCTGGGGCTGCTTCACACATCGCCTTTACCGGTGGCTGGTTTGCTAAAAAGTCGCCGCCGTATACGGTATCATCAAAATGTTCCCACGGAGAATCGCCTTCCCCTTTCGTATTCACCGCACCGTTAATCCCACCTTGAGCGCAAACAGAGTGAGACCGCTTTACTGGCACAAGCGAAAACAGCTCGACTGGCACACCTGCTTCGGCGATTTTAATGGTTGCCATCAATCCGGCAAGACCACCGCCAACTACTATGATTTTTCCTTTTTTCATCGTTACTCACTCCCTAAAAAATTGCTAGTTGTGGATTAAGCGAATGCTAAAATGGCACGGATGCCAACGATCGAAAGCGCGACGAAAATCGCCATTGTCACATATGTAAAAATCTGTTGTGAACGTGGCGTCACCGTAAGTCCCCAGCTTACACAGAAAGACCATAACCCGTTGGCAAAATGGAAGACCGTTGACACAATTCCGACGATGTAAAAACCAAGCATGAACGGGTTGTCCACAATGTTAGCCATCATATCGTAGTTTACTTCTGCTCCAATTGCTGCTTGCACGCGCGTTTCCCAGACGTGCCACGTCACGAAGATAAGCGTAATTACGCCTGTCAATCGTTGTAGCATGAACATCCAGTTGCGGAAATAGCCGTATCTGCTCACATTATTTTGTGCTGTAAAAGCAATATAGAGTCCGTAAATGGCGTGAAACACTAGCGGAAGGAAAATAATAAAAATTTCTAAAAAGTAGCGGAACGGTAAATTCCCCATGAATGAAGCCGCACGGTTAAACGCTTCCGGACCTTGTGTTGCAAAATGATTAACAATTAAATGCTGCGTCAAAAAAAGACCGACTGGAATCACTCCTAGCAATGAATGAAGCCGACGATAAAAAAATTCGCGATTTCCTGCCATATAATGAACCCCCTTTTTTGAAATAGTGACAACGAAGAAAGCGCACTCCCCATCCACACTCGTTGACTAACGGAACTGTAAATGCTTCCATTTCCATTAATCATGGTCACATCCATTGTACTCCCATCTAGTAGTAGCGTCAAGAAAACGAGTTCATAAAATGTTCAATCATTCGAAAATTAAAACAATAAACACCGAAAAATCGAAAGAAAATTACTGATTTCTCCGGTTTGTTCGGCTATAATGATGGTAGAAAGAGGGGAAGTCTGTGAAAAACGTATCTTTTCAACAGCAACATGAAACGCTCGAATCGATTACCGTGCCTGGCTTCGGCTACGAACTTCTTCGTGAAGTATTACTTCCAGATTTGCTTGGAAAAGAAACCACTAGCATTTTATATTGGGCAGGAAAGCGGCTCGCCCGACAATATCCACTCGATACATTCGAAGAAATCATCGCTTTTTTTGCTAAAGCCGGTTGGGGCACACTCACTGTCATAAACGAACGGCGCGACGAGCTAGAAGTGGAATTAACGGGAGAGCTTATTGCCACACGCATATCCATGAATAATGACTGCTCGTTTTCGCTAGAAGCTGGGTTTCTTGCGCAACAAATGGAACAACAAAAACGCTGCATTGCCGAAGCATACGAACAACCGAAAAAACGGGCAAAAAAGGTCATTTTTACGATTAAATGGGATCAAAGAGATGCGGTGTTAGAGGAAACCCGTTCGACTGTCGAGTGACAGCTGAACGGGTTTCGCTTACGATACAACCGCTTCTTTTTCTTCTAATTGAAAGGCTACATGCAACGCTTCTACCGCTGCGACCATTTTTTCTTGGGCAATGACCGTAGAAATTTTAATTTCTGATGTACTGACCATTTTCACCTCAATGCCTTTAGCTGCTAATACTTGAAACATTTGCGCCGCAACGCCTGGATTAGAAATCATACCTGAGCCGACGATGGATACTTTCGCTAGCTGGCTTTCGTGTTCTACGTCTATTCCTTCCCACGACTGCAACACTTCCAACGTTTCTTGCAAGTCTTCGGTGTGAATGGAGAACGAAACAGAGGTCGTTTCGCTGCTCGTCGTGCTTTGAATGATAATATCAACATTGATGCCACGGTTAGCTAGTGCTGTAAATATTGCCGGCAACGTTTGTAAGTCTTTTGGCAAATGTTGTACGGTTACTCTCGTTACTTGGTCTTCAAATGCAATGCCTCGAACAATTAAATGTTGCTCCATCGAAACTTCCTCCTTCACGATTGTGCCAGATTCCTCGGCCATGCTCGAACGAACTTCAAGCGGTACTTGGTAATTTTTCGCGAACTCTACTGCGCGCGGATGCAAAACGCCAGCTCCTAAATTCGCCAGCTCTAACATCTCATCATAAGAAATTTCTTGCAATTTTCGGGCTTGTTTCACATAGCGCGGGTCGGTCGTAAATACGCCGGTAACATCGGTGTAAATGTCGCATTTTTCTGCTTCTAGCGCCGCGGCAAGCGCCACTGCCGTCGTATCTGAGCCTCCGCGGCCGAGCGTTGTAATCTCACCATCTGTTGTCACTCCTTGGAATCCAGCGACAATAACTACTTTTCCTTCCTGCAAATGAGCCTTGATTCGCGCAGTATCAATATGCGAGATCCGGGCGTTACCATGTACCGCTTCTGTTTGAATTCCTG
Source organism: Anoxybacillus amylolyticus (assembly GCF_001634285.1). Classification (GTDB taxonomy): domain Bacteria; phylum Bacillota; class Bacilli; order Bacillales; family Anoxybacillaceae; genus Anoxybacteroides; species Anoxybacteroides amylolyticum. The sequence continues at coordinate 2,805,326 of NZ_CP015438.1, forward strand.
CTTGCCAACCAGTTAACGATACTGCCCGTTGTCCTTTTGCTTCTAATGCCATCGCTAAAAGCGCAATGCTTACTTGTTCCCCAGTAGACAAAAGCATGTCCATTTCTCGTTTGTTCGGATGATTTGTAAGTTGCTTTGCAAGTTGAACAAGTTCATCCGTTGTTTTTCCCATCGCAGAAACAACGACAACGACTTCTTTTCCATTGTTCACTTCCGCTATCACTCGATTGGCGACGTGTTGAATCCGCTCAATCGAGCCGACGGATGTTCCTCCAAATTTTTGTACAATAATTCCCATTTTCCCCATCCTTTATTCTATGGTGTTTCTATACCGGTATAGAAAAGAAAAAACAGCAATGAGAGGCTTCTCATTGCTGTGGCGAAACAAAAAACTCGTTCCACACAGTGAGATAGCGCTCCAAGATGAATCCATCTTGACAGTCCTACATTTCTTCAACGCAGAACCAGCAGGAAAAGCAATGAGACTTTCCCCACTTCGGCGACGCTCCCCTTTCAACATTCCTCTTCAGAACTCATTTTCCTCCGAATGTCTACTCTTGAAGTTCGCACCTCTATCATCACTTTCGTGTTCGAAAGCGTATAAATATTCAGTTATGTGAATTATAACAATTTTTTTCCCGTTTGACAATTCCTTTTGCTTATTTTCCATCATATTCTTGTAGCTTTTCAAATACTTTTTCCGCCACATGCCATGGAACGCCTGCTTTTTGCAATTCTTCGATGCTCGCTTCTTTCATCTGTCTCACGGAGCCAAAATATTGCAAGAGCGCTTTTTTTCGTTTTTCCCCAACACCTGGAATATCGTCTAATATCGACTGAAACATCGTTTTTCCACGCGTCTGCCGATGAAACGTGACGGCAAATCGATGCACTTCTTCTTGAATGCGCTGCAATAAATAAAATTCTTGGCTATGGCGCGGAAGTGGTACAATTTGTGGTGGGTCGCCCATGAGTAACTCCGACGTCCGATGCCGGTCATCTTTGGCAAGACCTGCTAATGGTATGTCTAGTCCAAGTTCATTTTCTAACACATCGCGAACAGCAGCTAAATGTCCTTTTCCTCCGTCAATGAGAATAAGGTCAGGAAGCGGGAGGCTCTCTTTAAGCACACGCGTATAGCGACGGCGCACAACTTCACGCATCGATTCATAGTCATCAGGACCTTGGACCGTTTTAATTTTATATTTTCGATATTCCTTTTTCACTGGTTTCCCATCGATAAAAACAACCATCGCTGAAACTGGATCCGTCCCGTGAATATTAGAATTATCAAACGCCTCGATTCGATGTGGAACAGCAATTCCTAGCGCCTTTCCTAAGTTTTCGACCGCCTTAATCGTCCGTTCTTCATCACGCTGCACAAAATAAAATTTCTCTTTTAATGCCAGTGCCGCATTTTTGCACGCTAAATCAACTAATTCTTTTTTCTTTCCTGATTTCGGTTGCGTCACTTTGACTTCGAGAAGCTGCTCCGCCAACTCACCATCTACTTCTTGCGGTAAAACGACCTCCTTCGGTTTCAAGTGGTTGGCTCTTTCGTAAAACTGTCCTAAAAACGTCAACAGTTCTTCGTCGGGATCTTGGTACAACGGAAATATGGAAACGTCACGCTCAATAAGCTTACCTTGGCGGATAAAAAACACTTGCACGCACATCCACCCTTTATCGTACGCATAACCGAACACATCCCGATCGACAAAGTCGTTCATCGTCATTTTTTGCTTTTCCATCAACGCATCAATATAGGCGATTTGGTCACGATATTCTTTCGCCCGTTCAAATTCTAACGCTTCCGCTGCCTTCCTCATTTTTTCCGTCAACTCTTTTTTGACTGCTTGGTGTCCTCCGTTTAAAAACCGGACAATTTGGTCGACAATTTCTTTGTTTTGTTCGGCGGAAATCGGGTAAATGCACGGCGCTAAACATTGCCCTATATGGTGATATATACAGACCCGATTCGGAATTGACTCACATTTGCGCAACGGGTAAATGCGGTCGAGTAGCTTTTTCGTTTCTTTTGCTGCTTGGACGTTCGGGTACGGTCCAAAATATTTTCCGCGGTCTTTTTGCACTTTTCTTGTAATGATTAACCGTGGGTGTTCTTCCGCAGTAATTTTTAAAAACGGATAACTTTTGTCATCTTTTAACATGACATTATATTTCGGATCGTACTTTTTAATTAAATTCATTTCTAAAATAAGCGCTTCAATGTTAGAGGATGTCACAATGTACTCAAAATCGGCCATTTCGTTCACTAGTCGCAACGTTTTTCCGTCATGTGTCCCTGTAAAATACGAACGCACCCGATTTTTTAACACTTTCGCCTTGCCAACATAAATGACCGTTCCGTTTTTATCTTTCATCAAATAACAGCCTGGTTGTTCTGGCAAAACAGCTAGCTTTTCTTTTAAGTGATCATGCATCATAACCACTCCAATGTTTAGTCTATCCACTCATACAACGTAATGTTCCCATACACCGGATCAACGAGCGTACTAGAATGGTACGTTTTTATTTTGCGCAAATGGCCGGTAAGCGGTACTCCTTGGGCGCGAAATCCTTTCACTACATGATCGGTCAAATAAATTTTTGTCTGTTGATAGTTTGCACGATGCTGATGAAAAAAGGAAAAATGAAGCGCTTCTTGATACGGAAACGCTACGTGTAAATAATCAAATACCCTCGCTTCTTCCCACGTATATACAATAAACGATTCCGTCTTCTTTTGTAAATCATTCGCTAATTGATACGTAGCCGGCAACTGTTGTGCCTCCCGCAGATGGAAAATGCCGACTAGCAGCTGAACGATAATCGTTCCACTAATCAATAACCGCCTGCGTAGCAAATTATTTCGTGCCAAATAATGAATCGCTCCATAAAACAACGCCCCTTGTGCAAGCGGGAGAATGTGGCGAGGTTTATCAATGTTTTGCGCAGCTAACGCCCAGAAAAGATATGCCACCATCGTAATAAGAAACGTACGTGACACACGATTGGAGCGGTCAGATGTTAAAAACATCCATCCTAACGCTCCGAGCAGCACCATCGACTGACAAGCCATTCCAACCCAGAGGACATTAAAAATGAAAAAATGAATCGTTCGTTGCCAAAACGGCATCGGATCACTTGACACCGTCCCGCCCCACTCTTGAAAATGTCCGTTCGTAAACGAAAACGCTAATTTTAAGAAACTAATGATGTTTCCTTCCGTCGATGCGACCGCTATCACCCAAATGAGTTGAAAAGACAACGCAATAAGAGCCAAAAATATGATACGCCGCCACTGATGGTGCTGTTTCCAATCGTTATACCATAAACACAAAAGGGCGACTACAAACGGAAGATACGAAAGGCGGATTCCGAGCAAAATCCCTAAAAAGAAAAGCGGAAGCACGTGCTCCCAAAATGTTAGCCGTTCGTGCGCCCGTTCGACTGCCCAAACGTACCACCATAAAACGGCTAACGCCGCTCCTTCTGACATCGGCTGGGTGACAATAATCATTGCATAGCTTGCCGACTGCACAAGCGCAACAACAAGCCAAGCCGTTTCTTCTTTTCCATATTTTCGCGCTAACAAAAAAAGAGGAATGTTCGCTGACGCGAGAAGAAGAACGTTAAAAATCACCAATGCTTTTGCTGGATTTTCAACAAATGAATGAACAATCATTCCACCCAAAATGAAATACGGGTAGCCAGGAAAATGTGGCTGCATCGACAATAAATCATAGCGATCTAAAGCAAGCACAAAATCGACTTGATCCCATGTCGCTGCGTACGGACTTGCATACATGATCTCTATGCAAGTGACCAAAAAAAGAAATAATACTCCAAAATATGACAAATATCGATGATTTCCCAGAAAATATTGACGCATTTTTTTCACCTTCTACAAAGGAAAAAGTACAAGATAAGTTCTTGTACTTTTAAATCACATGTTTCGTTTCTGATTGAAGCGCTTCAACGTTCGTGTTTTTTTGCTTTTCGTTTTTCGCCGTTTTCGATTGACGGCTCGTAATAAGTAAATAAATGACGACAAAATAGCCGACATAGGCAATGACTTCTTCCAACGATGGCATTGAGGAATAACCGAATAGCGCTTTTAAAAACACCCCAACATCTCCTGATAATAACGGTGCTACCCCATGGTCACGCAAATAATGGTCATAATCAATCGGATGTTCCGGCAATAGCCACGTTAAATCGTACACGTGCGGCATGACACTCCCGATAATGTTTAAATCTTGCAACATCGAAATCCCTTGGACGAGTAAGCCAGCAGCAATCAAAATAATAAATGCACCTGTAACTTGAAAAAACGTTTTTAGCGGCACACGCATCGTCCCTTTAAAGAAAATGTAGCTGACGAATGCTGCGATGACAACGCCGGTAATCGCGCCCCAGCCTTGCATGGCCGCACCGATATTTCCACCAGTAATCGCTGCAAAGAAAAATACCGTTTCTACCCCTTCACGAAGCACGACTAAAAACGAGTGAATGACCATGCCGACAACGTTTCCGGTCGTAATAAAACGATCCATTTTCCCTTCCACGTTTTTTTTCATCTCGCGGCTATGTTCCGCCATCCAAAACACCATTTGTGTCAATAAAAGCGCCGAAATAAACATAATCGAAATTTTTAAATATATTTCGCTGCCCATTGCGGCAAAGCCGGTAAATACGACTTGGAAAAGAAGCGCCACCGCAACGCTGGCAACGACCGCTAAGCCAGCCCCAAGCCATACATATTTCGTATATTTCGTATGATTGACCCGTTTCAAATACGACGTAATAATACCGACAATAAGCAATGCCTCTAACACTTCACGAAACGTAATTAACAGCGCTTGAACTTCCATCGCTCGTTCCCCTTTCTATGCACGTTTCCGTCGCACGGAATACACAACAACCCCAACAATGACAATTACAAGTACAGCAATCGGAATCCAGTTTTTCGCCTTAGATAAATCGGTCCATTCTTTTTTCTCTACCGCTTCTGGCTTTTCGACTGCCGACTCGGAAAAATGACCAACTTTTAAGCTTTTTAACCCGAATTGCTTTTGTAATGTTGTTAAAATCATTTCTTTGCTTTTCTTAAACTGTTCAATATTCGATTGTTTTTTTCCGACGCCAAACAATCCTGGATTTCCTAACGATTGGAGCGCGTTGTCAAATTCTTTTTTTAGCTGTTGATCAAGCACCGCATCTTTTGCTTGAATCGATGGGGAAAGCGCTTCGTATGTAGCAAATGCTTTCGCTAGTAACCGTTTGCTTGTATCGTACTGTTCAAAATTTTTCTCAATGTTTTCTAGTCTTCTTGCGATGTTTAGCACTAAAATTTTTTTCATATCTTCTAAGACAGCATTCTTGTCTTTCGCCGCAATAGCTTTTAATACCGCTTCGGACGGCTCTTTCCCCATATGCATATCCAGTTCTTCTTTTACCGTTTCAAAAATCGTTTTCGCCTCGGCAAAATTTGGTGGATTCTCGTTTAACTTTTCCGCCATTTGCTTATACACTTCCGCCACTTTTTCTTCGTTCGGGTCTCCGTATGAATAAGCAAAAGCAGTCATCGGCACATGGGTGAGAATGAATATCAACGATATCAAAAAAAATAGACGTAGCTTTTTCATTCGTTTTCGTCCCCTCCTATACTTTCAATGATAATGATTATCATATTTCTTGTCAATAGAACGAAGGGAGGACGTCCTTCCTTCGTTCTTAAGACACTTTTTCATCGACATCTGGCAACACATGAGCAGAACGGTCAATTGCTACTTTTTGCACCGGCCGTTTCATTTCTCTCCAAATTGCTGGAAGCACCGCCTTCATATACGCTCCAAACTTAATAAACGATTGCCCTGTTGTCCGCACTTTATAGCGAATGGGCACTTCTTTCATCCGAAATCCTTTTCGAACTAAATTTAGTGTCAACACTTGGGCATAATTGTAATCATGAATAATGTCGGCATGTTCCATCGCTTGCCGCGAAAAAGCACGCATGCCAGATTGGCCATCGTAAATCCACGTTCGCAACAAAAGCGATTGGAGCACTGTAAAACAATAATTGCCCATCCGGCGGTGCCATTTCATTCCGCGAATCTCCCCGAGAAACCGCGATCCCATCGTATAGTCTGCTTCTCCTTTAAAAATAGGGGCAAGCAACTCCGGAATTTGTTCAGCAGGGTATTCATTATCAGCATCAATCATGACGCCGATATCGGCGCCAAGATGAAGGCATTGTTGCAATCCTTGTCGGACAGCCGCACCAAGCCCGCTATTTCGGGACATCTGATACACGTAATCCGCGCCTGCCTCTTTCGCGACTTCTACGGTCCGATCGGTGGAGCCGTCATCAATGACGAGCACACGCACTTCTATACATGGATGAAAATGGCGTGGAACACTGCGAATCACTTCACCTATAGACTGTTCTTCATTATATGCTGGTAAAAAGACGATCACTTTTTGCGTTTTCATCGTTCCCCTTCTTTCGTATTGCCTCTGTTAATACTGGACCACGGCTATGGCTCGGGTATGGCGCACCTAATAAATAAGCAATTGTCGGGGCGACCGATACCAAGCTTTTTTTCTCTTCCACTCGCTTTCCGCGCTCAATCGCAGGACCATACATAAAAAATGGCACGTAGCGCTCTCCTTCGTCTAAATGACCGTGCCCTCCAATGCCATCTGCTTGCCCATGATCTGCACAAATAATGATTGTCGCATTGTTGAGTTTTCCTTTTGCTTCAAGCCATTCCACATACTCTCTAATTAAACCATCTGCTTCTTCAATTTTTTGGATGTATTCATCGTACAATACACCACGGCTATGACCAGTCTGATCCGTTGCAATCAACTGCACGATAAACAAATCTGGATCTTGTTCCTCCATCACCAGTTTTGCACGCTCGATAATGTTGCGGTCTGCGACATCGTTATGCATCACAGCCGTTACCGTTTCTACATCGTCGCCGAACGAATCGACAAGATGGGTGATGCCAAGAAGCCGTCCTTTTTTCCCGACTTTTCGTAACGAATCAAAAATACTTTCCACGTTTATCCCTAGCTTCCACACCATATTCGAACGAATGCCGTGTTCAAACGGATATGTTCCCGTAAACATAGACGTAAAGCAGACGACAGTACGAGCGGGATAGACGGTTTCCATTTGCGTAAATTCCGTACCGTTTGCTCGTAACGATTTTAAAAACGGAGCGTTTGCCTGTTCAAATCGATCTTTTCGCATTCCATCGATGACGATGACAATCACTTTGTCATTGATCGCTGTCGTTGGAACAGCGTTATTCGTATACGTGACAATTTCTTTCGGTTTCCAGTCAAACAAATTCGCATGAAGTAGCCACGCAAACAAAAAAACTGCGAAATAAAAGACGGCAAGCTGTCCAAGTGGAACAGACGGTTGTTCATACGCCCACTGCCATAGCGACAATAAAAGCAAAAACTTTGGCAGCTGTTCTTGGGCATTGCCGCTTGTCGAATCGCTATTTTTTAATACAAGCTTCCAAAAGCGAGTAAAATTCCACCACGTCGTCCCAATGCGCAAATGATAATAAAGCGTTCCCCAAAAAAAGACGGTGAAGAAAAAATAAAGCCCAACCGCCAATAATAGCAGCTTCACATCAGCAAACGACCAAACGATTAAAAACGCTACATATGGAATCCATAAGTAATTTCGTAAAAAGAGCGGAAAATCATAAACATAATAAATCGCAAAAAGAGGAAGAACAAATAACGCACTTAGCAAAAGCAACTGAAGATGATGAACGTTGCGTATGTCCGGCAGATGGTACAACATCATCGTCCCGATGACAAAAATCGGCGTAAACGGCTTCCCCTCATTCAGCAAATTCCAGCAACGGGCAGCTATTTTTTCAAATGCAGATGCTTTCTTCATTGTTTTTCTTCCTTTCCGAGCGATTCATGCGTTTTAGCCCATGCAATCGTTCGGGCTAGTCCTTCCTCAAACGTAACCGTCGGTTCATAGCCAAATGCTTGTTTCGCCTTTGTAATATCCGCCCACGTTGCTTTTACATCGCCAAGGCGTGTAGGAGCACAATTCACTTTCATGTCTGGAAACTCGTTTCGCAAATGGCTTAGCAGTTGCTCCATCGTAATCGGGCGCCCTGCTCCTAAATTAAAAATATCGCTGCTTCCATTTCGCTGCAACGCCAAAATCATTCCAGTGACAATGTCATCGACATACGTATAGTCACGAGCAGCATTCCCGTATACCGTAATCGTTTCGTTTCGCAACAGTTGCTGGATAAATCGGCTAATTGCCATATCTGGCCGTCCCCACGGACCATACACCGTAAAATAACGAAAAATTGTGAGTTGGTAGCCAAACAACTGCGCATAAGCATGACAAAACGATTCTGCGCCGTATTTCGCAGCGGCATACGGTGAAACGACTCGTCCAGTCGCCATTTCTTCTTTTAACGGCCTCTCTCCTAAATCTCCGTATACGGAAGAAGAAGACGCAAACAGCACATGCTCTGTCCCTACGTTTCCTGCTGCTTTTAGTACGTTAATCGTCGCCTTAATGTCGTAATCGACGTACGCGAGCGGCTGTAAAAGTGAATTAGGAACGCCGGGCAATGCCGCTAAATGATATACGACATTTGGTTTGTATTCTTGAAAAGTTTGTGCTACTTTCTCTTCCTCCAATAAGTCTATTTCATACAGCCGGACACGGTACCCATTTGTCAACGTTTGAAACTGTTTTCGCTTCCTTTCAATCGAATAATAAGGATGAAAACAATCAATGACCGCCACATCATAGCCGCACGAAAGAAGGCGCGCCACAAGATGGCTGCCGATAAATCCAGCACCGCCTGTTACTAAAATATTCAATCATTCCACCCCATCGTTTACATTGTACATAAAGAAGATAACAAAAACAGCGCATTTTCAAAAGCAAAAAACCTTGCTATAATACAAGGTTTTTTGCTTCGTACTCATTATTTCGCTTTCTCGATTGCAGCATGCAATGTCACTTCGATTTGTTTGAGCAATTTCTCGCCTTCTTCTTTGTTTTTCGCTTTTGCAGCTTCTAAATATTTGTGTGCTTGATCGTTCAACGTTGTGAACGCTTGCTCTCCTAAAAGCGTTTTTAAGTCACTGCCAATCATATCGATAAATAATGCCCCTTCAAGCGCTGTCACTGCTGATTTATCTTGTCCCCAGTTTTCTTCGCTCTCCTCATATTCATGGAGCGCTACTTTTGCCCAACCACGAATAAATGCTTTATTAATAGCTATTGGGTCTAACGTTTTGACATCTGTTTGCAAATCAAATTGTTGCAGAATGTAATCTGCCTCTTCTGGCGCATGCTTTTTCATATACGGATATACGGATTGATAAAATGCCCATCCTTCCGCTTGCTCCACTTTCGCTTCGTCAGCGTTCTCTTTCGCCTCCGCAGCAGCTTTCGATGCATATCCATGTGGGAGCGCACCTGTTGCAAGGTAGAATGTCTTCATCAACGTTTTATCAATAACTTGTTTGCCAAGCGCAAACGCTAACGCGTCTCCTTTTTCTACCGCGCTTTCAATGTCAGAAAACGCTCCGTTAATTGTATCAACAAGGTTCGTGCCGTACGCTGCGTCACGTTTTTCTACTGTCGATTGCAAAATCGCATAAAATTCTTTCGCTTCTTCCACTTCTTCTTTTACTTTCTCTTGGTTCCCCCAATGTTCTTCCACTTCGGTAAATTCGTGTTTAATCGTTGCATAAAATACTTTTTGCATTAATTTATCAAAAAGTTGCTTGACGACCATCGGTGCCATCGACCCGTCTTTTCCAGCGCTTAATGCGGCAGTAATATGTTGGTCAAGCGTATCTTGAAACTCCGCATCGCGTTTTTGCACTAATGCCTGCAATTTCGTCGTGTAAATGGTTGTTACTTTATCAAAGTCAACTTTTTCGCCCGTTTTTGCTTTTTCTAATTCTGTCACCGCTTCTTTAAACGCTTCGCCATAATTGATTTCTTCTTTTTCCCCTTCCGATTTCTCTGTTTGTTCCGTTTTTTCGGTCTTCTCTGCTTGTTTCTCTGTTGTAGCTGTCTTTTCTGTGTTTCCGCAGCCTGCTAATACACCTCCCGCTAGTAAAAACATCGCAAATACTGCTTTTAACTGCCGTTTTTTCATTATGTATCCCCCTCTAATATATGATAACGATTTTCATTCACGATTATGATTATAGTAGAGAACGATTTTCACTGTCAATATTAAAAAATAAAAAAGCAGCCCAAAAAGGACTGCTTGCTAAAAATTATAGATGTTTATTGAGCAAGCTAACGAGCGCTTCTTTTGGTTGGAAGCCAATCGTTTTGTCCACTACTTCCCCGTTTTTAAAGACGAGAAGTGTTGGAATGCTCATCACGCCAAATTTCCCTGCTGTATCTGGGGTTTCATCGACGTTGACTTTGACGATTTTTACTTTATCGCCCATTTCTTGATCAAGCTCTTCCAATACTGGAGCAATCATGCGGCATGGTCCGCACCAAGGCGCCCAAAAATCGACTAACGTTACTCCTGTGCTTGTTTCTGTTACAAATGTTTGATCCGTCGCATTGACGATAGCCATCTTCATTCCTCCTATTTCATTACTCGTGTAAGCAAAGTATACCACTTTCTTGCATGGGGTGCTAATGATTTGCTTCATTTGTAATATTTGCGTTCACTAAATAATTATAACTGAAAAGCGAGCAAAGCTTCACCCGCTTTGCTCGCTTTTTTATTAAGAATGGACTTTCAGCTTTTTGAATTCTTCTGTTAATAGTGGTACGACTTCAAACAAATCGCCGACAATGCCGTAGTCTGCTACTTTGAAAATATTTGCTTCTGGGTCTTTGTTAATAGCAACAATGACTTTCGAGTTCGACATGCCAGCTAAATGTTGAATCGCGCCAGAAATGCCGCACGCAATGTATAAATCTGGCGTAACGACTTTTCCTGTTTGCCCGATTTGCAACGAATAGTCGCAATAGCCTGCGTCGCACGCACCGCGTGATGCACCAACTGCACCACCTAATACATCCGCCAATTCTTGTAGTGGCTTAAAGCCATCTTCACTTTTCACTCCACGTCCGCCAGCAACGATCACTTTTGCCTCCGATAAATCGACACCTTCTGCTGTTTTACGGACGATTTCCTTCACAATCGTACGCAAATCTTTAATCTCGACAGAAAGGCTTATCACCTCACCAGTGCGAGCATCGTCGCGGGAAAGCGCTGGAATATTGTTCGGACGAACAGTAATAAAGATAAGACCGTCCTTAACAACTTTTTTCTCAAACGCTTTTCCGGAATAGATGGGACGAGTGAACAATAGCTCTCCATCTTTTTCTTCAATCGCCACAACGTCCGAAACAAGCCCGGCGTTTAATTTCGTCGCTAGTTTAGGTGATAAATCTTTTCCCAATGCCGTATGACCAAATACAATACCTTCTGGCTTTTCCGCTTCGACGACCGCCATTAACGCTTGGCTGTATCCGTCAGGTGTATATACTTTTAACTGTGCATGTTCGACAACGACTACACGGTCTGCTCCGTGCGCAATTAATTCGTTTGCGTGCGATTGCACATTTTCTCCTACTAATACGGCAACGACTTCGCCGCCTTGTGCGATCGTTTTTGCTGCCGCAATTGCTTCTAGTGATACGTTTCGTAATGATCCGTCACGAATTTCCGCTAATGAAATCACTTTTCGTGTCATATTCCGTCCCCCCAGTAACTTAAATAACTTTTGCTTCGGTGCGCAATAGTGTAACAAGCTCTTTTACTTGATCTGTTAGTTCCCCTTGTAAAATCTTCCCTGCTTCTTTTTTCGGCGGCAAGAAAATTTCAACCGTCTTCGTTTTTGCTTCAACATCGTCTTCATCCAAATCTAAATCATCTAATTCTACTTCATCGAGCGGTTTCTTTTTCGCTTTCATAATGCCTGGAAGCGAAGGATAACGCGGCTCGTTTAAGCCTTGTTGTGCTGTGACTAACAGTGGCAACGACGCTTCAATGACTTCTTCATCCCCTTCGACGTCGCGAACAATAGTCGCTTTATCGCCATCGATATCTAGTTTCGTAATGGTTGTCACATACGGAATACCAAGCAATTCTGCCACGCGCGGACCAACTTGTCCAGAACCGCCGTCAATCGCCACGTTACCTGCTAAAATTAAGTGTGGCTCTTTATCTTTTAAGTATTCTGCCAATACTTTTGCCGTCGTAAATTGATCGCTTTCTTCGACGTCGTCTTCGATGTTAATTAATACCGCCTTATCGCATCCCATCGCTAACGCTGTGCGCAATTCCTTCTCAGAATCTTCGTTGCCGACTGTGACCACTGTTACTTCGCCACCTACTTTGTCGCGCACTTGAATTGCTTCTTCAATCGCATATTCGTCGTATGGGTTAATAATAAATTCAGCGCCTTCTTCATTCACTTTGCCGTTATTAATCACAATTTTTTCTTCTGTGTCAAATGTGCGCTTCATTAAAACGAAAATGTTCATGGAAACCCCTCCTTATGTTTGTGGAACATTTGTTCAGTTTGAAACATTCTGTAAATTTAAGGCAAAAACAATCGGTTTATTTGCCGCGGAATTGCGCTGGACGCTTTTCAATAAACGCTTGCACGCCTTCTTTTGCGTCTTCGGACATAAACACGCTGCCAAACAACACCGCTTCCTTTTCGACGGCTTCGTGGAATGTGCTTGCTTTTGCCGCTTGCAGCAATTCAATTGTTGCTTGCACGGAAATCGGGCTCTTTTGCGCAACTTTCTTAGCGAGCGTTTTCGCTTCTTCCAGCAGTTTCTCCTCTGGCACTGCTTTATTCGCTAATCCCCATTGCACCGCTTCTGTCCCGGTAATTGGCTCGCTCGTCCACATCATTTCTAACGCTTTGCCGAAACCGACGTAGCGCATTAATCGTTGCGTTCCTGCAAATCCCGGAATTAGCCCAAGCTGCAGCTCTGGCAAGCCAAGTTTTGCGTTTTCCGCAACAAGCCGAATATGGCATCCCATCGCCAATTCTAATCCGCCACCTAATGCAGCGCCGTGAATCGCTGCAATGACCGGCTTTGGATATTGCTCAAGCTTCTCCATGACTTGCTGGCCAGCACGCGCCAACGAAGCAGCTTCTTCGCTCGAAGAAACAGCGGTAAACTCTTTAATATCTGCTCCTGCAGAGAAAAATCTTCCTTCTCCGTGAAGTAGAAGGACACGGACATGTTCATCGTCTTTTAATTCATCTAATAACGATGAAAGCTCTTTCAAAACAGCGGAAGATAACGCATTCGCCGGAGGTCGCGAAAAAGTGATAGTCGCGACAAAATCCTCCGTATGCACACTAAAAAACCCCATGTTTTCCTCTCCCCTTTATAAAATTAAGAGACCGAACAGCCTCTTATCAGCAGTTCATGCACCGGCTTCGCTAAAGCAGCTAAATCATACTTCTGCTCATTCATCACCCACGTCGTGACCGTTTCATCAATCGTGCCAAAAATCATTTGCCTTGCTAAGCGAACATCAAGGTCACGGCGAAATTCGCCTGCTTCGATTCCTTCTTTGACGATTTGCTCCATGACACGCAAATACCCTTTTAACACCTCATTAATTCGCAAACGCAACTCTTTATTCGATTGCCGCAATTCCAATTGGGTCACGATCGCTAAATGGCGGTCTGCCGACAATAGTTCAAAATGTTTTTTCACCAACAAATATAACTTCTCGGAAGGACGCGAAATTCCTTCTATTTCTTGCTGAATTTTTTCGATAAATGCGCCCATTTTTTCTTGAAATAGCGATACGAGAATATCTTCTTTATTTTTGAAATATAAATAAATCGTCCCGTCGGCTACGCCTGCCTGTTTAGCGATTTTCGAAACTTGCGCTTGGTGGTAGCCGTTTTCAGCAATGACGACTACCGCTGCTTCTATAATTTGCATATACTTTGGTTTACTCCGTTTCAACAAGCATTCCCCTTCTTCAAATATGAATGAATAATCATTCATATTTTAATTTTAAAAATTCCCCTTTCTATTTGTCAAGACAAAAAATCAGCCAATGGCTGAAAGCATTGATATTACTTGTTCTTATGTTCTTCAGTAAGCGCACGGCGCAAAATTTTTCCCACTGCTGTTTTCGGCAATTCTTTGCGAAATTCGTAAATACGTGGCACTTTGTAAGCCGCAAGACGGCTACGCATAAATTGGTCAAGCTCTTCTTCGGTGCAATGCACTCCTTCTTTTAATACGATAAACGCTTTCACTGTCTCTCCACGATATTCGTCTGGAACGCCGATCACGACCGCTTCTTGCACTTTCGGATGTTCATATAGCACTTCTTCTACTTCACGCGGGTAAATGTTGTAGCCGCTCGCAATAATCATATCTTTTTTCCGGTCGACGATAAAGAAGTAGCCTCGTTCGTCCATATAGCCCATATCGCCTGTGTAAAGCCAGCCATCACGCAAGACGCTTTCCGTTTCAAACGGCTGGTTCCAATAGCCTTTCATCACTTGCGGGCCGCGAACGACTAACTCGCCAATCTCATTGACGTTCGCTTCTTCTCCTGTTTCAAGCGACACAATTTTCGCCTCCGTATCCGGCCATGGCACACCAATGCTTCCCTTGACCCTTTCACCGTCCCATAGAAAATTAGAGTGGGTGACCGGAGATGCCTCTGTTAGTCCATACCCTTCAATTAGCTTGCCTCCTGTAATTTGCTCAAATTTTTGCTGCACTTCGACCGGAAGTGGAGCGGAGCCGCTAATACATACTTTAATCGACGATAAATCATAGTTTGCTAAGGTTGGATGGTTTAAAAGCGCAATATACATCGTTGGCGCGCCTGGGAAAAGCGTCGGTTTTTTCTTTTCGATCGTTTTTAAGACGGTCTCCACATCAAATTTTGGCAATAAAATCATTTTATACGCTTGCATAATCGATAAATTCATAATTGTCGTCATGCCATACACATGAAAAAACGGAAGTACACCTAAAATGACTTCTTCTCCTTTTTGACAACGGTACATCCAATGAGCGCACATAAGTGTATTGGCAATTAAATTGCGGTGGGTGAGCATCGCTGCTTTCGGAAACCCCGTCGTTCCGCCCGTATATTGCAACAATGCCACGTCTTCGACTGGGTCTATTTCTACGTCCACTTCTTTTGCTGGCGCTGAGGACATGATACGTTTAAATAAATGTTGGTCACTTTTTTCTTCGATTTGCACAGATGGCTGATTGTGCTTTTTTTGCGCCAATGGGTAAAGCATTTTTTTCATCAGTGGCAAATAATCTTGGATGCTCGTTACGATTAGGTGCTGAAGCGATGTCCGCCCCTTTACGTTTATCGCTTTCGGATAGAGCATATCTAACGTAATGAGCACCGTTGCGCCACTATCGTTTAGCTGATGTTCTAGCTCTCGCTCGGTATACAGCGGATTCGTTTGTACGACGATGCCACCAGCCATCAATACCCCGTAATAGCTAATCACCGCTTGCGGACAATTCGGCAACATAATCGAAACGCGGTCTCCTTTTTGTAAACCAAGCTCGCGGAGGTAGTTGGCAAGTTTTAACGCCTGCTCGTAAAGCTGTTGGAACGTTACACGTTTCCCTAGAAAATCAATCGCTTCTTTTGAACCGAACTGCATGGCGGTTTCTCGCAAATAATCAGGCAATCGTTTCGATGGATAGTCCATGTGGTGCGGAATTTGTGGTGGATAATGAGCCAACCAACGTTTTTCCATAGCATCGCCTCCATTTTAATAATTATGACAATTTATTTTTATTGTATTATATTTTTTGAAAATTTACACTAAAAAAAATAAGCGCCTGCTCATGCAGGACGCTTTTTACGTAAAAAATAACCAATACACAATACCAATCGCTAAAAATAACCCACACAACACAAACAATACTTTTGCTAATGTTTCCATCGGAAGCTCCCCTATCTATCGAATGCTTTCGCCGATCACAAACGATAACCCAATCGAGATAACCATGGAGATGAATCCAACGGCGCGGTTATCATTGGCGATTTCTTCGTCAATATTAAATTTCGGCGTTAGAAATTCGTAAATGAAATAGGCAATCAGTAACAAAATAAATCCGTACACTCCCCAACCGATCATCGAAAGAAGCGATTCGTGATGGCTGATCGCATATCGGAAAATGTTGGCGATGCCAAAAATTTTTCCACCGGTCGCCATCGCCACTGCCATATTGCCTTTTTGGATTTCATCCCAATTTCGATATTTTGTCACTAATTCAAACGCCGCTAAAAAAACGACGATGCACAATACCGCTACACTAAAATTGGCAGCAATCTTCACTAGTTCATTCTCCCAAAAGGAGTTCATCGTCCTCGCCCCTTATTATTTCAATTCGACAATCGTGACACCGATGCCACCTTCTGTTGCTTCGCCAAAGCGAATATTTTTAACCGAACGATGTTTTTTCAAAAACTCTTGTACTCCTTTGCGAAGCGCTCCGGTTCCTTTTCCGTGAATAATAGACACGCGCGGATAGCCGGCGAGCAGCGCATCATCAATATATTTTTCGACTCGGGAAATCGCATCTTCGTACCGTTCGCCACGCAAATCAAGTTCCAAACCGACGTGATAGTCCTTCCCTTTTACAGTTGCCAACGGTTTCGTTTCTGTCACTTTCGCGCTACCAATATATTCGAGATCTCTTTCTTTTATTTTCATTTTTAAAATGCCAAGCTGCACTTGCCATTCATCGTCAGAAACTTTCTCTAACAAATAGCCTTTTTGATTTAAATGAACAACCTTTACTTCGTCGCCAGGGCGGAGTTCATGAGACACGCGCTTTTTCGCTGCTTTTTTCTTCATATCAATCGCCGGTGCCGCTTCTTCTAACCGTTTTTTCGCAGCAATTAACTCGTGTTCTTTAATTTCTGCGAGCTTTTCTTTTTGCATCTGCCGCAGTTCGCGAATGACTTCTTCGGCTTCTCGCTGTGACGTTTTAATGATTTCAGCTGCTTTTCGCTTCGCTTCGTTGATGAGTTCATCGCGTTTTTCATTCAGTACTTCCCATTTTTGCTCCCATTCACGGCGAAGCTGTTCGGCTGCGCGGCGCGCTTCTTCCGCTTTCTTCTGTTCTTCTTCTGCCTGCCGTTTGCTTCGTTCAAGCGAGGCGATCATGTTTTCTACTTTATTGCTTTCAACGCTAATTTGTGCTTTCGCTCGTTCAATAATTCGTTCACTCAAACCGAGCCGTTTTGATATTTCAAACGCATTGCTTCGCCCCGGCACGCCGATTAACAGCTTATAGGTCGGGCTAAGCGTATCAATGTCAAATTCGACGCTCGCGTTGATGACCATAGGACGGTTGTAGCCGTACGCTTTTAATTCCGGATAATGCGTCGTCGCAACTACCCGTGCCCCTCGTTCATGCACTTCATCTAGAATCGCAATGGCGAGCGCTGCTCCTTCTTGAGGGTCCGTTCCTGCCCCTAATTCATCAAATAGCACAAGGCTTTCGTGGTCGACGTGGCGCAAAATCTCCACGATGTTCACCATGTGCGATGAGAACGTACTTAAACTTTGTTCAATCGATTGTTCATCGCCGATGTCGGCAAATACCGAACGAAAGACTGCGAGTTCGGAACTGTCAAGCGCTGGAATGAAAAGGCCGGCTTGCGCCATTAACGTCAATAAACCGATCGTTTTTAATGTGACTGTTTTCCCACCTGTGTTCGGACCGGTAATGACGATAGCGGTATAGTCTTTACCGAGCTCCATATCGTTTGGCACGACGACATTCGGATCAATGAGCGGATGCCGTGCTTTCAAGAGACGAATATAACCTTCGTTGTTCATGTTCGGCTTCGTCGCATTTAGTTTTTTCGCATATTTCGCTTTTGTAAAAATGAAATCTAACTCAGCTAAGACGTCCACGTTGACGAGAAGTACATCAGCATGTTCCGCTACTTTTTTCGTCAGTTCCGCTAAAATGCGTTCGATTTCTTGTGTTTCTTTGACGCGCGCTTCTTGAAGCTGGTTGTTTAAATCGACGACGACTTGCGGCTCGATAAATAACGTAGCCCCGGAAGACGATTGGTCATGTACAATCCCACCGTAAGCGTGGCGATATTCTTGTTTCACTGGGATGACGTAACGGTCGTTGCGAATCGTAACAATCGCATCGGACAGCATTTTTTGCGCCGAAGACGAACGAATGATCGTTTCTAGCTTTTCCCTTACGCGCGCTTCTGTGTTCCGCAATTGTTGACGGATGGAACGCAACCGTTCGCTCGCTTGGTCGAGCACCTCACCATAATCATCGATACAATGTTTAATTGCTTGTTCGAGTTCCGGCAACGCGACCATTTGTTCCACATATTGTAACAAGCGTGGAAGTTCTATTTTCTCATCGCCTAGTGATTCAATAAACGTTTTCATTTGCCGGCTGGCATAAATCGTGCTGGCGATATCAAGCAGCTCATGCGGGCTTAGTATGCTGCCGATTTTCGCTCGCTTGACGCTTGGGCGAATATCAAATATTCCACCGAGCGGAGCATGACCGCGCAACCGTAGCGCAGTAACTGCTTCGTCGGTTTCTTCAAGCCATTTGATTACGTCAGCAAAATCGCTCGACGGAACAAGCTTTTCTATTTTTTCTTTTCCTAACGATGAAGAAGCATGCTCTATTAATTGCGCTTTCACTTTGCTAAATTCTAATACGTTCAAAACTCGTGTATGCAATGATGTCACCTCTTTAGTTAACAAATTCCGTAATCAGCTTTTTCGCCACCAGTAGTTGTACATACGATCCACTACGAAAAATGATACAAGTTTTTAGGCAAAAGTACAAAAAAACTTCTCTACGCCGAATAGAGAAGCTACGCCATATAACGAATCCACATTTGTTTGAGCATGTCGGATAAAAACGGGGTATGTTTGACAATGAGGCTTGCGATGAAAGAATGTTGCAGCTCCGTCTGTACGTTTTGGACAGGAATAAGCGCTCCGACGTAAAGAAGCAAAAAGACAAGCAAATACACTTCGACAAAACCGAGCACGCCGCCCGCCCATCGGTTCATGCTCCGTAAAATTGGCAGTTGCGCCACAAAATCAAGCATCGAACCGATGATTTGCATGACGATTTTCGCGACGAAAAACAACACCGCAAACGCCATCGCCCGATAATAGGCTTCATCTAAGTGCGCGCTTTCAAACAACATTTTTATCGTCTCAGGGTCGCCAAACGTAGGATACGGAATCCATAATTTTAGCGTTGGAACTAATTTGTCATAATTCATATAAGCGACAATGAAAGCAACAATAAACCCTGTCATATGAATAAATTGTAAAATAAATCCTCGTTTTACCCCAATCATAAATCCTGTGAAAAGGATGAAAAGTAATGCTACATCAACCATTCCATCACTCGTCCTTTTTCGTTTGCTGGAGGAGACGGTCATGCTCCTCTTTTAGCTTAATATATTCATGAACAAAATTTACCGCTGTTAGTACAGCAAGTTTCGTTACGTCTAATGTTGGGTTTTTCGCACTAATTTCTCGCATTTTGTCATCGACAATGGATGCAACAAGCCGAATATGGCTAGAACTTTCTGTGCCGACAATGGCGTATTGCTGTCCATAAATATCGACAGTGATGCGCGTTTTTTGTTGATCGCCCAAATGTTTTCCCCCATTCCGCAAAATCCTATTGTTTATCATACCATGAACACTGGTATAATGAAAAGATATGACCTATCGATAGAGGTGAGAGTGTTGGCAAATTATGTCGTTCAAGTAAAGGAACAAACAATTCGCGAAATGAAGCACTATTATACTTCTAATCTCGTCGAAAAACTACCACAAGGGGCTTTATTTGTTGCGAAACTTTCCGGTTGTACCATTACCGCATACCGCTCTGGAAAAGTGCTATTTCAAGGAAAAGACGCGGAAAAAGAGGCAGGGCGATGGGATGGTCGTGATGCGGGGCAAACAAAAGAAGAGAATTTTTCGACCGTATCCGCTATCGGCTCGGATGAGGTCGGAACAGGAGATTATTTTGGTCCTATCGTTGTCGTCGCTGCTTATGTCGCGAAAGAGCACATCGACACAATGAAGCGAATAGGGGTAAAAGATTCAAAACAGCTAACAGATGAGATGATTATTCGGCTTGCGCCAACGTTGATGAACGATCTCCACTATGCGTCGGCTATCCTTCCAAACCCGGAGTATAACCGTTGGCAGCAAAGCGGCATGCCGCAAACAAAAATAAAGGCACTACTTCATAATGAAGCAATCGGAAAGCTAGTGGACGCTCTCCCACAACGACCGGACGCCATTATTATTGACCAGTTTATCGAGCGCAACCTATATTTCCGCTACCTAGAAGGAGAGCAACATGTCATTCGTGAGCATGTCTATTGTATTCCGAAAGCCGAAACGGTTCATATCGCTGTTGCCGCCGCATCGATTATCGCTCGTTATTTGTTTTTGCAAGAGCTAGACTGTTTAAGCGAAACAGTCGGAATCAACCTTCCAAAAGGGGCTGGGGAACAAGTCGATAAAGTGGCTGCCCGCCTCATCCAAACACATGGTGAAGCGATTCTCCCCTCATGCGCGAAGCTTCATTTTGCCAATACCGAAAAAGCGCGGCGAATGGCAAACCGGTAACGAGGAAAATTGATGCCAAAAGCTACTCCGATATGTTACGCGTATAAAAAGGATGCCCCGTTCGGGACATCCTCTTTATGTTTATGATCGCAAAAACGGCCACCAGTTCGCTTTTCCAAACGTTTTCACCATCACTGGCACAAACAACGGCAAAACGATAAAGGCGTATAATAAAAGCCCTGTTAAAATAATCGTGGCAATTTGCAATAACGAAAGCACACCAGACGGATACATCGCCGCAAACGTTCCTCCTAAAATCACTACTGCAGAAATGATAACCGTTCCCATGTTTTTCATCGCGGTAATCATTGCCTCTTGCACCGAAAGGTCTTTATATTCGTTAAATCGATCCATGAGGAAAATGCTATAATCAATGCCAAGCGCCATCAAAATGACAAATGCGAAAAACGGAACCGCCCAATTGATGCCGTCATAGCCAAGAACGCGGACGAAAATCAACTCCGTCACTGCCATCGACGTGTAATACGTTAAAACAAGGGATAAAATTAAATACATCGGCATGACAAACGAACGAAGGAGCGCGATTAAAATAAGCGCAATACCAGCAAACATAAACAATACTGTACGGGCATAATCTTTGTCAGAAATGGTGTGAAGATCCGAATAAATGCTTGTGACTCCACCAACCGCCACTTTCGCATTTTCTAATTTCGTTCCTTTCACTGCCCTTTCGACTGCCTGCTTCACATCGTCGATTTTCTCCATCGTTTTCGTCGCATACGGATTCGTACGGAACACGACATCCAGCGTGACGACTTTTCCGTCTTTTGATAAATACGCTTCTTTCGCTCGTGCAAACTCTTGGCTATCGAGCACTTGTTTCGGCATATACCATCCGGCTAGTTCTTCATCAGGAGAAGAGGATAGCTCAGATAAATAGTCTTGTGCCGAGGCCAGACCAGTTGTGACTTGGTGAAGGCCGTTTGCACTTTTGTCCAAGCCGGTAATAAGTTGATTCATTTGTCCATCAAGTTGCGAAAAGCCTGTTAATAGCTGTTGCTGACCGTTCGCCACTTGGCCTAATCCGTTCGAGAGCTGCGGCAGACGTTGAACGATTTGCTGCTGGCCGTCCGCTGCTTTAGTTAATCCTTGCTGCAATTGCTCCATACCAGCAAGTAATTTTGTCATTCCGTCGATGAACGCTTTTTGTCCAGCGATTAGCTCTTGAAATGAGCGATTCGCTTGTTGGACACCCGCGCTCGTTTGCTGGAGTGCTCCATTTAACTGCGCCAACCCGCCAGCCATTTGCTGCGACTGTTTGGCAAGCGCTGTCATCGCTAGTTTCGTTTGCTGATATTCTGCATCTTGCTGCAACTCTGGATGTGTTTGTTCAATATGCTGAAGCGAGCCGTTAATGCCAGACAACTGTTGCGCCAAGGCGTTCATGCCTGTTTGCATCTGCTTATATTGTTCAACAAGGGAGCTTAACCCACCGCTTGCTGTCTCGTACCCTTGCAACAGCTGTTCAGCACCAGCAAGCAATTTTTTCGCATTGTCTTGCATGGTGGTAAGCCCTTGCTTTAATTCACCTGCTCCAACTGCTCCGCTGCGCACCCCTTGCTCTAGCTGCGCTAATCCGTTTTGCAGTTCACCGACACCTGCTTTTAACTGATTTGTTCCTGACACAAGCCCTGCGATTCCGCTCGTCGCTTGCTTTAATTTTGGTGCCGATGCAGAAAGTTCTGTGCTTGCTTTGCTAAGCCCTGTACGAATTTGCTCAATGCCGTTCGTTCCTTTTCCAAGCCCTTCTTTTAGCTGCTTTGCTTGCTTGGTGACAAATAGCTGCTCAATCGGCTCTCCTGTTGGACGAGTGACCGAACGGACGTGATCGACGCCGTCGACTTTCTCGACTTCGCGGCTAATTTTTTCGATTAAAGAAAAATAGTCGAGCGCATTCATGTTTTCATCGTTTTTAATGACAATTTGTGTCGGCATCGCTTCGCCAGGGTCAAAACTATCAGCAATAATATGAAACGCTTTAACCGATGGATAATGATCGCCGATTTCTTCCATCGAGTTAAACGACAGCTTTCCATCGTAAGTAAATAGCACCGGAAGCGTAATGACCGCGACAATTGCTAATGAGAGAAGCGGCTTCGCAAACGAAAAACGTCCTGCCCATTCCCATAGTTTGCTTTGCTTATGTTCAAGCGTTCCTTTCGCTGGCCAAAATAGCTTTGGACCGAGCGTAGCCATAAAAAACGGAACGAGCGTCATGAGCGCGATAAGTAAAACGGCAACGCCGACCGCAACGGCCGAAGCGGATTGGTACAGTTTAAACGTCGACAGTCCAATCGCCGCAAAGCCAATCATGACAGCAAGACCGCTAAATACGACCGTTTTTCCTGCCGTACGGTATGTCGCCGCAATCGCCTCTACCCTTGTTTCATGCCGTGGAAGTTCTTCTTTAAACCGGCTTAATAGCAAAATACAATAGTCCGTCCCGATGCCAAATAACACCGCGACTAAAAACGTTTGCGTAAACGTCGAAAGCGGAAAATCGAAACGATCGACTAAAAAGGCGACAATCGACTGGGAAGCGATATACGTCATACCGACCGTTAGAAGCGGAACGAATGGCGCGACAAGCGAGCGGAAAACGACGAATAGAACGACTAAAATAAAAACGACGGTAATTCCTTCCGTTTTCTTTAGCCCTGCTTGCGAACTGGCGATGACATCTTCGTCAATCATCCAGCTGCTCGTATAATAGTGTTGAAGAGAAATGTTGTCGATCGCTTTGTAAAGTGCGCGGCTAATTTCTTTCGCGCTTCGGTCGCGGCGATCTAATTTAATAGATGTTAAAATGGTTGTGCCGTCTTTGGACACGAGTTGGTCTTTCAATTCTTTTTCATGAAACGGAGATATAATTTGCGTGATTCCAAGCATTTTTTTCTCGTTTTCTAATTGTTGAATTGCTTTTTCAGCTTCTTTCCAGTCTTGGTCAGTCAGTTTTCCGTTCCGATGAAAAACAAGGGCAACGCTCGTTTCGTTCCCTTTTTGTTCTTTTTGCTGCACTTCTTTTAAAATATCGATGGCTAAAGAAGAAGAATAGCCTTTTGGAACAGTAATTTGCCCCTTTTCGCGCACAAGGTCGGCCATGTTTGGTGCCGTCATGACAAGCACGACAACCGCGGCAATCCAAGCGAGCAAAACGAACCATTTTCCTTTCACGATAGCTCTCATTTCGTTTCCTCCAGCTTTTGTAAAATATTCGCTAACTTTTCATACGTTTGAATAAATGATTCAATTTCTTCTTCGGAAAATTGCGTAATAAGCGATTCGACCAAGTGATGGATTTTTGTTTCTGTTTCCGCTAGCCACGCTTTTCCTTTTTCCGTTAGCGATAAATAAATGACGCGGCGGTCGCTGTCGTCGCGAAGGCGCTGAATCATTTCTTTTTCGACTAGCCGATTCGTCATCGCCGTAATCGCGCTTTTATTAACGGCAAACACTGCCGCCAATTCGCTCGATGTACAAACGTTTCGTTTGCTCATATAGCGAAGCAAGTAGTATTGGTCGTTCGTCATCTCATCCAGTTCACACTTCACAAGCGCTGCCGCTTTTTTGTTAACAAGAAACGAAACAGACAAATACCGTTCAATTAATTCATGCACGTTGCTATGCAAACAACCACCTCTTTCGATATAGTTCAACTATTTAACTATTAAATAATATAACTATTATAGAGAAAATCGTCAACGATTAAATCACGTGGTAATAAGGAAAAACAAGGATATGCAATGAAGCTAGAGTATACGTATGCCAATTTTCAATGGGACGGGCATTGGGAGCTCACCCACGGAAAAGCTTCCCTTCACCAACATGGATTGCCGAGATCATTCGACAGGTGACGCATCAACAACAAGAGCGGGCATCGACACCCGCTCTCGTTTACAACCATTGCTCTAGTTGTTTGCTTGTTCCGTCTTTTTTCGCCATTTGTTTCATATATATCAAATCCAGTCGCTCTTTATGAAGAAGAAACATTCTTTTTGCCCATTCACAATCAGAATTCGATTTCCAATGCACACATGCTCGCAAGCGATCTAATATAATGTCTTCAATCCCGATGACATATACATGAAATCCATCCTCTAGTCTTAACTCAATCACTTTATCATCAGCAGCATCTTCTAACATATCATTTGGAATTTCAACACTAACAAACAATTCATCGTGATACCAATGTCTTCCTGATGGAGTGAAACCAAGTTGAATGAGCAATTGTCCTGCTTTTTCACGATCACTAACAATTAAGTCAATGTCTACTGTCGTATAATCGCCGCGCGTATATATTTCAACAGCAAGCCCACCAACAATAATTGGACGTATGCGATACGGCTCTAACAGTTTAGTTAAAATGGCTGTTACTTGAACCATTTTCTCAAAAGATGTTTTCGTTCGAAGCGACTGAAGTTTTTCTCTCGCCTCTTTAATCGAATTCATAATACCACACTCGTTCGTTTACATATCGAATTTTTCCTTCTTGTTCAGCTTTTTTCCATCGTTTCATGCATAATTCATCTAATATATGCATTTCTTCTTTGTCGCGTGCGCGCAAACGCACATGTTGTTCTCTTCCATCTTTTAATATATCCCGCTCTACACTTCCTTTGCGTGAAAAAATCCAATCATTTAGTTCAGACATACTCATTTTTCTCACTTCACTTCACTCCAACAACTATTTTTTACATTATATCACAAAAGAGCGGGCATCGACACCCGCTCTTCCTTCATAAATGGCCACTTTGCTCGCCTAAACGTTTTTGCCATCACCGGAATGAATAGCGGCAAAACGACGAGCGCATATAAAAAGAACCCTGTTAAGATATATGGTTGCAATTTGCAATAGCGATAATACGCCCGATGGATACATCGCTGCAAACGTTCCTCCTAAAATGATCGCTGCTGAAATGATGACCGTTCCCATATGACGCAAACCTGCAATGGTCAATGATGAAATGATGTATGGTATAATAATGAAAAAAGTGAGGGATATGCGATGAAGCCAGAATCATCCAAACTGTATACGTATGCCGATTATATTCAATGGGACGGGCGTTGGGAGCTCATTGACGGGAAAGCTTACAACATGAGCCCTTCACCAACATGGGAGCATCAATTTACCGTCATGGAACTATCGTTTTCGTTTCGTTCATACTTTCAAAATAAAGATTGCTACGTCGCCATTGCTCCGTTTGATGTTCGTCTCTCCGAAAGCGACGACTACACGTATGCAAAACATGTTGTGCAACCAGATATTTCAGTCATTTGCAACCGAAACAACTTAACACCAAACGGCTGTTTAGGCGCACCAACACTCATTGTCGAGGTTCTTTCTCCGTCTACAGCGTTAAAAGACCGAAACGAAAAATTTAAATTGTATGAACAGTTCGGCGTACAAGAATATTGGATTGTTGACCCTGTGTACGAAACGATTGAGGTGTTTGGATTAGAAGACGGGTTTTTCAAACAAAGAGAAGGTAACTATTCAGCCGTTACATAGAAAAAGTTTACGAGATCGGGTTTATTTCTGCTCCCCTTGTCTATACTAGTACCATCCAAGACAAGGGAGGTGAACACGATGGCAAACGTTGTTTTTGATTTTCAACAAGCGGTCTTTACACTCGAAAGCATGGTCGCAAAAATCGAGCGCCAAGCGCAAACCATCGAAAAACTCATCAAAGAAAACGAGCAGCTAAGACAAGAAAACCAACAATTAAAAGCACGTATTGCAGAATTAGAAGCCCGTACGAAAAAAAACAGTACGAACAGCCACTTACCGCCGTCCTCTGACCGGTTTGTGGCGAAATCCCCTTCTCGCCAACCGTCGGAGAAACAGCCGGGAGGGCAACTAGGGCATCGAGGAACGACGCTCCGCCAAGTACCGAATCCTGACCATCGAGTCCTTCACCGCGTGACCAAATGCAAAGGATGTGGTCACTCTTTAGAACATGTTGCTCCGCTTCAAGTAGACATTCGCCAAGTGTTCGACCTCCCAGTGGTTCGAATGGAAGTGACTCAACACGAACGGGAAGTGAAGGGGTGTCCGAAATGTCATCTCGTCCAGCAGGCAGAGTTCCCTTTTTATGTCACGAATCATGTCCAGTACGGACCAGCCATCACTTCCCTTGTTTTATACTGGAATCATGCGCAGTTGATCCCGTGCGAGCGTGTCACGGAGATGGTCAAAGCGTTAGTGGGCCATTCAATCAGTGCAGGCACAGTCGTGAACATGACGAGACGGTGGCTCCCTGTGTTAGAAGCAGCGCTCAAAGAGATCGAAACGGCGTTGCTAACCTCCAGCACGTTGCACGTCGATGAAACGAGCCTGCGTGTGAACAGAAAGAACCAATGGGTGCATGTGGCTTCCACTGCCAAGGTCACACGATACGGGCTTCATCGTTCCCGTGGAAAGCAAGCGACGGACGACATCGGGATCTTGCCACGGTACAAAGGAACGATGGTACACGATGCGTATTCGGTGTACCCGATGTACACAGAGGCGAGCCATGCGCTTTGCCACGCCCATCATCTCCGGGAGCTTCGGGCATATACGGAACTTTACGGCCATTCATGGTCGAAAGAGATGACCGAAGCACTGTTGGAGATGAAACAGGCGGTGGAGAAAGCGGGCGGAGCTCTACCGGAAGAGGAAGTCCGGTATTGGGAAGCAGTGTACGACCAGCTTCTAGCGAATGGTCGACAAGAACTCGATGAACGTTGCCGACAAGGCAACCATGAAGGCGTCCGCAACGCGCAAAATTTCATCCAGCGCCTGGAAAAGCGCAAGCAAGAAGCGCTTCTCTTCCTGCGAAAGAAAGAAGTGCCGTTTGACAACAACCAAGCCGAGCGTGATTTGCGGATGGTGAAAGTCAAACAAAAAATTTCCGGAACGTTTCGTCAGGAAGACGATGCCGAGGCTTTCTGCACCATTCGCAGCGTCATTTCTACCCTGCAAAAACACGGAAAGCCGGTTTGGGAATCGTTGCAAAGACTTCTAAGTGGGGAGTCTCTCCAAACGATTCTCCATTCCTCCTAGGGCATTTTCGATACTGGAAATGCCCTATTGGTGCTGGATTCTGAAAATCTCACTAGTATTGGGCTGAATGGATACATTGCATTTGCAAATATTTCTATAATACTCGTTGTTTTCATAATGATATTTAAAGTTTTCTGCTATTAGATAGCCTTTTAGTTCTTCTTGTTTTTCTTTCTCCCACTTAAAAATCTCATCCAACGATGTAATTGTTGCCGCTACTGGATCAATTCCTAATGCTTTCGTTTGAGATATCCAATCTACTAAGTTAACCATCTCTAAATCCTCCCTTTAATTCTCATGCCTCCCTCTAGAAATGTTGATATATCAAGGTTTCTTGGCATCTTAGGGGTGCCAAAAAAATATTTTTCGACAAAACTCATTACATACTTTTTCATTTTTGTTGATATCTAACAATCCATGGTGCGCTTCGCGGTCACTGCTGGGTATTTTTTTCTGCAGTGGATGGATGTGTATGTGATGCACCTTGGATCTCTGCATAGCTGATGAGGACGAACCCTCCCATGTCTCTGGGCATCCTTGTGCCTACATTCCTTCGTTCGGTCTCTTCACCAGGCAGAGGCCGGCTAAGCTTTCTTAGGGACTCGAGGTCGAATGTATAAAATCGTGCCAGCTTCTCCGTGTCATCTGGTTGTTTAGACAGTTTTTCTTGTCAAAGGAGGCGGCTCTAGGCTGCCTGTGCTTGAGTGGAGGAGAAGATATCTTGCATCATTCGTTCCTCATCAAATGCTTGTTGTTTCACACAAACCGCGTATAGAATCTTCAATAGCTTGCCACATAACACCACAATGGATTGCTTCTTACGCAACGGATTGACGGGACGTGTCGTATAGTACTCGTGCAACGTTCGGAACGCCTTGTTATGGCGGATGAGTGGTATCATCACCCGAAAGAGAAGGGCGCGTAGCCGTCTTCGTCCTCGCTTCGAGATTCGTTTTTGCCCCTTGTGTTGTCCAGACGAGTGTTCTTTCAACGTCAAGCCCGCTAATTTGATCAATTGCCGCGGATCTTGGTACTGATGAAAACTCCCGATTTCCGACAACAGTTCAATGATCGTCGCCTCTCCTAGCCCCGGAATCGTTTGGAGCCATTCATATTCGACCGTCGTTTGTGCAAGGGCAGTTAACTCTTCCGTCAACGCTGCGATCTCTTGTTCCAATTGGCGATATCGGCGGACCAACGTGGCGATTTCGATACGGGCCATCTGTTGTCCTTCCGTGATGCCAATCGAATGGCGAGCCATCTCTAACAGCTTTTGCACTTTCGGTTTCTGTGGGCATTTTAGCGCCTCGCTTTGCCGATAACGCTCCATGAGCCCCTCTATCGTCTGACTTGCGATGTCCATCGGAAATGGCGTTTTTTCTAACACCACCAATGCCATTTTGCCAAACGACGGAAACACCTGCACAAACTCAGGGAAGTACCGATCCAGCCAACGAATCATTTGATTGTGGACGGCATTCCGTTCCTTGATTAATGACTCTCGAAACGTACTTCCTGCCCGCAATTCCGCCTCCACCTCATGGAGAATACGTGGATAGCTAAAACGTCCGTCTTTGACCAGTCTTGCGATGACTAGGGCGTCTTTGGCATCATGCTTCGTTGGCAAGTTGTCGTCGAGTTCTTTCGACC